>CACWLP010000004.1:0-82427 GCA_902761755.1 uncultured Eubacteriales bacterium | reverse complement strand
TGCGAAAATGCCATTTTGCAAGAAATTGATGGATCGAAAAAAAGCGGAATCCTTTTTTCCGCTTTTTTTCGCAGGGTGTCGACTTTGTCGACACCCTGACGGGCCTGGCGATAAAGCCGGGCCCGCGTTTTATGGGCGGATCACATTATTTTTCCTTCACCACGAACTGGGACATAACATAGCCCTGGGCGTCGTCGGTCTTTACCAGCAGCCAGTCCCCCAGATCCCGGACCACGATCAGCGCCTGCCCGAAGTACAGCTGGCGCAGCACCTCCGCCTGGGTGTTGGGCTCGGCCCGGAGGTTCAGATAGGAATTGACTCCGATGTTGCCCACCGTCACCCGGTATTCGCCGGGGGCGGGGGTGGCGGAAACGGGCATCAGGGTGGGCCGGGGCGTGGGCGTAGCCGCCGGGCCGGGAGTGGAAAGGAACTGATGCTGGATCTTCGGGGCGGCGGAGGCCGTATAGGACATGGTCTCCAGCGTCATGCCGGGATAATAGAAGCGCAGGATCTGCTCATAGGTGAAGGCGTACTTGCCGGCCATTCGCTGGGCGCCCCGCTGGCTCATGCCCACGCCGTGGCCGTAGCGCCGGGATTCGATCACGAAGGCGTCGTCCGTTTCCCGGACGGTGATCACTTCGTTGCTGCCGGGATTGATGGACAGGTTCAGGGCGGTTTCCACCCCCGGGAACAGGTCCAGCGCCACGGTGACGGGGGAGGGCAGCGGCTGCAGGGGTCCCCATTCCTCCTTTTGCGATGCGGGGGCCGGGGTGACGGCGGGATCGTCAAAGATCGAGATTTCCGTTTCATCATCACCGGTGACCATGCGGCGGCCCTCCACGGAGCAGGTCAGCCGCAGCAGGGTCATGACCCCGCCGCCGTCCCGGTGCAGGGGTAGGGCGGTTTCGGCGGCCTGGATGCCCGTGACGCGGATGTGCTCCGCATCCCCGTCCCAGCCCTGGCTTTCCAGCTGCTCGCTGAGGATGCCGA
This sequence comes from uncultured Eubacteriales bacterium, assembly GCA_902761755.1. GTDB lineage: Bacteria > Bacillota > Clostridia > Christensenellales > Aristaeellaceae > RUG563. The sequence goes on along the minus strand of CACWLP010000004.1, from coordinate 81,437 downwards.
GGACGGTATTTTTTAGCTTCCCCAGATCATCGTTGGAGGAAAGGCGTTTGGGCAGGGAATACTTTTTCACGGTGCTGTCCGGATTTTCCAGATCGTAAGGGTCCTCCACCGCGGCGTAGCAGCTGTCGTCGCTGTCGCTCCAGACGTGTTTGGGCAGCTCTGTCTGTCCGCCGTTGCTGGCGGAATAATAGCACAGCGCCAGGCTGCCCTTCCAGAAGCCGCAGATCCCCGCCGTCTCCCGGACGGCCCGGGCGGCGTTGGCATGCTCTTTTTTGACGCCGTAATAGGCCTGGTCGTTGGTATTGTCCACCAAATCGTAATCCCCGGGCGCGCCGGCCTTGCGCAGCGCGTAGGTGCGGGCGGCCACCGCCTGGGCTTTCAGGGCTTCCAGGGGGTAGGAATCGCTCATTTCATAGGGCACCACGCCCAGAATGTATTCCTCCACCGGGGCGTGGAGCACGGCTCGCAGCGCGCCGCCCTGCACCGTCAGGTACAGGTCGCCGGGGTGCAGGGCGTAATTCCCGTTGATCCTTACGCCGTTTTCCTTTCCGTCGTCGGTTTCGTGGCGGGTCAGGATCAGAGTTTTCCCGGCGTTCAGGGAAATGCCCTCGTAGTAAACGTAAACCTCATTGCCCACCGCCGCGGCGGTGAGGCGGCTGCCCCGCTGAAAGGCGATATCGTTCAGGGTATAGCTGCCGTCCAGGGAGATTTCCGCCCGGTCGGTCAGGTTCAGCCGGGTCAAAAGCACCCGGACGGTCCCGGACATTTTCTTTTCCGCCTGCGCGGATGGGACCGCCGACAGCAGGAGCGGCAGCGCCAGCAGGAAAGCGATGATTCTGCGAAAATGCGTTTTATTTCTCAAGGCCCGGTCCTCCTTTTCGGCGTCGTTCCGGTATTCAACGAAAGATCAGCGCATTTTGATTGCATTTTTCCGAAATATGCGCAGTTGCATTGTGCCCGGCGCGGCCCGGCGTTATGCGCCGCCGACAGGCTCTTTATACGTTTTTATTATACAGAAAAAGCACGATAATTCAATGAAAACGTATAAAAATGACATATTCACTGATTTTTTCCGCTGTTTTTCTCCGCTTAGAATTTACAATTGCCGGGAAACATGATAGAATCCGACGCAGGAAAGGCAGGTGTTCACGTCATGCAGGGAAACGTATTCAGGCGGCTGCTGGCGCCGGAATGCCTGGTGAAGGAAGAACACCGCCTGGGCGAATTGCCGGATATGAAAACGGCGTATAGGAACGCCATGCAGATCGCGCTGCCGTCCATCATCGAAATGGTGCTGATGAGCCTGATCGGCTCCGTGGATACGATGATGGTGGGCGGCCTGGGGAAAGAGGCGCTCTCCGCCGTAGGGCTGCCCACCCAGCCGCGCATGCTGCAGCTTTGCCTGTTTTTTGCTTTGAATGTGGGCATCACCGCCATCGTGGCCCGCCGCAAGGGCGAGGAAAGGCAGGAAGCGGCCAACGCCACGCTGCGGAACGCGCTGATGATGGCGCTGGGCTTATCGGTGGTGCTGGCGTCCGTTTCCATCGTATTTGCGGAGCCGCTGATGCGCCTGGCAGGCGGCGAACAGGCGGATAAAAACCCCAAAATTCTCCGCGACGCGGTGGATTACTTTACCATCATGTCTTACGCCCTGCCGGTGAACGCCCTTTCCATGTGCATCTGCGCGGCGCAGCGCGGCACGGGAAAAACGAAGATCACCATGTGGGTGAACATGGCCAGCAACCTGATCAACGTGTTTTTCAATTACTGTCTGATCACCGGCAATCTGGGCTTCCCTCGCCTGGAGGTCCGGGGCGCGGCCATTGCATCCGTGATCGGCATGGGCGCCGGGCTCGTCATGGCCCTGTGGACGGTGATGGCAGGCGGAAAATTCAAGGGATACCTGCATCTGTCCATCCACGACAAATGGCGCTTTGACAGGGACAGCATGGAATCCATCGTCCGGGTGGGCGGCAATGCGGCCATTGAACAGCTGGGCGTGCGGTTCGGATTCTTCATCTATGCCAGGATCCTGTTTTCCCTGGGCCCGGTGATGTACGCCGCCAACCAGATCTGCATGCAGCTGCTGAATATCACCTTCACCTTTGGCGACGGGCTGGGGGTGGCGGCCACGGCGCTGGTAGGGCAGAACCTGGGCAGGAAGCGCGCGGATCTGAGCATGCTCTACGGCAAGGTATGCCAGCGGTACGGCATGATGATTTCCGCGGTGCTGGGGGCGCTGATCCTGTTTTTCCGATATCAGCTGTCTTCTCTGTTCATCGGGCAGGGCACGGAAGACGCGGAGCAGGTGATCCGCTATGCGGCGGACACCATGCTGGTGCTGGCCACTGTGCAGCCCTTCCAGATCAGCTCCGTGGTGCTTTCCGGCTCCCTCAGGGGCGCAGGGGATAACCTGTACGTAGCCATGATCGCCTCCGTCTGCGTCAGCGTGATCCGGCCGGTGATGGCGATTCTGGCGGTGAAGGTGCTGCATCTGGAGCTGATGGGCACGTGGATCTTCGGCCTGTCCGAGATCCTGGTAAGGGTGGCGTTCTTCTATCCGCGCTTCGCCAGCGGGAAATGGAAGGATAAAAAAGTATAATCCTGTATGCTTTCGATCCGTATGGGGCACGCTGTTTCCGGAAAGGGGGAGAGGGCATGCTCCGTTTTTTTCTTGTTTTTTCTGAATCGCGCCGGCAGCGGCGGAAGGCGCGGCGGGCGTTCCGTGTGTACGCCCGCAACGGCTGGCAGTGCCCCTGGATACGGAAAAACCGGCTGTGGTATTCGGTGTGGCATCGGTAAAAACGGGACGGCGCGGGGAAAAGCCCGCCGCCGTTTTCTCTTTATTTTGCCCGCAGACGGCTTGATTTGGCCGAAAACCTGAAAATTTGGGCTTTCGGGAAATGCAAAAGTATGATATAATCAACTGATACGAAGGAGGGGTGGCCCATGCGGAGCATGACGGGATACGGGCGGCGGACAATCGCCCGGGACGGACGGGAAATGACCGTGGAAATCAAAACGGTGAACCATCGCTTCCTGGACGTGGCCTTCCGGCTGCCCCGTGCGCTCTTCTTCGCGGAAAACGATCTGCGCAGGCTGATCGGCGAAACGCTGAAAAGGGGCCACGCGGACGTGAACGTGACCTACGTCAATCTCCGCCAGGACGCCAGGGAAGTGCGGGTGGATGAGGCGCTTGTAATGCAGTACCGGGAAGCGCTTCTTTGCGCCCGGCAGATCGCCAGGAAAGAAAGATCATCCGTTCGGGATGAAGACGTCGCCTGGATCGTAAGCCAGCCGGACGTGGTGCAGGTGACGGTGAAGGAAGAGGATCAGGAAGCGGTATTGGCGCTGCTGACGGAAACGGCGGCGAAGGCCCTCCGGGACGTGACCGCCATGCGGGATCGGGAAGGAGAAAGCCTGAAGGCGGACCTAAAGTATCACCTGGATGAAACGGCCCGGCTGCGGAAAGAAATCGCTTTCCTTGCGCCCGGCGTGCCCGTTGCGTACCGGGATAAGCTGATCTCCCGGGTCAAAGAACTGGGCGTTACTGAAATAGATTCCCAGCGGCTGGCCCAGGAAGTGGCCCTGATGGCGGATAAATGCGCCGTGGACGAGGAGCTGGCCCGCCTGGAATCCCATATCCAGCAAATGCGCAAGACCCTGGAAGCGGAAGGGGAAACGGGCCGGCGGCTGGATTTCCTCACCCAGGAGCTGAACCGGGAAGCCAACACCATCGGCTCGAAAGCCTCCGACGCGGAGATCACGAAGCTGGTGGTGGCCATGAAGGGCGAAATCGAAAAGCTGCGGGAGCAGGTGCAGAATGTGGAGTGATGGGATGAAGCTGCTGAACATCGGATTTGGGAATATGGTTTCCGCGTCCCGGATCGTGGCGGTGATCGCGCCGGACAGCGCGCCGGTGAAGCGCCTGGTGCAGGAAGCCCGGGACGGCGGGCACCTGGTGGACGCCACGGCGGGCAGGCGCACCCGGGCGGTGCTGATGATGGATACGGGCCACGTGGTGCTTTCCGCCATCCAGCCCGAAACCATCGCCGGCCGGCTGCAAAGCGACACATAAGAAAAACGAGGGGGAAACACAGCCGTGAAGGAAGAACGCAAGGGCATGCTGATCGTGATTTCCGGGCCCTCCGGCACCGGAAAAGGCACCATTTGCGCCCGGATGCTGGCGGAGGACCCGTCCCTGGTCTTTTCCGTCAGCGCCACCACCCGCAAGCCCCGGGAAGGGGAACAGGAAGGCGCTCACTATTTCTTTCTTTCCGAAGAACAATACGACGAATTGCTGGACCGGGACGAATTCCTGGAGCACGCCACCGTCCACGGCCACCGGTACGGCACCCTCAAATCCCAGGTGCAGAAGCGGATTGACCAGGGGCTGAACGTGGTGCTGGATATCGACCCCCAGGGCGCCAGGCAGGTGATGGCGCGGAGAAAGGACTGCGTGTCCATTTTCATCCTGCCACCGTCCTACGCGGAGTTGCGCCGCCGCCTCCACACCCGGAACACCGACGACCCCGCGGAGATCGAGCGCAGGCTGGGCAACGCCCGGGGCGAGATCGAGCAGATGGACAGATACCAATACGCCGTGGTGAACGACGATCTGGACGCGGCCTGCGCCCAGGTGCGCGCCGTGATCCAGGCGGAAAAACAGCGTACAACCCGGTATTTTCCCGTGGTTGAATGATAGAGGAGGAAAAGAAAATGCCTGTAAACAAGCCCCCCATCGACGAACTGTGCAAGAAAGTGGACTGCCGCTACACCCTGGTGGTGGAGAGCGCCAAGCGCGCCCGGGAACTGGTGGCCGGAACGCCGGCCATGATCGACGCCAAGGATATGAAGCCGGTCTCCGTGGCCGTGGACGAGATCAACCGCGGGCTGCTGACCTATCACCGCAACCTGGAAGACGAAGAGGTATAAGCAATATGCCGCTGGACGGAAAATGCGCGGTGCTGGGCGTAACGGGCGGCATCGCCGCTTACAAAGCGTGCGAACTGGCTTCCCGGCTGCGCAAGGCCGGGGCGGACGTGTTCGTGATCATGACGGAGAACGCCTGCGAATTCGTGCGGCCCCTGACGTTTGAAACCCTCACCAACCATCCCGTGGTGACGGATACTTTCGCGCGCCCGGAAACCTGGGAGGTGGAGCATATCGCCCTGGCCAAACGGGCGGATGTGTTCGTGATCGCCCCGGCTACGGCCAATATCCTGGCGAAAATGGCCTGCGGCATCGCGGACGACATGCTCTCCACCACGGTGCTGGCCACGAAAGCGCCCGTCCTGATCGCTCCGGCCATGAACACGGGCATGTGGGAAAACCCGGCCACGCAGCAGAACGTGGAAACCCTTCGCTCCCGCGGCGTACGCTTCGTGGGGCCCGAGGGCGGATACCTGGCCTGCGGGGACAGCGGGACGGGGCGGATGAGCGAGCCGGAAGCCATCTTTGCGCAGATCGAAAAGATCCTGATGCCGAAGCAGGATCTCAAAGGCCTGCGCGTGCTGGTGACCGCCGGGCCCACCCGGGAAGCGCTGGATCCCGTGCGCTATATCACCAACCGTTCCAGCGGCAAAATGGGCTACGCCATCGCCGAAGCCGCCCGGGACCGGGGCGCGGACGTGACGCTGGTGACGGGGCCGGTGAGCCTGGCAAAGCCCCGGGGCGTTGCGTGCGTGCAGATCGTATCCACCCAGGATCTTTATGATGAAATGACGGCGCGCTGCGGGGATATGGATATCGTGATCCAGGCGGCGGCCCCGGCGGACTTTGCGCCGGAAAAGGTATCGGAGCAGAAGATCAAGAAGCAATCCGGCGAAAAGCTGACGCTGACCCTCGCCCAGACGCCCGATGTGGCGGCGGCGGTGGGCGACATGAAAAAAATCGGCCAGATCCTGGTGGGCTTCGCCGCGGAGACGGAAAAGGTAAAGGAAAACGCCGCGGAGAAGCTGAAGAAAAAGAACCTGGATATGATCGTTGCCAACGACGTGACGGAGAAGGGCGCGGGGTTCGACGTGGATACCAACGTGGTCACCTTCATCACGAAGGACGGCCAGGAAACGCTGCCCTGCCTGCCCAAGCGACAGGTAGCCGAGGAACTGCTGGATCGGGCGGCCGCCCTTCGGAACGCATAAGGAGGCGCGCTTTGTACGCCGAGATCATCGTGGATATCGCCGCCGAACAGGTGGACCGGGTGTTCACTTACCGGGTGCCGGAGGGGATGACGCTGCTGCCGGGCACCCGGGTGGCGGTGCCCTTCGGGAAGCGGGAAAAGGAAGGCTTCGTGATCCGGCTCAAGGAAACGCCGGATTACGACGAAGCAAAAATCAAGCCCGTTCTTTCCGCCCTGGAGGAATATCCGGCGGTGCTGCCGCAGCTGATGGAGCTTGCTTTTGAGATCCGGGAAAAGGCCCATTGCCCGCTGTGCGAGGCGCTGCGGCTGATGTTGCCGGCGGAAATGCGCGGCGGGCGGGTCAAGGTAAAAACCGAGGAATGCGCCCGTCTTCTGATCGGTGCGGACCGGATCGACGAGGCCATCGCAGCCCAGAGCCGCTCCGCGAAGCGCAGGCTGCTCATCACCCTCCTGTCCGACGGCGAATGGCATCCTGTGGAGGAACTGCGGGGCATGATCCGGGACGTGCGGGAGCCGCTCAGATGGCTGGCCGAACGGGATATGGCGCAGATCACCCAGCGGGAGATCCTGCGCTCGCCCTATTACGGCATCGTCGACGCCCCGCCGGATCCGGAGCTGACGGAAGAGCAGAAGGAGGCGCTGGAAGAGCTGCTGCCGGCGCTGACGCGCAGCGCAAAGCCGTTCCTGATCCACGGGGTTACGGGCTCCGGGAAAACGGAGGTGTATATCCGCCTGGTCCGACGGGCGCTGGAAATGGGAAAAGGGGCGATCATCCTCGTTCCCGAGATCGTGCTGACGCCCCAGATGATCAACTGGTTCCGCAGCCGCTTCGGGGACACCCTGGCGGTGCTCCATTCCCGTCTCAGCCCCGGAGAACGGTTCGACGAGTGGCGGCGCATCCGCCTGGGCAGGGCCCGGATCGTGATCGGCGCCCGGTCCGCGGTGTTCGCGCCGGTGGAAAACCTGGGCGTGGTGATCGTGGACGAGGAGCATGAGCAGACCTATCTTTCCGACCGCTTTCCCCGCTATGACGCCCGGGACGTGGCCATATCCCGGGCGAAAAGGGAGGGGGCCGCGGCGGTGCTGGCCAGCGCGACGCCCAGTATTTATTCCTACGCCATGTGCCGCCGGGGGGATTATACCCTGATCGAAATGCCCCGCCGGGTGCTGGACAGGCCGCTGCCCAAAGTGTATGTGACGGACATGCGGGAGGAGCTGCGCAAAGGGAACCGCGGCATGTTCTCCGCGCTGCTTAAGGAGAAACTGGACGCCTGCATCTCCGCCGGACAGCAGGCCATGCTGTTCATCAACCGCCGGGGCTACGCCAGCTCCGTCAACTGCCGCAGGTGCGGCGAGACCATCAAATGCAGCCGATGCGACGTTTCCATGACCTATCACAGCGTGGACAGGACGTTGCGCTGCCATTGGTGCGGGGAGATCCGGCCCATGCCGAAGGCGTGCCCAGCCTGCCAGAGCCCCTACATCCGGCCCATGGGCGTGGGCACTCAGAAGGTGGAGGAGGAGCTGAACCGCCTCTATCCGGGCGCCGGGGTGATCCGCATGGATATGGACACCACGGCGGGAAAGAACGCGCATTTTGATCTGGTGAACCGCTTTCGCGCCGGGCAGGCGCAGATCCTGCTGGGCACCCAGATGATCGCCAAGGGGCTGGATTTTCCACAGGTGACGCTGGTGGGCGCGGTGATGGCGGATATGACGCTGAATTTCCCGGATTACCGCTCGCCGGAGCGCACGTTCCAGCTGCTGGTGCAGGTGGCGGGCCGCGCGGGCCGGGGAGAAAAGCCCGGGGAAGTGGTGATCCAGACTTACAAGCCGGAGCATTACGCCGTCCGGGCCGCTGCCGCCCAGGATTACCGCGCTTTTTTCCGGGAGGAATTCCAGCGCCGCCGGCAGGACCTGTATCCGCCCTTTACCATGTTGGCGCGCTTCCTGTGCGAAAGCAAGTCCATGGAAACGGCAAAGGCCACGGCGGAAAGCATCCGGGACGGGATCATCCGGGAGTTCGGCGGGAGCGCGCTGGAAAAGCGGATCTTATTCATCCGGGCGGATGAAGCGCCCGTCACCCGGATTCAGGACCGGGCGCGGGCTCACGTGCTCATGAAGCTGCTGAACCACCCGGATACGGAAAGGCTGCTGGAAAGATTTCAGGAAATGGCAGGGGAGGAATATCCGGCCCACGTGGTGCTGGAAATCAATCCGGCGTCCCTGGCATAGGAGGAAAGAATGGTTCGCAAGATACTGAAATTGGGGGATGAAACCCTGCGCAAAAACAGCAAGCCCATGCAGAAATTCGATCTGCGGCTGTGGCTGCTGCTGCGGGACATGGCGGACACCATGTATAAAGCCGAGGGCGTGGGCCTTGCCGCGCCCCAGGTGGGCATCCTGCGCCGGGTGGTAGTCATCGACGTGCAGGATGGAAAAGGCCTGATCGAGCTGGTGAACCCGGAAATCATTGCAGCAGAGGGGGAACAGGCCGGCGCCGAAGGGTGCCTGAGCGTTCCCGGCCGACAGGGTTACGTGGTGCGGCCGGAGAAGGTGACGGTCCGGGCCCAGGACCGGAAGGGGAAGCCCTTCGAGCTCACAGGGGAAGGGCTGCTGGCCCGGGCGCTTTGCCATGAGATCGACCATCTGGACGGGATCATGTACGTGGATAAAATGGACCACGAAATTTTTGAGAACGAGGAGGACGCCTGATGCGCGTTGTCTTTCTGGGAACGCCGGATTTCGGCGTGCCTTCGCTGAAAGCGCTGCACAGCGCCGGATATGAAATCGCCGGCGTATTCACCCAGCCGGACAGGCCCAAGGGCCGGGGCAACAAAATGGTGAAAAGCCCGGTGAAGGAATGCGCGGAAGCGCTGGGCATCCCCGTTTTTCAGCCGGTGAAGATCCGCGCGGACGGGGTGGAAGCCCTGCGTTCTTTGCAGCCGGATCTGTGCGTTACCGCCGCGTTCGGCCAGATCTTATCCCAGGAGATCCTGGATATTCCCAGGATCGGCACGGTGAACGTCCATTCCTCTCTGCTGCCCAGATACCGGGGCTCCGCGCCGATCAACTGGGCCATCCTGGAGGGAGAGACCGTTACCGGCGTCACCACCATGATGACGGACAAAGGCCTGGATACGGGGGATATCCTGCTGCAGAAATCGGTGGAGATCCTGCCCGGGGAAACCGCCGGAGAACTGACGGACAGGCTGGCCCCCATCGGCGCGGCGCTGCTAATCGAAACGCTGCGGCGCATCGAGCAGGGAAACTGCCCCCGCACGCCCCAGAACGAAGCGGAAGCCAGCTATTTCCCCATGCTGAAAAAGGAAATGGCGCCCATCGACTGGCGCATGCCCGCGTCCCGGATCGTGTGCCGGGTGCGGGGGCTGAGCCCCTGGCCGGGCACCACGCTGGCCTGGGGAGACGGCGAAACGGTAAAGGTGCTGCGGGCGGAGGAGGTCGACGCATCCGGCGGGCCCGGCGAGATCCTGGCGGCGGATGCGAAGCGCGGCCTGATCGTGGCTGCGGGGGAGGGGGCCGTTCGCGTGACGGCGCTTCAGGCCCCCGGCGGGAAAGCGATGGACGCCCGGGATTATTTCCGGGGCCATCCCTGCGCCCACACGCGGTGCCTGCTCACGGAGGAAGAGAAGAATGAATGATCGCAGGCCCATGAGCCCGGAAAAGAAAAACGGGGACCGGAGCAAAAAACCGTACCGGCCCGCCCCGCGGGGAAACGCCCGCGGCGCAAGGAAGCCCGATGCGGCGCCTTCCGAATCCCGCAAAGCGGCGCTGCAGATCTTTCAGGACGTGATTCGGAAGGACGCCTACGCCGCCCTGTCCCTGGACGATCGGCTGCAGAACGCTAATCTCTCCCAGCTGGACAAGCGCTTCTGCGCCAGCATCGTCTATACCGCCCTGGAAAACCTGATCCGCATCGACTATGCTTTGGGCTTTTTCCTCAAGGATGCGGAGGCGCTGGAGCCTACGGCGCGGGATATCCTGCGCATCAGCGCCTGCCAGCTGATGTATCACGACCGGGTGCCGGAAAACGCGGTGGTGGACGAGGCGGTGAAGCTGACCCGGGCCGCCGGGCTGGAAGGCCTGACGGGGCTGGTCAACGCGGTGCTCCGCGCCATGGTGCGGGGAAAAAGCGAGATCAAATGGCCGGACCCGAAGGAGGGCCCGAAGGCGCTGTCGATCCTGTATTCCGTGCCGGAATGGCTGGCGGAAAGGCTGGCTGACGCCTATGGCCCGGAGGAAGCGGAAAAGATCTGCGCCTATCGCAGCCCCAGCCATTACACCGTGATCCGGCCCAATCTGATACGCTTTTCCGACGGCGATTTTGAAAAGCTGCTGGAAAAGAAGGTCTGGGAAACGGAGCGGGGGAAGGCAGACCACGCCTGGCGGGTGAGGATGGCTTCCGGCATCGGCCGGGACGCGGATTATCTTTCCGGCAATTTCTCCATCCAGGGGGAAAGCAGCATGCTGGCGGCCCAGGCGCTGGGCGTCAGGCCCGGCATGCAGGTATTGGACTGCTGTGCCGCGCCCGGCGGAAAAACGGCGTACATCGCAGAGCAGATGAACGGCACGGGCCGGGTATACGCCTGGGACGTGCACGAGCACCGGGTAAATCTGATCCGGGCGGCAGCCAGGCGATTGGGGCTGGACAACATACGGCCTGCGGTGCGGGACGCCACGGCGCCCAAGGAGGATCTGTTCGGCACCATGGACGCAGTGCTGCTGGATGCGCCCTGCTCCGGTCTTGGGGTCATGGACAGCAAGCCGGACATCAAATACCGCGCCACGCCCGATTCGGTGCAGGAATTGACGGGGATTCAGAAAGCGCTGCTGGATTGCTGCTGCCGGTATGTGAAGAAAAACGGCGTATTTCTGTACTCCACCTGCAGCATCCTGCCGGAGGAAAACGGGGAGCAGATCCGCGCGTTTTTGAAGAAGCATCCGGAATTCCGCCTGGATCCGCTGCCCGGGGAAATCGGGGAAAGATTCGCCGCCGGCATGACGGACGCCGGGCTGCAGCTGCTGCCGCACCGGGACGGCGTGGAAGGGTTCTTTATCGCACGGATGAGAAAAACGGAGTGACGAAGAGGCATGCGCGAATGGATGGGGATGTATCCGGAGGAGCTCCGGGATGCCGTTGCCGGAATGGGCGAAAAGCCCTTCCGGGCCGGGCAGATCTTTGCCTGGCTGCATCGCGGCGCCTGCTTTGACGATATGACCAATCTGCCCGCGGCGCTTCGGGAAAGGCTGAAGGCGGAGGGCGTGGACCAGCCGGTTTCCATCCGGGAGGAGCGGATCTCCCGGCTGGACGGCACCCGGAAATTCCTTTTCTCCCTCCGGGACGGGAACTGCGTGGAAGGCGTGCTGATGCGCTACCGTTACGGCGCTACGCTGTGTATTTCCACCCAGGTGGGCTGCCGGATGGGCTGCCGCTTCTGCGCCAGCACCCTGGACGGGTGCGTGAGGAACCTGACGGCGGCGGAAATGCTGGGGGAGGTTCAGTGCGCCAACCGGGTGCTCCGGGACGAACGGGTGCACAACATCGTGCTCATGGGCAGCGGGGAGCCGCTGGACAATTACGATGAAACGGTGCGGTTCCTGCGGCTGGTTTCCCATCCGGAGGGGCTGAACATCGGGATCCGCCATATTTCCCTGAGCACCTGCGGGCTTGTTCCCCAAATCCGCAGGTTTGCAGAGGAAGGGCTGCCGGTGACGCTGTCGCTTTCCCTGCATGCCCCCAACGATGCGATCCGGCGTCAGATCATGCCCGTCGCCCTGCGGTATTCCATCGGCGAAACGCTGGACGCCTGCCGGTATTATCTGGAAAAGACGGGGCGGCGTATCGTGATCGAATACGCGCTGATCGACGGCGTCAACGCGGATGAAAAATGCGCAATGGAGCTGGCGGATCTGCTCCGGGGCATGCAGTGCCACGTGAACCTGATCCCATTGAACACGGTGCAGGAACGGAAACTGAAAGGCGTTACGGAAGCGCAGGTGGCCTCCTTCCTTTCCTGGCTGGAAAAGCGTCATATCTCCGCGACGCGGCGGCGGGAAATGGGGGACGATATCGAGGGCGCCTGCGGTCAACTGAGGAAAAAAGCGATGCAGGAGGGACAGCCATGAAGGCGGTATCCAGAACGCATATCGGGAACGTGAGAAAATCCAACCAGGACGCGCTGCTGGTGCAGCCCGGAGAATTCGGGCTGTACGGCGTGGCCGACGGCATGGGCGGGCACAAGGCGGGGGACGTGGCCAGCCGCATGGCGGTGGAAACGCTGAAGGAAGCGCTTTCTTCCGCCCGGCCCAACGAAGAATCCCTCCGGAAAGCCATCGAAAAGGCCAATGCGGAGATTTATGCGGCCCAATGCGAAAACCCCGATCTGAACGGCATGGGCACCACGCTGACCGTGATCTGGGAGGACAAGCGCAGGATCCTGCTGGGCCACGTAGGCGACAGCCGGGCGTACCGGGTGCGGGGAGGCAGGATCGAGCAGGTCAGCCAGGATCATTCCATGGTGGCCGAACTGGTGCGGGACGGCCTGATCACCCAGGAAGAGGCCCTGGTGCATCCCTACCGCAACATCATTACCCGGGCGCTGGGCGTGGACGCGGAAGTGACGGCGGATATCATTTCGATGAACAAGCGGAAAGGGGACAAATACCTGATCTGCTCGGACGGGCTTTCCGAATACGTACGGGAAAATGAAATGCTGGAGATCCTCGCCTCCATGCCCATGTCCGAAGCGGCGGATACGATGCTTTCCATGGCTTTGGACGGCGGCGGGCACGACAATATTTCCCTGGTCATCGCGGAGGTGTCCGCATGATCGGAAAAGTGCTGGACAACCGATATGAACTGGTGGAATTCGTGGGCAAGGGCGGCATGGCCCTGGTTTACCGCGCCGTCGACCGGCGCACCGGCCATTCTGTGGCGGTGAAGGTGCTGCGTCCCGAATTCAGCAAGGACGAGGAATTTCTGAGCCGGTTCGACCGGGAAGCGGTGGCGGCCAGCAAAATGAGCCACCACAATATCGTAAACCTGCTGGACGTGGGCCAGGAAGGGGATATGCGGTATCTGGTGATGGAATACGTCAGCGGCAGGACGCTCAAGGAAGTGATCCAGCAGAACGGACAGCTGCCCGCGGATCTTTCCGCCCAGATCGCCATCCGCATCCTGTCCGCCCTGCAGCATGCCCATAAGAACGGCATCATCCATCGGGACATCAAGCCCCAAAACATCCTGGTGGATTCTGAAGGCCACGTAAAGGTATCCGATTTCGGGATCGCACGGGTGACGGGCGCCGATACCATTACCACGGACGACAGCGTGATGGGCTCCGTATACTATTTTTCTCCCGAGCAGGCAAACGGCAAAAACGTGACCTTTTCTAGCGATCTGTACAGCGTGGGCGTGGTGCTGTATGAAATGCTCACCGGGCAGCCGCCTTTCGACGGGGAAACCCCGGTTGCAGTGGCCATGCAGCACATCAACGGCAAGGCCCGGCCCATCGGCGAAATCCGGCCGGACGTGCCGCCCGCCATTGTACGGGTGGTGGAAAAGGCCATGGAGAAAAAGCCGGAGATGCGCTATCAGAGCGCCCTGGAAATGGCCCAGGATCTGCACCGGGCCCTGCAGGAACCGGACGGAGCATGGATGGAAAAAAGCGTTTCCGATCAGCCCCTGACCTCCCTGGTGCAGCCTGCGGCTGTGCAGGCCGGGGAAAGGAGAAAACCGGCGAATCCCCACTGGAAATGGGGAACCTGGGCGCTGACGGGCGTGCTGATCCTGGCTGTACTGGCGGGGCTTACACTGGCCGGGATGCGGATTTACGATACCGTGGTGAACGCCACCGCCGCGCCTTACTGCGTGTATGAAACGGAGGACAGCGCCAGGAAGCTCATCGAACGGAACGAGCTGAACTGCAGAGTGGACCGGATCCCGGACGCCGGCGTGGAAGCCGGGCGGGTGATCACCCAGTCGCCCGAATACGGCACGTCCATGCGCAAGGGCGAAACGGTTTGCATCACCGTTTCCACCGGGCCGGAGGAAAAGGAGGTGCCCAAGGTGGTGGGCGCTTCCCTGGAAGAAGCCAGAAGCATCATGGAGCGTAGCGGATTCACTTTGCTGCCCCTGCCGGAAAGACAGGTATCCGCGCTGGATTGGGATACCGTGCTGACCCAGATCCCGAAAGCGGGGGAAATGGAAAAAAGCGGAAGCGTGGTGCAGGTGACGCTGAGCGGCGGCAGCGTGATCCTGCCGAGCCTTGTGGGAAAGCCCCAGGATGAAGCATTGCTGATCATTCAGCAGCTGAATCTGCAATTGGCGCCGCCGATCCAGTTGATCCCCATTACGGATGAAACGCAGTTCAACGTGGTGGCGGCCCAGCTGTACAAGGATGATAACGGCGTACAGTACAAGGTCGGCGATCAGGTGAAGGAGCAGACGAAGGTGGAGCTGGCGGTGTTCGTATCCGCTGAAACGGCGGAGGAAAACCAAACCGGCACGGAAGGAACGCCGCAATGAGGGAAGGCATCCTGGTGCGTGGCCGCGGCGGATTCTATACCGTCCGGGAAGAGGACGGAAAGGAATATGTGCTGCGGGCCAAGAAAAAATTCCGCAGGCTGGGCCTGACCCCGCTGGTAGGAGACAGGATCCTGTTCACCCCCGGGGAAATCGAGGATGCGGACGGCTGGATCGAGGAGATCCTGCCGAGGGCCAGCCAATGCCTGCGGCCGCCGGTGGCCAACGTGACGCTGCTGTGCATCGTGGTTTCGCCCAGCCCCGCCCCGGACTGGCTGCTGGTGGACAAGCTGCTGATCTATGCCCGGAAGCAGGGCCTCAAAGCGCTGCTGATCCTGAATAAAATGGATATGCCGGAAGGGGAAGGCATCGCGGAGGCAGCGCAGGAAATGTACCGCGGCGCGGAGGCGGAGCTGATGCCCGTCAGCGCGCTGGATGAAAGCGGTCTGAAACCGCTGCAGGAACGGCTGGAAAACGAGATCTGCTGCTTTTCCGGCCAATCCGGCGTGGGAAAATCCACGCTGCTCAACGCCCTGTTCGGCCTGGACCAGGAAATCGGGGACATCAGCCGCAGGATCCGGCGGGGAAAGAATACCACGCGGCACGCGGAGCTGTTTACCTTCGGCAGCATCCGGGTGATCGACACGCCGGGGTTCAGCCTGCTGGAAATGGACGAGGTATTCGATCCCGTTTTGCTCAGGGAATATTATCCCGAATTTGCGCCGTACGAGGGCCGGTGCCGCTTTTCCCCCTGCTATCACGGAAAGGAGCCCGGGTGCGCCGTGACGCAGGCGGCGGCGGAGGGCGCGATCGACGAAAGGCGGCTGGAAAGATACAGGCAGCTGCTGGAAGACTGCCGGAAGGCATGGAGGGAACGCTATGATTGAGCTGGCGCCGTCGCTGCTGGCGGCAGATCTGCTGCATTTGCACGGCGAAATCGGAAAAATGCTGGAAAACGGCGTTACACGGCTGCATTTTGACGTGATGGACGCCCATTTCGTGCCCAATCTGTCCTTCGGGCCGGGGCTGCTCAAGGCTATACGGCTGGCTTTTCCGGCCTGCAGGCTGGACGTGCATCTGATGATGGATGAACCGGAAAAATATATCTCGGTTTTTGCCGACGCCGGGGCGGATATCCTGACGCTGCACCGGGAGGTGCTGCCGGATGCGGAAAAGGCTTTGCGAGCAATCAAAGCGCTGGGCGTAAAATGCGGGCTGTCCATCAAGCCGGGAACGGGGGAAGAAACGCTTTTCCCGTATCTGGATCAGATCGACAACCTGCTGGTGATGACGGTGGAACCGGGGTTCGGCGGGCAGAAATTCATGCCGGACGAGCTGGAAAAGATCCGCCGTCTGCGCCGGGCCGGCTACCGGGGAGATATTGCGGTGGACGGCGGCGTGAACCTGGAAAACGCGCCGGAGATCGTAAAAGCCGGGGCCAACGTGCTGGTGATGGGCACGGCGTATTTTCGGGCGGAGGACCCGGCAGGGGTGGCCCGGGCCGTGAGGGAAATGGCATGAAGCGGGAATTCCACCATAAGCACAGCCTGGGCCAGAATTTTATTACCGATGATTCGCTTTTCGCCCGTCTGGTCGATTTGGCCGGCGTGGGGGGAAACGACTGCGTGCTGGAGATCGGCGCGGGGGCCGGCGGGCTTACGAAGGCGCTGGCGGAAAGATGCCGGGAAGTGATCGCCGTGGAAGTGGACGGCGCGCTGATCCCGATCCTGAAGGTAGCGCTGGAAAAATATTCGAACGTCCGTCTGGTGCACGGCGACGTGATGCGGCTGAACCTGGGGGAGATCACCTCCATTTGGCCGCGGTTCCACATCGTAGCCAATATCCCGTATTACCTGACCACGGATCTGATGACCATGCTGCTCAAATCCTCCCTGCCCATTGATTCCATCAGCGTTATGGTGCAGAAGGAAGCGGCGCAGCGCATTGCTGCCGGCCCCGGGGAGGAGGGCTGGGGCATGCTGGCCGTCCGCGCCCGGTATGCCTACGATGTCCGGATCGCTCTGGACGTGCCTGCCGCCGCCTTTACGCCGCCTCCCAAGGTGGACAGCGCCTTCGTGGTGATGTGCAGGCGGAAGGCCCCCGCGGTGCAGACGGCGGATGAAGCGTTTTTTTTCCGGGTGGCTGCAGCGGCTTTCGCCATGCGGCGGAAAACCATGGAAAACAATCTGATGGCTTCCTTTCATCTCAGCCGGGAGGAAGCACGGGAATGGATGGAAAGCTGCGGCATCCCTCCGAACGTGCGGGGTGAAATGCTGTCGCTTGCGCAGTTTGCGGCTTTGAGCAACGCCGCGAAGGACAAGGCGGCCTGTCAGTCTATGGGCTGACGGGCGCTTTTTTTGTTGTCTTTGGCCGATTTTACGACAGATATTCCGAATTGACCCCATGAAAACGCTGTGATATAATGTAGCCGGTTGAAGTTGGCGTTGCCAACGGCAGCCGACCCCGTATATTTCCAATCCTGTGATCAAATATAGAAGAGAGGTAAGTGCATCATGGCGAACATCGATCTGACCAGGTACGGCATTACCGGCACCAAGGAAATCATCTACAATCCGTCCTACGAATCCCTGTACAAGGACGAAATGGACCCCACCCTCACGGGCTATGACGTGGGCAAGGAAAGCGAACTGGGCGCCGTCAACGTGATGACCGGCGTTTATACCGGCCGCTCCCCCAAGGACAAGTACATCGTCATGGACGAAAACAGCAAGGACACCGTGTGGTGGACCACCCCCGAATATAAGAACGACAACCACCCCATGACCCAGGAAACCTGGGAAATCGTGAAAGGCCTGGCCAAAAAGCAGCTGAGCAACAAAAAGCTGTACGTGGTGGACGCCTTCTGCGGCGCCAACAAGGACACCCGCATGGCCGTCCGCTTCATGATGGAAGTGGCCTGGCAGGCCCATTTCGTGCGCAACATGTTCATCAAGCCCACCAAGGAAGAGGAAGCCACCTTTGAGCCGGATTTCATCGTGTACACCGCTTCCAAGGCCAAGTGCGAACAGTATAAGGAACTGGGCCTCAACAGCGAAACCGTGGTGGCCTTCAACGTCACCAGCCGGGAGCAGGTGATTCTGAACACCTGGTACGGCGGCGAAATGAAGAAGGGCATGTTCTCCATGATGAACTACTATCTGCCCCTCAAAGGCATCGCCAGCATGCACTGCTCCGCCAACACCGATATGAAGGGCGAAAACACCGCCATCTTCTTCGGCCTCTCCGGTACCGGCAAAACCACCCTGTCCACCGATCCCAAGCGCCTGCTGATCGGCGACGACGAGCACGGCTGGGACGACAACGGCGTATTCAACTTTGAAGGCGGCTGCTACGCCAAAGTCATCAACCTGGATAAGGACAGCGAGCCCGATATCTACAACGCCATCCGCCGGGACGCGCTGCTGGAGAACGTGACGCTGGACGAAAACGGCAAGATCGATTTCGCCGACAAGTCCGTCACCGAGAACACCCGCGTTTCCTATCCCATCGAGCACATCGAGAAGATCGTCAAGAACGTGCGGCCCACCTCTGCCGGCCCGGACGCCAAGAACGTGATTTTCCTCTCCGCCGACGCTTTCGGCGTGCTGCCCCCCGTTTCCGTGCTGACGCCGGAACAGACGAAGTATTACTTCCTCTCCGGCTTCACCGCCAAGCTGGCCGGCACCGAGCGCGGCATCACCGAGCCCACGCCCACCTTCTCCGCCTGCTTCGGCCAGGCCTTCCTGGAGCTGCATCCCACCAAGTACGCGGAAGAGCTGGTCAAGAAAATGGAAAAGAGCGGCGCCAAGGCTTACCTGGTGAACACCGGCTGGAACGGAACCGGCAAGCGCATCTCCATCAAGGATACCCGCGGCATCATCGACGCCATCCTCAACGGCGATATCCTCAACGCCCCCACCAAGAAGATCCCGTACTTCAACTTTGAAGTGCCCACTGCCCTGCCCGGCGTGGACAGCGGCATCCTGGATCCCCGGGATACCTACGCCGATCCCAAGGTGTGGGATGAAAAGGCCAAGGATCTGGCGGGCCGCTTCATCAAGAACTTCGTCAAGTACGAAGGCAACGAAGCGGGCAAGGCCCTGGTTCCTGCCGGCCCTCAGCTGTAAAATAACATGGACGGCGGACGCGGAAGCGTCCGCCGTTTTTGCTGCCGCCTGATCAATCGTTGCGATGTGCCGGGCGAAGGGCTTGTATGCCCGGCGGGGATTTGATATATTGAAAAAAATACTGCATCGGGGGAAAGGAGAGAAAAACATGAAAAAGCAATGGCCGCTGGATACGGCGGTATCCTTCGATCCGTACTGGGGAGAGCCCAGCCGGGACGGGAACCAGGGATATGAGATCCTGCCGGACGGGCGGGTGACGGTGCGGGTGAAAGCGCCCAACGCCAAGGAAGTGGCGCTGGATCAGTTCGGGCGGATGCATCCGCTTGAGAAAGTGACGGACGAGGAATGGGAAGGCACCGTGGACCTGGGCCGCGGCTTCCAGTATTTCTTTCTGAAGGTGGACGGGGCGGACGTGCTGTGCCCCTATCTGCCCATCGGCTACGGCTGCTGCCGGCCCATGAATTTCCTGGATATCCCCGTGCCCGGGGAAGAAGAATGGGGCGCTCTGGAGGGCGTTCCCCACGGCGCGGTGACCCGGCATTATTTTGATTCCTCCGTCACCGGCAAGCAGGAAGTCTGCCTGGTGTATACTCCGGCGAGCTATGACCCGAAGAAAAAGTATCCCGTTCTGTATCTGCAGCACGGCTACGGGGAAAACGAAACGGGCTGGGTGTATCAGGGCCATCTGGGCCGGATCGCCGACCGGCTGCTGGCGGACGGAAAAATGCGGGAAATGATCATCGTCATGGGCAACGGCATGACCCAGGGCAAGGATACCGAGCCGCTGATGGGCCGGATGCTGTTCCCCCAAGTGCTGCTGAAGGATCTGATCCCCTTCATCGAAAGCAAGTATCCCGTGCTGACGGATAAGTGGCACCGTGCCATGGCCGGATTGAGCATGGGCAGCTTCCAAACCAGCATCGTCACCCTCAGCAATCCGGATCTGTTCGGCTATGCCGGGCTGTTCAGCGGGTTCCTGCGCTTCCCGCGGCCGGAGATCCCCAACGATCACGTGAAGCTGCTGGACGATAAAGAAACATTCAGCCGGAGCTTCCGGGTCTTTTTCCGGGCAATGGGCACGGAGGATCAGTATTTCAGCGCCTTTGCCGCGGACGACGAATTCGTGAAGGAAAAAGGCGTGGACATGATCCGGAAAACCTATCCCGGCGGGCACGACTGGGGCGTGTGGCGGCGCTGCATCCATGATTTCCTGCCGCTGCTTTTCCAGTATTGATCTTGCAGTAAAACAAATGGCCCGCGAGCGAATCGCGGGCCTTGTTTTTCACTCAGTTATTCCGTAATCAATTCGACGGTCTGATCCTGGCACATCTCCTTGTCCCAGCAGTTATAGACGTGCAGGACAAGCGTTTCCGGCGCATCATCCATGGCTTTTATGCTGTCAAGCTGCGTAAAGATGCCATTATCATCAGGAAAAGTGCTTTCACCGCCGTTGCTCAATTCGGATTCCATGTCTTCACCGTTTGCGTCCAAAACCCTGATCCAAACGCCGTCATCCGTCATTTTATAAGTCTCCGGATCAGTCACCTGGAAGGTAGCGGTTATTCGGGTGGAAAGCGCATATCCCTCCAGCTTCAGATCAGTGATGGTAACGCCGAGAGACGGGAAGGGGATGGCCTCTTTGTTCCGTGCCTGCCATTTGACGCTGCCGCTTTCCAGCGTTGCTGCCAACATGCAGTCTGATTCATGTTCGTAATCAAAATCCAGAGGATACACGGAATGATAGACCCCCTCTTTTTCTGCCTCAGCAAACATATATGCTTCATAATCCTTAAAGGAGTCATATTCGCTGACCCAGAGCACGGGGATCAAACGAATATTTAAGAGGCACGCTAATGATTCGGTTTCCGATTCGCATTGAGTGCGGGCAATCAGCGTCAGTGAACCGTCCGCCGCCACACGGCCTTCAAAATTATTGCAGTATTCAGGCTCTGCGTTGGGCGCATCAAAGGTCATATCGATCCGAACGGAAATCGGCTGCAGGTTCCTTTGACGCGCGTAATCTACGGTAAAATCCTCGCCTGCGTCAGGAATCAACGTATCAATGCTCATATCTATCCAGCTATCCGGAATCAGGAAAATATCATCGCGCAGGGGCTTTAGCCGAAGCGTTATCATGGCGCTGCGGCCGTCAAAGAGGGTTTCCAGGAGGGAAACCTCCGCCATGCCGGGTATGATTTGAGAAGCACCTTCCACGGGTTGGATCAGCTGTTCCGTTTCAGGAGTCAGTGCGTTCCTGCTCTCCAGGAAGCTCAGGATACTGTACCCGCTGATTTCCGCCACAGCTACGGCGGTAAGGATCAGGCACAGCGCCAGCGCCATGATTAGGGCAACGCTCGTTTTCTTTCTCATGTTCTTTCCTTCCTTTCCTATGAGGCCGTGGAGCAGATTTTCCTGCCGGGCCTCAAAGCCTTTGGGAGGAAGGGGCTGTTCATGGGTTATCCGACGGATCAGGTCTTGATCGTTCATGCCTCATTCCTCCTTTCCAAGCTGTGATCTCAAGATCTCCAACCCCCGGCTGCAGCGGGAGGAGACGGTGCCTTTGGGGATGCGAAGGATGCTGGCGGTATCCTCCAGAGAGAGGTTTTCGCCGTAGCGAAGCTGAAGGGGCAGGGAGAATTTTTCGGGAAGCCTGCTCAGATACATCCAGAGAGGCGTTTCAGCTACATTCGGTTGGAATAAAGTCTCCAGATCGTCCGCAGCGGTTTCTCTTTGCTTCCTCCTTAAGATGAGATGGCAGGCATTTACCGTACAGCGCATCAGGTAACCGGGCAGCGCCTCTTTGTTTCTTAGCTTCCCAACGTGTTCCCAAGCGCTGACGGTGGCTGCGGAAACGGCGTCTTCGGCGTCCGCGTCGGAACGGGTCATGACCCGGGCAACCCGATACATGGAAAGCCGGCAGTTTGTCACCGTATCGGCAAACCATTGCGCTATTGTCACTCCAGCCTGCATCGTTCATCACATCCTTCGTTTGTAACGCGTTACATCAATAAGAGCATGGAGAAGCGGAAAACTCTCCGTAAAATTTCAAAAAACATAAAAAACGCCGGAAATCGTTTCCGGCGGATGATGGGCGGGGAGGGATCAGCCCCACAGGTTTTCGGGATAGAGGCCGTTTTCCTGCATACGGCGGATGGCGGCCTGGAAGGCGGGCATATCGGGCTGGTAGGTGACGCCGTACCATTTTTCCCTGCAGGGCAGCACACGCACCCGCGCCTTGCCTTCTGCAATCATCTGATTGGGGATCAGGGGCAGGAAGTACTCGCACTTCAACGGGTTTTTGGGCAGGTTTTCTTTCAGGAAAACGGGAAAGCGATCCTCGAATTCTTTGAGGATCTCCGGCGGGAAGCCCCAGAAATTCATGGAAACCGTGGTGCCAGCCGGGAGGAAGGTATAGGTATTTCCGCCGTCCTCGGTGAAGGCAGCGCCGCCCTCCCGGGGCTCCACCCGGGTGCGCTCGGTGATGCCGGTGAGGAATTGGCCGTTTTCATCCAGATTGCATACGCCCCGGGCCACGGAGCCGTTTTCCGTCAGCGTGTTCTCCACCCGGTAGCCCACCATGGCGTATTCGTTTGCCGGGTGATCGGAGGTGAGGTAGGCGTAGATCGTTTCAAAGGCGCCTTTGCCGTAAAAGTCGTCGGCATTGATCACGGAGAAGGGCGCGGTGATGGCGTCCTTGGCGCAGAGCACGGCGTGGGCGGTGCCCCAGGGCTTTACCCGGCCTTCCGGAACGGTGAACCCGGCAGGCAGGAGATCCGGCCGCTGATGCACGTATTCGATATTGGCCCGGCTGCCGATGCGGCGGCCCAGGGTGTCGCGGAAAAGCTGCTCGTTTTCGGGCTTAACGATCAGGATGATCTTGTCAAAGCCGGCGCGAACGGCGTCGAAGATGGAATAGTCGATGATCCAATGGCCCTGGGCGTCCACGGGCGCCATCTGCTTGAGCCCGCCGAAGCGGCTGCCCAGCCCTGCGGCCATGATGACCAGCTGCGGTTTCACGGAAAAAACACCTCTTTCGGAAGAATATCCGCAGCCATTATATTACGGCCGGGCGCTTTTGTCCAGATCGATCTGCCGGGCGCCCGTATTGCGCAGGAACGCCGCGTCGTGCTCCACCAGGATCATGGTGGGATGAAATGCGCAGATCAGGCGCTCGATCTGCATGCGGGAGAGGACGTCGATGTAATTGAGCGGCTCGTCCCACAGGTAGAGATGCGCCTGCTGGCACAGGCTTCGGGCGATGAGCACCTTTTTCTGCTGGCCGGCGCTGTAGGAGGCCATGTCCTTGTCAAACTGCGCGCGGGTAAAATCCAATTTGCGCAGGATGGTTTTGAACAGCGTTTCGTCAGCCCCTGATTCCCGGATATAATCCCGCAGATTCCCGGACAGGTGGGCGTGCTGGGGCACGATGGAAAGAATCAGCCCGCTGGCCAGGCGCAATTCGCCGCCGGAAAGGGGAATTTCGCCGGCAATGGCCCTGAGCACGCTGGATTTGCCGCAGCCGTTCCTGCCCGTCAGCGCCAGGATCTCGCCGTTTCGGAGCGTGAATGAAAGCGGAGGGAACACGGGCGCGCCGCCATAGGAAACCTGAATATCCTTGCATCGGATCAGCGCATCCGCCGGGTGGGTCAGCGGAAAGATTTTCAGATCGTCCGCCTTTTCCAGATCGTCCAATAGCCCTTCTTTTTCTCCGATTTCCTTTTCCATCCGGGTTTCCAGGTTCTTTCGGCGCTGCTGCATCCGGCGGGATTTTTCCCCGGCGTAGGAACGGGCGTTTTTGGGCCGCTCGTGGGCGCCGGGCACGTTGCCGATCTTGGTGCTCTCCGCTTTGTCCGCCCAGGCGTGGGCCTGACGTGCGGCGGCGCGGAGGGAAGAAATATCTTTTTTCAGCTTTTCGTTTTTCTCCAGGCTGAATTGATCCTGCCGGCGCTTGTTTTCCTCCCAGGTGCTGAAATTGCCCTTCTGAACGTCGATGCTGGCGCGGTTGATGGAAAGGATATGGTCCACGCATCCGTCCAGGAAAGCCCGGTCGTGGGACACGAGGATAAACCCCTTTTTGCCGTTCAGGTACCGGCTGACCACCTGCCGCCCGGCGATATCCAGGTGATTGGTAGGCTCGTCGATCAGGAGAAAATGATTCTCCCTGGCAAACAGGATCGCCAGCAGCACCTTGGCCTGCTCGCCGCCGGAGAGGGTGGAAAGGGGCCGGCTGAGGCAGTCCGGGCCGATATCCAATTGATCCGCTTCCCGGAGAAAGCGCCAGGTTTCATTCTTTTCGTCCATTTGAGCGGCCAGCTGTAGGGGAGAGAGCCCGGGGTCCGGCACCGGGAAAGGATAGTAATCGAAGCGCACCGGGGCGCTGACGGCGCCGTGGGAATCCAGCGCTCCGCACAGGATGCGCAGCAGGGTGGTTTTTCCCCGGCCGTTGCGCCCGATGAAGCCCAGCTTCCAATCGGTATCCAGCTGAAAGGAAGCGTCGTCAAAAATCAGGTCGGGGCTGCCTTCATAGGCAAAAGTCAAATGAGATATCTGTATTTTCGCCATGGTATCCTCCCAAAAGGTTCACGGGCAGCGGAAAGGACGCAACGCAAAAAAGGATGCGCATCGCACCTGCCCGCATGGACGCAAAATAAAGGGCGTGAATCCCTTTACGAGCATCCCTGAAAATCGGACGGCAGAGCGATCAAATGCGCATCCTTCCACCCCTTTCAAACAGTTTCTGTAAATATCATAAACGATAGCGCGGCATAATGCAAGCAAAAAATACTATTCGTCTTCGGAAATATCCTTCATCGCGTCGCTGTAATCCAATTCTGCGATCTGATCCTTGAGGTAGCGGGACAGCACGCGGATCTCGCTCTGGCTGCGCTGGAGTTGGGGAGAGGTGAGGCTCTCGCTTAAGAAGAAATCTACGCCGGTGCCCAGCGCGTTGGCAATGGCCACCAGGGTGTCGATGCTGGGGATGCGGATGCCGCGTTCAATATTGCCGTAATAGGACGTGGAAATATTGATGGAACGGGCCAGCTGCTCCTGGGACATGCGCAGCGAACGCCGCTTCATCCGCATGCGCTTTCCCATGGACGAATAATCCACCATAATGCAATCCCCCTTGACCGGATGATGCGTCTATTATACCGGGCAAAGGATTTTTTGTAAAGAACTGACGAAAAATGTCAAAAAATGCCGCATGCCAATCCGGAAAAAGGCAAAAGATACGAAAAAAAGTTTCAAAAATGCTATACAAGAGGCAAAACCTGTGTTATAATGCTTTTCGTAAAACCAAGCCCAAGGATTTCAGGAGTTCCTCCCGGTTTTGTTCATCGTCAATCGACAGATGCGTAGAGCCCATGGAAACTGCCGGATGGTGTCTGTCGGTTTGGTGAAAAAAATCAGGAGGTTTTCCATCATGTATCAGGACAAGACCCTCACCTGCCGTGAGTGCGGCAACGAATTCGTGTTCACTGCTTCCGAACAGGCCTTCTACGCCGAAAAGGGCTTCCAGAACGAGCCTGGCCGGTGCCCCGCCTGCCGCGCCGCCCGCCGTGCCAATGGCGGCAACCGCGGTGAGCGCCAGATGTATGAAGTGATCTGCGATGGCTGCGGCTGCACCACCCAGGTTCCCTTCCAGCCCCGGGGCGACAAGCCCGTGTACTGCCGCGAGTGCTTCGCCAAGAACCGCCCCCAGTACTGAGAATGAAAAAGAACGGTCAGCTGCGGCTGGCCGTTTTTTGTTTTACAAATTCTGGAACGGGCAGGGTTGAAATAAAAGCGGAATTATAGTATAATCTGAAAGTCAATTTGCCCGGAGGAGGACGGCTGAATGAACATTCACGAGTCGGCGGAAGATTATCTGGAAAGGATATTGATGCTGAAGGAGGAAAAGGGCTACGCCCGTTCCATCGATATTGCCAACAGCCTTTCCGTTACAAAGCCATCCGTGAGCTTCGCCATGAAACGGCTCAGGGAAAACGGATACATCACCATGGACCGGGATAATTATATCTCGCTTACGGAACGGGGAATGGAGATCGCCCAGCGGATCTATGAGCGCCACAAGGCCCTGACCGCTTTCCTGGTCAGCCTGGGCGTGGGGGAGGAAACGGCCCGGGAGGACGCCTGCAAGATCGAGCACGATATTTCATCGGAAACCTTCGACGCGATCCTGCGGAAACTGAATGGGTAAAGAAAAAACAAATTTGGTATTGACAAGATGGCCCTGCCTGCGTATAATATTCCTTGTGCCAGCGAACGGCATCTGGGTGTAGCGCAGCTTGGTAGCGTGCTTGAATGGGGTTCAAGAGGCCGAGAGTTCAAATCTCTCCACCCAGACCAGAAAAAGCCCGAGAATTCGGGCTTTTTTTGCTTCCCATCTTTATCCGGAAAGAACAGAAAGAGCATCCGAACCCGGATGCTCTTTCCATGCCGTTATTTGATTCAAGATTCTTTATTCGGTCTGCAGGGCGTCGTAGCCCTCCTCGCCGGTGCGGACGCGCACCACGTTTTCCACGTCGTATACGAAGATCTTGCCGTCGCCGATATGCCCGGTATGGAGCACGGCGCGGGCGGTATCGATCACCTGACGGACGGGCACCTTACTGACCACGATATCCACCTGCACCTTGGGAAGCAGCGTCACTTCCACGGGCGTGCCGCGGTAGTATTCCGGCTTGCCCTTCTGCGCGCCGTAGCCCATTACGTTGGTGACGGTCATGCCCGTGATGCCGATTTTGTTCATAGCCGCTTTCAGGCCTTCCAGGCTGCCGGGACGACAGATGATCTGCACCCGGGTATAAACCGGCGCGTCGGGCGCTTTCTCCTTGGCCTTGCGGGGCGCTTCCTCCGTTTCGGGCGCGGCGGAAGCAATCACCGTGGGCTCTGCGTCTTCATAGGTGCTCTCCGGCATCATGGCGTAGCCGGCGTAGGCAGTAGGCAGGCCGTGCTCGGACCGATCCAGGCCCATGACCTCGTCCGCGGCGTCGGCCCGCAGCCCGATGGTTTTCTTGATCAGCAGGAACACGGCGGTAATAACGATACCCGTCCAGGCGATCACGCTGACAACGCCCAGGCACTGCACGCCCAGGAAGTGGAATCCGCCGCCGTAGAAAACGCCCTTCATGGTGCTGATCCCGGTGGCGAAGAAGCCGGTGAGGATGGTGCCCAGCGCGCCGCAGACACCGTGTACGGAAATGGCGCCCACCGGGTCGTCGATCTTCACGATCTTATCAAAGAACCCCACCGCCAGCACCACGGCAAAGCCGCAGCAGGCGCCGATGACGGCAGCGCCGAAGGGGTTTACCGCGTCGCAGCCCGCCGTGATGCCCACCAGACCGGCCAGGGCTGCGTTGAAGGTCATGGAAACGTCGGGCTTGCCGTAACGCAACCAGGTAAAGAGCATGGTCACCAGGGTGGCGACAGCCGCCGCCAGGTTGGTGTTGAAGAATACCAGGCTGGCGGAGCCGATCTGTTCGTCGCTGTCCATGTGCAAGGTGGACGCGCCGTTGAAGCCGAACCAGCAGAACCACAGGATGAACACGCCCAGGGCGGCGATGGACAGGTTGTGGCCCAGGATGGCCTTGGGCTTTCCGTCCTTGCCGTACTTGCCGATGCGCGGGCCCAGGATCTTCGCCCCGACCAGGGCGCACACGCCGCCCACCATGTGCACGGCGGTGGAGCCGGCGAAATCATGGAAGCCCATTTCCGCCAGCCAGCCGCCGCCCCAGATCCAGTGGCCGCTGACGGGATAGATGAACAGGGAAATGGCGGCGGAGTACAGGCAGTAAGCGGAGAATTTGGTGCGCTCCGCCATGGCCCCGGAGACGATGGTGGCGGAGGTGGCGCAGAATACCGTCTGGAAAATGGCGTAGGCCCACAGCGGCACGCCGATGTCACGCAGCACCTCGCTGTAATCTCCCATGATGAAGGGGTCGATCCAGCCGAAGAGCGCCGTGCCCGTGCCGAACATGATGCCAAAGCCGAACAGCCAGTACAGGGGCGTGCCGATGCAGAAATCCATCAGGTTCTTCATCAGGATGTTGCCCGTGTTTTTGGCCCGGGTGAAGCCTGCCTCGCACATGGCGAAGCCCGCCTGCATGAAGAATACCAGGGCGGCGCCCAGAAGGACCCAGATGGTGTTTGCGGGAGAGTACGTCATGCTTCTCACTTCCGTTTCTGTAAACTAACCAACAAAAAAGGCGCCGGGTGCGTAACACGCACCCTTGCGCCTTGCTGGTTGGAGGCATTGTAAACGGTAATGAACGGTTTGTCAAGGGGGAATACAGTCAAAAAACAATCGCTATTCCCACTCCACCGAGGCGGGGGGTTTGGTGGTCACATCCAGCACCACGCGGCTGGCGTGGGGCACCTCGTTGACGATCCGGGCGGAGACCGTGGCAATGAGATCGTAGGGCAGGCGCGCCCAGTCGGCTGTCATGAAATCGTCGGTGGTGACGGCGCGCAGGGCGATCACGTAATCGTAGGTGCGCTCATCGCCCATGACGCCCACCGTATGGGCGTTGGTGAGCACGGTAAAGTATTGGCTGATCGTTTGGTCCAGCCCGGCCTTGGCGACTTCCTCCCGGAAAATCGCGTCGCTCTCCCGCACGATACGCGCCTTTTCCGGCGTCACTTCGCCCAGCACGCGGATAGCGATGCCGGGGCCGGGGAAGGGCTGACGCCAGACCAGATCGTGGGGGAGGCCCAGGGCTTCGCCCAGGGCGCGCACCTCATCCTTGAACAGCATGCGCAGGGGCTCGATGAGCTGGGTAAAGCCCAGCTCTTTGGGCAGCCCGCCCACGTTGTGATGGCTCTTGATCACCGCCGCATTCGTGCCCTGGCCGCTTTCGATCACATCCGGGTAAATAGTGCCCTGGGCGAAATAATCCAGCCTGCCCAGCTTCCGCGCTTCTTCCCGGAACACTTCGATGAAATCCCGGCCGATGATATGGCGCTTCTGTTCCGGCTCCGTGACGCCCTTGAGATCGGCAAAGAATTTGTCCGCGGCGTCCGCCCGGATGAAGCGCACCGGGAAGAGGTGGCTGAACACGTGGCACACCTGCTCGCTTTCGCCCTTGCGCAAGAGCCCGTGATCCACGAACACGCAGGTG
The DNA here is from genome assembly GCA_902761755.1 of uncultured Eubacteriales bacterium. Lineage (GTDB taxonomy): Bacteria > Bacillota > Clostridia > Christensenellales > Aristaeellaceae > RUG563. The sequence continues at coordinate 52,502 of CACWLP010000004.1, read as the reverse complement.
AGGCGATTGCCGATGGCCCGGTAAATCAGCGCCGCAGCCACCGAGGAATCCACCCCGCCGGACAGGGCCAGCAGGACCGTTCCGGTTTCTCCTACGGTCTCCCGGATTTGCCCAATGGCGGTTTCGGCGTAGGCGTCCATGGTCCAGTCGCCCGCGCAATGGCAAATGCCGAACAGGAAGTTATGCAATAGCCGCTTTCCTTCCTCCGTGTGGGTCACTTCGGGATGGAACTGCACGCCGTAAATTTGTTTCTCCACGTCCGCCATGGCGGCCACGGGGCAGTTTTCCGTTTCCGCAATGGGACGGAAGCCGGGAGGACACTGGCACACCTGCCAGGTATGGCTCATCCAGCAGGCGCTGTGCGGCTTCATGCCGTCCAGCAGGCCGGCGCTTTCCTTCATCCGCACGGCGACGCGGCCGTACTCCCTTTCTGCGGCGCGCTCCACCCGGCCGCCCAGCAGATGGGCGGTAAGCTGCATCCCATAGCAGATGCCCAGCACCGGCACGCCCAGATCATAGATCGCCGGGTCGCACTTCGGCGCGTCCGGGTCGCACACGCTGGAGGGCCCGCCGGAAAGGATCACGCCCACGGGCTGGCGCTTTTTGATTTCCACCGCGGAAAGGCTCCAGGGCACAACTTCGGAATACACACGGTTTTCCCGCACCCGCCGGGCGATCAATTGGGTGTACTGCCCGCCGAAATCCAGGATGATGATTTTTTGAGGATCAGGCATGAAAATGGCTCCTTTGCTGACTGGCATTTGGAAAGACAAACTGGAATTTGTCAGATGAACTTCCGGGTTTCCCGGCTCATTCTAAGCGCTTTTCATCATATACACGCTTAGCAACGTATTCTGATCAACAGAGTCATTCGATTTTTATCTTCATCCGGTATGACGCACTGGCCGGCCAGTCTGAAAATCCCTCCGTCTCCTGATAATACCAGTATACATGATGCTGTTCACCTGCCGGAAAGCCGCTCTCCAACCGGATCACTTTGACCAGATCGCTTTTGCGCATTGAGATTTCCCCAAAACAGCTTCCGTTCCATACCGGCATCAGTTCGCCGTCAATCAGCATGAACATGATTCCTTTACTGTTATCATATTGTCCCGGATTATTCATATTATCCATGTAAAAATGCAGAGTAGGATCCGGCTTTGATGTCATCAGATAATTACCGTAATGGTCCGACTGAAAATCCGTCATTTCTCCATCGGATAAGAAATCCATCCTGGCATACTGCCCCAGTTCATTTTTGTTCTGTATCGTCACGATATCAATTTCATTTTCCGGGCACGGGACGATGGAAACACCGTTATTTTTTTCGGCGCACAGGAAGGAACCCGTGATGCTCTGCGGATCCAGATAGAAATCCTGATCCTTGCAGTATCCGAAAACAACCAGTATCAGTTTATTCTCTCCTGCGGCTGCCGGAAGATCTTCCGCACTGAGGGACAGGATGTAATCCTGATTGGAATTCAGAGAAACGGTCAGGATTCCTTCCTGGCTGCTGTTTTCATTCAGGCGGAAATCGACTGGTTTTCCGTTCGCCAGCAGAACAGCTGTCATTGAAAAAACGGAAGATTCGTTACTGTCTGCTTCTTCAATTCTCATTACCACGGTAGCGTGAACATCGCTGCCTTCGGCTGCTATCTTCTCAATCGGGGTGTAAGGCGCATCGTCCTCCACAAATGACATCGGAAGGTACTTTCTTACAGCATGAAACCCCTGCTGCTCCATAAGCTCGTCCGTTTGATTGATCTCGCTAATCCATTCTCTCATGAACTCAATGGAAGAAACAGGATGCAGGCAGTCCTCAGAAACCGCTGGTGTTTTCTGATCCCGACTCTCCGGATCTGCAAAAGAAGCATATGCATCCGTTCCGCATGAGAATAAGAAGGCGCAGATCAGAACAAGGGCAATAATCCTACGCTTCATATGTCTGTTTTTGCGCTTTTTTCCATATTCATTCCGCATGTCCATTTTACTCCCTTCGTATCATGCATCTTTCGATAACAGCTTCATACCGATCCATTCAGCGGCTCTTCGCATGGGGAGGTTGTCTTTTTCTGTTGTCAGCGTCGCCGCTTTTCCTTGTTCCAGAAACCTGAAAGCCATCTCCGATATGAGCGCTTTACAGCAGCCTTTGTTTTGCATATCCGAAACAGTTGCGACGCCACCTATTTCGATTTCTCCTTCCCGAAAAGACAAAGGAATTGCAAAGCTGACAATATCGCCACTCTGTATGATCGCCAGCGGACTTCCTACATGCCGGTCGAACTCGTCAGGATTGACGGCATGATTGAAACGCGCATAAAACCTTTGAATCATTGCCAAGTCTGCATGCCAGTCAAGACTGCTGACAGAGCAGGAAGGAAAGCGCTTCAGATCTGACAGCGAGTCGATGCGATAATAGACGAAAGGATTGCCCATCTCAAGTACCTCGAAAACAGAATCCCGGTTTGCTGTTCAGTCCTCAGGCCCAAAATCCCCTTGATCGGTCTCTTTGGTACTTTCTCTGACCCAGAGAAAGGACGCGTCTCCCCGTCACACGCCGCTGGCCCCGTAGTTGGCCAGCACCCGGGCGGAGGGGTCGTCCACGTCGCAGCCGGGCCAGGTTTTGTTGGGCATCCAGAAGTCGGGGATCATTCGGGCCTGGCCGGGATAGAACTGCTCGAACAGCTCCCGGTACAGCAGGCTTTCCTTGGTGAAGGGGCGGCAGTAATCATATTTCGCCGCTTTTTCCTCAAATTCCTTGTCGGTATAGGTCTTTTCGGCCAGGGCTTTCAGATCGTTCACCATGGAGTGGCCTACGGCGTCGGAGAAAGCCGCCTTCTGCCGCCAGAGGATCTCGTCGGGGAGGATATGATCGTCGGCAAAGGCCTTGCGGATCAGGTACTTGCCCATGTTGTGCCGGTTCATTTTCAGCTCCGGATCGATGCTCATGGCGTAGCGGACGAATTTGAGATCGCCGAAAGGAACGCGGGCCTCCAGGCTGTTGACGGAAATGCAGCGGTCGGCCCGGAGCACGTCGTACACGTGCAGTTCCCGGATGCGCTTTTCCGCCTCCTCCTGGAAGGCGGCGGCAGAAGGGGCGAAATCGGTATACTTGTAGCCGAATAATTCGTCGGAAATTTCTCCCGTCAGCAGCACCCGGACATCTGTGTGCTCGTGGATCCATTTGCACACCAGATACATGCCGATGGAGGCGCGGATGGTGGTGATGTCCCAGGTGCCCAGCAGCTCCACCACCGTGGGCAGGGCGTCCAGCACATCCTGTTCGGAAATGATCACCTCCGTATGGTCGCTGCCGATGTAATCCGCAACGATGCGGGCGTATTTCAGGTCGATGGCGTCCACGTCCATGCCGATGGCAAAGGTGCGGATGGGCTTGTTCAGCATCTTCTGGGCGATGGCGCACACCAGGGAGGAATCCAGCCCGCCGGAGAGCAGGAAACCCACCGGTGCGTCGGCGTCCAGGCGCTTGTGCACGCCGTCCATCAGCAGCCGGCGGAGCTTCGGGCACACCTCCTCCTCGGTTTTCATGGTGAAGTAACCCACGTAGGCGGGGTCGGCGTACTGGACGAAACGCCCGTCCATCCAGTAATGACCCGGGGGAAAGGGCAATATTTCATCGCACAGGCCCATCAGGTTCTTGGGCTCGCTGGCGAAGGCCCATTCGCCGTCGGGCAGTCTGCCGTAATACAGGGGCCGGATGCCGATGGGGTCCCGGGCGGCGATGAGCTTCTTTTGCGTTCCGTCCCACAGGATCAGGGCGAATTCCGCATCCAGGGTCTTGAACATTTCCACGCCGTATTCGTGATACAGAGGAAGCAATATCTCGCAGTCGGACTGGCTGTGCAATTCGTACTTGGCCAGCAGCCGGTCCCGCAGCGGGCGGAAGCCGTAAAGCTCGCCGTTGCACACCACCGCGTCCAGCCCCAGATGGAAGGGCTGCATGCCCCGGTCGTCCAGGCCCATGATGGCCAGGCGGTGAAAGCCCAGGTATCCGCCGGGGATCTTTTCAAACCGGCTCAGGTCCGGCCCCCGGGAAACAGTGCGGTCAAAGCAGGCGCGCATTTGTTCCATGGGCACTTTCGTACTGGTCAATCCAAAGATGGAGCACATCTTTCCGATTCCTCCCTCCAAATAAAAAAGAGACAGGGCATCCGTGCGGACGCCCTTGTCCCGATGGACGTATCATAGCAGGTTCGCCGTCCGCTGTCAATGCGCCGCGGTTTCTCAGAAAACGCAAAAACAGGAAAAAAACAGCCCACCGGATTGACAAGCGGCCCGCGGGGTGCTATTCTGCATCCATGGCAAGGGAGCCGATTCATCCGGTTCCCTTGCGCTTTTTAATTATTAAAGGAGGCTGCGACCTATGAGCAAGTACAGCAAGGAAGACATCATCCGCATGGTACGGGAAGACGACGTGGAGTTCATCCGCATGCAGTTCACCGATATTTTCGGCCAGCTGAAAAACGTGGCCATCACTGCCAGCCAGATCGAAAAGGCCGTGAACAACGAGATCATGATCGACGGCAGCAGCATCGAAGGCTTTGTGCGCATCAACGAAAGCGACCAGTATCTGCGCCCCGATCTGAGCACCTTCACCATCCTGCCCTGGCGGCCGCAGCACGGCAAGGTGGCGCGGCTGATCTGCGACGTGTACAACCCGGACGGCACCCCCTTTGCGGGCGATCCCCGGGGCGTGCTGAAGAAGGTGCTGAAAAAGGCGGCGGACATGGGCTATTCCTTCAACGTAGGCCCGGAAATGGAATTCTTCCTCTTCCAGACCGATGAGCAGGGCCGGCCCACCACCACCACCGGGGACGAAGCGGGTTACTTCGACCTGGGCCCCCTGGATCATGGCGAAAGCACCCGGCGGGAGATCTGCATGAGCCTGGAGCAGATGGGCTTCGAGATCGAGGCCAGCCATCATGAGGTGGCCGCCGGGCAGCATGAGATCGACTTCAAGTATACCGACGCCCTCACCGCTGCCGACAATATCATGACCTTCAAGCTGGCGGTCAAGACCCTGGCCCAGAAAAACGGCCTGCACGCCACCTTCATGCCCAAGCCCGTGTTCGGCATCAACGGCAGCGGCATGCACACCAACATGAGCCTGTTCAAGGACGGGAAAAACGTGTTTGCCGATCCCGCCGACAAGCGGGGGCTTTCCAAGGAAGCCTATTCCTTCATCGCCGGCATCCTGGGCCACGTCCGCGGCATGGCGGCCATTACGAATCCTTTGGTGAACAGCTACAAGCGCCTGGTGCCGGGCTATGAAGCCCCCTGCTATCTGGCCTGGAGCGCCAGCAACCGCTCGGCCCTGATCCGCATTCCCGCCGCCCGGGGCATGGGCACGCGGGTGGAGCTGCGCTGCCCCGATCCCAGCTGCAACCCGTATTTGAACATGGCGGTTTGCCTGGCAGCCGGCCTGGACGGCATCGAAAAGGGCCTGACGCCGCCGGATGAGATCACCGAAAACATCTTCGCCATGGACGGCCCCACCCGGGAGAAGAAGGGCATCAAATCCCTGCCCGGCACGCTGAAGGAAGCGGTGGAATGCCTGAAAGCGGACGAGGTGATCTGCGCCGCCCTGGGCGAGCACGTGCTGTCCCAGTATGTGGAAGGCAAGGAAAAGGAATGGGACGCCTACCGCACCCACGTGAGCAAATGGGAGATCGACCGGTACATCGTGATGTACTGATCCACGGATAAAAAAACAAACCCGGAAGGAGGAAGCGGCCATGGCAAGAATCGTGATCGCCGGCGCATCGGAAGTAAGCCGGGAACAGCTTTCCCGCCTGCTCTCCTCCTCCGGCTATTCCGTTTTCCGATGCTGTGGAGCAGGCAGCGAGCTGCGAAGGACCGTCAATGAATGCGACGACGGCGTGGTGATCATGCTGGGCAGCCTGCCGGACTGCAAGCCGGACGATCTGCAATGGGACTACGGGGACCGTATTCAGATCCTGCTGATCGGAAAGCCCGCATTGCTGGAAAGCTGCGAAGCGCCGGAAATCTTCCGCCTGGCGCTTCCGGCTTCCAGCCAGGCGGTGATCGGCGCGGTGGAAATGCTCACCCAGCTGCACCAGATGCGCCTGCCCAAGCGAATGGGCACGGAAAAGCAGGCGGTGGAGCAGGCCAAGCGTCTGCTGATGCAGAGCCGGGGCCTCACCGAGCCGGAAGCGCACCGTGCCCTGCAGCAGTACGCCATGAACCACGGCATGAAGATGGCGGAGTACGCCGCACAAATCATCAAGGAGTCAAGGGGGACGAACGAATGACCATGCGGGATCCACAGTATCCCCTTTATCGCGAAGACATGGAGCACGAAAGCTGCGGCGTGGGGGCTATTGCCGATCTGAGCGGCAAGGCCACCCACCGGACGGTGGATCAGGCGCTTTCCATTGTGGAAAGGCTGGCCCATCGGGCGGGCAGCGACGCGCTGGGCACCACCGGCGACGGGGTCGGGATCATGACGCAGCTTCCCCACAGCCTTTTTTCCGCCTGGGCGCAGGAGGAAGGAATCGCCCTGGGAAACCCGGGCGATTACGGCGTGGGGATGTTCTTTTTGCCGGAGGACGAGGTGGGCGCGGACAGCGCCCGCCGCATTTTTGAGCAGTTAGCGGCGTCGGAAGGGATCAAGGTGCTGGGCTGGCGCAATGTGCCCTGCCATCCGGCGCAGCTGGGCGCGGGCGCCAGGCGCACAATGCCCCGCATCCGCCAGTGCTTCCTGAAACGGCCGGACGGCGCCGCCCCCGGATTGGATTTCGACCGGCGGCTGTACGTGCTGCGCCGCGCCTTTGAAAAGCAGGATACGGACACCTATATCTGCTCCCTGTCCTGCCGCACCATCGTTTATAAGGGCATGATGCTGGTGAGCCAGCTCCGCTCCTTTTACGACGACCTGCAGGACGTGCGCTACGTAAGCCGGATGGCCATGGTGCATTCCCGCTTTTCCACCAACACCTTCCCCTCCTGGAGCAAAGCGCATCCCCAGCGGATGCTTCTGCACAACGGGGAAATCAATACCATCCGGGGCAATCACGACCGCATGAAGGCCCGGGAGGAAACCATGCGCTCTCCCGTCATGGGCGAGGAGATGCGGCGGGTGCTGCCGGTGGTGACGGAAGGCGGCAGCGACAGCCAGATGCTGGATAACACCCTGGAATTCCTGGCCATGAACGGTTTTCCCCTGTCCCTGGCGGGGATGATCCTGCTGCCGGAGCCCTGGCAGGGAGCGAAAAAGGAAACTCCCTGGCGGGATCTGTACCGCTATTACGCCACCATGATGGAGCCCTGGGACGGGCCGGCGGCCATCCTGTATTCCGATGGGGAAAAGGTGTGCGCATCCCTGGACCGCAACGGCTTGCGGCCCCTTCGCTGCGCCCTGACCGACGACGGGCGGCTGATCCTTTCCTCGGAGGCCGGAGTGCTGTTCGAGGAAAACGCCCATATCGTGCGCCGGTGGAAGCTCATGGGCGGGGACGTGCTGGAAGCCGATCTGAAAACCGGCGCGCTCAAGGAAAGCGAAGCACTGAAAACCGCCTACGCACAGCAGCGCCCGTACCCGGACTGGATGCGGCAGCTGATTTCCCTGAACGATCTGCCCCAGGCGCAGGAACAGCCAAATAAACCGGACGAAGCGCGGCGAACCCAGCTGTGCAAAGCATTCCATTACACCTGGGAGGATGAGCACGACATCCTTCTGCCCATGGCGCAAAACGGCGCGGAGCCCATCGTTTCCATGGGTGCGGATGAGCCCCTGGCGGCGCTGAGCAAAACCCATCCCAGCCTCTTCGATTATTTCAGGCAGCGCTTCGCACAGGTGACCAACCCGCCCATCGACGCCCTGCGGGAAGAAATCAAAACCGACTGCTCCATCTATATCGGCGACGATGGCAACCTGCTTTCCCACGATCCCGACAACTGCACCGTACTGGAGCTTCCCTCCCCGATCCTGACGGAGGAGGAGCTGGAGCGCATCCGCCGGATCGATCATCCCGCCTTTTCCGTCCGCACAATTTCTTTGCTGTATGAAAAGAACGGCTCCCTGCGGGACGCCCTGACTGCATTTTTCGCTGCCTGCGATCAGGCCTGCAAGGACAAGATCAACATCCTGATCCTGTCCGATCAGGGCATGGATGAAAACCGGCTGGCCATTCCTTCGCTGTTGGCGGTGTCCGGCCTGGAGCAGCATCTGATCCGCATCAAGAAGCGCACGGCGGTCTCCGTGATCCTGGAAAGCGGCGAGCCCCGGGACGTGCACCAGATGGCGCTGCTGATCGGCTTCGGCGCCCGGGCGGTGACCCCTTATCTGGCCCACGGCACCATCCGCGCCCTGTGCGAAGCGGGGCAGATCCAAAAGAACGCGGAGGACGCCGTCCGGGATTACAACAAAGCCCTCACCGCGGGCGTCCTGAAAATCGCCTCCAAGATGGGCGTTTCCACCCTGCAGGCCTACCAGAGCGCCCAGCTGTTTGAGATCGTGGGCCTGGACGAGCCGTTCGTTGAAAAGTACTTCACCAATACGCCCTGCACCCTGGGCGGCACGGACCTGAACCGGGTGGAGGCGGACAGCCGTTTCCATCATGCCGCGGCCTTCGCCGATCCCCTGGGGAAAGGGCTGCCCAGCGTGGGCATCCACCGGCTGCGCACGGGCGAAGGGGCGGAGGAGCATCTGTATTCCCCGGAAACCATTCACCTTTTGCAGCAGGCGGTGTGGACGGACAGCAAGGACCTGTTCGACCGTTACGCCGCCCGGGTGGAAAACGAAGGCCCCCGCACCATCCGTTCCATGCTGACCTTCGATTACGACGCCTGCCGGGAAATCCCCCTTTCGGAGGTGGAAAGCGCCGCCGAAATCGTCCGGCGCTTTCGCACCGGGGCCATGAGCTACGGCTCCATCTCCCAGGAAGCCCACGAATGCATGGCCCAGGCCATGAATCATCTGGGCGGCAAAAGCAACAGCGGCGAAGGCGGCGAACTGCCCGAGCGCTTCGGAACGAACCTCAATTCCGCCATCAAGCAGGTGGCCTCAGGCCGCTTCGGCGTAACAAGGGAATACCTGCTTTCCGCGAAAGAAATCCAGATCAAAATGGCTCAGGGCGCCAAGCCCGGCGAGGGCGGACACCTGCCGGGGGCGAAAGTGACGGACAGCGTGGCGAAGACCCGCTGCTCCACCCCGGGCATCTCCCTGATCTCCCCGCCGCCCCACCACGATATCTATTCCATCGAAGACCTGGCCGAATTGATCTACGATCTGCAGTGCGCCAACGAGCAGGCCAAGATTACCGTAAAGCTGGTTTCTTCCACGGGGGTCGGCACCATCGCCAGCGGCGTTGCGAAGGCCGGGGCGGGCGGCATCCTGATCTCCGGCGGCGAAGGCGGCACCGGCGCCGCCCCGCAGAGCTCCGTGCATCACGCGGGCCTGCCCTGGGAGATCGGCCTGGCGGAAGCCCATCAGGTGCTGTGCAGAAATCGTCTGCGTCAGAAGGTTACGCTGGAAACTGACGGAAAGCTGATGACCGGGCACGACGTGATGGTGGCCCTGCTGCTGGGGGCGGAGGAATTCGGGTTCGCCACCGCGCCGCTGGTGACGATGGGCTGCCGGATGATGCGGGTGTGCCATCTGGGCACGTGCCCCTTCGGCATCGCCACCCAGAACCCCGCGCTGCGCAAGCGGTTCATGGGAAAGCCGGAATACGTGGAGCGGTTCATGCTCTTTATTGCGGAGCAGCTGCGGGAAATCATGGCGAAGCTGGGCGCGCGGACGGTGAGCGAGCTGGTGGGCCGCAGCGATCTGCTGAAAATGAAACCGGACGCCAAAATAGATCTGACCCCCCTGATCGGCTTTGCCAGGAACACCCATTTCCAGCGGGAAGCGAAGCACGATTTCCATTTGAGCGAGCGCACCGACGCGAGGCTCTTCCAGAATCATGTGCACCTCACCACCACCGACCGGGCTTTCGGCGCCATGCTGAAGGGCGAAAGGCGCATCCAGGCCCAGGGCTGCGGCGGGCAGTCCTTCGGCGCGTTCCTGCCCGCGGGCCAGGAGATCACGCTGTACGGCGTGGCCAACGATTACCTGGGCAAGGGCCTGTCCGGCGGCACGGTCGCCGTCTGCCCGCCGGTAGACAGCGTGTGGAAGCCGGAGGATACCCTCATCGGCAACGTGGCCCTTTATGGCGCCACCGGCGGGTACGCCTTTATTGCGGGACGGGCAGGGGAACGCTTCGCCGTGCGCAATTCCGGCGCCTGGGCGGTGGTGGAAGGCCTGGGCGATCATGGCTGCGAGTATATGACCGGCGGCCGGGTGGCGGTGCTGGGCGAGGTGGGGGACAACTTCGCCGCGGGCATGAGCGGCGGCGTCGCCTGGGTGCTGGACGGGGACGGGACGCTGAAAGACCGATTGAATCCCGGGCATGTGAAAATGTATCCCGTTCCCCCGGAACAGGCGGGCGAGCTGCAGCGTCTGTTGCAGATGCACGAGCGGGCCACAGGCTCGAAAAAAGCGGGGGAGATCCTGCGGGCCTTCGACGAATACCTGCCCCGGTTCAAAACGGTGATATCCGACGAATACCTGGCTTATCTGAAAGGAGCGTGACGGTATGGGCAAAGCCACCGGATTCATGGAATACGCCCGGGCGGAGAACCCGTACCGGGATGCGGAAGCGCGGCTGGGGGATTTTGGCGATCTCCACGCCGCCCAGCCCGCAGAGGTCCGTTTCTGTCAGGCGTCGCGGTGCATGAACTGCGGCGTGCCCTTCTGCCAGTCGGATTTCGGGTGTCCCTTGCACAACCTGATCCCGGAATGGAACGATCTGCTTTGCCGGGGGCAGGAGCAGGCGGCGCTGGACAGGCTTTTGCAAACCGCCCCGTTCCCGGAGTTCACCGGGCGGGTATGCCCGGCGCTGTGCGAAAAGGCCTGCAATCTGGCGGACGACGGCGTGACCAACCGGGACAACGAACTGTACCTCATCGAAAAGGGCTTTTCCAAAGGCTGGATCAAGCCGCGCATCCCCGCCTCCCGCACGGGAAAAAGGGTGGCGGTGGTGGGCAGCGGCCCTGCCGGACTGGCCGCCGCAGACCTGATGAACCAAATGGGCCATACGGTCACGGTCATTGAGAAGGCGGACCGCCCCGGCGGGCTGCTCATGTACGGCATCCCCAATATGAAGCTGCCCAAGGAGATCGTGATGCGGCGCATCCGGCTGATGGAGGCGGAGGGCGTTTCCTTCCTGCTGAATACCGAGGCTCGGCCTGATCTGACGGAAGATTACGACGCCGTGATCCTGTGCGGCGGAGCGAAAAAGCCCCGCAGCCTGAACGTGGCGCACCTGGACGCGAAAGGCGTACTTTTCGCCGTTGATTATCTGACGGAAGCCACGAAAGCCGTCCTGTCCGGCACGGATCCCGCCGTTTCCGCAAAGGGAAAGCACGTGGTAGTCGTTGGCGGCGGCGATACGGGCAACGACTGCGTGGGCACGGCTCTGCGCCAGCGCTGCGCATCCGTCACCCAGCTGGAAATGATGCCCGCCGCGCCGGAAAGCCGCGCGCCCGGCAATCCCTGGCCGGAATGGCCCCGCACTCTGCGCACCGATTACGGGCAGATCGAAGCCATCGCCGTGCAGGGCGGCGATCCCCGGATCTACGAAACGACAGTGCAGAGTATTCAGGTCAATGAAAAGAACGAAATCGTTTCCCTGACCACTGTTCGCCTGGCGAAAGGCCCGGAAGGCCGGCTTTCGCCCGTGCCCGGCACGGAAAAGACGCTGTCCTGCGGATTGCTGCTCATTGCCGCGGGGTTCGTGGGCTGCGAGGACGCCACGCTGTCTTGCCTTTCGCTGCAAGCGGACGCCCGGGGGCGGCTGCTGCCGGTGGACGGCTCGCATCATTTGGGCGGAAAGCTCTTTTCCGCCGGGGACATGCGCACCGGCCAGTCCCTGGTGGTGCGCGCTTTGGCGGATGGACGGGCCGCGGCGGCGGAAGCCCACCGGTTTCTGGAAGGGAAAAACGGATTTTGAACAGCGGACGAATTGACATCGGCTTTCATATCGCATAATATTTCATTATTCTTTTATGCTGGGAGGCGAGGGGGCCATGTGCGGAATCGTTGGTTATACGGGAAAGGATCAGGCGGCGCCGATTTTGCTGGACGGGCTGGCACGGCTGGAATACCGGGGATATGATTCGGCTGGGCTGGCCGTGCGCGACGGCGACGCCCTGGCGGAAGTGGTTAAGGCCACGGGCAAGCTGTATCACCTGGCGGACAAGACGGATCAGGGCCGTTCCCTGCCGGGCTGCTGCGGCATCGGCCACACCCGCTGGGCCACCCACGGGGACCCCAGCCTGGTGAACGCCCATCCCCACGTCAGCGGCAACTGCTCCGGCTCCGGCAGCGGCCAGGTGGAATCGGACGTGGTGGGGGTGCACAACGGCATCATCGAGAATTTCACCGAGCTCAAGGAAAAACTGCTGCGCCACGGCTACGCCTTCTACAGCGACACCGACACGGAAGTGGTGGTGAAGCTGGTGGATTATTATTACAAGAAATACAAGATCGGCCCGGTGGACGCCATCACGAGAACCATGGTGCGCGTGCGGGGCAGCTATGCCCTGGCGCTGATGTTCAAGGATTATCCGGGAGAGATCTTCGCCGCCCGGAAGGATTCGCCCCTGATCATCGGCACCGCGGAGGAAGCTTCCTTCCTGGCTTCGGACGTGCCGGCAATCCTGAAATACACCCGGCAGGTGTATTATATCGATAACCTGCAGGTGGCCCGGGTGGCTCCCGGCTCGGTAAAATTCTATGACCTGAACGGCGACGAGGTAACGCTCCCGCTCACCGAGATCACCTGGGACGCGGCAGCCGCGGAAAAGGGCGGATACGAGCATTTCATGCTCAAGGAGATCCACGAACAGCCCCAGGCTGTGCGGGACACCTTAAACAGCCTGATCCACGAAAGCAGAATCGACCTTACGGCGGCGGGCCTGACGGACGATATGCTCCGTTCCCTGGCCCAGATCGACATCGTGGCCTGCGGCTCCGCCTGGCACGTGGGCATGGCAGCCCAGTACGTGATCGAGGACCTGGCGAAGCTTCCCGTGCGGGTGGAGCTGGCCTCCGAATTCCGCTACCGCAATATCCCCATGCCGGAAAACACGCTGGTGATTGTGATTTCCCAGTCCGGCGAAACCGCCGACAGCTTAGCCGCCCTGCGGGTGGCGAAGGAGCGCGACGCAAAAACGCTGGCGGTGGTCAACGTGGTGGGCTCCACCATCGCCCGGGAAGCGGATCACGTGCTCTACACCCTGGCCGGCCCGGAGATTGCCGTGGCCACCACCAAGGCGTACAGCGCGCAGCTGGTCGCCATGGACGCGCTGGCGGTGCAGACGGCGTACGTCCGGGGAGCGGTGTCCCAGGAGCAGTACGGCCATTTTATCGAGGAGCTTTCCGCCATTCCGGATAAAATCAAACGGGTATTGGAGGACAAGGAGCGGCTGCAGTGGTTTTCCTCCAAAATCGCCAACGCCCACGATATTTTCTTCATCGGCCGGGGGCTGGATTATGCCATCAGCCTGGAAGGCAGCCTGAAAATGAAGGAAATCAGCTATATCCACTCCGAGGCTTACGCCGCCGGGGAGCTCAAGCACGGCACCATCAGCCTCATCGAGCGAAACACCCTGGTCATCGGCGTGCTCACCCAGAGCGAGCTGTTTGAAAAGACCATCTCCAACATGGTGGAATGCAAATCCCGGGGCGCATATCTGATGGGAGTCACCACCAACGGCAATTTCATCGTGGAGGATTCGGTGAATTTCACCGTCTACATCCCCAAGACCGACGAGCATTTCGTTTCCTCCCTGGCGGTGGTGCCCCTGCAGTTGCTGGGGTACTACACCAGCGTCAACCGCGGCCTGGATGTGGATAAGCCCAGGAACCTGGCCAAGAGCGTAACGGTGGAGTAAGCCGGGGCATTTCTACTGCATCACATCGGAAAGAAAGAGGGACGGCGGATGACCAAATACATTTTCGTGACCGGCGGCGTGGTATCGGGGCTGGGCAAGGGCATTACCGCCGCATCCCTGGGCAGGCTGCTGAAGGCCAGGGGGCTGAAGGTGGCCGCGCAGAAGCTGGACCCGTATATCAACGTGGACCCCGGCACCATGAGCCCCTACCAGCATGGGGAGGTCTACGTCACCGAGGACGGCGCGGAGACCGATCTGGACCTGGGCCACTATGAACGCTTTATCGACGAGGACCTGAACAAGTACTCCAATCTCACCACAGGCAAAGTTTTTTCCAACGTGCTGCATAAGGAACGCCAGGGCGGATACCTGGGATCCACCGTGCAGATCATTCCCCACATTACGGACGAGATCAAGCGCTTCATCTACCGCGTGGGCGAAAAGACCGACGCGGACGTGGTGATCACCGAGATCGGCGGCACCATCGGCGATATCGAAAGCCAGCCCTTTATTGAGGCCATCCGCCAGGTGGGATTGGAGGTTGGGCGGGAGAACGCGCTGTACGTGCATGTGACGCTGGTGCCGTATCTCAAAGCCAGCGGCGAACACAAATCGAAGCCCACCCAGCATTCTGTCAAGGAATTGCAGGGCATGGGCATCACGCCAAACATCATCGTGCTGCGGGTGGACGAAAAAATCACGGACGAATCCGTTTTCAGCAAGATTGCGCATTTCTGCAACGTGAAGCCGGACTGCGTGATCGAAAACCTGACGCTGCCGATCCTTTACGAAGCCCCGCTGATGCTGGAGGAAGCCCATCTGTCCGGCATCGTGTGCCGGGAGCTGGGCATCAGCGCCCCCGATCCCGATCTTTCCGAATGGCGGGAGCTGGTGGCCCGCATCCGGCATCAGAACAAAACCGTCCGGATCGGCCTGGTGGGGAAATATGTTCAGCTCCACGACGCCTATCTTTCCGTGGCGGAAGCCCTGCGCCATGCGGGGTATGCACTGGACGCCCGGGTGGAGATCGAATGGATCGATTCGGAAGGGCTGAACGAGGAAAATATCCAAAGCGTTCTGAAAGGTATCCAGGGGCTGATCGTTCCCGGCGGCTTCGGCGGGAGGGGGATCGAGGGCATGATCCTGACGGCGCAGTATGCCCGGGAGCATCATATTCCGTATTTCGGCATTTGCCTGGGCATGCAGATCGCCGTCATCGAATACGCCCGGCACGCCGCGGGGCTGGAAAACGCCAATTCCCATGAATTCGACGAGGCCGCGCCCTACAAAGTGATCGACTTCATGCCCGGCCAGAACGACGAGATCGACAAGGGCGGCACCCTTCGCCTGGGGAAATATCCCTGCGTCCTGAAAGAAAACACGGTAATCGCCCGTTGTTACGGAAAAACGGAAATCAGCGAACGGCACCGCCACCGCTATGAATTCGCCAACGCTTTCCGGGACGTGATGCAGAACGCGGGCCTGTGCCTCTCCGGCCTGTCTCCGGATGGACGGCTGGTGGAAACCATTGAGATCCCCGACGAAGCGTTCTTTGTGGGCGTGCAGTTCCATCCCGAATTCAAGAGCCGCCCCAATAAGCCCCATCCGCTCTTCGTGGGCTTTATCGACGCGGCGCTGCAGATGGAAAAACGGTGACGGAGCGATCCCTCAACAATAGTCAACAGCCCGAAGCAGTATTGCTTCGGGCTTTTTTATGCCGGGAAAAAGAGATCCCCGCCGATCCATTCGGAAAGGCAGGGAGAATTTGATGCCCTGACAGGCTCAATACCAACTGATATTGGAGCCGGGAACCCAGAGATAGACGGTGCCATACTGGTTGTGATGGTCATTGTAGAAGCGGCAGAAATACCAGCCGTTGCATTCAAAGCAGGCGTAAACCGTGGTCCCCTGGTATAGCTTGCAGGAAGAATAGGCGCCGCAGTTGGGCCCGGGGCCGTTATAGGGGGTCGTATCCGCAGTGACCCAGCCTTGCTTTTCCGGGGTGAGCGTATAAGTGGGAATGCTATACCAGGAATCGGCGGGAGTGAAGAGGGATTTTTTGAAGAATCCGAAACGGACCACATGGTCTGTGTAGCCGAATTCCACGTATACCCAATCGCCCACGCAGAAATAGGCGTTGCAATGGGTGATCTGAGCGGTCTGATACAGCTGAGATCCGTTATCGGCCTTGCTTGCGAATGTCATGTACTGGTCGCCCGGCCCGCATTGGGGACGGATGTACTGCGGGGGATTGCGCAGGTAAAGGGGATAGGAACACCCGGGCAGCTGAAATACGCCGTTGTACGTGGAGGGAGAAGGCGGGCTGTATGGACGCTGCGTGGGGTTTACGTAAACCGGAGCCTGCGTGGGCGTCACCACAGGCGTATTCCTTTCATAGGTAAATACAACGGGGTTTTCGCTGGCCACGCCATTCATGCCGACGGTTACGGATACCCAGCTTCTTCCCGTCAGGGAATAACCGCTGGGAGCTGTGCCCGCGTAAACCGTGGTGGTGCCGTAGGGCAGGCGTTCGGTGCGCGTGGAAAGCTGCTGGCCGGTGGTGGCATTCACCTGGCGGATCTGCACGTCGCAATAGATCTGATCCGTGCAGGAGCATCTGCTGCATCCGTCCACCCACCAGTAAGGATATTCGGTCCAATAATAGAAAGTATCGTTAGACCAGGAATCTGTCATTTCCTGCGCAGTATAGGGCGTCAGCGTGATTTTGTAGGTGCCGGCAAGCGGCAGGCTCAATTCTTTGGTGGAGCCGTGGAAGGTAATATCCCACTTATCGTAGGATACATTTCCCATAGGAGAGGTGATGCGGATATGGTATTTGCCCCATTCATCCTCCTGCCCCAGAACCCCGTCGACGAAATGGGTATAGCTCAATTCATAGCAGAGGCCTTTTTCCTGCTTAAGGGTTACGCTGGCGCTGCCGTTGGAAAACACGAAGAAAGTGACCGGAGTATTGGGGTCGCCGTTCCCGTGGGTAGCAAAGGTTTCCGCGCTTGCCTGGGCAGGCGCAGACAGCAGCACGGCCATGCACGCGATCAGCAGGATCGCATGGAGACTGAAATGATGTTTCTTCATGTTTTTCCCCTCACTTCATTTGTCTTGTATGTAATCGGCCGGTCCCTTCGGCGTGTTTCAAAAATTAAACGGGGAGAAAACATGTTTTCGTCCCAGGAAACTGGAAAAAGTTTTGAATACAAGTAAACTCGAAAGGGGAAAGCGGGGGAAAAGGCTGTTCAAAAGCCCCGCCGTGTACATTTTGCGGCGGGGCGTGGCTTATGCCTGTTTGTTTTTCTTTTTCCGGGAAAAAAGCCTAAGAAACCAGCGCAGACCCCTTGGGGGACGGACACAGATCACATGGATGGACATGATACGCCTCCTATTCGCTGATGAGCCAGACACCCAGCAGAATCATGATAATGCCGATGGCAGCCAGCCAGGCCCAGGTGGGAACAAAAAGAAGAAACAGCAGGACGCCGCCGCCGATGAGCACATAACCGATGATCTTCTGAACCGCGCTTTTTCCGCCTGGGTAGCATTTCATTCGTACGCTGTTGTCCGATTGACGCGGCGTAAGAATCACCTCCCGGTTTATCCTATGCGCTGGAGATAAGATTATCACCGAACAGAAACAGAATCCGGTTTGTATTGCAAAAAACAAGAGAATACAGTCGCTTGCAACCGTTTACAGAAAAAAAGGAAAGTTTTTTCATAATTTTATCATAAAATTATTGTGATTTATTGATTTTTGTGATATATTACTAGATGTAAAACCAGATCGGTTTTCTGTTGTGATAAAAATTTCCAGCAGAAGACCGGCAAAAAATGAGAAAAAAGGGGGCGAAACAGATCAGGAGAACGGCGGCAAAACAAAAAATACGGGCCAGCGCACAAAAAACGGTCAGAGCGCTTGCCTTGTTTGCCATGCTGATTTTCCTTTTCAATGCCTTCCATCCATTCATATCCGCTGCTGCGGATGACCTGGAAACGGCTGAAACGCAGCAGGAGATGCAAACGCCCTCCGAGCCGGAGAATGAAATTCCCGCTTCTGATGAAAACAAATCGGAGCCGGAACCGACGCCGGAACCTTCGCCTGAGCCTACAGCAGAACCCACGCCGGAGCCGACACCTGAACCTACGCCTGAACCTACAGCAGAGCCCACGCCGGAGCCGACACCTGAACCTACTCCGGAACCGACGGCAGAACCGACGCCGGAGCCTACACCGGAACCGACGGCAGAACCTACTCCGGAACCAACGGCGGAACCAACGGCGGAACCGACGCCGGAACCGACGGCAGAACCTACTCCGGAACCAACGCCGGAACCGACTGCTGAACCGACACCCGAGCCTACAACGGAGCCTACGGCAGAACCCACACCGGAACCGACAGCTGAATCTACGCCAGAACCGACGCCAGAACCGACGGCGGAACCAACGCCAGAACCGACGGCGGAACCGACGCTAGAACCGACGGCGGAACCGACGGCTGAACCCACCCAAACGCCTGCCGTACCGTACGAGCAGAGCTGGCAATTTGAAAACGGAAAAGTAATCGTATCCGCGCCGGCAGGCGTTCTGGAGCCAGGCGCCGCACTGAAAGCCGACACGGAGAAGAGAGAAGCGTTTGAAACCGCCGTGTTCAAGGCCCTGGACATGGAGGATCGGCCGGACGACGTGTTGCTGTTCCATTCGTATTATGCGTTCTCCGGCGCGAAGCTCACCGGGAAGGCCAATGTGCGGATCGAGCAGCTGAACCTGGCATCGTATCTGCAGAAGTACCAGGGCGCGGAAATTTCGTTCCGGCTGATGCGCTATGAGCCCGATGCGGAAAACCCGAAGAAAAAGGCTGTGCCGGAGAAAACCGCAGCCATCGACGCCGTCGCCGGCACCGTGGCGTTTCCCATGGAAAAGACCGCCGCGTATGATTTGGTAACGATCATTCATCTGCCTGCACCGGAACCGACGGCAGAGCCCACGGCAGAACCCACACCGGAACCGACACCGGAACCTACGCCAGAGCCGACGCCGGAGCCGACACCGGAGCCGACGGCAGAACCCACACCGGAGCCGACGGCAGAGCCGACACCGGAACCGACACCGGAGCCGACACCCGAACCCACGCCAGAGCCGACACCGGAGCCGACGGCAGAGCCGACACCGGAACCGACACCGGAGCCGACACCCGAACCCACGCCAGAGCCGACACCGGAGCCAACACCGGAACCCACGCCAGAACCTACGCCCGAGCCGATACCGGAAATCGTGTGGCCGGAAAGCGGCGTGATGGAAAAGGTGGCGCAGGTGGAGGGCCGGGATTACAGCATCGCAGTGCGGTACACCCGCGATTCCGGTATTCCCGCCGATGCCGTGCTGCGCGCCTGGGAAACCACGGATTCCGCCAGCATCTCGGCCTATTGCGATCAGGCCTGCTCCGCCCTGGAGGATACGGAGGAGGAAGACGTTGAGAAGTTTTATCTGCTGAATCTGTCGCTGATCGCGGATCAGATCAATTATGCGGTGGGGTACTCCTACGAAGTGGAAATCATCATGAACCAATCCGTCCCGGCCGAGGAGCAGAGCGTGCAGGTGATGCAGTTCACCGGCAGCGAAGCCACCGCCCTTCCCACCGAAGCGGAAACCGACGGCCGGGAGAACATCCAGAGCATCAATTTCCAGACCAAAGTCTGTAATTGATGCGGACCCAACCTCAAGCAAAAAGAGCGACTGTTTCCCCAGCGGCCCACCTGAAAGGAGAGATGCAGCATGAGCAGACGATGCTCCTCATCCCGAGACCGGCCAATCCGCGAAGAATACGGATAGAACGCGGCATGGACGCCGCCCCAACAAACGAGCCTGCGGCCGGATGGCCTGCGAATATAAAAGAAAGAGAAGGAAGATGAACATGAAAAAGTTATTTGCCATCGTGCTTGCCCTGGCGCTGGTGCTGAGCCTGAGCTGCACAGCGTTCGCAACGGAACCTACCGCTGCTACTAATCCTGAAAATTTGACCAACGGCGAGGTTGGCGGGTATACGACTGCTGATACACAGAATGTTGATAATAAGAAAATCAACATTAAAAAGGAAATCAAAGCCTTCAACCCTGATGAGGAGCTGATTTACGGCCCGGCGATCACCTATACCTATGCGATTGAGGCAGCTTCCGGAACAGAACTCGTGACCGTCACCGATGAAACGAGGGATCATGCTTCCGGTCTTGCCACAACAGTGACGGTAAACGCCGGCGTAACAACCGGCGTTGCCATGGCCGGCACTTCCGCCAACACCATCGCGTGGACAAATGCGGATGTTCTGGATGCGTCTGCCGAGGGTACTTCAAACTATAAGGATTTGACCATTGATTTTTCTGACGTTGTTTTCACGGCTCCCGGTGTATATCGCTACAAGATCACTGAAACTCCGGCGAGCTACACCACATCCGGCGTGACCAATGGTGATATCAGTGACACTCGTTATCTTGATGTGTATGTCATGAGGAGCACAGACTTTACGGAGCTCGAGGCTAATGGCGGTACAACAGGGAAAACCGCGTATGTTGCCGGCGACTGGAGAATTTACGGTTACGTCTGCATCAGCCCTGAGAGTGTAAATAATAATGCCGGTGGCACTACGAATGTCACTCCGTCAACGGTAAAAACCGATGGTTTCGTTTCTGTGCCTGAAAGCTCCACCGGTGCTAATGACGGCGTTACTGCTGATGAATACCATACCTACAACCTGACCGTTGGCAAAACGCTGGTCGGTGACGCCACTATGAATGGCCACAAGTTCCCGTTTGACGTGGCCTGGACGGCTGGCACAGCGACCGGCACTTTCCAGTTTGCCGTGGAAGAATCCAGCGCAGCCGTGACGAAGACTGCCCAGGCTGCTGGAACCACCGTGAACGGCACTTCTATTTCGGCGAACACCTTCTACAAAGTCGGCGGCGCTGACGCTGTTGGCACGGCGGACAAGGATGGCACGCCCTCCATTGCCAACGGCGGTCAAGTAAAGTATATCGGTATCCCTGCCGCTGCTTATGCGACCGTAACTGAGACAAACAATGTTATCGGTACGGTATATGCCACGACAGTGACTGAAGATGAGTGGGATGCTACCAATGCGATTCCTACCGCAGACGCCCAGACGGCTAAGGAATTTGGCTCTGCTTCTACCGCAGTCCTTTCTGCAGATTATCAGACGGCTACCACGGACCCGACAGATACTGCTGTTCGTGTGCAGGGCGCTGCAGCAACAACCCGTGATACAGGTGCTGCCCCGACTGCTGAAAAGAACGTGAACATTCAATTCACGAACACCCTGAGCATCATTTCTCCCACCGGCATCGCGTTCCGCATCGCGCCTTACGCCCTGATGCTGGTTGCCGGCGTGACGCTGTTCATCATCCTGGCTGCGCGCCGCCGCAAGACCAAGGAAAACAACGACTGATCTTCCGCTTTTTCCGTGAAGACAGCTGCCCCGGCATCCCGGCCGCATGCCTTTGTTTGCTGCGGCCGGGCCGGGGCATTCGGCCTATCTGAACGCGGGACGTTTGTTTGAGGGAAAGCACGGCTTTCCCTCAGGCAAGGGCCCCGAATCCGGCGTATAAAGGCCGGAAGAAATGCCCTTGAAAAAGGATTTTGCAATGCAGAAAGAACCGAAGCACCCCGCCCCGGCTCCGGGGATCGTACCGGCCCCGGATCAAACGAAGGCAGACGCTGCGGACACGCCTCCGGCCACGGACGCGGCATCCAGCGCCGAAGAGAAAAAGGCGGAAATCAAGCAGCGGAGGATCAAAGCGCGGAAAAGGCGCAGGAAGGCCCTGCTGGCCCTGCTGCTGCGGACGCTGATGCTGCTGCTGGTGGTCTACGTGCTGTTTTTCCACGTGGTGGGCCTGACGGTGATGCCCAACGGCGACATGTATCCCCGGATCGACGCGGGGGATATGGTGCTCTTTTACCGGCTGGACCGGGACGTGCGGGCCCAGGACATCATCGTGATCGAAAAAAGCCTATCGTCGCTGCCAGACGCTGAAAAATCCGGCTCGGATGGCAGGTATGTGCCCGGATCGGTGCAGGGGATCCGGATCAGACAGGAGCAGGAGGACGGCAGCTTCGCAGGCAAAATCAGAAGCGCCCTGAAAAACGCCGCGATTTGGCTGCGCCTGCGCAGCCCGGAGGGAACGATGCAGTTCGTCTGCCGGGTGATCGCCGTTTCCGGGGACACCGTGGAGATCACTGACGAAGGGCTGCTGCTGGTGAACGGCAACCACATGGTGGAAACCAACATATTTTCCTCCACCGTACCGTACCTGGGCTTTCAGGAATACCCGGTCAAGCTGCAGCCGGGAGAATGCTTCGTCCTGGCGGACCTGCGCGCCGGCGGCGCGGACAGCCGGTTCTTCGGGCCGGTAAAAACCGAAGAGATCCTGGGCACGGTGATCACCATCATGCGCAGGAACAATCTGTAGAAATTCAGGAAAGGAGACGGACGCATGGCGGACAGGACCAGGCCGGATGACTTTGAACGGCCGACTACCCACAAGGCCCCGGGGAAAAGCGTGGTGGATTCCGTGCTCAGCAGCTTCATTGCTGCCGGGAACGGCGTCGTTACGCTGCTGGCGGGGCTGCTGGCGGGGGTTTTGGTTCTGTACTCCGGTTATGTGATTTACGACTCCTTTGCCACGGAATACCGGGCGTATTCCTCCAGCTGGGATCTGATGCAGTACAAGCCGGAAATCGCGGAGGAAGAGGACGTGCCGCTGGCCGTCAGCTCCCTGGAAGAAATCAACCAGGATTACCGCGCCTGGATCACCGTGTACGATACCAACATCGATTATCCGGTGATGCAGGGCATTGACGACCTGTATTACGCCGCCCACGATATCTATAAGCAAAGCAGCCTCACCGGGGCCATCTATCTGGCCGCGGCCAACGACGGCGCGCTGGAAGACAGCTATAATCTGCTGTACGGCCATCATATGGATAACGGCGCCATGTTCGGCGGGCTGGACAGATTCAAGGAAAAGGCCTACTTCAACGCCCATAAATCCGCGGTGATCGTGGGCAAAAGCGGCGTATACGATATCGAGTTCTTCGCCGTGGCGGAAACCGACGCCTACGAAAGTAAGATCTACAGTGTGGGCGACAGGAAGGACGACGTAATCTCCTTCCTGCGCAGCGGCGGCGCGGACGGCGTGGGCGTGGGCACCAACGTGCTGTATTTCAACGAAACCGTGGCGAACCGCACCAATAAGGTGATCGCCCTGTCCACCTGCGCGTCCGCCACCACCAGCGGGCGGCTGGTGCTCTTCGGGCGCATGATCCCGCGGAAGGCGGAGCCGACGTCCACCGTGGAGCCGAAGCCGACCCATGGCCCGAAGCCTACCAAAGCGCCGCAGAATGTGCCCACCCCGAAGCCTGCTGCGCCGACCTACACCCTCACCATCCGGTACCTGGATGAAAACGGAAATATGCTGTTTGCCGCCCGGACCCTCACATTCCCCGAGGGTACGGAATATTATGCGGAATCGCCCACGCTCGCCGGCTTCACGGCTGACAGGGCCGCCGTCACAGGCAAGATGGACAGCGATACCGAAATCACCGTCACCTACACCCGCAGCACCTATACGCTGACGGTGCGGTTTGTGGCCCTGGACGGCACGGAGCTCCTGGAGCGCCGCGTCATCGCCTGCGGCGCCGGCGAAAGCTATTCTGTCGACGTGCCGCAAATCCCGGGATATATGCCTTCCAGGAATAACGTGGAGGGCGTGATGGGCGGATGCGACGTGACGGTCACGGTGCTGTACATCCCCGAGAACGAAACGATCATCATCGACAAATACGGAGCACCGCTCGGTCTGGATCATTACAACATGCAGATCGGCGTCTGCATCGAGTAAGGAGGAGGAAGCCATGAAGAAAAGGTTATGCCTTGGGCTCGTGCTGCTGCTCCTGCTTGCTCTTGCTCCCGGAAGCACTGTATACGCCAAGGGGCACGGCCACGGAAAAGCCGCCCAGGACAGCCGCGGCGACGCGCAGAGCGAATGGGTGGATTACGATTACAACGAATTGACGGTGGGCAATCCCACGCCCCTGGAAGGCAAGTTCTTTACCGGTATGTGGGGCGGCTCCACCAGCGATCTGGACGTACAGGAGCTGCTGCACGGCTATAGCCTGGTGCGCTGGGACGGCAGCCTGGGCCGCATGCGGTTCGACCGCAGCGTAGTCAGCGGCGCCGCGTGCGTGCAGGACGCAAACGGAAACAGGACCTACAGCATCGTGCTGTACGATGATCTGCGCTATTCCGACAGTACGCCCATTACGGCTTACGACTATGCGTTCACCCTGCTGCTGCAGGTGGATCCTGTGATCGGCAGGCTGGGCGGAACGCCCATGGACGCTTTCTGGCTGCTGGGCATCGAGGAATACCTGAGCGGTGAAGCGCAGACGCTGGCCGGCCTTCGTATCCTGGGAGACCATCATCTGGCCGTTACCGTAAAGGCCGAGGCGCTGCCGTATTTCTACGAGCTGGCGCGGCTGAACATCAAGCCGACGCCCATTGCGGAAATCGCGCCGGGATGTGATATCCGGGACGAGGGCGAAGGCGCGTTCCTGACGCTTCCTCTGGAGGAAGAAAAGCTGCGGGAAACCATCCTGGACCCGGAAAGCGGCTATCTTTCTCATCCCCAAACGGTATCCGGGCCCTATCGGCTGATTTCCTTCGACGGGGTCACGGCGGCGTTCCGCATCAATGAAGAATACAAGGGAAACGAAGCGGGAATTAAGCCGCAGATTCAGACGCTGTATTATACCGTCGCCGATAACGCGGACATGACAGAACAGCTCCAGGACGGACAGTTCGGGCTGCTGAATAAAGCAACGCTGTCGGATACGGTGCTGGCCGGGATCAGGCTGGCCCAGACTCAGGGGCATCAGTTTACGATGCAGAATTATCCCCGCATCGGATTGACGCTGCTGTGGTTCGTGGAGAGCAGCCCCCGGGCGCAGGAGGAAGCCGTGCGCAAAGCGGTGGCGTACTGCATGGACCGGGAATCCTTCGTACAGAGCTACGTGGGCCCATTCGGCATGGTGATGGACGGCCTGTACGGTATGGGGGAATGGATGTATCTGCTGGCCAACGGCACGGTGAGCTATGAAGTGCCGCTGAGCGAAGCCCCCACGGAAGAAGAGATGCAGGCCTATGAGGCCGAAACGGCGGAATGGGACGGCATTTCTCTGGACGGGCTGACAAAATATGCGCTGAATGTGCAGGAAGCCATAAGGCTGCTGGAAGAAGCGGGCTGGACGCTGAATGAGGAAGGCGCGCCGTATGATCCCGCGCGGGACGAAGTGAGATGCAAGCGGATCGGGGAGGAAATCGTTCCGCTGACGCTGACGGTGATGCTGCCCCAGTCTGAAAAGCTGCAAAGCGAGATGGAAATACACTTCTTGCCGTATCTCCGCCAGGCGGGGTTCCGCACGGAATGGCGGGAAGCCGGAATAGAGCAGCTGCAGGCCATCTATGAAGGCAGGGAAGCGGGAGACGCAGATCTGATCTATCTGGGCGATAATTTCCGCACGATCTTTGATCCGGATCTATTCCTGCCCAGGGATGAGGACCTGCCGCTGGCGCAAGTCAAGGCAGAGCTGCGCGCCATGGCACAGGATATGGTGCACACCGAACCCGGCGATCTGCTGAGCTTTATGAAAAAATGGGTGGCCTTGCAGGAAAAAATAACGGAAACGGTGCCGCTGATCCCCGTCTATTCCAACATGTATTTCGATTTCTACACCCGGGAGCTGTATGACTATGATATCCGGGAGGCGGTCACATGGCCGGAAGCCATCATTCCCGCATATCTGAACAGCCCAGAAACCTACGACGAGAAAACAGACCAGAGTATAGTCGACGAGCTGGATCAAATGGAGCAGCTGTTTGAATAAATGAGAGCAGCTGAGGCTTTGCTCCGGGAAAAGAGGAAGAGCATGAAACAAAAAACGGCATGGAACAGAATATTCTCGCTGCTGTGCGTATTCGTACTGCTGTTTATTTCATTGCCTGTCAACGCCCAGGAGGACGCCTCGATTTCCGGGGAAAACCAGGAAGCCCCTGCCGTTCAGGAGGACGCTTCGGCGCAGCAGGATGATCAGCAGAACGGCGCAGCGGGGGAAAATGCCGTTTTTGGCGTCATGTATCTCCAAAACCAGAGCAAACAAACCGAATTCTATTATGAAACGTCGGGCGCCTATGCCCACGTTGCCGTGAACGGCAACTATAAAAAGAAGGAGCCGTCTGTCCGCGCCCTGAACATTCCTGAGGCGGACGGGGAAACGGTGCTGGAAGCCTGGACAGTGGACGGCATGAACGGCAATTCGGAGCTTGCCATGACCGTGCAGATCGCCGCCATGCCCGCCCTGGAATGGAACGAAAGCCTGGCTTTTTATACAGTCAGGAATGACCGGCTGGGAGATAAGATCCTTGCGGACCTCTCTGAAAACGACAAAACTGAACTGAAACTGCAGCACAACAAGGATACCGGCATTGCCTTGGTGAGGGAATCCACCGGTGAAGCGCTGGTGCCCGAACAAGCGATCTGGGCCAACGACGATCTGTATCTTACCGGCAAGATGCCCGGCAATGCCGTGGTGAGCGCCGTTCCGGTCAAAGTGGATATCGACGGGCGACAGGCGCTGACGGCCTATGAAATCAGCATTTACGCCAACGCCAATCAAATGAAAAAAGGAAAGACCTGGCAGCCGGCAGACGAAAAGGTGCAGGTGCATTTCCGCAATCCGGATTTTGAAAACGTCAAAGGGGCGCTGACCGTCTATCATTTGAAGGACGCAAAAGCGGAAGCCGAGAAAGTTGCCGAAGTCCGGGCCGACGAAAACGGCTGGATCGCCTTTGATGCGGACAGCTTCTCCATCTATGCCGTTGCCGGCGTGATCGAGCGCGACATCCAGGTGGAGGGAGAAACCTGGCATATCGCCGTATCTTACGGCAGCGACAGCGGCATTCCCTCGGAAGGCGTGGAGCTGCTGGTAAAAGAGATCAAAGAAGGCGACGATAACTACGAAGGATATATCGATGAATCCGCGAGAAAGCTGGGCATCGAAAAGGACAGCATCGGAATTTCCCGGGCCTTTGATATCAAGATTGTGGACGCGAAAGACCACGACAGGATCTATGAGCCGAAAACCGAAGTGGATGTGGAAATCACTTTGGTGGGCGTGGATCTTGACGAGTACGCCAACGTGGGCGTTCTGCACTTTGTGGAGGGCAGAAGGACCAAGAGCCTGACGGCGGTTGACCTGGAGAATCAGGCAAGCGGGAATACCGTCCGTTTCAGCACGGACAGTTTTTCCGTGTACGTCGTTGCAGGCTACACCATCGAAACCTTTGTGGAGGCCAGCGACGGCAATACCTACCGGATCGCCGTGGAATACGATGAAAACGCCGGCATTCCTATGGAAGGAACGGCGCTGCGCGTCGAGGAAATCCTGCCTGAAACAGATGAATATAATTATTATTTCAACGAGAGCATCCGGGCCATCGGAACGGATGCAGACCATATCGGCCTGTCCCGTGCGTTCGATATCAAGATCGTGGACGCCGATGACAGCGATCATGTTTATGAACCGAAGAACGAAGTGCAGGTGTCCATAACCCTGGTGGGCGAGGCGCTGAAGAATTATGCCGACGTGCATGTGCTGCACTTCGGCGACAACGCTTCCGTTTCCCCGATGGATTCCAGCGTATCTGAGGATACCGTTCAGTTTACTACGGACAGCTTTTCGGTGTATGCCGTTAACGGCACGGTCCACGTGCGCACCTTCCATTTCTATGTGCCGAATGAATACCTGGAATATGAGCCGTATTATCTGAACAGTGATTTTGAAAACACCGTATACGAGCAGATCGTCCGGTCCGGTGAAATGCCGGTGGCGCCTCAGAATCCCGTTAACCCGCAGGATCAGGAGGCAACTTTTGCGGGCTGGTATGTGGGCAATCAATCCTATACCACCATCAAGCAGCAGGACTTGATTGAAAAGTACGATTTCAGCCAGCCCCTGGAGCTTACGGAAGACGACGATGTGCATCTGTATGCAAAATTCACGCATTACTATTTTGCCATCTTCCACGACCAGTACGACGAAGAAACCGGCACTTTCCCGGTGGCGTTTACCAGGCGCCTGGATCAGAACGGAACCGGAAGCGATTTCTTTATCAACGTCAGGCAATACAGCGTTGCTTACGAAGACCCCCAGAATGAAGACGATACCAAGATGGTGTTCGTGGGCTGGTCTCTTGCGCCGATTACGCAGCCTGGGGACGTGTTTGACGATTACGGCGATCAGGTTACGGCCGTGACGACGGATGCGGAAGGCCGTTATCTGGTCAACGAAACGGTGCATTTCTATCCGATCTTCCGGGCTGTAAAATGGATCAGCTATTATTCAGGCCCCTCCGGTACCCATGCGACTTTCTTCACCGACACCTATCATTATGACGGAGAAGGCCCGAATTCGCTTCCCGGCGCCAGCGTGATGACCAGGGATCCCGATGCTTCCGGCAGGCCGTACGATTTTGAAGGATGGTATGCCGGAGCGTCGCTGGACGATAATGACGAAACGGTCGTTGCCGGAGCTGTCAAAATTGCGAATGCCGACGGCAGCCTGGTGACGAACGCCGTGCTGGCCGAGGCCGGCATCGAGGTGGTTTCCTCCTGCGCGGCCAATTCTGATCCCCATATTCACCTGACCAATCCTTCCGTCACGCTGTATGCCCACTGGGTCCCCAGGACGACGGCCAAGTACAGCGTGGTGATCGTGGGGCTCAAGGCGATCGACAATGTGGGCACGCTTCCGGAAGCGGAGCAGTACGAGTTTGCGGAAAAGTTTGAATATACCGGAACGATCGGCGACCAGATCGAATGGGATGCCAACTTTGAGGCGCTGAATACGTTTGAAGGCTTCAACGCGCTGCATCCCGGGGCGGGCCTGACTGCGGATACCAATGCAACCAACAATCCTTACCATGCCTATACGTATAAAAATTCGACTTATAATTCCCAAACCATCGCGGCTGACGGCAGCACCACCATATATGTCCGCTACGACTGGCAGGCCGAAAGCAAGCCGAATTTGTCCGGCGTGCAGAAAACGCTGAAATTCGTGGATTCCATGGATCCCACCAAGACGATCCCGTTTACGTACCAGGGCGTGACCTATACGGAAAAGGAACTGGCGTATGGGGAATCCCTTTCCGGCTATATTCCGGTGAATCCTGTATCCCAGATCTCCGAAAACGGCCTGTCGTTCAAAGGCTGGTATGCGGACGAAGCCTGCACCAGCCCGGTTGCGCTGACGGAAGATGAGCATAACAGCCATCCCGACTGGGTGTACTATACCACCATGCCCGCTACCGACCTTACCATTTACGCCGGCTGGACGCGGGAATGGTTCCTCGTAAAGATTGATCCCAATTACGGCGAACTGTACAAGCTGGACAGCAACGGGGAGCCCACCATCGGCACCGGCGGCTCCACCTGGTTCTGGAAGGAATACGGCGATACCTTCCAGGAGTACACCACGGTCAAGCGCGATTATGTGGAATCCGATTCAGGCTCCTGGTACTATGTGAAAAAGGACAGGGCCTATTACGGCTATCCCGATACCTGGGTCAGCGGCGAGAATCCGAACAGGCAAACCTACTATACCCAGGTCCCCGGCGACGCTACGGAAATGTCCACCTTCCAGTACGATCCCAACGTCTACCGCTATGCGGGCTGGTATGAAGTGCTCTTTGACGACAATGGGAATGAAATCGGGGAGGCCTCCGAACGGTATAATTTTGCAAACATCGTGGACCATAATATCACGCTGCGGCTGCGCTGGATGAAGACGGGCGTGTTCTATCTGGAATACGTGCCGGGCGAAGGCACGCTGAACAAGGACGATGAGAACGAAACGCTCTATCTGGAGCTGGAAGGCGATTCTTACGCCGACGACGCGGACGTGGTGGTGACCCGCATTGCCGAGCCGCCGGAGGGCTATGAATTTGTGGGCTGGCGCATCCGCCAGGATGACAGCGGCACGATTTACCGTCCCGGCCAGAGCTTCCACCTGCTCTCAAAATATATGGCCTCGGTGCAGGGCAAGCGGACCGTGTTCCTGGATGCCGTGTATGAACAGGTGCCCTCTGCTAAGATCGTCTATCATGCCAACGGCGGCACGGCGGACCGGACCGTAATTGAAAACCCTGATAATAAGAATGAAGTCTACGGTTATCCTGTGGATACAACCTACAAGGATTACCAAACCGAATACGATCTTTCCCAGCAGACAATCGCCATTTCCCGGCTTGTGAACAACAGCGAAACTGTTTTGTCCGAAGGCACCTGGCTTACCAGAAGTGACGGGGCCGTCTTCGTCGGCTGGTGCGAAAACCCGGAAATGTTCTTCGATGTGGAAAAAGAGGATACCTATCCGCTGCTGGACGGCGGCGGCACCTACCGGGTGGGCGCAAATCCCGGTGAAACGCCGGAAGAGCAAACCGTGCATCTGTACGCCATCTGGGCGGTGGATGTTAACTACCATTTGAACAGCGACAGCGCAACCGCTGGCTTCGGAACATGGGGCGATCCATACACTTTGGAAACAAAGAATGGGGAAACGTTCTACACCCAAAGGGCCTGCATCGGCAGCACTGTCGATTGGCCTCCCTATGATCCGGTCGACATCGGCAATACATTCCTGTACTGGGCAGAAGACAGCCAGGGCAATCAGAGATATGATTTTGCGCAGGCCATCGAGGGTGCGCTGGATCTCTATGCCCAGTGGGGCCAGGCCACAGTGCCGATCAAGGTCCTCAACACCTCCCTGAATCAATATGACTATGCTCCCTGGACCACGGACGGCGACGCTTCCATCACATTGACCACAGAGCCGACGGACCCGAAGGCGCTGTACGGGGACACCCCTGACTCCAGCCTCTCTCCGGAGGAGCAGGAACGGCAAAAGGGATGGAAAATATACGACGGGAATACGTATATCCTTCCCTTCGTCACGGTGCTGTCCAACGAGGAGCCCAAGGAGTATATCCTTGAGCGGCATATCGAGACCCTGCGGTACAACGCCCAGGAGGGCAAGACCTATGTGAAGCTGGCAGACGAAGCGGAGGAAAGGCCACTCGCTGAAAACGAAACAATCTATTACGTGTACTATCTGAAGCGGAAGGTCAATATTCACTACGTTGAGCTGGCTTCCGACGGCTTGATCTACTATCTGGACGGCACTCATGGTTCTGCGGATATGATCGTCGAGGCGCAGGCGCCGCGTGATTCCGGAAACAATCTCAACGGCCCCGGTACGCAGCTCAGGATGTCCCAGATGGAACCGCTTCCCGCCGCCCCGGCCAACAATAATAACATCCTTTCCTGGCTGAACGCCGGCGCGACAGGCCAATACGGCGGCCGATTCATGTGCTATTGTTTTGCACTCGGCACGCCCGACGCCACCGGCGCTGAAAACTTGTTCCTGAAGACCAACGTCCGCTATGCCGATGATACGGATCGGCCCTGGCTGCGGATCCGAAACACCTGGGCAGGCTTCCAGTATGCCCGTGACATCCCGACTGTTCCCACCGAGGAGGCTACCTGGCGTGACTGTGAGCATGAGATTTCCCTGTATGTGGTGTTTTACACGGAGACGCCCACGTTCGTCACCTTCGATCTGGAGACCATCGGCCTTGCGTCAGACCAGTTCCATGAGTTCGATTTCGATTACTGGATCGACAAAATCAGTTTAGACAGCAGCAATTACGGCCAGGTCATAGAACACACCTTCACCACGATAAACGACACGGCAGACCCTTCTGATCCTTATCTGTATCATGGCGCCGGAAGCAGCGATCCGGACGGCGCCGGCGCGATCAAACTGGGAAACAACAAGACCTTCACGGCATTCCTGCTGACGACGGACGCTTATACCTACCGGCTTACCGTCGCACAGCGTAAAAAAGCCGATGACGAGGGTTTTACGCTCGGCTTGCGAAACAGCGAGCACACCGAGCCTGAGGCTTCTTATCCCGGGCCGGCCGCCTGGGGCACCGATACGCCTTGGGGCCTGGATCCCGGCACCCATAACGACAGCCTCATTTATGTGTACACGGCCATGGAACCCACAGACTCCGACGACGGGTCTCCGGATTACGGCGGCACGCACTTTATCAACGTGACCGAAACCCGCGCATCAGTGAACGTGGAATTCCATTTGGCCATGATTTCGCCCGACGGCTCTATCGCCATCCGGGACGATCTGCGTTCGGATGAATCGGAGCACTATGGATTCACCCTCAATAAAGGCGAAAGCAAAGCACTTTCCACTGCTTTGCCTGTAAGTGACTTTTTGCAGGAACCGCTCGCAAATTTCGCTGAGGGCGCGGTTATCTACGGCTGGGATCGGCACAATCCCGAACCGCATCAGCAGGGATCCGACGATGATACAGTGAGTATCGTTGATCAGTACACAGATGATGTGTCTATCGCCTACCTGCCGGAGTCGGAGGGCAATGATCTTCACCATATCTATATTGTGAACGGGGCGGGAGAACGCCTTTTACAGCTGACCGAACTGGGTCATCAGCTGTCCTACCATTCTGTGGAAGGCGCTCCTGTACACAGATTGTACTATCTGTACTATCCGATGCTGACGATCCATTATGTGCTGGAAGATTCCGACGGCACACTGACACCGATCACAGGCTCCGAAGACGGGGTCAGTACGGTGAATGCAATCACCTATGACCGCAGCCCCCTGAACCTCAACGGCATGCTTGTGACCCCGACCCAGAAAGTGCGTATGCCCATCGAAGGAATGACTATCAGCCAGGAAGTGGGCGTGGATGAAAACGGCAACAGAATCTTCAATATCCCGCCGCTGCTGGATAACGGAACGGCCAGGCTGGATCTGGTTTATTACAAGCTGGGCGCGGCCGTGCAGGAAAACAGCGACGATATTAAACATGATACCGGCGCCATCAACTTCCCGGGGAATTCGGGCAACGGCTATCGCGACGGCAATAATGCCCCCTATGATGCAGCAATCACGGAAACGCTGACCCTGTATACCAAGATCCAGGATAATAAGCTTGCCTGGAAGTTCATGGATGAACCCGACTGGGTAACGATCCAGAACTGGCCCGTGATCTACGCCATTTACCGTGAGCGCGGCTATAACCTCACCGTGGTCAAGACCGTGACGGAGGACACGGGGTATGACGAGCCCTTCACCGTCAGGATCGAATCCACGGCCATCAACCGGGATACCTATCCCGTGGACGGCACCGGCTATTCCACGATTTCCGCCACGCCTGCAAATGGAGCCAACCCCGGCGTGATCACCTTTGAAGTAAAGGACGGCGACGCCGTCACCATCATCGGCCTTGCCCCCGGCAGCTATATCGTCACCGAAACCGGCAACGAAAACTTTACCCTCACGGCCAAAATAAAGGATACCCAGGATTCCAATGCCTCGCCGGCAGATATCGCAGTCGACGGCAACAGCGTGGTGGAGCTGTCCGGGGAGAACGTTCTGGATGCGGATATGACGCTGACGCTGATCAACGCGCCCGAGGTCATCTGCCGCATCGGCACAAGAAAATTCAGCACGATCTCCGCTGCTGTCCGGTACATCGAGGAATATGACGCCGACTTTACGGAAACCATCGAAATGCTGGTTCCGGAGTATCTTATGCCCGCCAGCGATGCGCCGGAAATTCCCGCCTTCCTGCATGTCACCCTGACCACGGCGGAGCCGGACGACGATCCCGACAACAAAATCACGGCGGGCATGACTTCCGTCATCAAACGCAAGGACAACCTGACAGTGCCCATGTTCAGCAACCTGGGCGAGCTTGGGTTTGAAAACATCACGCTGGACGGCAACATCCGCCGTAACGGAAACGACGAAATCATTCCTTATCCCAGCGCCCTGATCAGCAACGAGGGCACGCTGAATATTGCGGACGGCACCACGCTGCAAAATGCGATCAGCTCCGGCAACGGCGCCGCGGTCAACAGCCTGAAGGGAACCGTCAACATGACCGGCGGCATCGTAACCGGCTGCTCTGCGAAGAACGGCGGCGGGATCTATGCCTCCGCCGGCACCGTAAACATCAGCGGCGGAACCTTCACCGATAACAGCGCGGAAAAAGGCGGCGCTGTCTATTATGACGGCAGCGAAACCGTCACCGTCAGCGGCGGTTCTATCGGCGCGGAAGGCAGCCCGAACCGGGCGGTCGACGGCGGCGCCATTTACATGGGCTCCGGCACCATCGACATCACCGGCGGCAGTATCAGCTACAACGCGGCTGCAGCTTCCGGCGGCGGCATCTATGCGCATAATGCTTACGTGAACGTAAACGGCGACAATGCAACGATGGCACACAACACGGCCGAGGAAAACGGCGGTGCCGTCTGCATGGAGACGCTGACGTTCAAGCTGATAAAAGGCAGCATCACGGAAAACAGCGCCGGGAGCA
Organism: uncultured Eubacteriales bacterium; assembly: GCA_902761755.1. Taxonomy (GTDB): domain Bacteria; phylum Bacillota; class Clostridia; order Christensenellales; family Aristaeellaceae; genus RUG563. The sequence goes on along the minus strand of CACWLP010000004.1, from coordinate 17,962 downwards.
ACGGCGGCGCGATCTGGTCGGCCACCGGCTCGGTAGAGGTGTCCGGCGGCAGCATGTCCAATAACACAGCCGGGCAGGATGGCGGCGCAGTATATACCAACGAGAGCTCATTCATTATGACCGGCGGCAAAATCACGGGCAATACCGCGAATCAGAATGGCGGCGCGGTCTATTCCAATATCGGTTCCGTCAGCTATACCGGAAGCCGTGGGTCTGAAATTTCCGGCAACACAGCCACATACGGCAATGGCGGCGGCATCTGCTCAGTATCCGGCGCAGTTTCCATCACGAATAATACCGCCAAGTTGACCGGAAACAAGGCCGAAAACGGCAACGGTGGCGCGGTATGGGTCGGCAGCGGATCCGCTACGCTGAAAAACAGCATCATCGGAACAAATGCAACAACCATTGACCCGGCATTGGCCAATAAAGCCAAGAACGGCGCCGGCGTGTTTGTCGATACCGGCACAGTAACCTTTAACGAGGCTGTATACGTAAGAGGGAATACTGCCTCGGCCGGCGGCGCAGTCAGCGTTGGCGATGCGAACGCCCGTGTGTACTTTAATGGGAATGTCAAGATTTACGATAACACGATGGCGGGCGAAAAGAGCAACGTCTATCTCAATTTCGACACTGACGCAATCCTGAATTTCCAATCCCTCGGCAGCGGCGCAAATATCGGCATCTATGTGTCGGATGATCCGGTGACGGTAGATGGGAAGAACACCACCGTTCTTGCCCAGCGCGGCGTGCCCAGCACCCGGTTCGGCATCTATGTGAATAACAACGTTGTAACAAACAAATCAAAGATCACCAACGACAGGACCCCGAACCTGATCGTGAAAGAAGATGCCACCAATAAAAAGCTGTACTGGGTGCGCAATTTCAATATCAAGGTCTATTATGTCGCGGATTATACAAGAGGGCTGCCGTTTGACGGGCCGGACTATACGAAACAATTCTACTCCACCACCAACAATACCAGTACCACAAACGGCGGAATATACATCCGGAAGGCCGACGGCACGCCGCCTTCCTATGAAAACGCCGTTTCCGAAGTGGCGGAGGATATCCGCCGCTTGGGTGCGGTGGCGCCTTCCGGAAATCAAACGTCTGTGTTCGGCAATGCTTTCGTGCAGCAGGCGACCGTGGGGGATATGCACTATGACGATTACCTGACCCGTATCGACTGGGACACCACGAACAACCTGTGGAATTTCAAGAAGCGCGACGGCAGCATTATCGAGGGCGGGGATACCACAAATACGGTAACCACCCTGATCTTCCTGTATACCGAGCCCTATTATCTCTCCATCGAGAATAACCATCCTACGGATACGCTGGTCATCGACAGCCTGAATGTGAAGGTGAACGGCGCCGACAAGCCCGTGATCAACAGCGCGGCCCAGACCGGCTACGGCTACGTTTTCTCAAAAAACGACGCCATTCAGAATGTGCTGCTGCCGGTTCAGGCCTCCGATCTGGCGCTCAAGCCCGGCGAGTCGATCCGCATCCTGCTTCCCGGCGGCAAGGGCATGCCCTATACGCTTTCCGGAAAGTACTACACGGCATATGACGCGGAGCACCCGGAAGATGGCATCGCCTCCGGAACTGTGGAATATGACCAGCGGCTTACCTCCGATGCGGACCCGATCATCGTTACTGCCGATGCAAGCGTGGACGCGTCCGGCTTCACCATCGGCGGCACAAATAATGACGTTACGCCCTCTAACTCCGGCCAGACCCACGAGCTGGTTTTCTACAGCGATCGGCAGATTTGCCGCGTGGTGGTGAACGAACGCATTCAGGCGGCGGGCAGCGACCCGGACAATCCAACCTATCTGAGCACCGGATTTGTGCAGGAGCACGCAGGCGAGGGCGCGACTGCCGGTAAATGGGAGTATACCTTCAATTCTCCGCGCCAGGCCAACGAATTTATCACTTCTCATCATGCCGCCTTCTATCCGGACGGCGATACGACCACGGTCAAAGCCACCATCGAGTTGCTGGTGGACTATATGATCCCGCAGAGCGAAATGGTGAATCTGTCCACCGGCGGCGGGATCAAGCGCGACATCACCTTCCAGACCTCTGTGAACGGCCATTTCCGCTTTCATCCCGAAGAGACGAACGCGGAAGGCACGGTCACTGCGCCCCGCGCCACCGTCAGCCGCGGCTCGGGCAACTTCGATTCTTTCATTAAAGCGCCGAACGGTACGCTTTCAGGCGGAGACTATCAGGATAAGCTGACAGTAAAGAACCTGGTTTTCGACGGCAAGAACTTTGGCGGCGATAACATAAAAGGCGGCATTATCAAGACAAAAGGCTGGAACGTTGAGATCGAAAACGTCGATTTTATAAACAGCAAGGCCCAATTCGGCGGCGGCATCTATATCGAATCGGTCGATAAAAACAGCTCTGATAAAACCCCCAGAGGCAGCTTAACCGTCAAAAATTGCAGCTTTACAAACTGTGAGTGTACGCTTGGTTTGGATAAATTTGGCGGCGGCGCGGTCTGGACCAGCATGAAGACTGTGACTGTCGAGAACAGCCAGTTCATATCCTGCAAGGCGAATCAGCAGGGCGGCGCTCTGTTCCACTATGTTGCTGCGGACGGAAGCCGCGAATCCTATACGGTAGTTGACGGTTGTACCTTTGAGGGCTGCAGCGCAGGACAGGCCGCGGGTTCCATGGAAAGCGGCGCAACACAAGTCCATATTTCGAACACCATCTTCCGAAACAGCACGTCCAATGCGAAAAACGGCGGCGCGCTCAACATCTGGTCGGGCAACTCCGACAATACAAGCGGACAGCCGACCACGGACAGCTGGGTGTACCTGACGGGCTGCACCTTTGAAAACTGCTACGCCCTCAACGGCACCGGTTCCAACGGCAACGGCGGCGCCATGCGAAGCACGGCCAAATACAACACCATCACCGACTGTACCTTCATCAACAACATCGGCAACAATGGCGGCGCCATCAACATTTACAATTCAAAGGCGATTGATACGATCGTTTCCGGCTGCACTTTTGACGGCTGCTCGGCGAGATGCCTGGGTGGTGCGATCTGGTGCAGATCCAATACGCTGACCATCGACAATAATACCAGCATCCGAAACTGCACAGCGCCTAACGAGGGCGGCGCAATCTTCCACAGTAAGGTCGATAGTACCTATATCAATCCCGCCAACCTGGCGGATGGTTCACAGTTCACAATGGTAGACACCACCATTGACACTTGCTATTCCAGCACCAGGAGCGGCGGCGGTGTATACACCAGCGCAGCGACCGTTTCTGTGAGCGACAGCATCGTAGAGAACTGCTACACCGTGGCAGAAAACACGAACGGTGGAGGTTTATATCTGGCGGGTAAGCAGACCACTCTCAGCGGAACCACTATTCGGAACTGCACGGCTACGGGTTTGGGCGGCGGCGTGTACCAAAACAACGGCACGAAGGATTACTTTACAGTAACGAACCACAGCGTCATCTCCGGCAACATCGCCCAGGGGTCAATGGAAGTTACCAGCAACGGCATCACCTATCAAATGTCCGGCGGTGGCATCTTTACCAACACAAAGACTTTCACGTTAGAAGATTCCTCCGTGACGGACAATCAGGCCGCAGGCAGCGGCGGCGGCGTCTGCCAGAACTATGATAATGAAAAAAACGGCATGATGAACATGAACGGCGCCACTGTCACCGGCAACATCAGCGGCGGCAAAGGCGGCGGCCTGTTTACTCTGACCAACATGACCTTGCTGGGAAGTACTGCCGTTACCGGCAACCGCCTGAGAACGGAACAGGAGATGGATGCGGCCGGCGTATACCTGCGGAATGGCGTTACGCTGACGCTGGGTGAAGCAGGGGGAGATCAGACCCAGCATATGTTCGATATCACAGGCAACCTGACCGTGGACGGCAAGCCCTCCAACCTGCGTTTGCCGGATACCACCAGCGGCGAAATCGTCAATGCAAATAGCGTCAAGGTGTATTGCGGCATCGGCGGCGAGATCCGCGTGGTGAATGCGAAGAAGAAACTGACGCGGTTCGGCACGGCGCAAGGCACGCTGTCCAACCCGGCCGGCTTCACCGACGAGCACAAGGTCTTCTGGTCTGAGGACGGATCGCTCTACGGCATCGTTGACCGCCAGGATGATACCGGCAAAAAGATCATCTGGGGCGGCGACCCGATCTGCAAAATCACCGACGGCAACGGCAGGCTGCTTTACATCGACCAGAACCATGTCCGCCCGGCTGTATTCGACCGTCTGGATGCCCTGACCGCCGCACACAGCACCGACACCACTACCACCAGCGCGTTCAGCACCCTGCGGAGCCTGGATGACAACGGGACCACGCTGTATTATGCGGACGGCACGCCGTATACCGGCAGCGCCTACCAGGTGAAGATGCTGGTGGAGACGTATACGGCGGAATACTATATGGAGGTCACGGGCGGCACGGGAAAGACCGTCACCCTGACCACTGCCAACAGCAATGACAGCCTGTATCCCTACCGGGGCAGAAAAGGCACCCGCTGCACCATAACACGGTCTACCGGCATGACGAATAACAAGCCGATGATTACGGCCAAAGCCAACCTGACGCTGTCCAACGTCGTGCTGGACGGCAACCGGGACAATGTTGCGGCAACGGCCTATACAAGCATCATCCGGGCGGATTACGGCACCCAGGCGGCGATTGAGATCACGTTGGGGCGGAATGCCACGCTCCAGAACGCCGAAACCACCGGGAACGGCGGCGGCATCTATCTCAATTACGGCGCGAAGCTGCTGATGACCGGCGGCTCGATCCGGAATTGCTCCGCGAATAACGGCGGCGGCGTATATATCGACGGCGGCAGCGGCACGATGACCATGATGCTGGGCACCATTACCAAGTGTACGGCAACCGGCAACGGCGGCGGCGTGTACTTCAATAAGGGCGTTGTGGACGATGTGGCCAGCCCCAAATCCGGTATGATCAAGATCACCGGCGGCAGCATCAGCCGCTGCACCGCGGAAAACGGCGGCGGTATCTATATGAACGGCGGAAACGGCGCCCGGAGGCTGATCATGTCCGGCGGCAGCATCGCGCAGAACAGCGTTACCGGCATCGGCGGCGGCATTGCCGTGGGCGACAGCAATGCCAGGATCTATTTCTCCGGCGCTCCTTTCGTGTACCAGAATACCAGCAGCATGGCCACGGTCGGGCCCGCTCCCGAAGGCCAGGATCCTTTTGTCAGCAGCTATGCAAAGGCCAACAACATCCAGATGGATCAGGGCTTTGACAGGACGGCCAATAACCCGCCGACCGTGATCGTGTCCCGGGGCCTCATCCGCGGCGCTTCCATCGGCGTATACGTGCCTGGCGATAGCTATACCGACGGGCTTTACGGAAATCACGGCGCAGAGATGGATCCTTTCGCCACATTTGAAGGCAGCGCCACCGGCGGCATGAACTACTTCATCAACGACCGCAACGGCATGAAAGGCGGCCAGCTGGACGAATCGAACCAGGATGACAAAAAGATCTACTGGCGGAAGATTTATTCCCTGACGGTAACCAAGCAGGTGGTCAGCGACGATCCGGCGGATCAGAACAGCAACGCTGTCTACCGGTTTGAGGTACAGCTGACCGGAAAGATCAGCGGCTCGCCGGATATTCTCGCCGAAGATTTCAGCGGAACATACGGCGGAATGATATTTACCAAGGGCAAAGCATACTTCTCCCTGCACAACGGGGAATCCAAAGTAGCCGATCTGCTGCCGCTGGGATTCGGCTATACGGTTACCGAGCTGCTCAAAAACGATCAGAAAGAGCACTTTAAGACCAGCGCCGAAAACGATATGGGTGAAGTGAGCCTGCTGGTGGACGGATCCGGATATCCGTACACCTCCGGCGAAATGAAAACCACCACAAAATTCAATTATCAGGTGACCTTCTACAATCTGCACGCGGTTTGCAAGATCGTGGGCAAAAACGCCAGCGGCCAGCAGGAACTGCTGTATTCCTATGATGCTGCTACAGCCACGTATACGCCCGCGGTGTATTCCGCGCTGGTGACCGCATTCAACAAGGTTAACGCCGGCGATTCAAACGAATGGTATTACAAGAACGAATCCGGCGAGTTTGAGCGTTTCATTCCTGTTTCCCATTCCATTGAAATGCTGGTGCATGAATACGAAATGAAGCAGCCCGCCAGCTTGATGAACGGGCAGAAGGCCATACTTACCACCGCCGAAAAGAATGCGGACGACGGCTTCCCGTATGTGGGCGGCTCCGAATCGGCTGTGATCAAACGTGCTTATACGGGAGAAAGCATGTTGACGGTGGAAGACAGCAGCCTGACGCTGGGCAGAATTACCATTGACGGCCAAGGCAACAGCTTCCCGGTTTCCTGCAGCGGCGCCATCGTTGAGGTAAAAAGCGGCGCTTCCCTGACCGTCGGCAACGGCACCACCCTGCAGAATTCGACGACTTCCGGAAACGGCGCGGCGATCTGCCTGGCGGAAGGCGCCGCCATGAACATCTCCGGCGGCCCGGTGTTCGTCAATAACGTAAAAACCGGCGCCACGCTGGGCCAAACCCCGGCCAACGGTTCGGACAGCAGCGTATATCCGGGCGGCACCAGCGTGTATCAGGATATCTACATTGCCGGTTATTCCGGCACGGACGCGGCCTCCCTGACGGTGACGGGCGATATCACCTCCGACGATGGTTCCATCTGGGTTTGGGCGCAGGATGATCCGCATTTCATTCAGAATCAGCAGTTTGCCGTTATGGAAGGCGGGCCCCACAGCGGATTGGGAGCCTTCCGGAACGCACGTCCGGACAGCCAGACCCAGAATCCGCTGAAAAACCAGGAAGGAACGCCCCTGTACCTGTACGGCGTCGCCCGCGACGGCAAGGTTTACTGGTCCGGCAGTATGAATCTTACCATTTCCAAGCATATTACCGGCAGCTTCGCCATTCTGACGGATGAATTCAGCTTTACCGTAAGCGGACTGGAAAGGGATTACCAGTGCGATTATGCGCGCTACACATACGACGGCAGCGAATGGAAAGCCGATACGGGAACGGGCGCAAAAGGCAAGCTGACAGCCGATGCAAACGGAAAGCTCTCCGGCTCGGCCCTCCGCCTTGGAAATAACCAAAGAATCATGATCAGCATTCCGCGGGGAATCACGGTCACGGTCACGGAGGAAGAATACGGCTGCTACGTTCCCGGCTATGTGGTTCAGGCCGCAGGTTCCGATCCGGCGGATCCGGTGGGAAGTAATACTGCTTCCAATATCGCCATGAACGTGGATACGGCTGTGGATTTCACCAACAACCTGGAGCCTGTGGCGCCCACCGGATACCATACCGATATCCTGCCCTTCCTCCTCCTGCTCGTGACCGGCTTGCTGCTTGCCTCCCTGGCCGGACGCCGCAGGAAGAAAGAACGCTAAAACCCCAAAAAACAGCAGCGCTTCGGCTGATGCCCCGTCGGGGAAGCCGAAGCGCTGTTTCATTGCTGCAGGGTTGGGAAGAGGCGTATTAGATGGTTCGCGGCGTGCGCATCCAGTCCAGCAGGGCAGCCACGCTTTTTTCTTTCAGGTGAAGCACAAATTCCGGCTCTGAAATATCCTCCAGGTAATGGGCGTCTGAGGAGTGCAGCACGTGGCGGCCTTCCATGGGCTCAGGCTGGCATGGGAGATGCCGCCACACCTCCACGGTGGTGAATTCCGGCTCCTTGGGCATCATGCCCAGATTGATCAGCAAGCCGTTGGCCCCGCGGTTGATATGCGCCGGCACCGGCACGCCGCCCACAGCCCGGACCAGGGAAGCGCATTCCTTGAGGGGGAGATCGGTGGCGCCGATAAGCAATGCGTCTTCCTCGCCGATGATCTCGTCGTCCTCGTTCATGATCCGCTGTTCCCCGAAAAGGCCGGGCTTGTTCTTCCTGGGCGGCAGATGGGCTTTCAGCATTTCGCCGAAATCCACCGCCGTCTGCACGTCCGGGAAATACCCCAGCATGTGCACTTCCTCGCTGGTGGTGATTTCGATGGCGGGCACCAGCAATACATCGTAAGCCTCGGCGATGATTTGGGCGGCGGGCAGGTTCCGGGCGGAATTATGGTCCGAAATGGCGACGGCGTCCAGGCCCTTCACTTTCGCCATGCCCAGGATGTTCCCCGGAGTCATATCGTTATCGCCGCAGGGGGACAGGCAGGAATGAATGTGCAGATCCGCAAACAGATCCATGATCTTTACGCCTTATCGGGGATGCCGGCGGCCGCCATGCGCCCGCAGATGCCAAAGGCGGTCAGGGGGCTCTGCAGAACGGTCAGGCCCTCGTCCTCGGCTTTTTTCAGGCTCTCCGGGGGCATTTCGATGTTTTCCGGCAGGATCACGCAGGCCATTTCGGCCAGAGAAGCCACGGCGATCACGTTCATGTGGATCTGCACCGTCACCCAGGCCATGCCTTCCGCGCCGTGGGCCATCACCCAGGAAAGAAGATCGCAGGTATAGCCGCAGCGCACTTCCTTGTCTTCCTGCACGCCGGGGGTCAGGGATTTGGCGTCGATCAGCCGGGCCAGTTCGAATACTTTCATTGCTGTTTTCCTCCTTGAGGGCGTTTATTCTCGCTTGGTCTGGGCCAATTCCACCATCTGCTGGGCCATGACCTTCAGCTGGTCCTTCAGCTTATGGATGCAGTCCATTTCGCTGCAGAAGCCCCTCACGATGTCTTCGGCAAAGGTACGGCAGGTGGGGGAGCCGCAGGAGCCGCAGTCGTACCCCGGCAGATCCGAGAGGATGGCGTTCATCCGCTCCATTTTCTGCATGGCCACCACGATGTTGTCGTCCAGCTGCATGGCGCTGTTGGGCTCGATGGGCTTATCGTTGTACAGGGGATATTTGGTCATCATGGAAACGGGCACGTTATCGGCGGGATGCTCCATGGCGCAGGTGTTGGAGAGCTTGCGGATGGCATTCTTGGCAACGTAATTGTTTTCAAAGGTCAGCGGCCCACCCACGCAGCCGCCCATGCAGGCGTTGCCCTCGAAGAAAACCAGATCGCTGAGCTTGTTGTTTTCGATTTCCTCCAGCACGCGGTTCACATTGTGGATACCGTCCACAGCCAGGGAATTTTCGGGGCAGACCACGCTGGCCTCGCCGCTGCTGGCAGCCCAGCGCACGCCGTAATAGGTGGCTTCGGATTTGGAGGGGCTTTTGATGATCCGGTCGATGTGAGGCAGCAGCTGGCCGTAAATCTCCATCATGGAAATGGCCCCGTCCACGGCGGATTTTTCCTGGCCGATGGGGGAACGGATGGCGGTCATTTTGGCGGGGCAGGGGGTGATAAAGAACACGCCTACGTCCTCGGGCTTGCAGCCGTGCTTTCGGCAGTATTCCGTCTTGGCGATCATGGCGGCCACTTCCATGGGCTGGCGTACGTCCACGATGTTGGGGATCAGGCCGGGAAAGCGCACCTGGATCAGGCGCACCACGGCGGGACAGGCAGACGAAATCAGGGGCTTGGGCAGCCCGGGCTCCCGCAGCTTTTCGTGAATGGCGCGGCTGACCACGTCGGCGCCCCGGGCCACCTCGAACACCTCGTCGAACCCGATGGCCTTCAGCGCGTCCAGCACCGGCCCGATGGATTTCAGATTGCGGAACTGGCCGTACAGCGTGGGCGCGGGAATGGCGATCTTATGAGGAAAGCCGTGAATGGTGCTCAGATCGTCCGTTATGGCTACCTTGGCGTGATAGTCGCAGATGCGGATGCACTCGCCGCAGTCGATGCAGCGCTCGTCGATGATGTGCGCCCGCCCGCCGCGGACGCGGATCGCCTCCGTGGGGCAGTGCTTGAGGCAGTTGGTGCAGCCCTTGCACCGGCTTTTATCCAATCTAACGGAATGGTATCGCGTGGTTTGCTCCATGATATCCTGCTTTCTCAGGCGAGGTTGAAGCGCATGTCGATACGCGTGCCCTTGCCCACTTCACTCTGAATGTCAAATCCGTCTGCGTTTCGTTTCATATTGGGAAGGCCCATCCCGGCGCCGAATCCCAGGGAACGCGCCTCTTCGCTGGCGGTGGACCAGCCCTCCCGCATGGCCAGGGAAATATCGGGGATGCCGGGGCCCACGTCCTCGGAGAGAAGATGGATCCCGTCCGTGCCCACTTCCAGCGTCAGCTTGCCGCCCAGGGAATGGATTACCAGGTTCAATTCCACCTCGTAGGAAGCCACGGCTACCTTCCGCATCACGTCGGAGGAGACCCCCAGCTGCTTCAGCCGGCGCTTGATGTCCGCCGAGGCTTCGCCGGCGCGGGTGTAATCGCCGGCCTCCACGGGGTAGACTTCATGGATGATGGCGCTCATGCTTATTCACCCTCCGGCCATTCGATGGGCACGCCGCGCAGGCCCGCTTCGTACAGCAGCCCGCAGGTGGTGAACGCGGTCTCCGGCGTGGTCATGACGATCAGGCCCTGATCCCGCGCCTGCTCCAGGATATCGTCGGAGGGCACCTTGCCCCGGGCAAACACCAGGCATTTGAGATCCAGCATGTCGGCAGTGCGCACCACATGGGGGTTCGTAAGCCCCGTGATCAATACGGTTTTTTCATTCACAAACGCCAGCACGTCGCTCATCAAGTCGGAGCAGCAGGCAGTCCGGGCCGGATTATCCAGCCGGTCTTCGCCGCAGAGCACTTTTGCGTGCAGCACCTTTACCATATCGCCGAAAGTCATAATCATCCCCCGTATCTGTTTGGAATCTGCTTTCAATATATATGTTTTTTGCCTCCTTGTCAATCAATTTGGAAAATATTCGTCCGATTTCGCCATGAAAAACGGATTGACAGGCAGAACACAGGCTGATATAATAACACCCCATATCAACTGCGGAGGAAAAGCATGAAAACGATTAAGCTGGGAGTCGCCAATTACTGCGTGCCGTGCCATGCGCACTGCCGGTACTGCCTGCTGTCTTCCTGCGGGAAGGCCACGGGCGTTTCCTTTGAGCGGGGGCAGCGTCTGGCGGAAAGGCTGATTAAGGAAAGCGCGGACAGCGGCATCGGGATCTCCTATTACATCGGGTATTGCATGGATACGCCGTTTCTGCGGGAGTATCTGGAATTCTGCCGCGCATATGGGATGCCCTCCGCAAAATTCCTGCAGATGAACGGCTTTCATTTCATGCCGCCAGAGGAAATCGACGCCCTCATGCGCATGACGGCGGATCTGGGTGTGGAAATGATGGATTTTACCGTGTACGGAACCGGGGAATACCACGACCGGTTCGCCGGGCGCGGGGGAGATCACGGCTTATTGGAAGCCATGCTTCGCTCCGCGCTGGCCCATGGAATCGCAGTGAACGTAAGCGTCCCGGTGATCAAAGATAACCTGGAGCAGCTGGACCAGGTACTGGACGAAGCGCAGCGCTGGGGCGCGGAGAAGGTGAAGCTTTTCCTGCCTCACAGCAAAGGAAGGGGCTGGAACCTGCGGGACAAGCGCATCACCAAAACAGATTATGAAAATCTGAGCCCCCAGGTAAAAAGCCATTTTTCAAAAACGGCCGTCAAGCCGGAAGCCGAATGGATCCGGGCGCAGGAGTTTCCTCATCCCACGGAACGAATATTGACGCTGGTGCTCACGCCGGAAGAAGCGGACCGGGTGGAAAGCATGCACTTTCGGGAGATCCTGGCCATGCTGGAAGCATTGGACGATGAAAACCGGAAGAAGATGCCGGACGCGGAAGCGCTGAGCCGGCGATACGGCGATCCGGAGGGCATGCGGATGTACCGCGTGCGGGATCTGATCCTGTTATGGCGGCAGGTGTATGGAAGAGAAAGCGGGGAAAGCCTCCGGGATATCCAGGATGAAAGAAGCCATTTCTGCACCGAAATGCTGTAATAAAAAAATCCGCCGGCAGATGAACCGGCGGATTTTTTGCGTATGCTGCGTCAGTAAACGTACAGGTAAATCCCCAAGAACTGCACCAGCGCGCCGAAGAGCACAAAAAAATGCCACAGGAAATGCGCGCCCTTCCGTTTCAGCGCAAAGGGAATGATGCCCAGGGTGTAGATCACGCCGCCGCCCAGGATGTACAGAAAGAGCGGCAAATCGTTTTTCAGCATGCCGGGCAGGAAAACCAGCGCGCTCCAGCCTACGGCGATATACAGCGTCATATGGATCCAGCGCAGCCTGCCCGGCCCGAACACGGAAATGAATACGATCCCCGTGATCAGGATGGCCCATTGCACGCAGCAAAGCACAATGCCCCAGACGCTGCCCCAGTACACCAGCCACAGCGGGGTGAAGGAGCCGCCGATGAGCAGATAAATGGAGATATAATCAAATCTGCGCCAGACGCGCTTGACTTTGCTGCCGCCTTTGAAGGAATGATACAGGCAGCTCATGAGGAACATGACGATCATGCAGAAGCCGTAAATACAGGAGGAGAGCACCTTCGCGCCGGTATCGGAGCGCAGCAGGAGCAGCACCAGCCCGGCGATCCCCAGCAGCGCGCCTACGCCGTGGGTGACGGCGTTTCCAACCTCCTCCAGCACGCCGCGCCGGGGCGGATCATTGATGGAAGGCTGTTTTTTGCCGCCGTCCGTCGTTTGGATGCCGAAGCTGAGCTGATTCTGAAAAACGGATTGCGGCAGGAACGAACGGTACAGGCTGCTGTAAACCGTCTGCGCTTCTTCCTGAGGCGGCACGGACGTATTCGGGAACCAGAGGACGGCAAAACGCACGCCGAAAACCAGCGGGCGAAGGCCGGTATCCCGGAGGCCGTTTTTCAGATAAAATTGCAGCCGTTTGCTTCTGATTTCTTTTTCTGTTTCGTCAGCCGCGGCATCGGGCGCTTCGGCCTCCGCCAGGATGCAGGGGTTGCCGTCCAGATATTCCGGCATTTTCGCAAGGAAACGGGATCCCAGCCCCTGGCCCCGGAAATCGGGGAGGATGGCGAAATAATCCAGCAGCGCGCTGCTCTGATGCAGCAAAAAAAACGCATAGCCCAGCAGATGATCCTCCCGGAAAAGGCCGAGGCAACGGTATGCGCCGCGTTTCATACTGCGGCGAATGGCAGCCCAGGGCTTGATCTCGTCGGCAGGAAAATCCCGCTGCAGGTCGCAAAAGTAAATGGTCTTCGCCTCTTCCATTGAAAGAGGCCGGATAAGCAGGTCCATGGCGCGCAGGTCCTTTCTGAATGTTCCACATGGGATTATATCATTTACGCGGCGGAACTGCAAGGCATCCCTTTTACACGCAATGATTGACAATTCAGCGGGAAAAGCATACAATAAAACTGTTTCTTGGGCAGAATAACGCGAGAAAAGGGAAGATCGGCATGAAAGTAGTATTGGATCATCTGACGAAAAGGTTTCCCAACCGCAACAAGAAAGGCGACGACGTCATCGCCGTCAGCGATTTCACGTTTGAAATTCCCGACGGAAAGCTGATTGGCCTGCTGGGGCCCTCCGGCTGCGGGAAATCCACCACGCTGAACCTGATCTGCGGCCTGGAGCCGCCTACCGAGGGCAGGATCTTTTTCGGGGACGACGATGTGACCCGCCTTCCTCCGGAAAACCGGGGCGTGGGATTGGTGTTTCAGAATTACGCGCTGTACCCCCATCTTACGGTGCGGGAAAACATCCTGTTCCCTTTGCAGAACCTGAAAGGGAAAAACAAGCTGCCCAAAGCGGAAATGGAAGAAAGGGCCTTAGCCGTGGCGAAGCTGGTGCAGATCGAGGGGCTGATGGAAAGAAAGCCCAGCGAAATGAGCGGCGGGCAGCAGCAGCGCGTGGCTATCGCAAGGGCGCTGGTGAAAATGCCCAAGGTGCTTTTGCTGGACGAGCCGCTTAGCAACCTGGACGCCCGGCTGCGGCTGCAGACCCGGGAGGAGATCCGCCGCATCCAGAAAGAAACGGGGATCACCACCATATTCGTTACCCACGATCAGGACGAGGCCATGAGCATCTCCGATATGATCGTGGTGATGAAGGACGGGGTGGTGCAGCAGATCGGCAAGCCCCAGGACGTATACGACAATCCGGTGAATCTGTTCGTGGCCACCTTCCTGGGCACTCCGCCCATCAATGTATTTGACGGCGAAATAAAAGGCGGCATGCTGTATCTGGGCGATCAGGCCGTGCTGCCGGAGCCCGGGATCGGCGATCAGCAGGTGATCGTGGGCATCCGGCCGGAAGGCTTCATTCTGGATGAGAGAGGTCCTTTTGAAGTGAAACTGAATCGGGTAGAGGTGATGGGCCGCGACACCAGCGTGGTATCCACCCATCCGGCCAGCCGGAACGCCCAGATCCGTTCCATCATTTCCGCCAGGAATAAAGTGGATCCCGGCGCCGAAACCGTCCGTTTCAGCCTGATCCCGGACAAGACGCTCGTGTTCTCCGTCGAAGACGGCAACGAAGCGCTCTGGCGGGAAACCGCCGCGGGGGATAGGAACACGCCGTGAAAAAGAACAATCTAAAAGCGTGGCTGTATCTGCTGCCCGCAATCCTGTTCCTGGCCGTATTCATGGCGTATCCGCTGATCGACGTGTTCATTTATTCCCTGGAGGAAGGGTATAATTTCGCGTCCCAATCCTATCAGGGAATTGGCCTGTATAATTATCATTACGTGCTGCGGGATGCCCAGTTCCTCCAGGCGGTGCGCAATACATTCCTGCTGGTGATCATCACCGTGCCCCTGTCCACAGGGATCGCGCTGCTGATCTCTCTGGGGCTCAACGCCATCAAACCGCTGAAAAAACTGTTTCAGACGATCTACTTCCTGCCATACGTGACCAATACCCTGGCGGTGGGCCTGGTGTTTATGATCCTGTTCAAAAAAACCGCTTATACCGACGGATTGATCAACGTGATCATCCAATGGTTCGGCGGACAGGGCGTGGATTTCATCGGAGGGCCGTACTGGGCAAAAATGCTGGTATTGTGCGTGTATACCATCTGGGTGGTGATGCCCTTTAAGGTGCTGATCCTCACCAGCGCCCTGGCCAGCGTGAATCCGGAATACTACAGCGCGGCGAAGATTGACGCGGCGTCCCGCTGGCGGGTGTTCAGGAAAATCACCCTGCCCATGATTTCGCCCATGATCTTTTATCTGGTGATCACCGGCTTTATCGGCGCTTTCAAGGCGTATTCCGATGCGGTCGCCCTGTTCGGAACGGACCTGAATTCCGCCGGCATGAATACCATCGTGGGCTATGTGTACGATACGCTGTACAATAACGGCGGCGGTTACCCGTCTTTCGCCTCCGCCGCGGCCATCATCCTGTTCGCCATCGTGCTGACCATCACTTGCATCAACCTGATGATCAGCAGGAAACGCGTGCATTACTGACGAGGTGATCAAGATGGAAGCGAAACTGGATTTTGACAGCATCGAACGCAGGGCAAAAGCGCGCAGGCGGGCGTTCAACGCTTTTGATTACGCCATGCTGACGATATGGGCCGTGCTGGTGCTGTTTCCGTTCTATTGGATGCTCCTCACGTCCATAAAAAGCTACGGCGCCTATAACGCGGAAAGGATCCCGCAGTTTATCACCCTTGCGCCCACCCTGGACAATTACGCCTTTGCATTCCAGAAAGTATCGCTGGGCCGGTATTTCCTCAACACCCTCCTGTTTACCTTCTGCACCACGGGGCTGATGATGGCCGTGATCATTCCGGCCGCCTTCGCCTTCGCCCGTCTGGAATTCAAGGGAAAGCAGCTGGTGTTCACGCTGTTCCTCTCCATGATGATGATTCCCAACGAGCTGGTGATCATTACCAACTTTGTCACCATCACCGGATGGAACCTGAGAAACACGTTTACCGGCATGATCCTGCCGTCGGTGACATCCGTGTTTTACATTTATCTGCTCAAGGAAAACTTTGAGCAGATCCCGGATGAATTGTACCGCGCCGCTCAGGTGGACGGCACCACGGATTTCAAATATATGATCAGCGTTATGATTCCCATCAGCATGCCCACGATCGTCACCATTACAATCCTCAAAACCATCGAATGCTGGAATTCCTATATCTGGCCGCGTCTGATCACTGACGATAAAAACTATTTCCTCGTTTCCAACGGCATTCAGGAAATCCGGGAGAATGGCTTTGGCCGGGACAATATCCCTGCGATGATGGCTGCGGTGGTGGCCATTTCGGCCCCGCTGATCGTGCTGTTCCTGGTTTTCCGCAATAAGATCATGGCTGGCGTGTCCAGAGGAGGCCTCAAAGGATGAGCAGGAACAGAACCGTTTTGTCGATCCTTCTGCTGGCCGTGATCGCCTTTTCGCTCACCGGCTGCCACGGCGCGGAAAGAAAGGCCGCGTTTACCGCCCCGGCGCATTTCGATACCACCAGGAATTATACGGTGGTATTCTGGGCGAAGAATGATACAAACATGAATCAGACGGCCATCTATGAACAGGCCATCGCCGATTTTCAGAAGCTGTATCCCAATATTACGGTAACCATGCGCCTGGCGCCGGATTACGCCAGGATCTATCAGGACGTGCTCAATAATATTCAGACCAACACGACCCCCAATGTCTGCATCACCTATCCCGATCACATCGCCACTTACCTGACGGGAGAAAACGTGATGGTGCCCCTGGACGATCTGTTTACGGATCCCTGGTACGGGCTGGGCGGCAGCGAGCTGAAATTTGATTCGCCCACCGTGGAGCAGATCGTTCCCCAGTTTCTGCAGGAATGTGCGATCGGGGATCATTATTACGCGCTGCCCTTTATGCGATCTACGGAAGCCTGCTACGTGAATAAAACGCTGGTGGAAAAGCTGGGCTATGAACTGCCGGACGAACTGACCTGGGATTTCATCTGGGAGGTTTCCGAGGCGGCTATGGCCAAAGGGGAGGACGGGAAATACCTGATAAACGGCCAAACCACCATGATCCCCTTTATCTACAAATCCACCGATAATATGATGATCCAGATGCTGCGGCAGAAGGACGCGCCTTATTCCACCGCAGACGGCAGTATCGAAATCTTTAACGATGATACACGGGAAATCCTCAAGACCGTTGCGCGGCACGTGCAAAACGGCGAATTTTCCACCTTCAAGATCGACGGCTATCCCGGCAATTTCATCAATGCGGGCCAGTGTATCTTTGCCGTCGACTCCACCGCCGGGGCTACCTGGATGGGCAATTCCGCGCCGCATATGGATATCAGCGCAGATCAGCTGGTGGATTTTGAAATGGTGGTGCGTCACCTGCCGCAGTACGACTGGAGCAACCCCAAAATGATTTCACAAGGGCCTTCTCTCTGCCTGTTTAACAAGGACGATCCCCAGGAAGTGCTGGCCAGTTGGCTGTTCATGCAGTTTTTGCTGACCAACAGCGTCCAGATCGGCTATTCCGAAACCGAAGGATACGTGCCCGTGACGCTCAAGGCCCAGCAAACGGAGGAATACCAGGATTATCTGTCCCGCCGCGGAGAGGACAACGGCCAGCATTATTATGTGAAGATCGACGCGGCAAAGCTGCTGATCGACAATCCGGCTCATTCCTTCGTAACGCCCGTGTTCAACGGCTCCGCCACGCTGCGCGACACGGCAGGCCAGCTGATCGAGGAAACGGCGAAAGGAATCATGAGAAAAAAGACTGTCGACGACGCTTTTCTTGACGATCTTTTCGCCAAGCAGTCGCAGCTGCTGCATAAGCTGGATAAAGCGGACGACCGGGAAAAGAGCCTGGAAGAGCCCCTGCCCGGCACGGCCATCACGCTGCTGTGCGGTTTGGGCGCCGCGTGGGTTCTCATCATTGCTGTGGCAATCATCAGAAAATCCAGGTAAAGAACCAAAAAATAGCTGGTCCGGAATCATCCGGGCCAGCTCAGACTGTCGACAAAGCATCCTGGGGAAGTATGAAGGGGCCACAGCCCCTTCATCAATAATCCGCAGGCGGCGGCGTGTACGTCGCCGAGGAGCAACA
>CACWLP010000003.1 GCA_902761755.1 uncultured Eubacteriales bacterium | reverse complement strand
TATGCCGGAACTGCCATTTTACAAGAAATTGATGTTCCCATCGAAAGACTGCTTTCGCTGGCTTTCGATGGCAGGGTGTCGACTTTGTCGACACCCTGAAATGCCTGGGTCTATGCCGGGCATTTCACAGATCACTGGGCCTCCGGGGTCTCCTGGTATTTCAGGCGGTTCACCGCATGGCCGATCACCCGCAGCACCTCGTCCGCCCGGATCAGCTCCATGCTGGCAAAGGGCGCGTCCAGCAGCCGCTCCCACAAAAATCTCTCCGCTTCCAGGATCAGCGTGACCCCGCCGGTGCCGCCGCCCTGGCGAATGAAGGCCGCTTCCTCCATGAGCCGCATGTACACGGCGGTGTAGCTGTCCCACAGCAATTCCGGCAGCAGCGCCTTCGTGTAATGGAAATCCCCCCGGGCCCGCAGGAATTCCAGCAGCTTTTCCATTTCCGGGAAAAACAGCTTCTTCTGCGCGTCCAGCATGGCGTCCAGCACCACCCGCCCGTCGCTGAGCCCGATCAGGGGCAGCAGCAGCGACAGCGTGCCCTCCTCCCCGTCCCGGAAGGGCATGGCGTAATAGATCAGGCCGTTGAGCCGGTCCAGATTGTCGTCGTACACCTGGGCCTGGAACGCGGCAAAGCCCTTCTCCGCCTTCTGCCGGCACAGCTCGGTGAGCACCTGCAGCTTGGATTCGTAATGGTGGTAAAAGCTGCCCTTGCTGCAATTCAGCCGGTCCAGGAAATCCTGAATGGTGGCCCCGGCATAGCCCTTTTCAAAGAACAGCGTTTCCGCGGTATCCACGATGGCCTGCTTGCGCAGATCGCCCTTGAGCATGGAGCATTTCTCCCTTCGTCAGTTGTACTCGATCACCTGCTGGATCATCTGGTAATTGGATGTGCACAGTTTCTCCCGTCTGTATTCCACGCCGTTGTGCCGGTATACCCGGTAGGTATCCACCACGTATCCCGTCCGGGGCTTCTTTTTCTCCTGCACCGTGCCGGGCGGCAATTCCGGGTTCTGCTCGTAGATGGCTTCCACAGGCGGCTCCGTCACGGAGATCAGCTGGGTTTCCAGCGTGATGGAATTCCCGCTTCCCAGGCTGCAGCCGTAGATTTCCACCGTACACTCCCGCTGCCGGTAATACGCCACGATGAAAACAGGGGTGTCCCGGTCGTTGCAGAAGGCAAAATCCAGGGTGGGCCAGTTCACCGTGGCATCCCGGCCCTTTTCCACGTAATTGCTGGGCCAGGTGTGGGGCGTACGTTTCAGGATGGTCATATCCGCCATGGCCGCGGCGTTGAACAGCGTGCTGCTCACCTGGCACACGCCTCCGCCGATCTCGTCCACCGTGGCGCCCCCCAGGATGGCCGCCGCAGGCAGATACCCTTTCTCCGCCGTGCGCTGGCCCGTGGCCTGATTGAAGGAAAAGGTTTCCCCGGGCATGACGACCTTGTTTGTCACGGCGTTGGCGGCCAGGTTCACGTTGTTGTTCCGGTTGCCGTCCGCGGTGGTCTGGGTGGTATAGGTGGAGATCAGGGAAAAGGAATCCGCCAGCTGCTGCGCCGTCACTTTGGCGGGGATCGGCTGACTATTCATCACGATCTTCCCCCGGTAATCCCGCCGGTCCAGAGCGGAGATCAGCTGATTGTAGAGGCTGTTGCCGTCGATCTTCCGTCCCGGCTGCTCCGGCTGGAAGGTGAAGGTCCGGGTTTCATAATCGAAGGTGGCTACCTGCGCGTCGACCGGATCCCGGTTGATCCGGTTCTCGATCACCCCCGCCAATTCCCGCACCTTTTCCGGATCGTAGGTCACCACCGTGTGGAGCTCCACCGGCGATGCCGCGGTATGGTACAGATGCCGGTAGCGGTATTCAAAGGGCGTCACCCGGGTGGCCAGGGTGTCCCGCGATCCCTGGCGGCCCACGGCGTAGGCGGTGTCCAGCACCGCGTCGGTATTGCGCTCCAGAGGCAGCTCCCGGTCCGACACCACCCAGGTTTCATCGTCCACCCTGATAACGATCTGCAATCCCCCGTACACGGTCAGGGCGCCGCCCAGGGCCTGGGCCGCCTGTTCCTTCGTCTTGCCGCCCACATGGACGCCGTCCACATAGATTCCCTGGGCGATCACGTCCTGGTTCACCTTCGCGGCCTTCTGCCGGAACGTATCGTAGGGCTTGCGCAGGGAGATCACCGAATAAACCATCAGGCACAAAAGCCCCAGGCATATCAGCGCCGTCAGCGCCCAGCCCCCGTTCATCCGGCGGCGGGCGCTGTAAGCCGGCGTTTCAGGCGGTATGGCGGGCGGATTCAGAAAGGCTTCCTCCTCCGCTTCCTGGGCCTGATACACCATATCCGGGTAGTCTGCCCAGTCCTCCTGGCTGCGCTGTGCCATCTCCGCAGGATCGTCGGGATAAGCGGGCCGCGCCGGCGTAAACCGCTCGTTTTTCCCCCGCACAGGCCGCGCCTCCCTTCTAAACATACCCGATTCTATTTAATTGTATTATTTTTCTTCTATTTTGTCAATAATATTTCAGATTTTTTACATTTTCGTGAATCTTAAGAAATTTTATGACATCCGGTCTGTTCTTCCCCGGATTCAGCGCCAGTTCTCCAGCAGCCTGAAAAAGCCCTCCAGCAGCCCCGGCATCCGCACTTCCCTGGCCGCCACCGCTTTTACCTGGGCCACCACCCGGCCCCCCAGCAGGATGCGCACCGTGCCCAGCTCCTGTCCGGGGCGAACCGGCGCCGTCACGGATTCCACCAGGTCCGTCTGCATGGTGAGCTTTTCCTTTTCCCCGGGCCGCAGCAGCATGCTGATCCCCTTTTCCATGGCCGCTTCCACGCTGTCCCTGGCCCCCAGCTTCACCGGCACGGTATCGCCGGTCCAGTCCCCCGCCTTGGCCACCTCCACCCGGCTGAAAGCGGAAAAGCCCCAATCCATCATGGCCCGGGCCTCGTCGAAGCGGGTCTGGCTGCTGGGCACGCCCAGCACCACCGCGATCAGCCGCATGCCGTTTTTCTCCGCCGTGGCGCTCAGGCAGTATTTCGCTTCCTCGGTGCTGCCGGTTTTGAAGCCGTCGCAGTCCCGGTAAAACCGCACCAGGCGATTGGTATTGGTCAGGTCCGTCACCCGGCCGGAGGGGTGGGTCAGGGTATCCAGCCAGGTGGAGGAATAGGTGAAATACAGCGGATGCTTCGCCACCTCCCGGGAAATGGCCGCCACGTCCCGGGCGCAGGTGTACTGCCCCTGGGCGGGCAGACCCGTGCAGTTGACGTAACAGGTGTTCCTCAGGCCCATTTCCTCCGCTTTTCCGTTCATCAGCGCCACGAACGCCCCTTCCGTTCCGGCCACGTGCTCCGCCAGGGCGGCGGCGCTGTCGTTGGCGCTGGCGATCACGGCGGATTTGAGCAGATCCTTGAGAGGATATGTCGCTCCTGCGTCCAGGAACGCCTGGCTGCCCGGCTGGGCCGCCGCCGCGGTAGATACGGTGATTTTGTCCTCCAGGCCGATTTCCCCTGCCTCCAGCTTTTCCAGCACGATCAGGATGGTCATGAGCTTGGTGATGGACGCGGCGGGCCGCCGGTCGTCGGCGTTCTTTTCAAAGATCACCGCGCCGCTGTCTGCCTCTGTCAGAATGGCGCTGGGGGCGGTGAGCGTCACAGGGACGCCCTCCTCCAGCGGCGAAGCGGCGCAGGCTGCCGGCGCCGTCCAGATCCACCCCAGGCACACGCACAGAAGAATCCCGATCCCACGCAAAAAACGAGCCATGCTTTTCTCCTCCTTTTTGACGGAATTAGCATGGCCCGTTTTCATTTTTCTATGCCGGTTACTTCAGCGGCACGTACCCCGCCTGGCGCACGGCCTGCTGGCCCGCGTCGCTGACCAGCCAATTCACGAAGGCTTCCGTGTTCTCATCGCCCTTGCGGTACACGGCAAAATAATTCACCGTAAAGGGATAGGTGCCGGACTGCAGGTTTTCGTCCGTGGGGGCGATGCCGTCGATGGCAAGCACCTTGATGCCGCCGCTTTCCACCAATTCGTTCACGTAATACAGATAGCTGTAGCCGATGGCGCTGGGGCCGTTATCGTAATTGCCCACCTGCCGGATGGCGTCGGCCATGCCGTCGGAGATATAGGCTTCGGTGACGTTGCTCATCTGCAGGCCCTGCATCACCATTTCCTCCATGGCCGTCTGGCTGCCGCTGCCGTGGGGCCGCTGATAGGCGTCCAGGGGCCTTTCCTCCCCGCCCACCTGGCTCCAGGACAGCACCTGGCCGGTATAGATCTCCCGGATCTGCCGCACCGTCAGGCTGTCCACGGGGTTCTGATCGTTCACCATGAAGATGAAGGCGTCGCAGCAGAAGGGCACGTACACCAGTTCCACCCCCGCGTCCGCCGCGGCCTGGCGCTCGTCGGCGTTGGGATAGGTGGCCAGCACCAGGTCGATGGGATGGGCGTCGTCCATCATGATCCCCTGGCTTTTGACGGTGGAAAGAGGATTCGGTTTGCCCTCGATCAGCCGGTCATAGGCGTAGAGCGTGGTGGAGAAGTTCACGAATCCGTTCATGTCCTCCTCCGGAAGCCCCAGCCACTGCCGGGCCAGTTCCATGGCCATGGGCACGCAGACGGTGCTGCCGTCCATGCTGGGATAGGTGCCGTAATCCGCCACGGAAACCGTTTCGTCGCCGTACTGCTTCTCCATGGTTTCCCCCAAATGGAACTCATTCCCCTCAGCGAACCGCTGCCAGTTTTCATCCTTTCCCACCGCCTGGTTGATCTGGCTCCAGGAGCCGGTGTCGGGGTTTTCGGCCAGCGCAGGCGCGGAAAGCAGCAAAAGCGATACCAGGATGCAAAGCAATTTCTTCATCATGTCAGTTTCCCTCCTTTACCTTCGGTACAGATTGATAGTTTTCCTGGGGCAGCCAGCCCTCCACGATCCCGGTGCTGACGCGGACAAAGCCGTCCTTTTCCTCCAGCACCTTCACCTGATCCCCGCTGTATATGGCATCTATTTCCGCGCCTCCCGGGGCGTCTTTCAGCGGGATGGCCGTATAAACATCCTCGCTCACCGCGATGCCGTATTCTCCATCCGGCCCGTCCGGATTGCGGTACATCTCCACATCCGAAAGCGGCACGGTCACGCTGTCGCTGTAATCGTTCCAGTACAGCGTGATCAAGGGCCCGTTCAGGTCGGCTTCATACAAAAAATCGTCCCCTGCCCAGACGCGCCGCTGGTCCTCGTCCCGAACGTCTTTCAGCACAGCCTTGTTGTAGAAATACAGCGTTTCGTTGCTGATGAGGCGCACGCTGGCCAGGTCCACCCAGCCCAGGACCGTACTTTCAAAGCAGTCCTCGATCTGGCAGCGCCCGTTGACCGACTCCATGGCCACCACCACATACCCGTCCGGCAGGTAAAACGCGATTTCGTCATTTTTGTTGTAGACCGGCACCATTTCGCCGCCGCCCAGGAGCCTGGCGGGTTTATAGTATCCCCTTAAGTATCCTTCTATGGTTGATTCGTCATAAGGATCGCCGTTTGCCCAGGTATCCCCGTTGTCACCGCGGAAGATCTTATCGTCCGCGTAATACTTCGCCCAGTTTTCGTTCCGGTCCGCCTCCAGGCCCTCCGGCAGGGACACCAGTTCCAGCGACACGCATTCGCTGAATACGCAATCGCCGATTTCCTTCACCGTCAGCGGCAATGCCACGGCCTGCAAGCGGGTGCACCCGGCGAAGGCATAGTCCTCCAGGGCCTGCAATCCCACAGGCAGGGAAACCGTTTTCAGGTTCTCGTTGCAGATGGCGTGGGAGGCGATCCGCTCCGTCCCCGCCGGCACGTCCCAGTGGGCGTCGGTCCTGCCGTTGGGGTAATTCAGCAGCGTCTTTCCGTCCCTGGTATACAGCGCGCCGTCGATGACCGTATACAGCGGATGATCCTCCGGCACCTCCCAGGCCTTCACCGTACAGTCGAGGATCCCGAACCACAGCTGCTCCCAGGGCAGCTCCGCCTCGATGCGGAACACGTCGAACCGGCAGGCATAGAACGCAAACGAGCACACTTTTTTCAGTCCCCTGGGCAGGGTGAATTCCGTGAAATGCAGACCTGAAAAGGCTTCGGATCCGATGATCTCCAGGCTTTCGGGCAAACGGATGCGGCTGAAGGAGATCTCGTCCCCGTAAAACGACAGCGATTCGTTCTCCTCAAACAGCTTCTCCGCTTCGGGATCCTCGATCAAATCCCAGTCTTCCTTTTCGGGGTCATAGAGATAATCCGGCGCATAGCTGCCCAGCAGCCGGAGGCCTTCCCGCACGGTCAGGGCGTCCCCCTCCGGCACGCACCATTTTTCAAACAGCGCCCGGTCTTCCTCCATCAAGCCGTCGTATTCGGCCCGGGCCGCTCCCGGCAGCGCCGACAGAAGCGCCAGCGCCAGGATCAGCGTCAAAAGCCTGCGCATCCGCATCCCCTTCCTTTCTTCATCCATTCTGACGTACAAAGGCGCTGATTTGTTGCAGTCAAAAGCAAATAATTTCAAAAAAACGCGGGGCCGCCTGATCCGGCCCCGCGTAAGCGCTCATTTTTCCAGCGCGGCGATTTCCTGTTCCACCATTTCCTTGGTGGCGTAATTGAGGGGCGAGAAGCGGCCCTCCGCCGCGGTTTTCAGCTTTTCCAGCGCGGCTTCCCTGTTTCCCGCCTCCAGATCGTACCGGGAAAGGAAATACAGCGTGTCGATCTGGGTGTCCTTGATCTCGTGGGCCTTGTCGAAATATTCCTTGGCCTTTTCCTTGTCGCCATACAGGCGGTAATAGGTCTGCCCCAGATTGTCCAGCACCACCGGGTCCTCGTCGTCGTATTCCAGGGCTTCCAGGTTGTAGCTCAGGGCTTTCTCCTTGTCCCCGGCCTCGATGTAAAGGAAGCCCAGGGCCTGGTAGGTGATGCCGCAGGGGGATTTGCGGTGGCTGGCCTCCAGGAGGTTCAGCGCCTTTTCCATTTCCCCCAGCTTGTACTGGGCCACGGCGTAATCCATCAGCAGCTCCTGCCGCCTGTCGGGCCGCATATCCGGCGCTTTTTCGGCTTTTTTCAGGATCTCCTTCACCTTGAGATAGTTTTCTTCCCCGCCCTTGCGCAGCAAGAGCACGGCGTAAGGCAGCATATAAGCAGCGGAAACAAACCCGCTTTCATACAGCTTTTCATATTCCGGCAGCGCTTCCTCCGGATGCCCCTTCTGGTGCAGCATCAGCGCCTTCCGGGCTTTGAATCCATCCAAAAATCCCATGTTTCATTTCCTCCTCGCTTTGTTCATCAGCCGGGCAAACCGCTTCTGAAGCGCCTGCATTTCCCCGTCGTCCCGGTCCGCCGCCTGCTGGATGGCCTGCTGGGTATATTCGATGGCGGCGGGGATATCCCTCTTTTTATGCTCCCGGATTTTTGCCAGGGCCACCAGAGGATAAACGCCGCCCTGCCGATCCCGGATCATTTGCAGGTATACGCCTTCCGCCTCGTCCCATTGGCCGGCCCGGCGGTAGCTTTCCGCAATCTTTCCCCGGGCCAGGGCCGATACCGTGCCCCGGTCCGCCGCCCGGTAGCACATCCGGGCGCCTTCCGTTTTCCCCCGTTTTTCATAGATCCGCCCCAGGCTGTAGAGGTCCTCCGCCTCCCTGGCTTCCTCCAGGGGGCGGTCGTGCAGGCGGATCAGCCGGTCCAGGATATGCGCCAGGGATACGATGTCCTGGCCGTTATGCTCCAGCACGTCCTCCAGCACGGAAAAATCCCCGCTCTCCAGAAAACGGAAATACCTTTCCGGCACCAGCGCCCCCGGCAGATCGTCCACCCGCTCCGCGCCCAGCACCGCCGCTTCCAGGCTGGTGAGATTGCATTTCTTCAGCCGCAGCTTCCACACCCGGCGGCTGGCGGGCAGCAGATCCAGATGAGGCCGGGCGGGCAGCGCGGAGCGCATCCTGTGCAGGATGAACCGCGCCTCCAGCAGCGGCAGATCGAAGGTGGCGCCGTTGAAGGTGCACAGCATTTTTTTGTTCCGGATCTCCTCCGCCGCGTGCTGCAGCAGGAAGATTTCCTCGTCGTAATCCCGCATCAGGTACTGGCGCACGGTAAAGCCCGCGTCCGTAAAAAAGCCCACGCCCAGCAGGAACGCCACCGTGCCGGCCCCATGACTGAGCCCCGTGGTTTCCGTGTCCAGGAATAAAATATCCTCCCGGCGGCATCCGGGCATTTCCCCGCCCTGCACGAGCCGGAGGGATTCGGCGCAGATTTCCTCCGCCAGGGCAAACGAACACAGCGGCACGCAGAACTCCTTGATCAGGCAGTCCTGCGCCCGCGCTTTTTCCGGCTCCGTCTTCCGTGGGGCCGCCGCATTCAGTTTTTCCCGCAGCGACAGCACCTGCGCTCACTCCCAAAATCAGTAGTAAATCGAAAGCTCCTCTTCCCCGTCGTCCCCCACGCCGATCACCGTCACGGGGTTGAGCCGGGCGCGGTCGTGCAGCAGGCGCAAAAAATCCCCGCCCGCCGCTTCCCAGCCGGCCAGATACGCCTGCCATTCCTCCGTGAATTCCTCCAGAGACAGATGGTTTTCCATGATGTAGGCGGCGGCTTCCCGGCCCACATAGCGGAAATGCCAGGGCTCGAATTTTATGCCGGTTACATCTTCCTTGTCTTCCATGTAACGCAGGATGAAGCCGTATTCCTGGCAGTGGGCGTCCATCCACTGGGCCTCTGCGGTGGCGGCAAACCGATAGTTCATGCCGTCCTTCTGGGTCCATTCGTAGTTGAGGATATCCACGCCCAGACCGGTCTGATGGTCGCTGGAGCCGGGATAGGCCACCAGGCCGTCGTCCCGGCCGTGATTCTTTTCCAGCCGGTTGTTGTACATGGTGCGCTGGGTCTGGTAGCTGCGGTAGCCGGATTTCACATACAGCGTATATCCCGCTTCTTCCGCCGCCAGAAACATTTCCGTCAGAGCTTCGTTCGCTTCCTTGCGCAGGGGATCGTCCACGGTGCTGCGCACCGTCATCCTCACCAGGTCCTCCGGCACGTATTTTTTATCCAGCAGGGTTTTCCGGTTGGTAAGGGTCAGGTACTGGTCCACGTCCCGGAGGATCTCCGGCGCCAGGGGATATTCCCATTCCGGCATGCCCTCCGCCGCAGCCAGAAGCGGCATCAGCAGGGCCGCCGCCAGGAAAAGCGTCATCAGTCTGCGCATTGCATTCATTCCTTCTCGCTCAGGTACGTAAGCTGCGCTTCCCGCAGCTGAGCGACGTAGTATTCCAGGGGGATCTCCATTTCATGGATCCTTTGCGCGTGCTCCCGGCCCACGTACCGGATGTGCCAGGGCTCGTCCGCATAGCCCGTGACGGGCTCCCATTCCGCCTGATAGCGGACGATGAAGCCGAAGCGCCAGCAGTTGTCCCGCACCCAGGCGCCCTCCGGCGTTTTTCCGAAGGCCGCCGTGAGCTCCGTATGCCCCTTGCACCCCAGGTCCATCGCCAGGCCCAGCTGATGCTCGCTGCAGCCCGGCGGGGCCGATACCCGCAGCGCCGCCTTCTTCCCCACGGCCTTCACTTTTCTTTCGTGGATGGCGGCCTGGCGGCCGTAGCTGCGGTAGCCGGATACGGCGATCAGCGTATATCCCGCCTCGTCCCGGGCCGCGGCGAACAGGGCTTCCAGCGCCTCCGCGGCTTCCCGGCGCATCATGGTGGCTTCCCCGCCGCCCTGCACCTTCGGCGCCGTCAGGTCCCGGGGCACGTAATCCCGGGCGACGGGATACGTCCTGTTCACCAGGAACAGGTTGCCCCCCAGGCTCATTTCATCCGCATACCGCTCCAGGGTGCCGCCGCCCAGCGCCATCAGGGCCAGCAGCAGCGACAACAGTTTCGCCGCCATGATTGCTCCTTTTTCAGTCCCGGATCATATCCGGGTATTTGGCCGCCAGCTGCCCGGCGGCGTCCAGGGGCAGCATCGCCGTCACCCGGGTGCCCTCGTCCTCGTATTTCTCCTCCAGCACCCGGCCCCGTTTGCGCACCTCGTTCACCACGCCGTGCTGCGCGAAGGGAATCAGCAGCGTCATTTTCTGCTCCGTTTTCCGCAGCTCCCCGGCGATGGCGGCGTTCAGCGCGTCCAGCCCCATGCCGGTACGGGCGGAAATGTGGATCGCCCCGGGCACCAGGGTGGTCTGCAGTTCGTCCGCCTGATCCCACAGATCGCACTTGTTCATCACGTCGATCCTGGGCTGGGTGTCCGCCCCGATCTGGGAGAGCACCTCCTCCACCACCTTGTGCTGGAAGAGCATGTCCGGGCTGGACGCGTCGGACACGATGATCAGCAGGTCCGCCAGGGCCGCTTCCTCCAGGGTGGATTTGAAAGCCTCCACCAGGTCGTGGGGCAGCTTGCTGATAAAGCCCACCGTGTCCACCAGCAGGTATTCCCCGCCGTCCGGCATCTCCACCCGGCGGCTCACGGCGTCCAGGGTGGCGAACAGCTTGTTTTCCGCATAGACCCCCGCCCCGGTAACGGTGTTGAGCAGGGTGGATTTCCCGGTGTTGGTATAGCCCACCAAGGCCGCCACCGGGATGGCGTTCTTCTCCCGGTTTTTCCGCCGCAGCTGCCGCTGCCGCCGAAGCTCGTCCAATTCCTTTTTCAGCTGGGTGATCTGCTCCCGGATCCGCCGCCGGTCGATTTCCAATTTGGTTTCGCCGGGGCCCCGGGTGCCGATGCCGCCTCCCAAACGGGAGAGGATCAGCCCCTGGCCCAGCAGCCGCCCGGCGCGGTATTTGAGCTGGGCCAGCTGCACCTGCAGCTTGCCCTCGCCGGATTTTGCCCGCTGGGCGAAAATATCCAGGATCAGGGTGGTCCGGTCGATCACCTTGACGCCGATGATCTCCTCCAGGTTCCGCGTCTGGGCCCCGGTGAGCTCGTCGTCGAAGATCACCACGTCCGCCTCCAGCGCCTGGGCGTCCAGCTGCAGTTCCTGCGCCTTTCCGCTGCCCACGAAGGTGGCGGTATCGGGCTTGGGCCGCTTCTGGAAGCTGCGGCCCACCACCGCGGCGCCGGCGGATTCGGCCAGGGCGGCCAGCTCGTCCAGGGATTTTTCCGTATCGATCCCCACCAGCAGCGCCCTTTCCGGCGCGTCCGCGCCTTCGGCGTCCTCCCCCTGCATGACCCGCCCGTCGGAAATGCGGATCTCCTCCATCCATTTTTCCTGGGGCAGCTTATTCAGGGGATAAATCTCCGTTTCCTCCACCCCGGGGACGCCGGCCTTCTTTTCCGTCAGGAACGCGGCGCTGACCCCGGTGATCCTGCCGTTTTCATCCACGCCCACAGCGCACATGCTGTCCAGCATCAAGGACCGCAGAGCCGCGATGTCCACGTCGCTCAGCCGCGGCGATCCGCCGGGATGGGTGTGGATGCAGCGCACGCAGGACAGCCGGCGGCTGTTGCGGCGCAGGTGCAGGTCCTTGAGCGGCACGTTGTCGATGTCCCCCACCGTCACGTCCAGTACGTCCCCGTCCCGGCTCACATACACCGCGATTTCCCGGTTCAAAGCGCACGAATGCCGCGCAAGCTCCGTCAGCAGCTCGCGCGGCGCAAATTCGTTCCATTCAAAGGGACAGTCGTACAGCGCTTTCAGTTCGCTGATTTCGCTGTCCCGGATGCCCTGGAGGTTTCCGTGTACGTCCGGCATGGTATCTCCTTTCCACGCCGGAAGAAGCTCAGTCGATCCTTTCCTCCGGGTGGTTTTTCAGATAGTCCTCCACCGCCGCGTGAATGGCTTCCTCCGCCAGCAGGGAGCAGTGCACCTTCACCGGCGGCAGCCCGTCCAGGGCTTCCATCACGGCCTTGTTGGTCAGGGCCAGGGCTTCCTTGAGCGTCTTGCCCTTCACCATTTCCGTGGCCATGGAGGAGGTGGCGATGGCCGCGCCGCAGCCGAAGGTCTTGAATTTCACATCCTGGATGATCCCGTTCTCCACCTTCAGATACATCCGCATGATATCGCCGCATTTGGCGTTGCCCACGGTGCCTACGCCGTCGGCGTTCTCGATCTCGCCCACGTTCCGGGGGTTGGCGAAATGATCCATTACTTTTTCGCTGTACATAGCCGTTTTTCCTTCCTGTTCTTCATTTTCCGGCCCGTTTGTTTACATTTCCGGCCTGCGGCTCATTTCTGCCCGTTCAAAAAATCGTCGTACATGGGCGACATGCCCCGCAGCGTTTCCACGATGGGCGGCAGCAGCCGCAGCACTTCGTCCACTTCTTCCCCGGTGCTGGTATCCGTCAGCGTCAGCCGCAGGCTGCCGTGGGCGATCTCGTGAGGAAGGCCGATGGCCAGCAGCACGTGGCTGGGATCCAGCGATCCGCTGGTGCAGGCGGAGCCAGAGGAGGCGGACACCCCCGCCAGGTCCAGCCGCAAAAGCAGCGCTTCCCCTTCCACGTAGGGGATGGATACGTTCACGTTTCCCGGCAGCCGCATGAGGGGATGCCCGTTCAGCCGGGCGTAGGGAACGCTCTCCAGGATGCCGCGGATCAGCCTGTCCCTAAGATCAATCATCCGCATGCCGTTTTCTTCCAGGTTTTCCACAGCCTTTTTCAGTGCCGCCGCCATGCCGACGGCTCCGGGCACGTTTTCCGTGGACGCCCGCCTGCCCCGTTCCTGGGCGCCGCCGTGCAGGAAGGTATCCACCCTGGACCCCGTGCGGACGTACAGGGCGCCGATGCCCTTGGGCCCGTGGAACTTGTGGCCGGAAAGGGAAAGCATGTCCACTCCCCAGGCGTTCACGTCCACCGGCACGGCCCCCACGGCCTGCACGGCGTCGGTATGGAACAGGATCTTATGGGCTTTGGCGATCTTCCCGATCTCCGCCACCGGCTCCAGGGTGCCGATTTCGTTGTTGGCCGCCATCACGGTAATCAGGATCGTTCTGTCCGTGATCGCTGCCTCAACGGCCTTGGGATCCACCAGGCCGTATTCGTCCACCGGCAGGTACGTCACCTCGAACCCCTGCTTTTCCAGCCACTGGCAGGTATGCAGCACCGCGTGGTGCTCGATCTGTGTCGTGATGATGTGATTGCCCTTTTCCCGGTTGGCGAAGGCAGCGCCCTTCACGGCCCAGTTGTCGCTTTCCGAGCCGCCGGAGGTGAAATAGATTTCCTGGGGCTTTGCATTCAGGCAGGCCGCCACCGTTTTCCGGGCGTCCTCCAGGTATTTCCGCGCCTTCCGCCCGTCCCCGTGGATGCTGCTGGCGTTGCCGAACACCTCCCCGAAACAGGGAAGCATGGCGGAAAGCGCCTCCGGGCATACGGCGGTGGTGGCGGCGTTGTCCATGTAGATCCGGTCCATTGCGTGTATCTCCTTTGCCTTTCTGAAAGGCGGCTTCGGGCTGCGCCCGATTTTCCTACCATTCCAATAGGATTATCCGCAGCAAAGGATACCACGCCGCGGCGGGAATGTCAATACGCGGCGGAAAAAACCGCGCCGCGCCAGCCCGTTTTTCTGGCCGCCGGGGATGGACAAAGCGGGGATGCGATGGTATAATTTATTGTTGGAATTTTATTATTCTCACAGGAGGACGCCCCCTTTGAACGACACGGAAAACGCACGCCTGGAACGCCTGCTGGAAGAGGTGCAGAAGCCCGCGCGGTACATCGGCGGGGAAATGAACGCCACCGTCAAGCCCTGGGACAGCGTGAAAACCCATTTCGCCTTCTGCTTCCCGGACACCTACGAGATCGGCATGAGCCATCTGGGCATGAAGATCCTGTATTATCTCATCAACGGCAGGCCCGACGCCGTGTGCGAACGGGTGTTTATGCCCGGGGCCGACATGGCGGACCGGATGCGGGAGGAAAGCCTGCCCCTGTTCGGCCTGGAAAGCCGCCATGCCCTCAGCGAATATGAGATCGTGGGCTTTACCCTGCAATATGAAATGAGCTACACCAACATCCTGGAGATGCTGGATCTGGGCCATATCGCCGTTTTCGCCAAAGACCGGGCCGAAGCCGACCCCATCGTGGTGGCCGGCGGCCCCTGCGCCTTCAACCCCGAGCCCCTTACTCCCTTCGTGGACGCCTTCATGATCGGCGACGGGGAGGACGTGATGCACGAGCTCATCGACGTGATCCGGGACGGCCGGGCCGAAGGCCTTTCCCGCAAGGAGATTTTCCGCAGTCTTGCCCGTTTGGAGGGCGTGTACGTTCCCTCACTTTACGACGTATCCTACAACGGGGACGGCACGCTGAAATCCTTTGCGCCCAATGATCCCGTCGCGCCTGCATCGGTAAAAAAACGGGTGGTGAAGGATCTTTCCGCCGCCGTGTACCCCGAAGCCATCCCCGTCCCCTACACCGAGATCGTCCACGACCGGATGGTGCTGGAAATCATGCGGGGCTGCACCCGGGGGTGCCGTTTCTGCCAGGCGGGGATGCTGTACCGCCCGGTGCGGGAGCGCAGCATGGAAAGGCTGATGGAGCTGGCGGATAAGCTGCAGCAGTCCACCGGCTATGAGGAAATGAGCCTTTCCTCCCTCTCCTCCGGGGATTTCACCTGCCTGCCGCAGCTGATCCAGGCGCTCATGGACCGCTACCGGGAAAAGCGGGTCAGCGTGTCCCTGCCCAGCATGCGCATCGACAGCATCGTCAAGCAATCCCTGGAAGAAACCCAGCAGGTGAAGCGCTCCGGCCTCACCCTGGCGCCGGAAGCGGGCACCCAGCGCCTGCGGGACGTGATCAACAAGGGCGTCACGGAGGAGGATCTGATCCGCTCCGTCACCGACGCCTTCGAGTGCGGCTGGAGCAGCGTGAAGCTGTACTTCATGATGGGCCTGCCCACGGAAACGGACGAGGATCTGCAGGGCATCGGGCATCTGGCCAAAAAGGTGGTGGACGCCTATTACGCCCTGCCCAAGGAACAGCGCAGCAAGAACGGCGTCAAGGTGACGGCCAGCGCCTCCGTATTCGTGCCCAAGCCCTTCACGCCCTTCCAGTGGGCCGCCCAGGATACCATTGACCAGGTCCATGAAAAGCAGGCGAAGCTGCGGCAGTACCTCAAAATCAAATGCGTCAATTTCAACTGGCACGAGAGCCAGCTTTCCATGCTGGAAGCCTGCGTATCCCGGGGCGACCGGCGGATGGGCGACGTGATTTACGCCGCCTGGAAACGGGGCTGCCGGCTGGACAGCTGGAACGAGTATTTCAAATTCGATCAGTGGCTGGGCGCTTTTGAAGACTGCGGCCTGACCCCGGATTTTTACGCGTACCGGGAGCGGCCTTATGAGGAATTGCTGCCCTGGCAGTTCATCGACGCCGGGGTGAGCCAGGAATACCTGAGAAAAGAAAACGAAAAAGCCAAAGCCGCCCAAACCACCCGGGACTGCCGGCGGGGCTGCAACGGCTGCGGGCTGCACACCTGGGGCGTGTGCGACTGGGTGAAGCATCCGCCCCTTAAGGATACGGACAAAACGTCCGCGCCGCTGTTCGACTGAGGGGGATCGCCATGAAGATGATCGTCGTGTTTGAAAAAGCCCCCCGGCTGCGCCACATCGGGCATCTGGATCTGATGCGCGCCATGCAGCGGGCCCTGCGCCGCAGCGGGCTGCCGCTGTGCTATTCCCAGGGGTTCAATCCCCATATCCTTTTGTCCTTCGCCGCGCCCCTGTCCGTGGGGATGCCCGGCAGAAGGGAAATCATGGAGGTGCCCCTTTCGGAGGAAATGACCGCGGAAGCGTTCCTGCAGAAGCTCTCCTCCGCCCTGCCGCCGGATCTGCCCTGCCTGGAAGCGCGCGGCGTGGACGACCGCCATCCCGCCCCCATGGCGCTGCTTTCCGCCGCCGTATACGAGGCGAAGATGGAAGCGATCCCGGAAGGGCTGTCCGCCGCCATCGAAGAATTCCTGGCGCAGAAGGAGATCCCCGCCGTGCGCAAAACCAAATCCGGCCTGAAAGACTGCGATCTGCGGCCCATGATTTATGATCTTTCCCTGACCGGCGGCGTCCTGCGCATGACGCTGGCCCTGTGCGAAAAGGCCACTTGCAAGCCGGATCTGCTGCTGGATTCCCTCTTCGCTTTTTCGGGCCTGCCCCGGCCCCGGGCGCTGATCACCCGGACGGCGCTGCTGGGCGAAAAGGACGGGGCGCTCGTGCCCTTGGAGGCCCTATGAGCAAGCAGATCCTGATAGAAAACCGGGATGGGGTGCGGGAGATCGCCCTCCTGGACGGCAGCCGCCTGATGGCGTTCATCACCGAAACGCCGGGAAAAGCCGAGGCCGAGCAGATCTATCTGGCGGAGGCGGAGCGGATGGTGAAGGGCATGGAGGCCTGCTTCGTCCGCCTGGGCGGGGAGCAGACGGGCTTCCTCCCCTTTTCCGAATGCAAAGAAAAGCCCCGGTCCGGCGACCGGTTCCTGGTCCAGGTGAAAAAGCCTCCCGTGGGCGGCAAGGCCCCTTATCTGACGCAGGATATTTCCCTGGCCGGCCGGTACGTGATCCTGACCCCCTTTTCCCATCGCTGCGCCGTTTCCAAGCGGGTGGAGGACGAAACGGAAAGGAAACGCCTGCTGGCCCTGGCCGACAGGCTGAAGGAGGACGGCTGCGGCCTGGTGATGCGCCTGGAGAGCGCCGGAGCGCCGGAAGACATGATCCGGGAAGAGATCTCCGCCCTGGCCGAAAGGTGGGCCGCCGTCCTGACCCGTGCCGGTCACATGGCCGCCCCCGGCCTGGCGGAAGACCGGATAGACGCCCTGCGGCGGCTGCTGCGGGACGAGCACGGACAGGTGGACCGGATCTTGACGGACGATCCCGAAGCGATCCAGGATCCGCCCGTTCCCGTGGAAGCCTGCGAACATCCTTTTGATCTTTATTCCGTCCGGGCCAAACGGGAAAAATCCCTCCAGCGGAAGGTGTGGCTGGACTGCGGCGGCTTCCTGGTGATCGACAGGACCGAAGCCATGACCGTGATCGACGTGAACAGCGGCAAATTCACCGGCGGAAAGGCCGGCGCGGAAAGCACCTTCCTGAAGCTGAACCGGGAGGCGGCCCGGGAGATCGCCCGCCTGATGCGGCTGCGGGGGCTGGGCGGCATCGTCATCGTGGATTTCGTGGATATGCAGTCGGAGGGCAGCCGCGCCGCCGTTACGGAGGAAATGCGCGCCGCCCTGGCCGACGACCCGGTGAAAACCGTGATCCACGGCTTCACGTCCCTGGGCCTCATGGAACTGACAAGAAAGAAAACCGAGGAAAGCCAATGAGAGACGAACTGATCCGCATTACCCAGGAGGAACTGGAAGCGCAGAAGCGCTTCGCCCGGGAATTCCATTCCCTGCCGGGCCGGCCCCGCACTTATCACATCGTCACCTACGGCTGCCAGATGAACGCCCACGATTCGGAGAAGCTGGCGGGCATGCTGGAGGACATGGGCATGACGGCGGCGCCCGCCCGGGAGGAAGCGGACTTCGTGCTGCACAACACCTGCTGCATCCGGGATAACGCCGAGCGCAAAGCCCTGGGCAACGTGACCTGGCTCAAGGAAATCAAAAAGGAACGGCCCGAAATGCTCATCGGCGTCTGCGGCTGCATGGTGCAGGAGCCGGGCATGGCCGAAAAGATCCTGCACCAGTATCCCTTCGTGGATCTGGCCTTCGGCACCGGAAATATTCACCGGCTGCCGGAATTGCTTTACCGGGCGGTGGATACCCGCCGCCGGGTGGTGGCCGTGCCGGAGGAGCAGACCGTCCTGGCGGAGGGGCTGCCCATCCGCCGGGAATCCCCCTTCCAGAGCTACGTCACCATCATGTACGGCTGCAACAATTTCTGCTCCTACTGCATCGTGCCCTACGTCCGGGGCCGGGAGCGCAGCCGCAGCGCGGACGATATCCTCCGGGAAGTGGAAGGGCTGCAGGCGCGGGGCGTTCAGGAAATCATGCTGCTGGGGCAGAACGTGAATTCCTACGGAAACGATATGCCCGGCGGCGTCAGCTTCCCTGAATTGCTGCGCCGGGTATCCCGCACCGGCATCCCCCGTATCCGCTTCATGACCAGCCATCCCAAGGACCTGTCCGACGAGCTGATCGCGGAATATGCGGAAAACCCCGTGCTCTGCCGCCATCTGCACCTGCCCGTCCAGTCCGGCAGCAACGCGATCCTTTCCGCCATGAACCGGCGCTACACCCGGGAAGCCTATCTGGAAAAGGTGGAAAAAATCCGCCGGGCCGCCCCGGACGTGGGCCTCACCACGGATCTGATCGTGGCCTTCCCCGGGGAAACGGACCTGGATTTCGAGGACACCATGGATCTGGTGCGCCAGGTCGGGTATGACAGCGCTTTCACCTTCATCTATTCCCCCCGGGTGAACACCCGGGCCGCGGAAATGCCCGGCCGCATCGACCCCGCCCTGGCCACCGAGCGCATCGAGCGCCTCATCGCCCTCCAGGAGGAAATGACGCAGAAGCGTTTTGCGGAAATGATCGGCAAGCGCGAATCCGTGCTGGTCGCCGGCCTCTCCCGCCGCAGCGAAAATCAGCTCACCGGCAAGTGCAGCCGGAACATCAGCGTGAATTTCCCCGGCGATCCCGCCCTCATCGGCAAAATCGTGCCGGTGCGGATCACCGGCGCCGGCAAAACCACATTAAAAGGACAAATCATCGAAGGAGAATGAAAAAATGAGTCAGCAGGTCACCGATAAGGCCAAGGAACTGGCCCGGGTCATTTCCCTGTCCCCCGAATACATTTCCATGCGGGCCACCGAGGACGCCGCGGGCCAGGACGAGCTCCTCAAGGGCCTCTTCGCCCAGTACGACGAGATCCACCGCCAGGTGGAGGACGCCACGCTGCGCAAGGAGCCGGATTTCGATAAGATCGGCGAGCTTTCCCGGGAACTGGAAACCGTGCTGGAGCAGATCAAGGCGCAGCCCCTTTACCAGGCCCTGCAGAAATCCCGCAAGGCCTTTTCCGACATGATGGCCCAGGTGAACGCGGAGCTGTCCTCCGTGCTGAATCCCGGCGGCAGCCAGGGCGGCTGCTCCGGCAACTGCTCCGCCTGCTCCGGGTGCAGCTAAAGCTGCACCCCTGCGAATGAAAGGCCGATCAATCGTCCTTTCATTCGATCCATCAATTCCTTGTAAAATGGCATTTTCGCAAGCGAAAACGCTCATTTTACGGCCAGGAATTGATAGAGGAAGCAGTCATTCTGACTGCTCCTCGCGGCGTACATGCCGCCGCTGCGGATTTCAGTCGAAGGCTTAGCCAGCCTTCGACGCATCTGGCAGATCAGTTGATCTTTGTTGTGTAAAGGAGTATGTAAATGGCTACCCTTTCCCCCATGATGCAGCAATACATGCAGCTGAAGGCCCAGAACCCGGATACGCTGCTGTTCTTCCGCGTGGGCGATTTTTACGAAATGTTTTTCGAGGACGCCCTCACCGCCAGCCGTGAGCTGGAACTGACCCTGACGGGCAAGGACTGCGGATTGCAGGAGCGCGCCCCCATGTGCGGCGTGCCCTTCCACGCGGTGGACGCCTACGTGGCCCGGCTGGTGGAAAAGGGCTACCGGGTGGCCATCGGCGAGCAGATGCAGGATCCGGCCCTGGCCAAGGGCCTGGTGGACCGGGACGTGATCCGCATCGTTTCCGCCGGCACCCTCACCGATTCCGCCGTCATCGGGGAAAAGCGCAATAATTTCCTCTGCTCCGTCTGCGTGGCGGGCCGCCGCTGCGGCGTCGCCGCCTGCGACGTATCCACCGGCGAGTTTTTCGTTCAGCAGACGGACAATTCACCCCAGGCGATCAAATCCGCCCTGGATTCCCTGAGCCCCGGAGAAATCATCACCAACAGCCCGGACGCCGTGCAGAGCTGCACTTCGCTCGTCTGCCGGAACTACGGCGCCGCCGCCTACCAGAGCCAGAACGCCCGGGAAACGCTGCTTTCCCATTTCGGCGTCAGTTCCCTGATCGCCCTGGGGCTGGACCAGTCCCTTTCGGCCGCCGCCTGCGCCGCCGGGGCGCTGATGCGGTATCTCAATGAAACCCAGAAAAATTCCCTCCAGCATATCTCCCGCCTGCGCATCCAGGAAAAGGGCGATCTGATGCCCCTGGACAGCGCCACGCGGCGGAACCTGGAATTGACCGAAACCATCCGGGGCCGCAGCGCGAAAGGGTCCCTCCTGTCCATCCTGGACGAGACCGTCACCGCCATGGGCGGGCGGCTGCTGCGCTCCTGGGTGGAACGGCCGCTGATCTCCAAGGCCAAGATCGAGGCCCGCCTCGCCGCCGTGGAAGCCCTGTTCGGCCAGCCGGTATTGGCCCAGAACCTGCGGGATCAGCTCGCCCACGTCTACGACATGGAACGGCTGCTCTCCAAAGTATCTTACCATACCCTGAACGCCCGGGACTGCCTCTCCCTCCAGCGTTCCCTGGAGCGGGCGCCTCAGGTGCTGTCCCTGCTGGGCAGCGTGCCGGGCGACGCCCTTTCCTTCCTCGGGGATCTGCTGGACCCCCTGCCGGAGCTGAACGACCTGCTGCTGCGGGGCATTTCCCCGGACGCGCCGCTGCTCCTCTCCGACGGGAATATCATCCGTGCGGGCTACAGCGAACAGCTGGACGAGCTGCGCCGGGCCTCCACCGAGGGCAAGCAGTGGCTGATGGACCTGGAGGCCAAAGAGCGCGAAGAAACCGGCATCAAGAACCTGCGCATCCAGTACAACCGGGTGTTCGGCTATTACATCGAGGTCACCAAATCCAATTACGATCTGGTGCCCCTGCGCTATCAGCGGCGGCAGACCCTCACCAACAGCGAGCGCTTCACCACCGACGAGCTGCGCGCCATCGAAAGCAAGCTGGTGGGCGCCCAGGAGCAGGCGGCCAAGCTGGAATTGCAGCTGTTCGAGGACATCCGCGCCCAAATCAGCGACAATATGGGCCGGCTGCAGTCCACCGCCCTGGCATACAAGACTCTGGACGCCCTTTTGTCCCTGGCCCGGGTGGCCATGCTGCGGCATTACGTGCGCCCGCAGATCACCCAGGACGGGGTCATCGACATCAAAGACGGCCGCCACCCCGTGGTGGAAGCCTCCATGCCGGACATGGCCTTCGTGCCCAACGACACCCACATGGACGGCGACACCCACCGCATGCAGATCATCACCGGCCCCAACATGGCGGGCAAAAGCACCTACATGCGCCAGGTGGCCCTGATCACGCTGATGGCCCACATGGGCTCCTTCGTCCCCGCCCGGGAGGCGAGCATCTGCCTGGTGGACGGGGTATTCACCCGGGTGGGCGCTTCCGACGATCTGGCCACGGGGCAAAGCACCTTCATGGTGGAAATGAGCGAAATGGCCTATATCCTGCGCAACGCCACGGACAGGTCCCTGGTGATCCTGGACGAGATCGGCCGGGGCACCTCCACTTTCGACGGCCTCTCCATCGCCTGGGCGGCGGTGGAATACCTGGCGGACAAGAAAAAATCCGGCGCCAAAACCCTGTTCGCCACCCATTACCACGAGCTTTCCGAATTGGAAGGCCACCTGGAGGGGGTCAACAATTTCTGCGTGTCCGTCAAGGAGCACGGCGAGGAAGTGATCTTCCTGCGCAAGATCGTCCCCGGCGGCGCGGACAAATCCTTCGGCGTCTACGTGGCCCATCTGGCCGGGGTGCCCCGGCCCGTGGTGGCCCGGGCCCAGGAGATCCAGGCCCGGCTGGAGGTCAACCAGGTGAACAACGTCACCATCGGGCAGAACATCCTGGGGGCCGGCCACAAAAAGAAAAACGAGCAGGTGGACCTGATGGAATACCAGAAAACGGAATTCGTGGAGGAAATCCGTTCCCTGGACGTCATGGCCATGACCCCCATCGACGCGCTGAACAAGCTGTTTGTGCTCAAAGAAAAAGCAATGAAGCTGTAATTTCATTTAAACAGTATATGGGAGGATAAATAATGAGAGCTCACGATGCGTACCTGGCCCCTTTTCTAAAACTTAGTGATGCTGAATTCAATATTCCTGTTTATCAAAGAAATTACTCTTGGGATACAGAAAACTGTCAACAGCTTTTTTCTGATATAGAAACAATTACCAACACTCAAAAGGATCATTTCATAGGTTCGATTGTGTATGTATCTATTGGTACTGCAACTGAACCATATTATAACATTATTGATGGACAGCAGCGTATTACAAGTGTGATGTTGTTTCTAAAAGCATTGTATGATTCTACAGATGATGACAAATTTAAAAAACAAATCAGAAATGGATTTTTGGTAAATACTGGATTTGATGATCAGCCAAAAATGAAACTGAAGCAAGTTGAATCTGATCAGTCTATATTTGAAAAAATAATCATGCAACAAGATTTTTTAGAAGATGCTTTTAGCACAACTGAAAAAAATAGTAATGTTTATAGAAACTATAGTTTCTTTAAGGATAGGATTGAACAGTCCTCTTCTACACTTCAAAGTTTATACAGCGCAATATTTAAGTTGGAAATAATTGATGTTTGCCTTACAACTGAAGACCCCCAAGAAGTATTTGAGAGTATGAATTCTACAGGAAAATCACTTACAAATACTGATCTGTTACGAAACTATTTGCTTATGGATCTTAAAGGAAATCAACAAACAAAACTATATAAAAACTATTGGTTACAAATAGAAAAAAACGTCGGATCAAAACTAATGGAACAATATATGGTTCATTATTTGATTATGAAGCGAAAATCAGATAGTATAAACATTCATCGGCGTAGTGGTAAAATTAATAGGAATACACTATACGATTGCTATAAGATTTATTTTCCCCCTGAAAACAAAGCAAATAATGGAACAGAAAGATTATTAGCGGATATGTACCATTTTTCTACAATATATAAGAAAATCGTAAATAATAATGCATTAACCGAATTAGATAAAGCAATTAATGAGCTGATTTATGAACTAAGTGCTGAACAGGTTGCCATATTTTTAATGCACTTATTATATGTTCAAGAACGGGGAATAATAAGCGATGAAGATATGTTACTTGCTGTAAGAGCATGCATTTCATATGTGCTTCGAGTTCGGATTTTTAAAGGAAGCATTGCAAACCAATTTTTTGCTCTTGCTATTCAGTATTTTGATCGTGGAGACTCTTCCGTTCCTTTTATATCCCGTGTATGGGATGCATTGAATAGTGGTCAAGGAAGTTATCGATTTCCAAAAGATAGGGAGTTTCAAAATGCTTTTGAAACAAAAGATATGTTCTTGGAGTTTAAGCCACAGATGTTAAGATATATCCTTTACAAATTTGAAAGAAAAGTTTCAAAAGAAGTCGTTGAACCTGATAATGTAACAATAGAACACATTTTACCTCAAGAGCCAGAAAAATGGCAAGAGCATTTACTTAAAATCCATGATAATTCATACAGAGAATATACTCACAGAATTGGTAATCTTACCTTAACGAAGCTTAACTCAGAAGCGTCAAATAATCCATTTGAGAAGAAAAAAACAATATACGCAAAATCGGGATACATGATTACCAGAGAAATTGCAAATTATTCTGATTGGACAAGTAATGAAATCAGAAAACGTTCAAATGCAATGGCTTTAGAAGCTCTAAAAATATGGCCATTACCGGAAAAGTATAATCAAGATATTTCTGCCAGTGCATGGAGGATAATGGATGATCAAATAGAAGAAGTGTATAATCAGTTAAGTGAAATGATAAAAGAATATGATCCATATATATTCGAGGAGCTAAAGAAAAATTGGATAAATTTCATTAAAGATAAAAAAATCATTCTTTCCGTTGTTCCTTGCCAGTCCTATATGTGGATTACTCTAAATACAAATCTTGAAAAGCTTACACCAAATGACAGTTTAGAGGATATAACTGAAAAAGGACATTGGGGAATAGGAAAATGTAGAATGAAATTAACAAATAATGAAGATATATGGACAGTACTTAGCTATATAGAGCAAATACTTGATAATAAAAAAATGTAATTCATCTTGTATATTTTAATCTTGAGGTGAATCAATTTATGGAATTACGACCCATCCGTCAGCTGCCCCCCGAGGTGATCGGCCAGATCGCCGCGGGCGAGGTGGTGGAAAAGCCCGCCGCAGCCATCAAGGAACTGGTGGAGAACAGCATGGACGCCGGGGCCACCGCCGTCACCGTGGATATCAAAGAAGGGGGCCTTGCCTCCTTCCGGGTGGCGGATAACGGCAGCGGCATCCGGCCCTCCGATATCCGTTTGGCCTTCGCCCGCCACGCCACCAGCAAGATCCGCACCGCCGAAGACCTCTACGGCGTCAAGTCCCTGGGGTTCCGGGGCGAGGCCCTGGCCTCCATCGCCGCCGTCTCCCGCCTGAATTGCCAAACCCGGGCACGGGGCGAAGACACGGGCCTCACCGTGCGCAACGAGGGGGGCGAGATCCTGGAAATCCGGGAGGCCGCCTGCCCCGAAGGCACCACCTTTACGGTGAAGGATCTGTTTTTCAACGCCCCGGTGCGCCGGAAATTCCTCAAAAAGCCCGCCGCGGAAACCGCCGCGGTCAGCGATCTCATGGCCCGGCTGATCCTGAGCCACCCCGCCGTTTCCTTCCGGTTCATGGCGGACGGAAAGCTGGTGTATTTCAGCCCCGGGGACGGAAAGCTGGACAGCGCGGTGATGAGCGTTTACGGCGCAGACACGCTGAAACTGCTCACCAGGATCGAGGGCAGCATGAACGGCGTGGTGCTCTCCGGCTTCGTGGGCGTGGGCGACGCCAGCCGGGGCAACCGCAGCCACGAGCATTTCTTTTTGAACGGCCGCGCCATGCGCAGCCCCCTGCTTTCCTCCGCTTTGGAGACCGCCTGCCGCCAGCGGGTGATGATCGGGCGGTTCCCCCTGTGCGTACTGCATCTCACCATGCCCTTTGAAAGCGCCGACGTGAACGTGCACCCCAACAAGTGGGAGGTGCGTTTCCAGGACGAGCGGGGCGTGCGGGAGGCGGTGGAAACGATCATATTCGAGGCCCTGGAAAAAACCAACGAAGCGCCGCCCATCCCGCCGTTGTATCTGCAGCCGGAAAGCGCCGCCCCGGCCTCCGCGCCGCCGCCCGCGCCCATCCGGGTCAGCGAGCCCGTTCCCGCGCCGGAAAACGCCCCGGCCGTTCCTCCGTCCCTCGATCAGCGGCTTTCCGCCTTCACGGAGGACGGGGCCCTGCCCGCCTTCGCCCCGCCCGTTCCCCCGCAGGACCGGCCCCGGCCCCAGGTCCCGCCCGCGATGAGCAGGCCGGCCCCGGCCGCCCTGCGGGACAGCGGCGCGTCCCTCCTGCCGCCCCGGAAACCGATTGAGCAGGCCCAGCCCGCCCCGGAGCCTGCCCAGCAGGTGGAGGCCGCCCCGGTGGCCCAGGCCTTTTCCCAAAAGCCGCTTCGGGTCATCGGCGTGGCGTTCGATACCTATATCCTCATGGAATATGGGAACCTGCTGATCCTGGCCGATCAGCACGCGGTGCACGAACGGCTGCTGTATGAAAAATTCATGCGGGAAACCGCCTCCGCCCCGGCGTCCCAGGCCCTGCTGGTGCCTTTGGCCGTTCCCCTTTCCAAGGCTGAATACGCCTGCTATGAAGAAAACGCGGAAACGCTTGAAAAGGCTGGCTTTGATCTTTCCCCCTTCGGGGACGGCACGGTGCAGCTGCGGGGCGTGCCCATCATCCTGGGCCAGCCCCAGGCGGAAAAATGCCTGCTGGACGCGCTGGACGAACTGATCGCCAATCCCTCCAGCACCCCGGCGGACCGCACCGGCCGGGTGATCCAGATGGCCTGCAAGCACGCCGTGAAGGGCGGCGAAAAGCTGCCGGAGGACAGCGTTTGCCAGCTGATCCGGGATATCGTGGATCAGAAGGTCACCCCCACCTGCCCCCACGGCCGGCCCCTCATGGTGCAGCTCACCCGCACCGAACTGGAAAAGCGTTTCCGCAGGATCCAGCAATGAAAAAGAAGCGCGTCATTGGCATCGTGGGCCCCACCGCCAGCGGCAAAACCGCCCTTTCCCTCCCCGTGGCCAAAGCCCTGGGCGCGGAAATCGTCTGCATGGATTCCATGCAGATCTACCGGGGCATGGACATCGGCACCGCCAAGC
Source organism: uncultured Eubacteriales bacterium (assembly GCA_902761755.1). Classification (GTDB taxonomy): domain Bacteria; phylum Bacillota; class Clostridia; order Christensenellales; family Aristaeellaceae; genus RUG563. Next base: position 151,572 of record CACWLP010000003.1, on the reverse strand, counting down.
CCACCCCCGCGGAGAGGGCTTCGGTGCCCCACCATATGCTGGATTTTCTTTCGCCGGATCAGGAATATTCCGTGTCCCAGTACGCTTCCGACGCCCGGCGGGCCATTGAAAAGATCCGTACGCCCCTGCTGGTGGGCGGCACGGGGCTGTATCTGCAATCCCTGTCCCTGCCCCTGGATTTCGGCGCGGTGGGCGGGGATGAAGCAATCCGGAAAAAATACCACGCGCTGGCGGACGCGGAAGGGGCGAAAGCTGTCCACGGCCGGCTGTGGGCGGTGGACCCCGCTTCGGCGGAAAAGCTGCACCCCAACGATCTGCGCCGGGTGATCCGGGCCCTGGAGGTATACGAGCTCACCGGCACGCCCCTTTCCGCCCAAAAAATGCCCGGGCCCGAAGACGCGCCCTACGATTTTCTGCTCTACGCCGTCGATCTGCCCCGGGACGCGCTTTACGCCCGGGTGGACCGGCGGGTGGACGAAATGATGGCCGCAGGGCTCATGGACGAGGTGCGCGCCCTGCTGGAAGGCGGCCTGTCCCCCGACGCCCAGAGCATGCAGGGCCTGGGGTACAAGGAATTGGCCCCGGTGGCGCTGGCTGGCGCGCCGCTTGCGGACGCCGTTTCCCTCATCAAGCTGCGCACCCGGCATTTCGCCAAGCGGCAGCTCACCTGGTTCAAACGGGACGGGCGCATCCGCTGGCTGCCCTGGCAGCCGGGAGCGCCCGCGGAGCCCCTGATCGCAAAAATCATCCAAGAAGCAACGGAGGAATAAATGGATATTCTCTCTCTCATCGCCCGGGCGGAAGCGGACTGCCAGCCCATATTCGCCGCCCTGGAGGAAAACGAGATCAAAAACACCCGCCGCGTGCTGGATGCCTTCCATGCGGAGGACATCGCCCAGCGCCATTTTGCCCCCACCACCGGCTACGGCTACGACGACATCGGCAGGGACAAGCTGGAAAAGGTGTTCGCCCGGCTCTTCGGCGCGGAAAGCGCCATCGTGCGCCCCGCCGTGGCCTGCGGCACCGCGGCCCTTTCCCTGTGCCTGTTCGGGCTTCTGCGGCCCGGGGATCATCTTCTCTCCGCCGCCGGCGCGCCTTACGATACCATGGAAACGGTGATCGGCCTTACCGGGAACGCCCCGGGAAATCTCAGGGAAATGGGCGTTTCCTATTCCCAGGCGGAAATGGCGGAGGATCAGACGAAGCTGGACGTGCCCGGGGTGCTCTCCGCTATCCGGGAAAACACGCGGGTGATCCTCATTCAGCGCAGCCGGGGCTACGCCTGGCGCGCCTCCCTGCGCCCGGAGGACATGGCGCCGCTGATCGCCGCCGTGCATGAAAAGCGCCCGGATATCTTTATCATGGTGGACAACTGCTACGGCGAATTCCTGTCCGACCGGGAGCCCACCCATTTTGGCGCGGACGTGTGCGTGGGGTCCCTGATCAAGAATCCAGGCGGCGGCCTGGCGCCCACCGGCGCGTACCTGGCGGGCACGGAGCGTGCCATTTCCCGCATCGAATCCCGGCTCACCGCCCCCGGCCTGGGCCGGGAGGTGGGCAGCTACGCCGCCAGCTACCAACCCTTCTATCAGGGCCTGTTCATGGCCCCGCACACCGTCACCCAGGCGGTCAAGACCGCGGTGCTCTCCGCCCGCGTGTTCGAACTGTTGGGCATGAAAACCACCCCGGCCTTCGACGCCCCCCGGGCGGACATCATCCAGGCCATCGAAATGGGCGCGCCGGACAGGCTGATCGCCTTCGTGCAGGGCATCCAGGCGGCCTCCCCCATCGACGGCAGCGCCGTACCCGAGCCCTGGGACATGCCGGGCTACGCCGATCAGGTGATCATGGCGGCGGGCACCTTCGTTTCCGGCGCCAGCATCGAGCTTTCCGCCGACGCCCCCATGCGCGAACCCTATACGGTCTATCTCCAGGGCGGGCTCACCTACGCCCACGGAAAGCTGGCGCTGCAAAGCGCGCTGGAGAAAATGCTCCGCTCCGGCGCCCTCGCCTGACAGTTTTTTCCCCCTTGTTCCCCGTCCGGCCCATGCTGTACAATGATACCGAGCAAACGAAAAAGGGAGGAACCAGTATGAAAGCGTTGTTTATCGGCGGCACCGGCGTGATCAGCACCTCCATCACCCGCCTGCTTCTCCGTCAGGGGTGGGAGGTGACGCTGATCAACCGCGGCACCCGGGCCGCCGACGTGCCCGGCGCGGAGATCCTTGCCCTGGACGTGAACGACGAAAGCGCCGTAAAGAAAGCCCTGGTAAACCGCCGCTTCGACGTGGCGGCGGATTTCATCGCCTTCGTGCCGGAGCAGGTGAAGCGGGATATCCGTCTGTTCGCCGGCATGGTGGATCAGTATATCTTCATCAGCTCCGCTTCCGCCTATCAAAAGCCCCTCTCCTCCCCGGTGATCACCGAGGGCACCACCTTATCAAACCCCTATTGGGAATACTCCCGCAACAAGATTTTCTGCGAGGAGATCCTCTTTGACGCTTACCGGAAGGAGGGCTTCCCCGTCACCGTGGTGCGCCCCAGCCATACCTTTAATTGGCGTTCCCTGCCCCTGGCCATCCACGGGGACAAGGGCCCCTGGCAGGTGCTCAAGCGGATGATGGAGGGCAAAAAGGTGCTGATGCCCGGGGACGGCAGCAGCCTTTGGGCCGTGCTCCACAGCGACGATTTCGCCCCGGCCTTCGTCGGCCTCATGGGAAACCCCCACGCCGTCGGCCAGGCCGTGCAGATCACCGGCGAGGAGCTGCTCACCTGGAACCAGATCATGGAAGCGGTGGCAAAAGCTGCGGGCGCGGAATACCGCCCCTGCTTCGTGCCCTCCGAAATACTGGCCAAATGCAAAAAGTACGATTTTGAAGGCGCGCTGATCGGCGACAAATCCAACACCGTGATTTTTGACAACAGCCTGCTGCACCGCCTGGTGCCTTCCCTGCCGCCCCGCAAGCGCTTCGATCAGGCCGCCCGGGAATGCGTGGCTTACTTCCTCAGCCACCCGGAACTGCAGACGGAAGACCCGGAGTTCGACCGGTTCTCCGACGCGGTAATCGCCGCCATGGAGCAGGCGGAGGATGCCATCCGGGGCCTTTGATGCATCAAAAAACGCCGTACTTCGCGTACGGCGTTTCAGGGTGTCGACTTTGTCGACACCCTGTGAAGGAAAGGCCGGAAAACCGTCCTTTCCTTCGACACATCAATTTATTGTAAAAAGGCATTTCCGAGCAAGTATGCCCGGAAATGCTCTTTTTACGGTCATAAATTGATATAGGAAGCGGTCAAGGACCGCTCCTCGGACCGGCAAACCCGGTCCTGCGGATTGTTGATGAAGGGGCTAGGCCCCTTCATACTTCCCCAAAGCATTTTGTCAACAATTTAAAACGCCGTACTTCGCGTACGGCGTTTTTTGATGCGTTTTTTACTCAAGGTGCTCAAACATATCGTTCACTCCGGGCGTATCGTTCCCCACGGCGGAATAGAACAGCCCGAACAGGGAATTGTCGTATTTTCCAAAGTCCTCCACCTTGTACTTGCCGGAGGCCGCCTGGCTGCGGTGCATCTTGAACGCCTCGTCGGTGATCTCAAAGGCGGTCTTGCCGCCGAAAGCCTCCAGGGGCTGCCGCCAATCGAAATCCAGCATGCCCAGCTCGCTTTCGTAGAGATGCAGGTACGCCTTCTTCACCTGCCAGGCGCCGTACTGCGCCGCGGAATCCGGGTATTGGGATGGATCTGCGGCTTTCAGGATGCACTTCTGCACCGCATAGGAGCAGGCCTTGTGCGCCCCGTGGCCGTATTCGCCGTTCACGTCGTGGGTCACGATCACGTCGGGCTGGTATTTGCGGATCAGCTCCGTCACGTAGGACAGCAGCTTTTCTTCATTCCAGATGCTCAGGCATTTTTTCAGCCCCGTGCACCATTGATCCTTAAATTTGCTGGTGGGCATTTCCGGGTAAGAACGCACCCCGCAGTGCCACAGCCCGTCCAGCAATTCCACATTCCGAAACCCGTTCATCTGGGCGATGTACACCACGATCACTTTCTTGCCCATCTGCCCGCTGTAATAGGGGATCACGCCGCCCATATAGAGCAGTTCGTCGTCGGCGTGGGCCACCAATACCATCATGTCCGCCTTGCCCTCGAAGGGCTGCCAGCGCTCCACCCAGTCCGGCACCTCGCCCTCCCCCAGCACCTGCAGCTTGATGATGGCGAATTGATCCTGCTTCGCCAGGGGCCGGATGCGGAATTTTTCCAGCGGCTCGTCAAAAGCAATGTATTCGTTGAAATACATGCCTTCGTGCTCCAGCGCCGTCTGCCATTCCTTGTCCTCTCCCGGCACCTGGATCACCGTGTCGATGGGCTTTTTCCCCCAGCGGATGAACACGCCCTGGGCAGGCGATCCCTCCGGGCAGGTCACCTCCACCCAGGCGTTGGCCTCCGGCTGATACCACATGGTCATGGTGCCGTTATCCAGCATCTTTTCTTTGTCTTTGCCGTAATGCGATACCCGGATGCCGCACTGGGGCGTGATATCGGCGGCTTCCTCGGCCAGGGCGGACAGGCTCAGCAGCGCCAGCAATACCGCCAGGCAGATCCAGAATCGTTTCATGCTCTCCTCGCTTTCACGCCGTCAGCCGATGGCGCTTAAGTATTTTTCCGCCTTCCGGCCCACCACGGCATAGGCCCTCGGCCCCGTCAGGATGCGCTTCGCCGCGTCCATGGCGTCGTCCATCGTCACCTTTTCAATGGCGGCAATGGTCTCTTCCGGAGGGATCACCCGGTTCAGAAGGATCTGGTTGTGCCCCAGGGCGCTCATGCGGCTGTAGGCGCTCTCCAGCCCCAGGATGAAGCTGCCCTTCAGCTGGGCTTTGCTCATTTGGAATTCCTTCTGGGTAATCCCGCCCTCCATGAGCTTCGAGATTTCAAGGTTGATCTGCTCCAGCACCGTTTTGCAGTGCCGGGGGCTGGTGGCGGCATAGATGGTGAATTCCCCGCAGTGGGGATAGCTGCTGGGCCCGGAATACACGGAATAGGCCATGCCCAGCTCCTCCCGGATGCGCTGGAACAGCCGGGAGGACATGCCGCCCCCCAGGATGTTGTTGAGCACCGCGGTGGGATAAACCAGCTCGCTGCCCATCTCGTGGGACCGGAAGGACAGGCACAGGTGCACCTGCTCCGTATCCTTGTCCCGGGCCAGTTTCCGGGGCGCGGGGATGGCCTGGGCGTCGGGGTATTCCTCCCCTTCCGCGCCCTGCCACGCGCCGAAATACTGTTCCGCCAGCTCCCGGGCGCGCCCGGCGGTCACATTGCCCGCCATGGCCACCACAGCGTTTTTGGGGCCGTAATGCCGCCTGCGGAAAGCGCGCAGATCCTCCGCCGTATAGGCGGCGATCCTGTCCGCCGGGCCCAGGATGCTCTGGCCCAGGGACTGCTCTCCGAACACCGCCTCGGCCAGCACGTCGAACACCACTTCCTCCGGCGTGTCCTCCACCATGGCGATTTCCTCCAGCACCACGCCCCTCTCCTTATCCAGCTCTTTTTCATCCAGGGCGGGATCGCACACGATGTCCGAAAGGATATCCGCCGCCAGGGGCAGGTCCTCGTCGATGACCTTGGCGTAGTAATTCGTGCACAGCTTGCTGGTGGCGGCGTTGAGCTGCCCGCCGATGCAGTCCATTTCCTCGGCGATCTGCCGGGCGGTGCGCTTGCGCGTGCCCTTGAAGGCCATATGTTCCATAAAATGGGAAAGGCCGTTTTCCCCGGGGGTTTCCAGCATGCTCCCCGCCTTCACCCACGCCCCGATGGATACGGAGCGCAGGGACGGCATTTCCTCCACCAGCACGGTCAGCCCATTGTCCAGGATAAATTTCTCCATTGCCTGCTCCTTGATTGAAAACAGAGGGGATGCATTTAGCTTCCCCCCTGTGTTTCCGTTTTATCAGGGCTTATTTCCGGCCGTCCCTGCGCGGGGGCCGGGATACGGCGGGCGCGGAGCGGGTGAAATTGGGGTTGTCGTAGGTGATGTCGTTGCGGATCAGGTTGATGCGGCCCTGGGCGTCGATCTCGCAGACCTTAACCTCCAGTTCGTCGCCCACCTTCACCACGTCTTCCACCTTTTCCACGCGCTTGTTATCCAGCTTGGAAATGTGGATCATGCCGTCCTTGCCGCCCACCAGCTCCACGAAGGCGCCGAAGTTCATGATGCGCACCACCTTGCCGGTGAACACGTCGCCCACTTCGATGTCCTTGGCGATGCCCAGGATAATGGCTTTCGCCTTGTCGGCGGCTTCCTGATCGGCGGTGGCGATGAACACCCTTCCGTCGTCCTCGATGTCGATCTTGACGCCGGTTTCGTCGATGATCTTGTTGATCATCTTGCCCCGGGGGCCGATGACCTCGGCGATCTTTTCGGGATTGATGGAGAAGGTGATGATCTTGGGGGCGTACTTGCTCAGGTTCTCCCGGGGACGGCCGATGGTCTCCAGCATGATGCCCAGGATGTGCAGCCGGCCCTTGAGCGCCTGGCTCAGCGCCCGGGAAAGGATCTCGCGGTTGATGCCCTTGATCTTGATATCCATCTGGATGGCGGTGATGCCGTTCTGGGTGCCGGCCACCTTAAAGTCCATGTCGCCCAGGAAGTCTTCCAGGCCCTGGATGTCGGTGAGCACCTCGATCTTGCCGGTTTCAGGATCCTGGATCAGGCCCATGGCCACGCCGGCCACCGGCGCGTGAATGGGCACGCCCGCATCCATGAGGCTGAGGGTGCTGCCGCACACGGAAGCCATGGAGGAAGAGCCGTTGCTGCCCAGGATCTCGGATACCAGGCGCAGCGCGTAGGGGAATTCCGCTTCGGAGGGGATCACGGGCACCAATGCGCGCTCCGCCAGGGCGCCGTGGCCGATCTCGCGGCGGTTGGGGCTGCGCAGGCGGCCCGCTTCGCCGGTGGCGTAGGAGGGCATGTTGTACTGGTGCATGTAGCGCTTGCTGTCCTCGTTGGACAGGCCATCCAGCTGCTGCGCTTCGCTGACCATGCCCAGGGTGGTGATGGTCAGGGCCTGGGTTTCGCCGCGGGTAAAGACGGCGCTGCCGTGGGTGCGGGGCAGCACGCCCACTTCGCACCAGATGGGCCGCACTTCGTCCACCTTCCGGCCGTCGGGGCGGATGCCCTGATCCAGGATCTTGCGGCGCATGACTTCCTTGCCCAGGTAATACAGGGCGTCGGCCACTTCGTTTTCCCGGCCGGGGAAGATATCCGCAAAGTGGGCCGCCACGTCGGCGGACACCTCGGCGTCCCGGGCCTGGCGTTCCTTGCGCACATAGGTGGAATAAATATATTCGCACTTTTCCAGGGCGTATTCCCGCACAGCAGCCTTCACGTCGTCCCCGGTGGTGATCAGCGGGAATTCGGACTTGGGCTTGCCGATCTCGGCGGTGATCTTCTCCTGGAATTCCACCAGCTGCTTGATGAACTGATGGCCGTAGAGGATGGCGTCCATCATGGCGTCTTCGCTGACTTCCTTGGCGCCGGCTTCCACCATCATGATGGCGTCCTTGGTGCCCGCCACGGTGACGTGCATATCGGAGGCCGCTTCCTGGGCTTCGTCGGGGTTGATGACGAATTCACCGTTCACCCGGGCCACGATCACGGCGGCGGTGGGGCCGCCCCAGGGGATGTTGCTCACCATCAGGGCGATGGAGGAGCCCAGCATCGCCGGGAATTCCGGCGGGGTGTTGGGGTCCACGCTCAGGGTCTGGGCCACCACCTGCACGTCGTTGCGCATGCCCTTGTTGAACAGGGGGCGCAGCGGCCGGTCGATGAGGCGGCAGGTCAGGGTCGCCTTTTCGGTGGGGCGGCCTTCCCGCTTGATGAAGCCGCCGGGGATCTTGCCCACGGAATACTGCTTTTCTTCAAAGTCCACCGTCAGGGGGAAGAAATCCACGCCCTCCCGGGGCTTGTCCGACGCGGTGGCATTCACCAGCACCGCGGTGTCGCCGTAGCGGACCAGGCAGCTGCCGCCGGCCTGCTGGGCGTACTTGCCGAATTCCAGCGTCAGGGTGCGGCCCGCAAATTCCATTGAATACGCTTTGTAATCCATTTTTCTTTCTCCTTCTCCTCACAACACTCACTTGCCCTCCGGCCCCTGCCGGACGGCTGAAACAAAAGGCTATCGGCTGAATCCTTCCAGCCGATAGCCCCATGCGCCTTACTTGCGCAGACCCAGCTTGGCAATCAGATCACGGTAACGCTCGATATCCGTCTTCTTGAGATAGTCGAGCAGGCCGCGGCGCTGGCCGACCATCAGCAGCAGGCCGCGCCGGGAATGGTGATCCTTCTTGTTGAGCTTGAGGTGCTCGTTGAGGTGGTTGATGCGCTCGGTGAGCAGCGCCACCTGCACTTCGGGAGACCCGGTGTCGCCTTCGTGGCGGGCATAGGTCTGCATGATCTGGGCTTTCATTTCCTTGTCCATGGTGTCTTCCTCCTTATGGGGGTGTGGCGGCCCCTTTCTTCAATCGCCGCGAACTAAGAAGGGCGTTGGGGTATCGCCGATCCTGGCAGGCGGTTCTAAAAACCACGCCTATCATTGTAACATGACAGACGCGGTTTGTAAACGGGTAATTGAAAGTTTTTTCAGGTTTTTTCAGCGCTTATTCCGCGGCGTTTTCCTTGGCGGAACGCTTGTTGAAGATCACGTTCACCAGCACGCCCAGGATCAGGGCGGTGGCGATGGAGGAGATGGTGATGGGGCCCAGGTTCAGCGTCAGCCCGCCGATGCCGGTCACCAGGATGGCGGCCACAACGAACAGGTTCCGATTGTCATTGAGGTCCACAGGCTGCAGCATCTTGAGGCCGCTGACCGCGATGAAGCCGTAGAGCGCGATGCACACGCCGCCGGTGATGCAGGAGGGGATGGAATTGACGAACGCGGTGAAAGGACCGAAGAAGCTGAGCACGATGCAGTAGATGGCCGCGATGAAGATGGTGCTCACGGAGGCGTTGCCCGTGATGGCCACGCAGCCCACGGATTCGCCGTAGGTGGTGTTGGGGCAGCCGCCGAAGAAGGAGCCGATGATGCTGCCCACGCCGTCGCCGATGAGGGTGCGGTCCAGGCCGGGATCGGTGATCAGGTCGCGGTTGATGATGGAGCCCAGGTTCTTATGGTCGGCGATGTGCTCGGCCAGCACCACGAAGGCCACCGGCGCGAAGAGCATGAACACGTTGAACACCTGGCCGAAGTTTTCAAATTTGGAGGCGCCTTCCTCGAACATGCCCAGGAAGGTGAACTTGGGCACTTCCAGGATCTGCATCTTGTCGAAGGCGGAGAGGTTGATGACTTTCAGGGCGTCCACGTTGGCGGCGTTGCCGATGAGGGTCAGGCCCAGGCCCACCACGTAGGCGCTGACGATACCGATGATGAAGGGGATCAGCTTCATGCCCTTGCTGCCCTTCACGGAGGCCCACACCGTCATAAAGAAGGCGAACAGACCCACGGCGATGTGCACCAGGCTGTAGTAGTTGGTGCTGATGTTTTCAACGCCTTCGTACTTGGTGATCCCGGCCAGGAAATTGCTCACGTTCAGCTCGCCCCCGGCGAAGCCCGTCAGGTTCAGGATGGTCTGGTTGCCGTTGCCGTTGATCAGGTTGGTCACGGCGCTGCCGCACAGGGAAAGACCGATCAGGGCCACGGTGGGGCCGATGACCACGGGGGGCAGCAGCTTGTTCACCCAAGCGGAGCCGGTCTTCTTGATGATCAGGGCGATGATCACGTACACCAGGCCCGCGAACAACGCGCCCAGGAAGATGCCCAGGAAGCCGAAGGACACCGCGCCCACCAGGGGGCTGATGAAAGCGAAGGAGGACCCCAGGAACACGGGGCTCTTCTGCTTGGTCATGAACAGGTAAAACAGCGTGCCGACGCCGGCGCCCAGCAGCGCGGCGGGCTGGCTCATGAGGTCTTTGCCGGAATTCACGTTCACCAGGATGGGCACCAGCAGCGTGGCCGCCATGATGGCCAGCAGCTGCTGGAAGGCGTACACCAGATTCTTTTTGATTGGCGGCTTGTCTGCAATGTCGTAGACCAGTTTCATCTGTACTGTCCCCCTATCAAAATATTATCAGCGCTTGCGCGCCGATAGGCGTTTGATGCGTTCATTCCAGGAAAAAAGGGCCTTGCCTTTTTCGGCAGGGCCCTTGCTGCAAGCAAAAGCGTTTTCGTCGCATCTTTCCGGCCTTGCCGCCGCCCGGATGAACCTTGCAAAGTATAACGGCTTTCCCCCGGAATGTCAATGCGATTTCCGAATATTTTTTGTATTTTTAAGAATTTCGTAAGGATTTTCACGAAAAAAGCAGCCCGTCTGTTTCCCGGGCTGCTTTTTCATTCGGCAAAATCTTATTTCAGCGTGATCACCACGTGCCGGTTTGGCTCTTCGCCCTCGGAATGGGTGGTGACGGCGGGATGATCCTGCAGCGCGCTGTGGAGGATCCTGCGCTCGTAGGGGTTCATGGGCTCCAGGCTGACCTTGCGGCCGGTGCGCTGGGCCTGATTGGCCATGCGGTTGGCCAGGCGCACCAGGGCGTCCTCCCGCTTGGCGCGGTAGCCCTCGGTGTCCAGGGTGACCCGGGTGTAGGTATTCTGGCCCTTGTTCACCTGCAGGCTGGTGAGGTACTGCAGCGCGTCCAGGGTCTCCCCCCGGCGGCCGATAAGGATGCCCAGGGTGTCCCCTTCCATGTTCACCCGCACGTTGCCTTCTTCGTCGGTGGCCACCGCCACGGAGACCGGCACGTTCATCAGCTTCGTCAGGTTCTGCAGGAATTCCTGGGCCTTGCCCGCAGCGGTATCCCGGTCCGCCTGCTCGGCGGGCACGATCTCCTTGGGCTCGGGCCGTTCCTTGGGCTCCTTCTTTTCCCGGGGCTTGCGGGCTTTCTGGGGCTTTTCGGCCTTCTCTTCGGCCTTCGCCTGTTCAGGCTTCGCCTCGGCTTCCGCTTTCGCTTCCTCCGTCTTGGGGGCCTTTTCCTGCTTGGGGGCTTTCGCCTTTTTGGGCTCCTGCTTCTTTTCGGCGGGCTTTTCCTGCTTCGGCTGCTTCTTTTCCTTGGGGGTTTCTTCCTTCATGGCGTCGGCCAGGATGGCGTGGGCCATATCCTCGTCGCTGGCTTCGTCGCCCTTGAGGGTCAGCTTCACCTTCGCGGGGCGGGAGCCGAACAGCCCGAAGAGGCCCTTGCTGCCTTCTTCAATCACATCCACGGTGACGTCGGAAATGGATACGCCCAGCTGCTCCAAGCCCTGGGAGATCGCTTCCTCGATGGTGCGGGCGGATACTTCAAATTCTTTCATTATTTCACAGACCCTTCTACATTCACGGTTTCGGCTTTTTTCGCTTCCTGCTTTTCAAATACCTTGGTCAGAATGATGCTCTGCACCCACATTACCGCCGTGGAGGTGACCCAGTACAGGGCGAAGCCGGCATTGGAGGAGAGGCAGAAATAGACGGAGAGGATGGGGAAGAAATACTTCATGAAGTTGCCCATGCCCTTCCCCTGGCCGTTGGCGGGCTGCACGTTCTGCTGTTCCTTCATCTGGGGGTTGTACTTGGTCTGCAGCACCTGGGCGACGCCGGCGACGACGGGCAGGATCAGCAATCCGTTCCACTGCTTATACAACCGCAGCGTATTGATGAGTATCGGGATCTCTTTCCAGCCGGGCACCCATTCGATGGCCGCCTGATAGACGTCCAGACTGCCCAGCTTCGTCATGATGACATTCACCGCAGCCTGGGTGCTTTCCTTCGTGGCAAAGGAGTCGATCGTGATGCCAAGCTCCTTCAGCACCTCGATCTGCCCTTCGCTCAGCACGCCGAACGCCTTCTGCCACACGTCCTGTCCCAGCAGCTGCAGGGACTGCATGTTCGGCACGATGGGGGTAAAGGGCGAATCCGTCATCCAGATGTTTTTAATCCACAGAAAATGCTCCGCGGGCCGGATCGCGTCGGTTTCCCCCGCCAGGTACGCGAACGTCTGCCGGGCGATCTGCTCGTTGGCGATGCTGCGCATGGCGGCGAACATGGCGATCATCAGCGGCCAGGTCAGCAGCAGGGGCAGACAGCCGGACAGGGGGTTGTACCCTTCCTTGCGCATGAGCTCGGCTTGCTTCTGCTGCAGCTTCTTGGGATCGTTCTGATACTTTTTCTGCAGCGCAGCGATTTTGGGCTGCACCGCGGACATTTTCCGCATGCCTTTGCGGCTTTTGTAGTCAAAAGGCAGGCAGATCAGGCGCATCAGGATGGTGAAGATGATGATGGATACGCCGTAATTCTGCACCACGCCGTTGATGCCTTCGAGAACACCGTACAAAAAATTACCTATCGCTGCGAACAATTGTTTTCGTCCCTCCTCACGATGGTGCTGGGCCCCTCCGGCACGGGATCATACCCGCCCGGGCAGCCGGGGCGGCAGCGGGCGATGCGCCGGACGGCCAGGGCCGTGCCCCGGACGGCGCCGAAGCGCTGGATCGCCGTTTGGGCATACTCCGAGCACGTGGGCACGAAGCGGCAGCAGGGCCGTTTTCCGGGGCTGATCCGCCGCCGGTAAAACCGGATCAGGGCAAGCAGGATACGCTTCATGCCGTTTCTTCCCGATAAAGGCCCTGCTTCTTGAGCAGATACCGGAGCGATGCGCTCAGCCTGGAAAAATCGGCCTGGGCAGCCGCTTCCCGGGCCGTCACCACGTACAGCCCGCTTTTGAGATGCGGCATTTCCGCCCGGAACGCTTCCCGCAGCCGGCGCTTGACCAGGTTCCGCGTCACCGCGTTGCCGATTTTCTTGCTCACCGCGAAGCCGGCCAGCAGCTTCGGGCCTTTCACGAATCCCACCGACATTTCCCGGCAGGCCGTTCCTTTGCCTTTTTTGTAGACGTATCGGAACTGCCCGTTTTTCCGTAGCCGGTGCTGCTTTTCCATGCCGCTTTCCTCTTTTCTTTCCCGCCTTTTACAGCAAAACCCGCCCCACGGGTCCATGCGCGTTGGCAAGCGTCGGGGGCGGGCTAAGCCAGGCAAGAAAAACCGGATCGCCGGCCGGTCAGACCGTCAGTTCCTTCCGGCCGCGGTTCCTGCGGCGGGAAAGCACCCGGCGGCCGTTCTTGGTGCTCATGCGGGCACGGAAGCCGTGCACCTTGTTGCGCTGGCGTTTCTTGGGCTGATAAGTGCGTTTCATAACCGTTACAACTCCTTTTTATTGCACATGCCAGAGGCATGGATTGATGCGTTTTGAGCAAATAGTACCACAAAACAGCCATTATAGTATATCCATAAGGCCGTCCCGTGTCAAGCTATTTTTTGCGCCGGGCGGAAAAACGTATGGGATCCCCGCCCGGAAGCCGATTGTTTTACTGCCCGCTCAGATCCTGCCTCAGCGCCCGCAGGGCGTCCATCTGCTGGGCCAGGGCCGCGTCCGCTTGGTCCATCAGGGCGTTGACCTCCTCGTGGGCCCGGGCGGCGTAGGCTTCGCACTCCCGGTGGGCGCTGTCCAGCATATCCTGGGCCTGAGCCGTGGCGCGGGCCACGATCTCGCTGTCCGCCACCATCTGCTGGGCGCGGGTCTGGGCGTCGGCAATGATGGCGTTGGCCCTGGCTTGAGCGTCGGCGACCATGGCGTTGGCCTGGTCGGCGGCGTTTTTCATGGTGAGATCGGCGTTGTTGTTGGCCTCAAACAGCTTGGCGTTGGCGCTTTCGATGGTCTGCCGCGCAGAGGTTTCCGCGTTTTCAATGGTCTGCCGCGCGGTGGCGTTGGCCTCCCGCAGCATGCCTTCCGCCTGCTTGCGGCTGTCGCTGATGATCTGGCCTTCCATATTCAGCAGCTCTTTGGCCGACTGCACATCGGTGGGGATGCTGTCCCGGATCTTGCGGATCAGGGAGTTGCATTCCTCCCGGTCCATCACGATGCGTCCGTACAGCGGGATCGTTTTGGCGTTTTCCACCAGGATCTCCAGCCGGTCCAGAAGATCATACACGCCCAGTTCCTTGCTTGACATCTTCATTCCTCCCCAGTTTTTCGGTTTGCCGCGTACATTTTTCTGATATCCCGCAGCACAGCGCGGGGCACGTACGGCTTCAGATCCGCCCCGAACTGCGCCAATTGACGCACCATGCTGGCGCTGATCTCCCCGCAGCCCGGCGACGCGGGCAAAAGCAGCGTTTCCAGCCCCGGGTCCAGCTGCCCGTTGATCCGGGCCATGGCCGTTTCGCTTTCCAGATCGCCCGTTCCCCGGACGCCCCGGATCACCACCCGGATATTCTTTTCCCGGGTCAGATCCGCCAGCAGCCCGCCGTAGGCGATCACCTCCGCCTGGGGAATGTCCGCACAGGCTTTTTTCAGCATCGCCACGCGCTGCTCCACGGAAAACAGGCCCTGCTTGTCCGGATTGTGCAGAACGCCCACGATCACCCGGTCGAAGATCTTCGCCGCCCGGCGGATCACGTCCATATGGCCGTTTGTCACCGGATCGAAGCTGCCGGGAAAGAGGCAGACAGATTCCTTCATGGGTCATCCTCCCTCTGGCGGTAAAAGCTCAGCCCCGCCGCGCCGTACTGTCTGCGGTCGAAAAGCGTCAGGGGCGCGGATACGCCGGGGGGCGTCTCCCGCCCGTGCTCCGCCACGATCACGCCCTCCGCCCGCAGCAGCCCCATTTCTGCAATGGCGGCGCACACCGGAGCGGTATCCATGCGGTAAGGCGGATCCAGGAAAATCAGATCGAAGCTCTCCCCGTTCTTTTTCAGCGTCTCCAGGGCCGCCGTGTCCCGCATCTGCATCAGACGCGCCCTTTGTTCGCATCCCAGGTCCGCAATGTTTTCCCGGATCACCCGGCAGGCTTCCCGGCCGCAGTCGCACAGCACGGCGTATTCCGCGCCCCTGCTCAGCGCTTCCAGGGCCAGGGCGCCGCTGCCTGCGTACAGGTCCAGCACCCTTGCGCCGTACACCCGCGCCCCCAGGATGCTGAACAGCGCTTCCTTCACCCGGTCCGCGGTGGGGCGGGTGTCCATCCCCGCCGGGGCCTTCAGACGCCGGGAGCGCATCTCCCCCGCAATGATCCGCATACGGTCAAATCAACTCGTTCCTTTTTTCTTTCCGGGCTTCCCGGGCCTTCTTTTCCCGGCGGATCCGGCGGCGGTTATTGGCGGAAATATCCCCGTGCACCGCCGCGCGCTTCCGGGGCCCGGTCAGGTATCCCACAGGATAGCCCAGGGCGGGCAGCAGGATCAGCAGCGGGCTCAGCCTGTCCACCAGCAGCATGGCGTCCTTGCTGTCCAGCGCCGCGGCGCTGACGAAGGGATAGATCGCCATCCGAACGATGATCTGCACCACGGCGCCCGCGGTGAGGCTGTATTCCCGCTGATAATAGGAAAGCGGGGCCGTGATTTCCTCATGCCCCCGGTATCCCTCCACCCAGTCGGGCAGCGGCTGCAGGGTGTAGATCTGCTTCTGGGCGGTCAGGGCGTGGGGAATCGCCAGCGCCAGCAGCACCGCGGCGGCGCAGGCGAACACCAGATAGCCCTTGACGGGATTGTAGCATTTGCGCAGATCGTCCGCAGCCACGGGCTTCCCTTTTTCCTTCTGTCCCCAGGCGATCTCCCCCTGCACCACTTCCCGCACGCCGTCGGACGCGCCGGAGGAGTACACCACCAGCACGCACACCGCCGTCACGAACAGGTTCACCGCCCAGCGCAGCGCCGTGATTTCGATCTGGAGCGCAAACCCCATCAGCAGGAACGCCACCGCGAACATCCCGTAGAAGCCCACCACGCGCAGCGCCCGGAGCAGGATCGTCTTCCAGCTCCAGCTTCCCTTCAGATACGGCTTGTACACCAGGGGCTTTTTTTGTTTTCTGCCGTTTTTCTTCTCCATCGCAACCCTTTTTCTTTCCGCGCCTTATTCGTTTCCGTTGACGTAAAGGATCGGCACCCGGGCGGTGGCGGCCAGCAGCATTTCATAGCTGATGGTGCCGGCCCATGCGGCGATCTCCTCCGCAGGGATCTCCTCTTTGCCCTGTCTTCCCAATAATACCACCGGAGCGCCGATCTGACAATCCCTCGCCGGCACCTCGGTCACGTCCGCCATGATCTGGTCCATGCACACCCGGCCGATCACCGGGCAGCGCTTTCCTCCGATCAGCACCTGCGCCTTGCCGGAGAGCGCCCGGTGGTATCCGTCGCCGTAGCCCACGGGCAGCGTGGCCACCCGGGTTTCCTTTTCCGCCCGGAAGGTGCAGCCGTAGCTGACGCATTCACCCTTTTCCACGGTTTTCACATAAGCGATCTCCGTGTGCCAGGACAGGGCCGGCCGCAGGGGGATCTCCGTGGGGATGGTCGGGCAGCCGTAGAGGGAGATCCCCTGCCGCACCATCTGATACCTGGCTTGGGGATAGCGCACCGCCGCGGCGCTGGCCGCCGCGTGGCAGATGATCCCCGGGGGCAGCAGCGCCCGCATCCGGTCGAATTTTTGGATCTGGGAAAGGGAATACGCCTCCCCCTCGCCGTCCGCGTCGGCAAAGTGGGTGAACGCCCCGGTGAGGCGCACGTGGGGCGAACGCCTGATTTCCTCCAGCACGGCGTTGAGCTCCGCTTCCGTCCTGACCCCGATGCGGCCCATGCCGGTATCGCACTTGATATGCACCCGTGCGACGGTGTCCATTTCCGCCGCCGCCTTTTCCAGACAGCGCACCCGTTCGGCATCGAACACCGCCTGGGTCAGCGAAAAGCGGACGCTGGCCTGGGCGCCGCGCCCGTTCACCGCGCCCAGCACCAGGATGGGCGCGCCGATGCCGGCGCTGCGCAGGGCCTCGCCCTCCTCGGGGATCGCCACGCCCAGCCAGTCCGCGCCGTTTTCCAGCGCCGCCCGGGCCACCTTCACCAGCCCGTGGCCGTAGCCGTTGGCTTTTACCACCGCCAGCATGTGGGGCGTATCCCCGATGGACGCGCGCAGCGCCCTGGTGTTTTCCTCAATGGCGCTCAGGTCCACCCGGATGTAGGTACCGCGATACTGCATCTGCTTCTCCTTCCGGCCGTCACAGCTTCATTTTTCCGCCCATTTTCCCGGTTTTCCCGCCCAGCTGCACGCCGGAGAGGATATCCGAAACGTAGGCGAAGGAATTGCGCTCCTTTTCCCGCTGGGCGCGGAAGGCGCATTCCACCATTTCGTCGATCAGCGCGTCGTATTTGAGATCCGTTTCCGCCCACAGGTAATAGGCCAGGGAGCCGGGAATGGTGTTGATCTCGGTGATGAAATAGTCGTCGCTGTTCCGGTCCAGCATATAGTCGATGCGCACCACGCCCTTGCAGTCCATGGCGTCGAAAATGCGCAGGGACAGCTCCTGCAGTTCCTTCGTCAGCTTCTCCCCGATGGGGGCGGGCACGATGCGCTTGAGGCTCGCCATGCCCTTGCTGCTCCCGCTGCCGGCCAGGTATTTTTCCGAAAAATCCAGGAATCCTTCCCCTGCGTTGGGCATTTCCAGCACCGACGGCTTCCTTTCCCCGTCGTAGCCCACCACGGAGCAGTTCACCTCGATAGGCCGGTCCAGCCCCTTTTCCACCAGCACCCGCCGGTCGTAGGAAAAGGCCAGGGACAGCGCCTCCCGCAGCGCCTTGCGGTCGTCCGCACGGCTTACGCCGATGGAGGAGCCCAGGCACGCGGGCTTGACGAACACGGGATAGGGCAGCTTTTCTTCCACCCGGTTCATGGCGGCCTCGGTGTCGTGCTCGAACTGGGCGCGGGTCAATGCGACGTCCGGCAGGATGGGAAAGCCGCAGCCGGCGAAAAACCGTTTCATGACGATCTTGTCCATGCCCACGGCGGAGCCGGTGATGCCGGTGGAACTGTAAGGGATGCCCGCCAGTTCCAGAACGCCCTGCACGGAGCCGTCCTCCCCGTGGAGGCCGTGCATCACGGGGATCACCACGTCCAGCCGGGCCACCACCTCTTCCCTGCCGCCGCCCAGCAGCCCCTTCGGGGGCACGTAATGCAAAAGCGCGCCGCTGCCCGCCGTCAGGTCCAGGTGCACGGGCACGATGCCCTTCGTAAAGGGATCAAAGGGCGTATAGGTGTGGATATCCATCAGAGGCGCGCCGGTGAACCATTCGCCCCGCTGGCTGATATAAATGGGGATCACGTCATATTTCTCCCGGTTCACATTCCGCATCAGCTGCACCGCGCTGATGATGGCCACCTCGTGCTCGCAGGTGCGGCTGCCGAAGATGACGCCCAGCTGGATCTTGCTCATTGCTGCCTCCCTTCACTGCTCGCTGTAATGATCGGGCAGATCGTTTTCATACATCACGGTATCCCCGGGCAGGATCAGGGAATTGACGGTGCCCACCGCCTCCTGCAGGCTGCCCACGGTGAAAATGGCGCTTTCCGGGAATCCGGCCTCCAGCATCCCTTTCCGGATGGGCGCGGTATGCCGTCTGCCCACCAGCACGGCGATATCCACGTGCTTGGCCATGGCTTTCCCGAAATCTTCGTTGTACTGATCTTCCTCCGCTCCCAGCTCCACCATGCCGGGGGTCACGATCACGTGCCGCCCCGGGAAGGAGGAAAGCACCTTCAGCGCTTCCTTGCTGGACCGGGGATTGGTGTTGAACGCGTCGTCGATCACCGTGACGCCGCCCCCGGTTTTCATCAGCTGCAGCCGGTGCTCCACGGGCCTTAAGTTCAGGATGCCCCGGCGGATCTGCTCCGGCGTGAGCCCCAGGTATTTGGCCACCAGGGCGCACAGCAGGATATTGCGGATGTTATGCTCGCCCAGCAGCTGCGTCTGGCATTCGATCGGCTCCCATTCCTTCAGGTGCAATGTGAAGCTGCTTCCCTGGGGGGATACGGCCACGTCCGTCGCCCAGGCGTCCGCGCCTTCCTTCCCGGCCAGCAGCCGGGCTTTCTTCGTGCGCTGGTACAGGCCCGTCACGATATCCCCGTCGTCCAGGAAAACGGAAAGCCCGTCCTCCGGCAGCGCCTCGATCAGCTCGTACTTGGTTTTTTTGATGCGCTCCAGGGTCCTGAACGTGTCCAGGTGCTGAGGCCCCACGGCGGTAAGGATGCCGATCTGGGGATGCACCAGGCGGCTCAGCTCTTTGATTTCCCCCACGTGCCGGGCGCCCATCTCCCCGATGAACACCTGATGGGCGGGGGTCAGCCGCTCCCGGATGATCCGGGTGACGCCCATGGGGGTGTTGAAGGATGCCGGGGTGGCCAGCACGTTGTATTTCTGGGAAAGGAGATCCGCCAGGATGAATTTGGTGCTGGTTTTGCCGTAGCTGCCGGTGATGCCGATGCGGATCAGCCGGTCGTTTTTCAGGATCTTCTTTTCCGCATCCCGGAAGTACAGGTGGAATATCAGCCGCTCCACCGGCCAGATGAGCGCCCCGGCGAGGGCCACGGTCAGCGGCAGCAGCGCCGCGGACGCGGCGAAGAAGATCCCCGCCGTCTCCCTGCGCGCCGCGCAGAACAGGATCAGCATCAGCGCCAGCAGCAGGGTCACCAGCGCCCCGTACAGCCGTTTCATCCGGGCGGTGAGGGCGAACTTTTTCTTTTCCTGCCGGGCCATGGACAGCTTCCGCACCGCCCAGCCCATGCCGGTGAACGAAGCGCTGATCAGCGCCGCCAGCAGCACCCGGCCCGCGCTCCACGCCCTTTCGCCGTTCATCTCCCGGCCCGCGGCGATGCCGTAGGCCAG
This sequence comes from uncultured Eubacteriales bacterium, assembly GCA_902761755.1. Taxonomy (GTDB): domain Bacteria; phylum Bacillota; class Clostridia; order Christensenellales; family Aristaeellaceae; genus RUG563. The sequence continues at coordinate 131,849 of CACWLP010000003.1, read as the reverse complement.
CAGGGCGTACAGCCCGGCAAATCCGGCCGCCAGCGCAACGCAGGGCAGCGCCGCCCGCTTCCATTGGCGGCGCAGGGTCCTGAAATAGCCCTGGAACTGATAGCTTTCCAGCTGGAAATAATGGGTCAGCCGCCGGGCGGAAAGGATCATCCCCGCGGCCATGCACAGGCAGGGAAGCCAGTACAGCATCAGCCAGTCCATCGCTCCGCCGCCTCCTTCATGTCAAAAATGCCCGTACGATCTTCACGAACCGGGGCCACTGATGCAGATAAGCGAAATGATCGTCGTTTTCAAAAACCACCAGGCCCGCGTCGGGGATCTCCTTTTCCATGGCCTGCCCCATCCACAGGGGGGTTTCGGTATCCTTTTCCCCCCAGATCAGCAGCGTGGACGCCCGCACCTTGGGCAGCAGCGGCCGCAGATCCTCCGAAACCACCTTCACGAAGGTTTTCTTCATTTCGTCGTCCAGGGCGTTGTAATCGGGCGAGCCGTATTTCCGCTGCAGCGCTCTCATCGCCTTATCCGCCAGCGCCCCCGCCAGCGGCACCTTCCCGAGCCCCAGCAGCACGCGCTTTTTCTTCTGATAAGCGGCGCTGCGTTTTTCCTGCTCCTCGGTGCGGGGCTTGCGCAGGCCCGCCCCGCCGGTGATCACCAGCCGGTTCACCATTTCCGGGCTGTCCGCCGCCAGGCGCAGGGCCACCCGGGCGCCGAAGGAATGGGCGATGATATCGCAGGGCGCGATGCTGGTCTGCGCCATGACGTCCCGAACGCAGTCCGCAAACTCGCTCACGCCCCAGGGCTCCGGCGGGCGGCCGGACTGCCCGTGGGCGGGAAAATCGATGGCCGTCAGCCGGTAATCCTTTTCCATTTCCCGCACGATGGGGTCGAAATGCCGGCAGGAGCATCCCCACCCATGCAAAAGCAGCACCTGCGGCCCCGCGGTGCCCTTTTGTTCCACATGGATGTCAGCGCCCCTGGCAATCAATATTTTCCCCTCCCGTGCTCCTCATCGGATTATTGTATGCCGCCGCCGGACCCGCCATGCGCCAGATATAGCGGCACTTCTGCGTCGCCCCGCTGCAGATCAGCCGGTATTCCGGCGGCACCGGCGCGATGCGCTCCAGGGCGCAGCCCAGCTTTTCCGCCGTGCGGCGCGACGGCGCGTTTTCCACATTGGCGGTGATCACCACGCTGCCCAGATGCAGCCTGCCCAGCAGCGGCAGCAGCAGGCGGCAGGCCTTCTCCGCATAGCCCCGGCCCCGGTGGCTTTCCTCGATCCGGTAGCCGATGTGGCCCAGGTAATACAGCGCCGGGCTTTCCCCCAGCCGCAGGCTCACGTAGCCGGCGTAATCCCGGGTGCCCGCGGGGTAGATGCAGAACAGATACCCGTCCTCGATGCCTGCATCGGGATCCGACACATCCTGATTGGACAGCACCAGATCGATCTCCCCGTCGGAAAACATGGGCTTCCGGGAAAACAGCCGCAGCAGGTTCATTTTTGCCGGCACCTCGTCGTTTGTTCAGGGCGCGGCGCCTCCGCACCCATTGTTATATTATACCACATCTTGTGGGGAATACAAGCATTTGCCGCTATCCGGGGCGGAAAAAACAGGAGGATCGCTCCCGCCGCAGCGCGAAGCGATCCCCGGCCCTGTTCAGAACAGCGCCTCCACGAATTCCTTGGCGTCGAAGGCCTGCAGATCATCGATGCCCTCGCCCACGCCGATGTACCATACGGGGATATTCAGCTCCTTGCGGATGGCGATGGCGACGCCGCCCTTGGCGGTGCCGTCCAGCTTGGTCAGCACGATGCCGTTGATCTCCGCCGCTTCCTTGAACTGCTTGGCCTGCTGGATGCCGTTCTGGCCGGTGGTGGCGTCCAGCACCAGCATGCAGCGCATTTCCGCCTCGGGGTATTCCCGGTCGATGATCCGGCGCATTTTGGACAGCTCGTCCATCAGGTTCTTTTTGTTATGCAGCCGCCCGGCGGTATCCACGATCAGAAGATCGGTCTTCCGCGCTTTGGCGCTCTGCACCGCGTCGTACACCACGGAGGCGGGATCGCCGCCCTCCTGGCCCCGGACGATGGGCACCTTCGCCCGCTCCGCCCACACGGCCAGCTGCTCGTCCGCCGCGGCCCGGAAGGTATCCGCCGCCGCCAGCATCACGGTGCGGCCGATCTCCTGGAAGCGCAAGGCCAGCTTGCCGATGGTGGTGGTTTTGCCGACGCCGTTGACGCCCACCACGAACATCACCATGGGCCAGCGCAGCGCCGGCCGGGGAATATTCATTTCCTCCACCAGGATCTGCTTGAAGATCTCCCGGGCGCGGGCGCCGTCCTTCACCTTTTCCCGGTTCACCCGTTCACGCAGCCTGTCGATGATTTCGGTGGTGGCCGCCACGCCCACGTCCGCCAGGATCAGAATATCCGAAAGCTCGTCGTAAAAATCCTCGTTGATCTTCTCCGTGGACTGCACCAGGGAATCCACCCTGTCCGTCAGCCCGCCCCGGGTCTTGCTCAATCCCTGCTTCAAGCGCTGGAAAAAGCCCATGCTGCGTATCCTCCCGTCATTCAAAATCCTGCAGGTTCACCGACACCATGCTGCTGACGCCCTTTTCCTGCATGGCCACGCCGTAAAGCGCGTCGCACCGCTCCATGGTGCCCTTGCGGTGGGTGATCACCACGAACTGGGTGGTTCTGGCGTACTCCGCCAGGTAATCCGCGAAATAGCCGATGTTCGCCTCGTCCAGCGCCGCTTCGATCTCGTCCAGGATGCAGAAGGGCGTGGGCTTGAGCTTGAGCATGGCGAACAGGATGGCGATGGCCGTCAGCGCCCTTTCGCCGCCGGAGAGCAGCGACAAAAGCTGCAGTTTCTTCCCCGGGGGCTGGGCGATGATCTCGATGCCGCAGTTCAGCGCGTCGTCCGGGTCGGTCAGGCGCAGTTCCGCCTGGCCTCCGCCGAACAGCCGGCTGAAGGTTTCCTTGAAAAAGCCGCCCAGCTTGGCGAATTCCTGCACGAACTGCCTTTCCATCTGGGTCAGCAGCCGGGCGATCAGGCCCCCCAGGTCCTCTTCCGCTTTGGTCAGATCGCTTTCCTGGGCGCACAGGCCGTCGTACCGTTCCTTCGTGGCCGCGTATTCCTCGATGGCCCCCACGTTCACCGGCCCCATTTCCCGGATGCGGGTGCGCAGCACGGCGGCTTCCTTTTCGCCGCCGCTCAGGTCGAAGGGCCCTTCGGCGCGGAATTCCTCCGCCCCGGCGTAGGTGAGGTCGTAGGTGTTGAAAATATGGTCCGTCATGACCTTGAGGTCGTTTTCCGCCCGGTCGCGGCTGAGCTCGGTGCGGTGAAGCTTCATGCTGTCGTCGTCGTAGGCCTTGTGGATCTCCTCGCTCAGGCGCACGCACTCCCGCTGGGCGGCGTTCTTTTCCTGGCGCTTTTCTTCCAATTCGTCCACCCGGCGCTGGCACGCAGCCACGGCCGCCTCCTGCCGGTGAAACGCCTGTTCCTGCTCGGAGAGCAGTTCCCGGGCCTGCCGCGCCGCTTCCTCCCGGGCCTGCTTTTCCTCCTGCAGCTTCTTCAGCCCGCTTTCCAGCGCCGCCATTTCCTGGTCCCGCCGGGTGCGGTCCCGGCGCAGGGTATCCAGGGCATAGGTGAGCTCCGCGTACTGCAAGCGCATTTTCGTCACCAGATCCCGCTGGGCGTCGGCCTTTTCCCGGGCCCCGAACAGCGCCTTCTGCAGCGCTTCGGTTTTCTGATCCATGGCCTCCCGGTCGATGCTCTCGGTTTCCGCGATGCTCTGGGCTTTTTTCAGGTCGCTCTCGATTTCGGCGATGCTCTCGGTGAGCTGCTCCGCGGCGGCCCGAGTGCGCTCCAGCTGCTCGGAAGCGGCGGTGAGCTCCGCCCTGGCGTTGAACACCCGCTCCTGCTCCCGGGCCACGGCGATCTCTTCCTGATGCACCCGTTCCATGGCCTCGTTGCGCAGCCGCTTCATCTCTTCGCGCTCTTCCTGCATCCGCACCAGCCGATCCCGCAGGGCGGCCAGCTCCGTCTTTTCTTTTTCTAAGGCGGCGCGCATATCCTTGATCTCGCGTTCCCGCCCCAGCAGGCTCACGGCGCTCTTCTGGGCCGTGCCGCCGGTCATGGAGCCGCCGGAGTGCATCACGTCGCCCTCCAGCGTCACCAGGCGGAAGGCGTGATGACCCGCCCGCATGATGGGGATGCCGCAGTCCAGATCCCGGGCGATGACGGTGCGGCCCAGCAGGCTTTCCATGATGCCCCGGTACTGGGGATCATAGGAAATCAGCTCGCTGGCCACCCCCAGGCAGCCGGGCATGGAAAGCAGCCGCTTTTCTTCCGCGTTCAGCGTGCGGCCCTTCACGCTGGTCATGGGCAGGAAGGTGGCCCGGCCCAGGCGGTTCTGCCGCAGATAATCGATGAGCCGCTTGGCCGTTTCCTCGTCCTCCGTGACGATATTCTGCAGCGCCCCGCCCAGCACCATGTCGATGGCGGTTTCCAGTTCCTTGGGCACCTGCATCAGCCGCGCCACCACGCCCCGCACGGCGGGATCGCCGCCGGCCCAGGCCAGGGCTTTGCGCACGGATTGGCTGTACCCCTCCATCTCCCGGCTCATTTCCTGCATCAGGCGGTACCGGCTGACGTCGCCCTGGTATTTCACATTCAGGTTCTGGGCGTTTTCCGCGGTTTTCTGGGTTTCTTCGGTAAGCGCCCGCAGCTTTCCTTCGGTCTGGGCCGCGTCGTTTTTAAGGGCTTCCAGCCCGGCGTCCACCTCGGCGGCCTGCTTTTCGGCGCTGCGCAGGGCGGCCACCAGGCCGGTCTGCTTCTCTTCGCCTTCCCGGACCGCCGCGCGGATCTCCTCCAGGCGGCTCTTCATCTGGGCGCAGATGGCCTGCTGCCGCGTCTGCTGGTTCCTGGCGTCGGCCAGGCGGTTCATGGCGGTCAGGATGTCCGCCTTGTGCCGGTCCAGAGTTTCTTCCTTTTCCTGGGCGTCCGCGACGCAGGCGTCCAGGCGCTTCTGCTCGGCGTCCAGCTCTTTCTGGGCCTTTTCCAGCGCTTCGGTGCCGGCCCGGGCGTCCTCTCTCCCCTGGTCGAACAGCGCTTTGAGCTCTTCCTGCTTCCGGGTGTTCTCCGCGATCTGCCCGTCGATGCGCTCCAGGTTTTCCCCGGTGGACTGGATCAGGTGCTCCGTGCGCTCCCGGGCGGACTGGGCCTCGTACAGCGCGTCGTTGGCGCTCAGATGCGCCTGCCGGGCGGAAGCGAGCTCCTCCTCCAGCAGGGCCACGGCCTCCTCCAGCTTTTCCCGTTCGGCGGCGTTTTCATTGAGCCTCGCCTCGTGGTGCAGCAGAATGTCCCTTAACCCCTCCAGGTTCATATCCAGCCCGGCGATCCGGTCCTTCACCTTGTCGTGCCGGATCAGGAAAATATTGATTTCCAGCGTCCGCAGCCTTTCCGCCAGGGCCAGGTATTCCTTCGCCGCGGCGGATTGCTTTTCCAGCGGCTCCACCCGGGCGGCCAGCTCCTCCAGGATATCCCGCACCCGCGTCAGGTTGTCCCTCGTCCGGGCCAGCTTTCTTTCCGCTTCTTCCTTGCGCACCCGGAAGGTCATAACGCCCGCGGCCTCCTCGAAGGCCTGCCGGCGGTCCTCGGATTTGGCGGAGAGGATCTCGTCGATCCGGCCCTGGCCGATCAGGGAATAGCCCTCCCGGCCGATGCCGGTATCCCGGAACAATTCCAGGATGTCCTTCAGGCGGCAGGCGGTTTTATTGAGGAAATAATCGCTGTCGCCGTTGCGGTAGACCCGGCGGGTCACCAATACCTCCGCGTAGGAGGTCTTCAGCGCGCCGTCCTCGTTGTCGAACACCAAAGAGACCTCGCAGTACGAGGCCTGTTTGCGTTTGGCCGTGCCGCCGAAGATCACATCCTCCATCCTGGCGCCGCGCAGCACCCGGGCGCTCTGCTCTCCCAGCACCCAGCGCACCGCGTCGCCGATGTTGCTTTTCCCCGATCCGTTGGGCCCCACGATGCCCGTGATGCCCTGATTGAACACGATCTCCGTCCGGTCGGCAAAGGATTTGAACCCGTGGATCTCCAGTTTCTTAAGGCGCATTCCCCTTTATTTCCCCCGAACGCTGCAGTATTTCCAACGCTTTCCGGGCAGCCTCCTGCTCGGCGCGTTTTTTGCTTGTGCCCTCTCCCCGGGCGATCTCCCTGCCTTCCAGCAGCACCGCCGCGGTGAAGACGGGCGCATGCGGCGGGCCGGACTGGCCCACCGTTTCGTAATCGGGCGCCGGGCGCCCCTCGGCCTGCAGCTCCTGCTGCAGTTCGCTCTTGAAATCGCTTTCGCCCGTTTCGGAGCAGTCCCCGATCAGGCGCAGCACCATGCCCCGGGCCGCGTCCAGCCCGCCGTCCAGGTACACCGCCGCCAGCACCGCCTCGAAGGCGTCGCACAGCACGGAGGGGTTTTCCCGTCCGCCGGTGGATTCGCACCCCCAGTCCATGACGAGATGCTTCCCCAGGTCCACGGACTGGGCGGCTTCCGCCAATCGCTCTTCCCGCACCAGCTTCTGCCGCAGCTGGGTCATGGCCCCCTCCTGCATGGAGGGGTGCTGCTCGTAGATCTTTTCGCTGACGCACAGCTCCAGCACCGCGTCCCCCAGGAACTCCAGCCGCTGGTTGTGCCTGCGCCCGGCGGAAGGATGGGTCAGCGCCAGGCTCAGCAGCTCGGGATCGCGGAATGTGTAGCCCAGCCCCGCTTCCAGCGTGCGCCTGTCCTTCATGCTCTTTCTCCTTTCCGCTCTTTACACGCCAAGCGCGCCCACAGGATGTGAGCGCGCCGCATCACGGACGCATCTTACTGGTTTTCTTCGATGTATTTCACCACGTCGCCCACGGTGCGCAGGGTGTTGATGGCGGCGTCGTCCACCGTCATGTTGAATTCGTCCTCCAGGTCCATGATCAGCACCATCACGTTGGCGCTGTCGGCCTTGAGGTCTTCCACCAGGCGCTTTTCGGGGGTGATTTCGCTTACGTCCATTTTCAGCTGCTTGGCGATCATTTTCGCTACGGTTTCAAATACCATGATCCTTTTCCTCCTTTTGAATCATCAGGCGTTTAGCTGCCTGGAGATCTCCGTTTCGATGGCGCCCACCAGGTTTTTGCGCGCCATGAGCGCGGCCTGGCGGACGGCGCAGGCGATGGCGTGGGCGTTGCTGGAGCCGTGGGCCTTCACCACCACGCCCTGCACGCCCAGCAGGGGCGCGCCGCCCACTTCGGTGTAATCCATGGCCTTCTTCACCCGGCGGAAAGCGGGCTTGGCCATCAGGCCGCCCAGCTTGCTGCGGGGATCGGCCAGGATCTCCTTTTTGATCATGCCCATCAGGGTGCCGGCCACGCCCTCCATGAATTTGAGGATCAGATTGCCGGAAAACCCGTCGCACACCACCACGTCGGCCAGATCGGCGGTGATGTCCCGGCCCTCGATATTGCCCACGAAATGGAAGGGCGCCTGCTCCATCAGCGGATAGGCCGCTTTGCACAGCGCGTTGCCTTTTTCGGCCTCCGCCCCGATGTTCACCAGCCCCACCCGGGGGTTTTCTACGCCCTGCACCGCCCGCACGTAGGCCGCGCCCATCACCCCGAACTGGGGCAGGTACGCGGGCAGGCAGTCCACGTTGGCGCCGCAGTCGATCAGGCAGAAGAAGCCTTTTCCGTTGGGCAGCATGGGCGCGAGGGCGGGCCTCTCCACGCCGGAAATGCGGCCCAGGCGGAACATGCCGCCCGCCAGCGTCGCCCCGGTGCTGCCCGCGGAAACGAAGCCGTCGGCCCCGCCTTCCCGCACCAGCAGCATGCCCTTCACCTGGGCGCTGCCTTTCTTCTGCCGGATGGCCATGACCGGCGCGTCGTGGTTGGTGATGATTTCCGGGCAGTCGTCCACGTCCAGCCTGTCCTGCACGTCCTCCGTGCCGGAAAGCAGCTTTTCGATCTCGTTCCTGGGGCCGCCCAGGGTGATTTTCAATTCCGGATCCGCCCGCAGGGCTTCCACTGCGCCCTCGACGGTGCACACCGGCGCGTTATCGCCGCCCATGGCGTCCAGATAAATGTGGGTCATCCCTTTCACTCCTTACAAAGTCCCAGCATGAACCGTTTAGCATTTTATCACATTCCTTTCAAAATGACAATCCCCGTCCGCCCATTTCGCCCCGCCGGGACCGCCGCGGGCCTCCCTCCGCCCGGTTTTTCCCGGCGGCGGACGCTTGCCGGTTGATATTTGCGAAAAAATGATGTATAATAACGGCAAGTATCAGGGGTGTTTCCCTGTATTTTGCGCAGAAAGGAGCGCGAAGTCATGAAACTGATCATCGCCATCGTTCAGGATGAGGACGCGAATCATCTGATCGGCACCCTTCTGGACGAAGGCTTCAGCGCCACCAAGCTGGCCACCACCGGCGGTTTCCTCAAATCCGGCAACACCACGCTGCTGCTGGGCGTGGACGACAGCCGGCTGGAGGAGGCCATGGGCATCATCGAAAAGGTCTGCAAGAGCCGCACGCAGATCGCCGCTTCTCCCGTCACCATGGGCGGCAGCGGCGGGATGTACGCCTCCTTCCCCATCGAAGTCACCGTGGGCGGCGCCACGGTGTTCGTGCTGACGGTGGATCAATTTGTCAAATACTGATACGGGCCTGACCCCGGAATCCTGCGCGGCGGGCAGCGAAAGCCTGCTTGCCCTGTGCCGAGATTTCCGGGAAGGGCGCATGGCCCACGCCACGCTGCTGACGGGAGAAGCGGGCGTGGGGAAAAAAACGCTTTCCCATCTGCTGGCCAAGGGGCTGCTGTGCTCCGGGCCGGAAAAGGACAGGCCCTGCGGCGTCTGCCGGGAATGTCGGCGCTTTGACAGCCGCACCCACCCGGACGCCCTGTTCCCCGCGCCGGCGCCCCGGGAAAAAACCATCAAGATCGACGCCCTGCGGGGCATGATCGACGCCCTCTCCCGCCACTCCCTGGAGGGCGGCCGCCGGGTGGTGGTGCTGGACAACGCCGAGCGTATGACGCCCCAGGCCCAGAACTGCCTGCTCAAAACCCTGGAGGAAGGCGCCGAGGACACGTATTTTCTCCTGACCGCGGACGCGGAAACCGCCCTGCTCCCCACGGTGCGCTCCCGGTGCCGGTGCATCCGGATCGCTCCCTGGACGGAAGAAAGGATCGAAAAGGAGCTGCTCCGCCGGGGCGTCGCCCCCGCCCGCGCCCGGGATCTGAGCCGATACTGCGACGGCAGCCTGGGCCGCGCGCTGCAAATGGAACAGGACGAAAGCTACTGGGCGGCCCGGGATACGGTGCGCCGCAGCTTCCTGTCCGTTTTCTCCCTGCGGGACGTGGCTTCCGCTTCCGCCCTGCTGAAGGATCAGAAGGACGCGGGGGACCGGCTGCTGGACATTCTGGAGCAGGAGATCCGGGACATGCTGCGGGGCCGGCAGCGCCCGGAGGGCTGGGAAAACGCCGCGCCCCGTTCCCTGCGGCGCATCCTGGATTCCATCCTCACCGCCCGGCGGCAGCGGTATTTCAACGTGGGGTGGGCCGCGGTATCAGACGGCTTATTGCAGATGATTTCGGAGGAAGCAAGCACATGGCAAGCGTAATCGGCGTTCGTTTCAAGAACGCGGGAAAACTGTATTATTTCGCCCCGGGGGCCTTCTGGCCCACCGCGGGGGACGCCGTCATCGTGGAAACGGTGCGCGGACTGGAGTACGGCGAAGTGGTGACGGGGGTCAAGGAAGTCAGCGATGATCTGATCACCCCGCCCCTCAAAAAGGTGATCCGCATCGCCACGGCGGAGGACGCCCAGCGCAACGCGGAAAACCGCGCCAAGGAAAAGGACGCCATAGCGATCTGCCAGAAAAAAATCGCCGAGCACAAGCTGCAGATGAAGCTGGTGGGCTGCGAATACACCTTTGACAATTCCAAGATCCTGTTTTATTTCACCTCCGACAAGCGGGTGGATTTCCGCGTCCTGGTCAAGGACCTGGCATCCCAGTTCCACACCCGCATCGAGCTGCGCCAGATCGGCGTGCGGGACGAGGCGAAGATGATGGGCGGCCTGGGCATGTGCGGCCGTCCCGTGTGCTGCGCCTCTTTCCTGGGGGATTTCCAGCCCGTTTCCATCAAAATGGCCAAGGAGCAGAGCCTCTCGCTGAACCCCACGAAGATTTCCGGGGTCTGCGGGCGGCTGATGTGCTGCCTCAAATATGAAGAGGATCATTACGAAAGCACCCGCAAGCGCATGCCCCGGGTAGGCCGGGATGTGGCCACCCCGGACGGCATCGGCACCATCATGGATTTGAACATCCTCAAAGAAACCGTCCGGGTGCGCATCCCCAAGGGCGACAGCTACGAGCAGAAGGATTACCCCCTGGCCGACGTCCAGCGCCTGTCTCCCCCGGCCCGCGCCGCGAAAAAGGCGGACATGCCGGAGGAAGCGGAGCCCCTGCCCGAGGAGGAGAACGACCTGCCGGACGAGGAATCCGTGGAGGAGTTCGCCGGCGAGGAGGGCATCTCCGAAGACGAGGCCCTGGCTGAGATCGAGGACATCGCCGGCGAAGACGAGCCCCTGGCCGACGTGGAATCGGACGGCGAAGAGGAATAACCGCGCCGCCGCGCCTTTTTACGGGCCCGTACGCGGGCCCGTTTTTCAGTTTTTCCGATCAAGGAGGAATCATCGTTATGGATTTTGCCGCCGTACTTGCGAAGGAATTTTCCCTGCGGATCGAACAGGTCCGGGCCGTAATGGAGCTGCTGGCCGCGGGCAACACCATCCCCTTCATCGCCCGCTACCGCAAGGAAATGACCGGCTCCCTGGACGATCAGGTGCTCCGGGAGCTTTCCGAGCGCCTGGAATACTTAAGGGGCCTGGAAAAGCGCCGGGAGGAAATCGAAAAAGCCCTGACGGAGCAAGGGGTATTGACGGACGCGCTGAAAACCGCCCTCGGCGCCGCCGCCACCCTGGCGGAATTGGAGGATATTTACCGCCCCTACCGCCCCAAAAAGCGCACCCGGGCCACCGTGGCGAAGGAGCGGGGGCTGGAGCCGCTGGCCCTGTGGCTGCTTCTGCAGCTTCCCAAGGGAGACGTGGCGGCTGAAGCGTCAAAATTCGTGGATCCCGAAAAGGACGTGCCGGACGCGGAAAGCGCCCTCTCCGGCGCCCGGGACATCATCGCCGAATCCGTCAGCGACGACGCGGCCCTGCGGGGCGGGCTGCGTTCCCTGCTGCTGCGGGAGGGCGTCGTTGAAACGAAGGCCGCCAAGGACGAAGACAGCGTATACAGCATGTATTACGATTACCGCGAGGCGGTGCCCAAAATGGCCCCCCACCGGGTGCTGGCGGTGAACCGGGGCGAACGGGAAGGCTTCCTGAAGGTGACGCTGGCCGTTCCGGATGAAAAGGCCCTGGCCCTGGTCCGGGCCGCTTTCGTGCGCCCCGGCGCCCCCGCCTCCGGCCAGGTGGAAGCGGCCTGCGGCGACGCCTGGAGCCGGCTGCTCTTCCCCTCCCTGGAAAGGGAGATCCGCAGCACCCTGACGGACCGGGCCAACGAAGGCGCCATCCGGGTATTCTCCCAGAACCTGCACCAGCTGCTCATGCAGCCGCCCATCAAGGGCAAGGTCACCCTGGGGGTGGACCCGGGGTTCCGCACCGGCTGCAAGCTGGCGGTGGTGGATGAGAACGGCAAGGTGCTGGATACCGGCGTGGGCCACTTCACCATTCCCGGCCAGGACGCGGCGAAGGCCGCCGCGGCGCGGCTCATCAAGGGCTTTGTGAAGAAATACGGCGTCACCGCCATCGCCATCGGCAACGGCACCGCCAGCCGGGAAAGCGAGCAGTTCATCGCCTCCCTGCTGCCCGATATGCCGGGGGTCGCCTATGTGATCGTCAGCGAGGCCGGGGCCTCCGTATACTCCGCCAGCAAGGCCGCCGCCAAAGAATTTCCCACCTTCGACGTCACCGAGCGCAGCGCCGTTTCCATCGCCCGCCGAATGCAGGATCCCCTGGCGGAGCTGGTGAAGATCGACCCCAAGTCCATCGGCGTCGGGCAGTACCAGCACGATCTGAAGCAGAACGAACTGGCCGCCGCCCTGGACGGGGTGGTGGAGCAGTGCGTCAACGCCGTGGGCGTGGAGGTCAGCACCGCGTCGGCGGAGCTGCTCTCCCACGTGGCGGGCATCGGGCCGGCCCTGGCCCAGAGCATCGTGGCTTACCGGGAGGAAAACGGCATCCCCAGCCGGGCGGCGCTGAAAAAGGTGCCCAAGCTGGGCCCCCGGGCCTATGAGCAGTGCGCCGGCTTCCTGCGGGTGCGGGACAGCAAGAACCCCCTGGACGGGACCGGCGTGCATCCCGAAAGCTACGAAGCGGCGAAGGGGCTGCTCTCCGCCCTGGGGCTGGAGCTTAAGGACATGAAAAACGGCGGCCTGCCCGGGATCGTGCAGAAAGCGAAGGAATACGGAACGGACAGGCTGGCTGGGGAATTGGGGATCGGCCTGCCCACATTGAACGACATCCTCTCCGAGCTGCAAAAGCCCGGCCGGGACCCCCGGGACGAGCTGCCCGCCCCCGTGCTGCGCCGGGACGTATTGGATTTCAAGGATCTCGTCCCCGGCATGGAGCTCACCGGCACCGTCCGCAACGTCATCGACTTCGGCGCTTTCGTGGATATCGGCGTGCATCAGGACGGCCTGGTGCACATTTCCCGCATGGCCGACCGCTTCATCCGCCATCCCTCGGAGGCGGTGAAGGTGGGCGACGTGGTGAAGGTCTGGGTGGTGAGCGTGGATGAAAAGAAAAAGCGCATCGCCCTGACCATGGTCAAGGGAAGAACATAACGAAAGGCGGGGCCGGGCCCCCGCTTTTTTTCTTGACAATCCATTCATTTCCTTATATAATGCGATTTGCAGGGCCATGACGGGAAGAAATCCGCTTTCCCAGGCAAAGAGAGCGCGGCCGCAGGCTGAAAGCCGCGCGCTGGGACCCGGATGGGACACCCCCGAGCCCTCCCGGATATGCCTCCGGGCGCATCCCCGCGTTATCGGGCAAAAGCGGCGGGAATCATTCCCGCAAGCAGGGTGGCACCGCGAAGTTGACTTCGTCCCATGCGCAGGCATGGGCGTATTTTTTTAGGAGGGATTCTATGCTGACACAGGCCCCCAAGGGCACCCGGGACATGCTGCCCCAGGACGCTTATCTTTTCCAGTGGAGGCCGGCTACCGGGAGATCCGCACCCCCGTGTTCGAGCACACGGAGCTGTTCCTGCGCGGCGTGGGCGACACCACGGACATCGTGCAGAAGGAAATGTACACCTTCCAGGACAAGGGCGGCCGTTCCATCACCCTGAAGCCGGAGGGCACCGCCGGGGCTGTGCGCGCTTTCATTGAAAACCATCTGTTTCAGGACGCCCTGCCCTGCAAGGTCTATTATCTGAACGCCCCCATCTTCCGCTATGAGAATCCCCAGAGCGGCAGGCTGCGGGAGCATCACCAGTTCGGCATGGAGTGCTTCGGCGGCAAGGAGCCCACGGTGGAGGCGGAGCTGATCTCCACCCTGTTCGGCCTGCTCACGGGAATGGGCCTGAAAAACCTGACGGTGCACATCAATTCCATCGGCTGCCCCGAATGCCGGCCCAAATACCACCAGGCCCTGAAGAATTACCTGGGCGAGCGCATCCGCGATATGTGCGAAACCTGCCGGGCCCGCTTTGAAAAGAATCCCCTGCGCATCCTGGACTGCAAGGAAGAAAAATGCAAGCAGATCGTGAAGGACGCGCCGCTGATCCTGGACTGCCTGTGCGACGAATGCCGGGAGCATTTTTCCCTGCTCCAGTCTCTGCTGACCGCCAGGCAAATCCCCTTTGAGATCGACCCCCACATCGTCCGCGGGCTGGATTACTACACCAAGACAGTGTTCGAGATCATCATGCAGGCGGGCCGGGAGGGCCTGGCCCTGTGCGGCGGCGGGCGGTACGACGGGCTGGTGGAGCAGCTGGGCGGCCCCGCCACCCCCGCGGCGGGCTTCGGCATCGGCGTGGAAAGGATCCTGATGGAGCTGCGCAACCAGGATCTCCTTCCCCCCGCTCCCGCGGTGACCGACGTGTACGTGGCGAACCTGGGCACGGAAATGAAGATCCCCGCCTTCGCCTTCGCCCAGTCCCTGCGGGATCTGGGCGTGAAGGCGGACAGCGACCTGGCGGGCCGCAGCCTCAAGGCCCAGTTCAAATTCGCCGACAAGATCGCCGCCCGGTACGTGGCCATCGTGGGCGGCGACGAATACGCGCGCGGGGTCGTAAAGCTTCGGGACATGCAGACCAAGGAAGAAAAAGAGCTGCCGCTGGAAAGCGCGGCGAAGGAAATCGCGGATCTGATCATCCGGTAAACAAGCACAGCGTAAAAAGGAGAGGAATTCAAAATGGAACGGAACCTGATCGCCAGCGTCGTCTGCGGCGAAACCAACAAAATCCAGGGCTTTGTGGAAAATCTGCGCAATAAGCGCACCATGGCGTTCCTCGTAATCCGGGATCATACGGGGCGGCTGCAGGTCACCATCGAAAAGGAAAAGCACCCCGATCTGGCCGCCATTGTGGACCAGCTGACGGTGGAAAGCGTGGTCACGTGCATCGGCCCCGTGGTGGAAAACGAATACGTGAAAATGGGCGGCAAGGAAATGCTGCCCGAGGAAATGGAGATCCTCTCCGTGGCGGAGCCCCTGCCGCTGACGAAGGACGCCGCCATCGACAGCCGCATGGACTACCGCTGGGTGGACCTGCGCAGCGATAAGAACACGCTGATCTTCAAGGCCCAGACCGAGCTGGTGGCCTCCCTGCGCCAGTTCTGCCTGGAGAGGCAGTTCATGGAGATCCATACCCCCAAGCTCATCGGCGCGGCCAGCGAATCCGGCAGCGACGTGTTCGAGCTCAAGTATTTCGACCGCAAGGCGTACCTGAGCCAGAGCCCCCAGTTCTACAAGCAGATGGCCATGGCCGCGGGCTTCGACCGCATCTTTGAGGTGGGCCCCGTGTTCCGCGCCGAAAAATCCTTCACCAACAAGCACGCCACCGAATTCACCGGCTTCGACGTGGAAATGAGCTACATTTCCTCCTTCCGGGACGTGATGGCTTTCGAGGCGGAGCTGCTTCAGTACGCGCTGAAAAACGTAAAAGAAAAATACGGCGAGCAGATTCAGGCCCTCTACGGGCTGGAAACCGTGGTGCCCGCCCTGCCCTTCCCGGAAATGAAGCTGTGCGACGTGTACCGGGAATTGGAAGAGCGCTACGGCTATACCGTGGACGACAGCGAAAAGAACGATCTGACCACCGACGCCGAGCGCCTGTGCGCCAAGCTGAGCATGGACAAGTTCGGCCATGAATTCCTGTTCGTCACCGATTACGGCCCCGAAAAACGCGCATTCTATCACATGCGGGATGAAAAGGGCATGCCCCTGGGGTACGACCTGATCTGGCGCGGCACGGAGATCACCACCGGCGCCCAGCGCGAGCACCGCTACGAGCAGCTGCGGAAGCAGGCCGACGAAAAGGGCCTGGGCGAGGACGTGAAATTCTACATGGATTTCTTCCGCTACGGCTGCCCGCCTCACGGCGGCTTTGGCTTGGGCGTGGACCGGCTGACCATGCTGCTGCTGGGCATCAGCATCAAGGAAGTCATGTTCCTCTTCCGCGGCCCCAACCGCATCACGCCCTGAGCGGCGGACAGTTGCCAAATCGCTGAAAATCTGCTATACTATAATATCCCAGTAAGGAGGTGCGTTTGAATGGCGCAGAAACCCCAAAGGAAGGATAACCTCCCCGTGAAGGTGGATGTTGATTTGCAAAACGGCGGCACCATCAGCTATGCCAACGAAGTGATCGCCACCATCGCCGGCGTAGCCGCCAGCGAGATCGAAGGCATCGCCGGCATGAGCGTTACCGGCGGCATCAGCGAGATCCTCAGCCGCAACCGGAACATCACCCGCGGCGTCAAGGTGGAAGTGGGCAGCCAGGAAGCGGCTGTGGACCTTTTCATCGTGGTGGAATACGGCCATCCCATCCAGAAGGTGGCCGCCGACGTGCAGGAAAACGTGCGCCGCGCCCTGGAAAGCCTGACGGGGCTGCATGTGGTCCGGGTGGACGTGCACGTGCAGGGCGTCAGCTTCGAGCAGGAAAAGCGCGCCAATCAGAAGAACCTGGAAGCCTCCAAGATCAGCGTGCTGCCCCCTGCCCGGCAGGAAAAGCTGCCCAAGGAAACCAAGCCTCCCGTCCGGGAGGAAAAGCCCGCGCCGGCGGAAAAGCCCGTCAAGGCGGAAGCGCCCGCGGAAAAGCCCGCTGAGCCTGAAAAGCCCGCCCCCGCGGAAAAGCCCGCGGAGTCTGAAAAGCCCGCGCCCACGGAAGCGCCCGTCCCCGCCGACGGCGCCGCGGACGTTCCGGACGCCGAGTTCGATCCCGAAACGCTGGCGGAACAAGAAAAGCTGGACGGCGCACCGCAATCTGCGCCCGAAACCGATCCCAAGCCCGCGGCCAAGCCGGCCCCGGCCCAAAAGAAGGCCCCCGGCAGGAAGCGCTGCTGAACCAGGAAAAGGAGCGATCCCAAATGAAACTGAAATTTTACGATCGGCTGGTGCTGTTTTTCGGCGCGCTGCTGACCATCGCCGCCGGGGCCGCGCTGGGCGTGGCCGGGCTGCAGATCGCAGGCTCCATCAGCGAATCCCTCTCTCCGGGGCTGCGCATCGCCTGCATCGGCGTGGGCTCGCTGACGGTGCTCTTCGGCCTTTATGTGCTGGCATTCCCCCAGAAGCTCCGGGCGGAGCGCCAGGGCTTTGTGGTGCAGCGTACGGATAACGGCGAGCTGCGCATCTCCATCAAGGCCATTGAGGGCCTGGTGCAGAAGTGCATCGATATGCACGATGAGATCGAAGTGGTGTCCCAGCGCATCCGCAACACCCGGGACGGCGTCACCGTGGATATGAACATCGCCCTGGCCAACAATATTTCCATCCCCCTGGCGGTGGCCGCCCTGCAAAAGCAGATCAAGCAGTATCTGTCCGCCTCCTCCGGCATCGAGATCACCGAGGTGCGCGTCACGGTGGATACCGCCCAGATGCCCGCCCCGGAGATGGCGGATCAGGCAGACGCCGCGGCGGAGCCCGCCGTGGAAGCAGCGGCCCCCGCGGAAGCGGAAAAGCCCGCGCCCAAGGCGAAGCTGCCGCTGCATCAGCGCATTTTCGGCCGCTCCGAAACCGCCGCCAACATGCCGGAGCCGCCCAAGGCGGAAGAAGCTCCCGCTGAGGAAGCTGAAGCGGACGTTTCCCCCGCGGAGGAGCACTCCCTTCCCGCCGGGGAGCCTGCGGCGGAACCGGCAGCAGAAGAAACCGAGGAAGAAATCCCCGAAGACACCGTAGAAGAAACCGCACAGGAAGCGGCTGATGATGCGGAGGAGACCCGCAATGAATGAAAACCGTCCCGATTCCTTCCTCCGGAACATGTTCCGGATCGGCACGCCGGAATGCGCCGTCACCTTTTCCGTGACGGCCATGATCCTGGCCGTGCTGTATTTGCTGCTGGGCTTCTGGAAGACGCTCCTCATCGCCGTATTGATGGCGCTGGGCGGCTTCCTGGGCGGCGTCAAAAACAAGAAGGAATTCATCAGCAGCCGGATCAACCGGCTTTTCCCGCCCAAATCCACCGTTCCTTATAAGGAAACCAACGAGGAAATTTCCCGGGCCATCCGGGAAGCACGGGAAAGGGAAGAAGCAAGGAAAGCCCGCGAAAACGCGGATGCTGACAAATGACACACGGGGGGAGCAATACCCATGGCTCGTAAAGCGGCACGGGCGGCAGCCGTGCAGATGGCTTATGAACATATGCTGGGCGGCGCCGGCGGGGAGGAAACGCTGCGCGGCCTGATCGAGTTTACGCCCGAGGAAGAGGATCAGGCCTATATCGACGGCATCCTGTCCGGGGTATCCGCCCACGCGGAGGAGCTGGACGCATCCATCGCCGCCTGCCTGAAGGGCTGGACGCTGGAAAGGATCGCCCGGGTGGACCTGGCGGTGCTCCGGGTGGCAGCCTATGAGCTTTGCTATCTCCGGGAAACGCCGGACGCCGTGGTGATCAACGAGGCGGTGGCCCTGGCCCAGCGCTTCGATTCCCCCACCGCCGGCAAATTCGTCAACGGGGTCCTGGCCACGCTGCTGGCCCGGCGGGATCAGGAGAAAGAAAGCTGATGCTGGCCCTGGGGCTGGATACCAGCTGCTACACCACCTCCTGCGCCCTGTGCGCGCCGGGTGGCGAGCCCGTGCAGGCCCGGCGGCTTTTGCCCGTGCCCGCGGGAGAACGCGGCCTTCGCCAAAGCGAGGCCGTGTTTGCGCATGTAAGGCAGCTGGGAGAATTGCTCCCACAGCTGATGGAGAACGCCCCGAAGCCCGTTTCCTGCGTCTGCGCCTCCGCCGCCCCCCGGGACGGGGAGGACAGCTACATGCCCGTATTCCAGGTGGGGCTGTCCCAGGGCCGGGGCATCGCCGCGGCGCTGGGGGTGCCCTTTTTCAGCACCACCCACCAGCGGGGCCATCTCGCTGCCGCCCGGTGGGGAACGGAGCTGAACAGCGATGCGTATTTAGGGCTGCATCTCTCCGGCGGCACCACGGACGTGCTGCTGGTACAGGGAGAGGAAATCACGCCCCTGGGCGCGTCGCTGGATCTGCACGCGGGCCAGCTGGTGGACCGGATCGGGGTGAAAATGGGCCTCCCCTTCCCCGCGGGGCCTTATCTGGAAGAGCTGGCGCGCAAGGGCGAATGCAGGAACGCCGTTCCCGTCAGCATGGAGGGGCTCAGCTGCCACCTTTCCGGCGCGGAAGCGCGGCTTTTGCGCATGCTGGACGCCGGCGAAAAAAAGGAAAACGCGGCGGCGGAGGTCTATGGCGTGCTGTGCCGCACGGTGCTCAGGCTGCTGGCCGCCGCGGCGGAAAAAACCGGCGTCGGCGACGCGCTGCTGTTCGGCGGGGTGATTTCCTCCGCGCTGCTTCGGGAAATGCTCCTGGACAGGAACGAAAAGCGCCGGATGGGCCTGAAGCTGCACTTCGGGCGCAAAGAATATTCCGGCGACAACGCGGTGGGCGTGGCGCTCATCGGCTTACAGCGATTGGAAAAGGAGAAAGCACATGGCGATTCTGATGGACGGTAAAGCCCTGGCGGCGGAAAAAATGGAGGAGCTCAGGCAGCGCACGGAGGCCTTGAAGGCCCGCGGCGTGACGCCGGGCCTTTCGGTGATCCTGGTGGGCGACGACCCCGCCAGCCAGGTGTACGTGCGCAACAAAGGCCGCGCCTGCGAGGAGCTGGGCTTCTATTCCCGCACCGTCCGCCTGCCGGAGGAAACCACCCAGGCGGAGCTGGAAACCCTGATCGACGAATTGAACGCCGACGGCCGGGTGGACGGCATCCTGGTGCAGCTGCCCCTGCCCCGGCATCTGGACGAAGCCGCCGCCCTGCGCCGCATCCGCCCGGAAAAGGACGTGGACGGCTTCCACGTGGAAAACGCGGGCAGGCTGTTCACCGGCCAGGACGGCGTGGTGGCCTGCACCCCCAAGGGCATCCTGTACATGCTCAAAAAAAGCGGCGTTCCCCTGTCCGGGAAGGACGCCGTGGTGATCGGCCGCAGCAACATCGTGGGAAAGCCCGTCGCTGTGCTGCTGCTGAATGAAAACTGCACCGTCACCCTCTGCCATTCCCGCACCGCCGACCTCGCGGCCCACACCCGCCGGGCGGACGTGCTGGTGGCCGCGGTGGGCAGGCCCCGGTTCGTCACCGCCGATATGGTGAAGCCCGGCGCCGCCGTGGTGGACGTGGGCATCAACCGGGTGGACGGCAAGGTGGTGGGCGACGTGGATTTTGCCGCCGTGGAGCCCGTGGCGGGCTGGATCTCCCCCGTGCCCGGCGGCGTGGGCAAAATGACCATCTGCATGCTGATGGAAAACACCCTGGAAGCCGCGGAAAAAAGGAGCCGCTGAGCCATGCCCTGGACGCTGACCGTTTCAGAACTGAATGATTACGTGCGCCGCGCCCTGGCCAGCGATCCGTCGCTGCGCTTTCTTTCCCTGCGCGGCGAGGTCAGCGATTTCAAGAAGTATACCTCCGGCCACTGGTATTTTACCCTGAAGGACGAAGCCTGCACCATCCAGTGCGTTTGCTTCCGGCAGTACAACATGCGCCTGGATTTCCGCCCGGAAAACGGAATGAAGGTGGTGCTCACCGGGGCCGTGGGGCTGTACGCCGAGCGGGGCAGCTACCAGTTTTACGCCGAAAGCATCACCCGGGACGGGGTGGGCGACCTGTTTCTGAAGCTGGAGCAGCTCAAAGCCCGGCTGATGAAGGAAGGGCTGTTCGACGTGGCGAAAAAGCGCCCCCTCCCCCTGCTTCCCCGGGCCGTCGGCGTGGTCACCAGCCGCAGCGGCGCGGTGATCCACGATATCGCCACCGTCACCCGCCGGCGCTATCCCGCCATGCAGATCATCCTGCGGCCCGCCCAGGTGCAGGGCGAAGGCGCGGCGGAGGATATCGCCCGGGGCATCGCGGAAATCTCGCTGCTGCCCCAGGTGGACGTGGTCATCGTGGGCCGGGGCGGCGGATCGCTGGAGGACCTGTGGGCCTTCAACGAGGAAATCGTGGTGCGGGCCATCGCCGCCTGCCCGGTGCCGGTGGTCAGCGCCGTGGGCCACGAGGTGGACGTGACGCTCTCCGATCTGGCGGCGGACGTCCGGGCCGCCACGCCCTCCGTGGCCGCGGAGGTCTGCGTGCCGGAAAGGGACGCGCTGCTGGCTGCCGTTGAAAAAATGCGCCGGGAAATGGGCAAAGCGTGCGTCGGCCGCCTGCTGGCGCTCAAGAACCGCACCGCGTACCTGGAAAAGCGCCTGGCCGCCTGCCATCCGGCGGCGCAGCTGCAGCGCATGAACGCCCGGGCCGGGCTGCTCGCCCAGCGGCTGCGCGCCGCCATGGAAAAAGGCATGACTGCCCGGCAGACCCGGCTGCAGCTGCTGTGCAATCAGCTCGCCGCCCTGGGCCCCCGCCAGGCGCTGGAAAGGGGCTACGCGGTGGTTTTATCCGGCCGGGACGCCGTCACCAGCGTATCCCAGGTCAAGGAAGAAATGTCTCTGCTCATGCGGGACGGCCGCGTGCGCGTCAGGACCCTGGAGGTGCGAAAGGAGGATCCCTTTGGCGAAGAAGCAAGCGAGCTTTGAGGACAGGCTCACCGAACTGGAGGAAATGATCCGCAAAATGGAAGGGGGCAGCCTGCCCCTGGACGAAACGCTGAAATGCTACGAGGCGGGCATCAAACTGTCCCGGGAGCTGACAGCGGAGCTGAACGCGGCGGAAAAGAAAATGCAGGAGCTCTCCGGCGGGGAGCTGACCGAAATGGAGGACGCACCGTGAGCGATACCGTCCTTGCGCCGTATAAGAAACGGCTGGAAGCCTACCTGGACGGGCTGCCCATGGCCGGCGCGCCGGAGCCCCTGCGCTCCGCCATGCGCTACAGCCTTCTCTCCGGCGGGAAGCGGCTGCGGGGGTGCCTGGCCCTGATCGCCTGCGAAACTGCGGGCGGCGCCGCGGAGGACGCCCTGCCCTTCGCCGCGGCCCTGGAAATGATCCACGCCTATTCCCTGATCCACGACGATCTGCCCGCCATGGACAACGACACCCTGCGCCGGGGCAAGCCCACCAATCACGTGGTTTACGGGGAGGCCGTGGCCATCCTGGCCGGGGACGGGCTGCTGACCCACGCTTTTGAGCTCATGGCCTCCTCTCCCCATCCCCGGGCCTTCCGTGCCCTGGGCGAGATCGCCCGGGCGGCGGGGGTCGGCGGCATGCTGGCCGGGCAGGCCCTGGACGTGACGCTGGAAGGAACCCGGCCGGAAAAAGCCGTGGTGGAGCAGATCCACCGGGGCAAAACCGCCGCGCTGCTCACCGCTCCCGTCACCGCCGGGCTGATCCTGGGCGGCGCCACGGAGGAGGAGATCGCTGCCGGCCGGGAATACGGGCTGCATCTGGGCATCGCGTTCCAGATCGTGGACGACCTGCTGGACCTGGAGGGCGACGCCGCCCTCATGGGCAAGACCCTGGGCAAGGACCTGGAGGAAGGCAAGCTGACCTGGCCCGCCTGCGTGGGCATTGCGCAAGCCCGGCTGGACGCCGCCGCCCATACCGACGCGGCGCTCCGCGCCCTTTCTCCCTTCGGCGCCCGCGGGGACGCCCTGCGCGCCGTTGCCGCGGCCATTCTGAAACGCAATCAATAATTTTTTCCGGGAGGGATTTTTCATGACGGATCAATTCAAGGAAGAAGTGGTCACCAAACGCAATCAGGGGGCGCAGACCGCCCTGTACGTGCTGGCCAACGTGCTGATGATCGCCTCGGGGTTCCTGGCGCTGATCAATTTCACGTCCGTGACCGGCGCGCTGCGCATGACCGGCTTTTCCCAGGATTTCTTCTTTTATCTCGTGATTTTCCTGCTCTTCGCCGCCACCACCGGGGGGCTGTATTTCTACCGTGACCGGATCAAGATGGAGTACGAATACACCCTCACCAACACCCAGATGGATTTCGCCCAGGTGTTCAACAATAAAAAGCGCAAGTCCCTGGGCACCATGAATATCCGAAACGTGGAAGCCTGCGGCCTGGTGTCCTCCGGTTCCTTCCACCGCTACATCACCATGCAGGGCCTCAAGCGCAGCAACTGGTTTTTGAACCGGGACGCCGAATTGTTCTATTTCTTCTTCCAGAAAAACGGGGAAAAACGCATCATCGTCATCGAGCCCAGCGAGGAAATGCGCGGGATGATCAAAAAAAGCGTTCCCCAGGGCGTCTGGCAGAATAACTGACCGATTTTTCAAGCATTGAAAGGCTTTTTCACCGATGTCGATTTATCTGGACAACAGCGCCACCACCCGGCCCTGCGAGGCTGCCGTGGCGGCCATGACGGCGTGCATGCGGGAGGAATACTACAATCCCTCCGCCCTGTACGCCCCCGCCCTGCGGGCAGGCAAAATGCTGCGGGACTGCCGGGATGAGATCCTCCGCGCGGTCCACGCGCCCATGGGGGCCCGGGTAACCTTCTTATCCGGCGGCACCGAGGCGGACAACCTGGCCATCCTGGGCCGGGCAGCGAAATGCCGCGGCGGGAAGGTGCTGTATTCCGCCGGGGAGCATCCCGCCGTAAAGGAAGCCTGCCAGCACTGCGGGCTGCCGGCGGAGGAGATCCCCTATACCGCCCAGGGCATTGCGGACCTGGACGCCCTGCAGGAAATGCTCACGGGCGATACGGCGCTGATCTGCTGCATGCAGGTGAACAACGAAACCGGGGCCGTCCAGCCCATCCGGGAGATCGCCGCGCTGCGGGACCGGTTGGCTCCCGGCGCGCTTTTCCACGTGGACGGGGTGCAGGGCTTCCTGCGGGTGCCCTTCGATATGGCCGCTTCCGGCGCGGACACCTACGCCCTGTCCGGCCATAAGATCCACGCGCCCAAGGGCATCGGCGCGCTGGTCATGACGGCCCGGGTGCAGTTGAGCCCCCGGCAGATGGGCGGCGGCCAGGAATCCGGCCTGCGCTCCGGCACGGAAAACACCCCCGGCATCGCGGGGCTGCTGGCGGCCATTCGGGCGTTTCCCCTGGATCATCACCTGCGGGAAACCAAAGCGTACCTGTGGGAAAAGCTGCGGGAGGCGGTGCCGAAGGCCGCCGTCAACGGCCCTCCGCCGGAAAGCGAAGCGTCCGCCCCCCACATCCTGAACGTATCCCTGCCCCCGGTCCGGTCCGAAACCATGCTGCACGCCCTGGAGGGCGAAGGCATTTACGTGGGCATGGGCTCCGCCTGCTCCTCCTTCAAGCAGCGGGTCAGCCCGGTGCTCAAGGCCATGCACGTGCCCCCCGCCCTGGCGGAATCCGCCCTGCGCTTTTCCCTGTGCCCGGAAAACACCCGGGAGGAAATGGAGCAGGCCGCGGCGGCCGTGGCGCGGCAGTACGCCGTTTTATCCAAATTTCAACGCAGATAAAGGAGATCCATTCCATGCGAAAGCTGCTGATGGTACGGTACGGTGAGATATATCTGAAGGGCCTGAACCGGCCTTATTTCCTGCGGGCCCTGGTGCAGCGGGTGCGGGAGGCGGCAAAGCCCTTCGGCGCCCAGGTCTGGCTGCACGACGCCCGGGTGTTCTTGAGCGGCATGGAGGACATGGAGGGCTGCATGCAGCGGGTGGCGAAGGTGTTCGGCGTCCATTCCGTGGCTCCGGCCATTGAGATGGAAAAGGACGATTTTGAGGGCATCTGCCGCCAGGCGGACGAATTGATGCAGGGCCTTTCCGGCACCTTCAAGGTGGAGGCCCGCCGGGCGGACAAGCATTATTTCCTGGATTCCCCCCAGATCAACGCCAAGGTGGGCGAATACGTGCTCATGCGCAATGAAGACCGTCTGAAGGTGGACGTGCGGCATCCGGAGCATGTGCTTTCCATCGAGATCCGGGATCAGGCCTATCTGTACTGCCGGGTGTATCCCGCCGTGGGCGGCATGCCCGTGGGCACCGGCGGTAAGGCGGCCCTGCTGCTCTCCGGCGGCATCGACAGCCCCGTGGCGGGCTACATGATCGCCAAGCGCGGGGTGCAGCTGGTAGCGGTGCATTTTCATTCCTTCCCCTACACCAGCGAATTTGCCAAGCAGAAGGTGCTGGATCTGGCGAAGATCCTTTCCGAATACTGCTGCGGCATCCGGGTGTACGTGGTGCCCTTCACCGAGATCCAGATGCAGATCCACGAAAAATGCCCCGAGGATTACACCACGCTGATCATGCGCCGGTACATGATGCGCATTGCCGAAAGGATCGCCCGGAAGGAAGAGGCGCTGGCCCTGATCACCGGCGAATCCGTGGGCCAGGTGGCCAGCCAGACCATCGAAGCCCTGGTGACCACCAACGAAGTGGTGACGCTGCCCGTGTTCCGGCCCCTGATCGGCTTTGACAAAATCGACATCATGGAATACGCGAAAAAGATCGGCACCTATGATACTTCCATCCTCCCCTACGAGGACTGCTGCACCGTCTTTACCCCCCGGCATCCGGCCACGAAGCCCAAGGAGGCCCTGATCGAAAAGGGCGAAGGGGCGCTGGATCAGGAAACGCTGATCCAAACGGCGCTGGACAATGCCGAGATCGTGGAGCTGTAACCCCGGATATTCCCGTCAGATCCCAGCGAAAGGAGGCCGTCCCGCTTGCAGCAGACCCAGGAAAACCGCCGGGCCCACAGCGCCCTGCGCAGCTTCATGACCATCGGCACGCTGTACTCGTTCCTGTACTGCATGCTGGCGTCCAACGTGATCCTGTCCATGCCCATTCTGGGCGGCGCCCTGTACCTGGCCGGCCGCACGGCGGCGATGTTCGTATCCTTCCGGCGTCCCAGCCAGGAGGGCGTGTTCACCAAGGGCGCCCGCCGGCTGGGCACGGTGCTCCTGGTGCTGGTGTTCCTGCTGCTGCTGGCGCTGATGGCCATTTATCCCATCAGCCTCACCAACCCCGATTTCTGGCGGCTCTCCGGCATCGTGCTGTGCATCATCCTGCGCCCCAGCCTCACCCGCTATGTGCTGGAGCGCGCTTTGATGGCCCATAAAAAAACCATGAAAATCCTGCTGCGCATCCTGGGAGTGCAGCTTCTGTTCCTGCCGCCGCTGCTGCTGATGCTTTTGCTCAGCCCCATGGACCGCTTGACCGTCTGGGCCCTGCTGGGCGGGTATCTGCTCAGCGGCATCCTGGAATCCTTCCCCCTGGACCGGATGCGGGACCGGATGCGCCCCTTTTCCGATGAGGACCGGCGGGAAATGGAATGTCTGCGCCAGGCCCACGCTTACCGCATTTTCCAGGACGTGCTGCTGGTAATCGCCGCCGCGCTGCAGATCACCCAGGTGATGGCCTACACCTATATCGCCGTCACCGCCGACGCGCTGATTTTGTGCATGGCCATCGCGCTGCTGTGCACCTATGCGGCCAGCGCCCTGGCGGACACGGTGCTGCGCCGCTCCCGGGCAAGGAACAGCGACCCCAATTTCCTCATGACGCTGGGGCTGGTGCTGTGGCTGTACGGGCTGATCCTCTTTATCCGGGCGCTGAACAGCCCGGGCCTGGTGGAGGAATACCTGTCTCTGGCGC
Source organism: uncultured Eubacteriales bacterium (assembly GCA_902761755.1). GTDB lineage: Bacteria > Bacillota > Clostridia > Christensenellales > Aristaeellaceae > RUG563. The sequence goes on along the minus strand of CACWLP010000003.1, from coordinate 105,627 downwards.
TGTGCACCGTGGGCGCCACGGTCTGCGTGCGCGCTTCCGTGGAAATGGAGCAGGATATGCGCCGGGTGGCCGCCTTCGCCATCGGCCATGACCCCGGCGAAAATCTGGACCCGGTCCAGCAGGCCCGGGTGGATTTCGCCGCCCTGATCGGCCAGATGGTGGCGCTGCTGGGGCTGACGCTGATCTGCATTTTCACGCCCACCGATTTCCCCGACGATTGGAACGCCCTGTTCCTCTCCTTCAGCCCGCTTTTGACGCTGCCCGCCCTTTCGCTGGTCATCGCCGCCATGGTGTTTTTCCTGCTCTTCCCCCTCACCCGCCAGCACCTGCAGAAGCTGCGCAAGTATTCCGATATGCAGCGGGAAGGGCGGAGCAACGGCCCGCTGCATGATCAGCTGGAAGCCGTGGTGGTGCAAAGGAGCCTGAAGCATTACGGCATCAAGCTGATATTGCTGATCCTGCGGCCGCTGTACCGGCATAAGATCCTGGGCAGGGAAAACCTGCGCCTGGACGAGGATACCCCCTGCGTGTTCGTGTGCAATCACGGGGAAATCTACGGCCCGGTGGTGGCCACGCTGTACGTGCCCTATTCCTTCCGGCCCTGGGTGGCCTCCGAAATGACCGACAAGCAGGTGGTCATCGACCACACCATGGACGGCGCCTTCGGAAAGTACACCGGCTGGAAGCGGAAAACGCTGCATTTCCTCATGGTGCATATCGGCGCGCCGTTCCTCACCTGGGTGATGCGCTCGGTGGACTGCATCCCCGTCTATCACGAAAACCCCCGCAAGCTGATGCAGACCTTCCGGGACACCATCGCCGCCATGGAGGCGGGCGACAATATCCTGCTTTTCCCCGAAAACGCCGCCACCGCCGCCGATCACAAGTACGTGAAGGAAGGCGTGTCCGAGTTTTTCACGGGCTTTACCATGATCGGCCAGCTCTACAGCCAGAAAACCGGCAAATGCCCCCTGTTCGTGCCGCTGTACGCAAATAAAAAAGAGCGCACCATCACCTTCGGTGTGCCTACCCGCTATGACGATTCCATTCCCCCCAACGAGGAAAAGGAGCGCCTGTGCACCTACCTGCGGGGCGAAATGCTGCGCATCGCGGGGCTGAAGGACGAAGCGTGATAATCCCCTGACCCGCGAAGAAAAGCCCGCCGGAAACGCACGTTTTCCGGCGGGCTTTTTGCGTTTTGTGCAAATTACACCAGTGAAAACACCGCTACATCCTCGGCGTCCTCATAGCTGCTGTCCTTCTCTCCGTTGGGAACAAAGCCGAAGGAGGTGTACAGGTGCTTTGCGGCTTCATTGTCCCCGTCATAGGACGTGCTCCAGGCATCTTCTTTCCCGTCGGGAAACGTCCGCACATAGTCAAGAAGCAGCTTCAATGCGTCTCTTCCCAGGCCCTTGCCCTGATACCTCTGGTCGATCATAAACCGCCAAAGATAATAGCTGTGCCTGTAAACTTCCGCCATGCCCTCATATTCTTCGGACCGATGCCCGATCATGGCAAATCCCACCGGCGTGTCCCCGTCGTAGATGCCGAAGCACTGCACGAATTTGCCGCTGGCAAGCACGGCGTATGCCTGCGCCATGCTCACCGTGTTCGACGCCACATACCCCTTCTGCGATTCGGCGGTTTCAAGGTCCATCAAATCCACAAAGTTGTCGTCATTGACTTCTACCAGTCGGATGGCTTCGTTTTTGATTGCTTGGCTGACTGTCATTTTTCCATTTCTCCTTGAATCGCGATTTGTTGCTCCCGGATCAGCATGCCATGTTCAGATTACGCGGGCGTTTCCTCGGCCTTGCCCAGCACGTCCATGGTGCTTTCCTCCCGGAACTGGTTGGTGTACAGCTTGTAGTACGCGCCCTTTTTCCGGATCAGCTCCTGATGGGTGCCCATTTCCTGGATCCTTCCGCCGTCGATCACCAGGATGCGGTCCGCGGTGCGGACGGTGGACAGCCGGTGGGCGATGATGAAGGACGTGCGCCCGGAAAGCACCTTCTGAATGGCCTGCTGGATGATCTGCTCCGTCTGGGTGTCCACGGAGGAGGTGGCCTCGTCCAGCACGAAGATCCGGGGATCCGCCAGGATGGCCCGGGCGAAGGAAATCAGCTGCTTTTCGCCGGTGGACAGGCGGCTGCCGCCCTCGCCCACGTCGGTATCGTAGCCCTTCTTCATTTTCAGGATGAAGCGCTCCGCGTTCACCAGCTGCGCGGCGCGCTCCACCTCCTCGTCGGAGGCGTCCAGCCGGCCGTAGCGGATGTTGTCCCGGACGGTGCCGGAAAACAAACGCGGCTCCTGCAAAACGTATCCCAGGCTGCTTTGCAGCCACAGCTGGCTGCGCTCCTTGTAATTCACGCCGTCGATGAGGATCTCGCCCTTGGTGGGCTCATAGAACCGGCAGATCAGGTTCACCACCGTGGATTTTCCCGCCCCGGTGGGGCCCACCAGCGCGACGGTTTCCCCCGCGTTGATCTTCAGGTTGAAATCGGTGAGCACCTGCTCCCCTTCCTTGTAACGGAAATCCACGTGGCGGAATTCCACATCGCCCCGCAGCGCGGGCCAGTTTTCCTTTTTCGGGTGGAAATTGTCGCCGTATTCCGCTTCCACCTCCGGGGTGTCCACGATGTCCGGCTCCGTTTCCAGCAAGGTCACCACCCGCTCCGCCGCAGCCTGGGCGCTCTGCATTTCGGAGAACACGCCGGCGATGTTGCGGATGGGCTCGAAAAACTGCACGGTATAATTGATGAACACCTGCAGAACGCCCAGGGTCATGCCCCCGATGAGCACCTCCTGCCCGCCCTTCCACAGGGCGTAGGCGGTGGCGACGGAGCCCAGGGCCACAACGATGGGCAGAAACGCCGCCGAAAGGGACGCCGCCCGGACGGAGGAACGCTTCATTTCATGGGTCAGTTCGGTAAATTCCACGGCGTTTTTATCCTCCAGCACCAGGGTCTTGGTGGTTTTCGCCCCCATGATGCCTTCGTTGAACGCCCCGGTGATCCGGCTGTTGGTCTTGCGCACCGTGCGGTAAGCCCGGAGGATCTTCTGCTGGAACACCCAGGAAACCAGCGCCAGCGGCGGCACCACCAGCAGCACGATCAGCGTGATTTTCCAGTTGAGCAGGAACATCGTCACGCTGCTGGCCACGATCATCACCGCGCCCCAGGCCAGATCCAGCAAACTCCAGCCGATGGTTTCCCCCAGGCGCTGGGTGTCGCTGGTCATGCGGCTCATCAGGTAGCCCACGGGCATCCGGTCATAGTAGGAAAAGGGCAGCTCCTGCAGCTTGCGGAAGGCCTGCTTGCGGATGGTGTAGCATACCCCCACCTCGATCTTGCCGCCCAGGTACAGAAAGCGGTAAATGCTGATCACCTGCACCGCCAGCACCAGCACATACACGGCGATGAAAAGGGGCAGCCCCTCGGTGCCGCCGGGGCGGTCCAGATTGGGCACGAAATGGTCGATGGCGTAGCTGGTCAGCAGCGGGAACACCACGTCGCACGCCGCAGTGACGCCCATCACCAGCATCAGCCGGACCAGGTCCTTATAATATTCCCTGGCATAGCGCAGGAGCTTTTTCCACAGCGTCAGGGAAAACCGCTGGGTATAATCCCGCTCCTCAATCTGCTGCATAAGCCGTATTCTCCTCTTTGAATTCGTCCTCCAGATCGCTCTGGATGCGGAAGATCCGCTGATAAAGCCCTTCCTTACGGATCAGCTCCGCGTGGGTGCCCTGCTGGGTGATCCTTCCGTCCTCCAGCACCAGGATCCGGTCGGCCTGGCTCAAGGTTACGATCCGGTGGCTGATGATCAGGGTGGTCACGCCCTGCTTGCGCTCCTTCAGCGCCTCGCGGATCCGGGCGTCTGTTTCCGTGTCCACGGCGGAAAGGGAATCGTCGAAGATCAGGATATCATTGTCCTTCATCAACGTCCGGGCGATGGCGACGCGCTGCTTCTGCCCGCCGCTCAAGGTCACGCCCCGTTCGCCCACCACCGTATCATAGCCCTTTTCGCTGTTCTCGATGAATTCCTTGGCCGCCGCGTCGGTCACCGCCCGGTCGATCTCCGCGTCCGTGGCGTTCGGCGCCGCGATGGTCACGTTTTCCTTGAGGGTCTTGGAATACAGGAAGGGCTCCTGCAGGATCAGGCCCACCCGGGAGCGCAGGTATTTCCGGTCGATCCGGCTGATGGGCGTATCCCCGATGCGGATCTCCCCGTTTTTCACGTCGAACAGCCGCTGCAGCAGGTGCACCAGGGTGGATTTCCCGCTGCCGGTGGCGCCCAGGATGGCCACCGTTTTGCCCGCAGGAATGGTGAAGCTCATGTCCCGGAGCACCGGATGGCTCTCGTCGTAGCCGAAGGTGACCCGGTCGAACACGATGTCTCCCGTCAGGGCGGGCTTCAGCGCGTCCTTTTCCTCCGGCTCTTCCTTCTCGCGCATCACCTCGTCGATGCGCTCCATGGCCACGCTGCTCTTCCCGGCGTCGCTGAGGATGCGCCCCAGCTGCCGGATGGGAAAGAGCAGCTTCCAGATGTATGAGGTAAAGATGATCAGCGTGCCCACCGTGATTTCCCCGCGGACGGCGAAGAAAACGCAGGCCAGCAGCGTCATCATGCTCTGCACCATGCTGATCAGGTCGCCCGTGGCCCAGTAGACCGCCAGCAGCACGCAGATGCGGAAGCTCTTCTTTTTATAATCGCCGCTGACGGCCTCGAACTTCTCCACCTCGTGCTCCTGCTGCCCGAAGGCGCGCACCACGCGCACCCCGGTGAGGTTCTCCTGCAGCACGGCGCTCATTTTTCCTTCGGCTTCGTCCGCCAGCCGGAAGGATTTCACCACCCACCGGAAAAACAGCCATGCGAACAGGAACAGCGCCGGCACCATCACCATGCTGATCAGGGCGATCTTCGCGTTTTCCCGGAACAGGTAAAACACCGCGAAGGCCACCATCATCAGCGCGTTGGCCACCTGCATCAGCTGCATGGACAGGAAGCGGCGCACCGTTTCCACGTCGCTGGTGCAGCGCTGCACCAGATCGCCGGTCTCCGCCTTCACATGATAGGCGAAGGGCAGGTTCTGAATGTGGGTATACAGCCTTTCCCGCAGCGACAGGCTCACGTTTTCCCCGGCGATGGACTGCAGCCTGCCCTTCCCGAAGTTGAACACGCCGCCCACCACGTTCAGGATCACCAGCGCCAGTCCCGCGATCCACAGGTTTTTCGCCATAAATTCCGGCCCGCCCAGGCCGTCCACCCAGGCGTTCACGAAGCCCGGCATCCGGCTGGGCTTACCCTGCAAATAATAATCCAGCGTTTCCGCCAGCACGATGGGCGTCAGATATTCGATCACCACGGTGAACACCGTGAAAACCAGCGCCCAGAAAAAATACCGTCCGTTCTCCCGGACCAGCCTGGCCAGCAGGCCCATCGTCCGCCTGTTCATAAGAATTCCTCCCGAAATCATAGAAAAACAGCCACCGCCCGTTTTTCACGGCCGATGGCTGCTTAGATCGCGCTGCTATATCAAAGCCGCGCGAACCTCATTCGGCCGCAAAAATGCGCAGAAATATCCCGTCCTGCAAAGGGGATAAGCGTCATTGCGTAGGTTTTCAGCATTCCTGCGGCCTCCTTTCTTCAAAATTCGTTATCAGTATACCCAGCCGCCTGGGAATTGTCAACCCCCCATTTCAAAACATTTTTCCTTTTCCTCCCCAAGCATCCTCTGATTCTCGCTTAACGAAAATTTTTTATTGTTATTCGATATATTTTTATTGACTTTTGTTTTTCGCCATGCTATACTCCTCCCGTAAGGAGGCGAAAGCAATGAATCAAAAGCGCATTTCTTTTCTGCTGATTCTGGCCGGGGCGATCGCGGGCACAGCCATTCTGGCGCTCAGCGCGTTTTATGCCCCGGCGGGAGCAGACGCCGCGCTGCGGATCTATGCGGATGTTCGCGGCATTTACGGGCTGTCCCGGATGGGCCTGATCGGCGTGTGGGCGGTGTCTGCGCTGTTTGGGCTCGCCCTGATTTCTTATTTCCGCATCTGCGTGCGGATCGGGAAGGGCCAGTCCTTCTGCCCAGGCAACGTACGGGGCCTTCTGCATATCGCGGCATATCTGACGGTTTGCGCCGTGCTGTGGCTGGGAGCTATTTTCGCACCCAGTTTTTTCTTCCACATTCTGATCGGCCCCGTATGGGTGATCTTCCTTTTGTTTTCCATGGCCAATGCCGCCATGGCCATGCTGGCCCTGGGCTTGAGCCGCCTGCTTTCTCAGGCCGTGGAAATCCAGCGGGAAAACGAACTGACGGTGTAAGGAGGGAAGCATATGATCCGCGTGGATCTGGACGTGATGCTGGCGAAACGGAAAATGAGCGTGACGGAACTGAGCAATCGGGTCGGCATCACCATGGCGAATCTGTCCATCCTCAAAACGGGCAAGGCCAAGGCCGTCCGCTTTTCCACCCTGGATGCCATCTGCAAGGCGCTTTCCTGTCAGCCCGGAGATATTCTGATTTACGAGGATTCGTCGGCAGAGAATGAATGGTAAATACACTGAAAAAACACCCGAAATACAAGCAAAAAACAGCCCTTCTCTTGCATCGGAAAGGGCTGTTTTGTATAATAATTCCCGTAAATTTCCCATTCAATTTTGCAAGGAGGCATCAAGGGATATGAACGCGTACGTAGAGAAAGTATACAACGGTTTGGTGGAGCGCAACGGCCACGAGAAGGAATTCCTGCAGGCGGTTCGCGAAGTGCTGGAAGCGCTGTCTCCCGTTTTTGACAAGCATCCCGAATATGAAAACAAGGGCCTGCTGGAGCGGTTCGTGGAGCCGGACCGGGCCATCCTCTTCCGGGTCCCCTGGGTGGACGATAACGGCAAGGTGCAGGTGAACCGCGGCTACCGCGTGCAGTACAACAACGCCATCGGCCCCTACAAGGGCGGCCTGCGGCTCCATCCCAGCGTGAACCTGAGCGTGATCAAGTTCCTGGGCTTCGAGCAGGTGCTCAAGAACAGCCTCACCAGCCTGCCCATCGGCGGCGGCAAGGGCGGCAGCGACTTTGACCCCAAGGGCAAGAGCGACAACGAAGTGATGCGCTTCTGCCAGAGCTTCATGACGGAGCTCTTCAAGTACATCGGCGCAGATGAGGACGTGCCCGCCGGCGATATCGGCGTGGGCGCCCGGGAGATCGGCTTCCTCTACGGCCAGTACAAGCGCATCACCGGCCTGTACGAGGGCGTGCTCACCGGCAAGGGCCTTTCCTACGGCGGGTCCCTGGCCCGGAAGGAAGCCACCGGCTTCGGCCTGTGCTATCTCACCAACGCCATGCTGAAAAAGCACGGCCTGTCCTTCCAGGGCCAGCGCGTGGTGGTGTCCGGCAGCGGCAACGTGGCCATTTACGCCGCTTCGAAGGCCACCGAGCTGGGCGGCAAGGTCGTCGCCATGAGCGACAGCAACGGCTATATCGTGGATGAAAACGGCGTCAATCTGGATGTGATCAAGCAGATCAAGGAAGTGGAGCGCGGCCGCATCAAGGAATACGCCGCCCGGGTTCCCGGCAGCGTGTACACCGAGGGCTTCCGCGGCATCTGGACCGTCAAGTGCGATATCGCCCTCCCCTGCGCCACCCAGAACGAGCTCAACGAGGAAGGCGCCCAGGCCCTCATCGCCAACGGCGTCAAGGCCGTGGCGGAAGGCGCCAACATGCCCACCACCTACGAAGCCACCCTCGCCCTGCAGAAGGCCGGCGTCCTCTTCGCGCCCGGCAAGGCCGCCAACGCCGGCGGCGTGGCCACCTCCGCCCTGGAAATGAGCCAGAACAGCCAGCGCCTCTCCTGGACCTTCGAGGAAGTGGACCAGAAGCTCAAGGGCATCATGGAGAACATCTTCGCCAACATCGACGCCGCCGCCAAGGAATACGGCCAGGAAGACAACTACGTGGTAGGCGCCAACATCGCCGGCTTCCTGAAGGTCGCCGACGCCATGCTGGCCCACGGCTGCGTCTGATCTGGAGAAGTAGAAAAAGATAAGGATTTATGCGGGAGGGGGCTTTCTTTTCGGAAAAAGAAAGCCCCCTCCCGTACCCCTCCCCGAAGAAAACCATCTGGGATGGAAAAAACGGCGCAAGCAAAACGGGGCTGTTCCCAATCAGAAAGGGTTTTTCCCGTCAAAAAGAAGCCCAATAAAAGATGGCCTGGAGATTCCAGGCCATTTTCTTTTGAACCAATGCAGTTTCAGGCATTCTGCGCAGCAGGACGGAAAACGGCGTTCGCTGCGCACTTCGTCCGTAGGGGCGGATATCATCCGCCCGATATCATCCGCCCGCCGTAATATGTTGCTTTTTGCCGCTTTTCCGACATGTTCGTACCACTTTTTTTCGGGCGGATACTATCCGCCCCTACGAAACGAAAAGGCCGGTTCTTTTCATCGCACCGCTGAACGATTCCGTTCGGCCCTGGCTCGTTTTTCCATAACCTTTGTGCGTTGGCTTTTCGGAAAGGTCCCCCGGCAATTCTGCGTCACTTCGTCGTCAGCCGTAATATGCTGCTTTTTGATTCCAGGCCATTTTCTTTTGAACCAATGCAGTTTCAGGAATTCTGCGCAGCCGGACGGAAAACGGCGTTCGCTGTGCCCTCCGTCCGTAGGGGCGGATATCATCCGCCCGATATCATCCGCCCGCCGTGATATGCTGCTTTTTTCCGCTTTTCCGACATGTTCGTACCACATTTTTTCGGGCGGATACTATCCGCCCCTACGGAACGAAAAGGCCGGTTCTTTTCATCGCACCGCTGAACGATTCCGTTCGGCCCTGGCTCGTTTTTCCATAACCTTTGTCCGTCGGCTTTTCGGAAAGGTCCCCCGGGCAATCCTGCGTCACTTCGTCGTCAGCCGTAATATACTGCTTTTTGATTCCAGGCCATTTTCATTTGGACTAATGCAGTTTCAGGCATTCTGCGCAGCCGGACGGAAAACGGCGTTCGGTGTGCCCTCCATCCGTAGGGGCGGATATCATCCGCCCGATATCATCCGCCCGCCGTGATATACTGTTTTTTACCGTTTTTCCGGCGTGTGCATACCGTTTTTCCGGGCGGATACTATCCGCCCCTACGAAACGAAAAGGCTGAATATTTTCATCACTCGGCTGAACGGTTCCGTTGAAGGACGGCCCTGGCTCGTTTTTCCATAACCTTTGTCCATCGGCTTTTCGGAAAGGTCCCCCGGCAATTCTGCGTCACTTCGTCGTCAGCAGCTCTCCGTACCCCGGGAAGGGCCAGAGGGATTTATCGGTGATGGTTTCGGCTTCGTCAGCCAGGGCGCGCAGCTCCTGCATCCGGGCGAAAATCACGTCCCGGCAGTACCGGGCCTTCCCCAGGGAATCCCCGGCGGCGTCCAGGCCCCGGGCCGCTTCGTCCAGTTCCCCGATCTTGCCGCCGATGCCGTTGATCAGCGCCGTCAGGCGGCCCAGCAGCTTTTCTTCGTATTGCAGATCCAGGTCCGCCCGCATCTGCCGCGCCGCCGCGCCGTCCCGGGCCACCCGGCCGGCGTAGCGCATCACGGCGGGCAGGATCTCCTGGTTGGCCATATCCAGCATGGTGTGGGCTTCAATGGAAATCACCTTGCAGTAGTTTTCCAGCAGGATCTCGTACCGGCTCAGCAGTTCCTCCCGGCTGTACACCTTCTGCCGCTCGAACAGGGCGATATTTTTTTCCGCGATCAGGCACGGCAGGGCGTCCGGCGTGCTGGGCAGGTCCAGCAAGCCCCGCTTTTTCGCTTCCGCCCGCCAGGCCTCGGAATAATTGTTGCCGTTGAAAATGATGCGTTTGTGGTGCGCGATGGTGTCCACCACGATGCTTTCCACCGCGGCGCGGATATCCACCGCCTGCTCCAGCCGGTCGGCAAACTCCATGAGCACGTCGGCCACCGCGGTATTGATCACCACGTTCGCCTCCGCAATGGACATGGAAGACCCGGGCATGCGGAACTCGAACTTGTTGCCCGTAAAGGCGAAGGGCGAGGTGCGGTTCCGGTCCGTGGTATCCTTGGGGATCCGGGGCAGGGTGCGCACGCCGATGTTCATATCCGTCTTCGCCCCGGCTACGTAGGCGTTGTGGTGCTCCAGGGCGTCCAGGATGGCCGCCAGCTCGTCCCCCAGGAACATGGAAACGATGTAGGGCGGCGCTTCGTTGCCTCCCAGGCGGTTGTCGTTCCCCGCGCTGGCGATGGACACGCGCAGCAGATCCTGGTATTCGTCCACCGCCTGGATCACCGCCACCAGGAACAAAAGGAACTGGGCGTTCTCCGCCGGCGTTTCCCCCGGCTCCAGCAGGTTGATCCCGGTATCGGTGGACATACTCCAGTTGTTATGCTTGCCCGAGCCATTCACCCCGGCGAAGGGCTTTTCATGCAGCAGGCAGGCGAAGCCGTGCTTGGCCGCCACCCGCTTCATGATTTCCATGGTCAGCTGGTTATGGTCCGTGGCCAGGTTTGCGGTGGTGAAGATGGGGGCTAATTCGTGCTGGCAGGGGGCCACCTCGTTGTGCTCGGTCTTTGCCGACACTCCCAGCCGCCACAGCTCCTCGTCCACCTCCCGCATATACGACGCCACCCGGGGCTTGATATTGCCGAAATAATGGTCGTCCAATTCCTGCCCTTTAGGCGGGCGCGCGCCGAACAGGGTGCGGCCGGTATAGATCAGGTCCTTGCGTTTCATGTACAGGTCCCGGTCGATGAGGAAATATTCCTGCTCCGGCCCCACCGTCACGTTGACCTTCTTCACATCCAGATGCCCCAGCAGCCGCAGAATGCGCTTGGCCTGCTTATTGACGGCCTCGGTGGACCGAAGCAGCGGGGTCTTTTTATCCAGCGCGTGGCCGCCGTAGCTGCAGAACGCCGTGGGGATGCACAGCGTGCCGTCCTTGATGAAGGCGTAGCTGGTAGGGTCCCAGGCGGTATAGCCCCGGGCCTCGAAGGTGGCGCGCAGGCCGCCGGAAGGGAAGGAAGAGGCGTCCGGCTCGCCCTTCACCAGTTCTTTCCCACCGAATTCCATGATGGCCCGGCCGCCCTCCACCGGCGACAGGAAGGAATCGTGCTTTTCCGCGGTGATCCCCGTCATGGGCTGGAACCAGTGGGTATAGTGGGTGGCGCCCTTTTCGATGGCCCAGTCCTTCATGGTGTTGGCCACCACGCTGGCCACCTGGGGATCCAGGGCCGTCCCCTCCGCAATGGTGCGGTACAGCGCACGGTAGGTTTCCTTGGGCAGGCGCTGGCGCATCACGTCGTCGTTGAATACCAGACTGCCGAACATTTCCTGCAAGCTCATTGCGCGTCGCCTCCGTTCCCGGCCTTTTACGGGAAAAGCGCTGCGGGGAAAAACGCAGCGCCTTTTGAAGTTCTTATGGGCATTATAGGGGATTTTTCCGCCGATTTCAAGGTTTATTTTGCGTAAAACTCAGAATCCGGCGGGAAAACCGTATTTTTTGTCACACCAGGCGCACCCGCACCACGTCCTTGAGCTTGGAAAGCGCGGCCAGCAGGGTATCGTCCGGATGCTGGGCCACTTCCAGCACCGTCACGGCGTTGTCGCCGCGGCTCTTGTTCTGCATGTTCTGGATGTTGATGCCCCGGCCGGCGATCAGGGCGGTGATGCCGTTTACGGAGCCGGGCACGTTCTTATGGATCACGATGATGCGGCTGCCCTCGGGGATGCCCAGGGAGATCTCCGGCATGTTCACGCTGTTGCGGATCACGCCGCGCTCCAGATAATCCCGCAGCTCCGCGGCGGCCATTTCGGCGCAGCGCTCCTCGCTTTCCGGGGTGGACGCGCCCAGATGCGGCAGGCAGACCACGTGGGGCGTGCCGGCCAGATCGGGGGAAGAAAAGTCTGTCACATAAGCGGCGATCTGCCCGCTGGCAATGGCGGCCTTCACCGCTTCGGCGTCCGCCAGTTCGCCCCGGGAGAAGTTCAGCACCCGGGCGCCGGGCTTGAGGCTGCCGAGGAAAGCGGCGTTGATCATGCCCTTGGTGCCGTCGGTCAGGGGGATATGGATGGTGATGTAATCCGCGTCCTTGAGGGCGTCCTCCATGGAGTCGGCCCGATGGATGGCGCGGCTCAGGGCCCAGGCGTGGGCCACGGAAATATAGGGGTCGTAACCGGCCACCTGCATGCCGAACCCCTGGGCCGCGGCGTTGGCCACCAGCGCGCCGATGGCGCCCAGGCCGATGACGGCCAGCTTCTTATCCCGTAGCTCGGGGCCGACAAACTGGCTCTTTTTCTTTTCCGCCAGCTTGCCCAGATCCGGCTGATCCTTGTTTTCCTGCACCCAGGCAAGGCCGCCGGCGATATCGCGGCTGGCCATCAGCAGCCCGGCCATCACCAGCTCCGCCACGGCGTTGGCGTTGGCGCCGGGGGTGTTGAACACCACGATGCCCTGCTCGGAGCACTTGTCGATGGGAATATTGTTGACCCCCGCGCCGGCCCGGGCGATGGCCAGCAGCGAATCCGGCAGCGCCATATCGTGCATGGCGGCGGAACGCACCAGGATGGCGTCCGGGGTGGGCTCTTCGTTGGAAACGGTATACATATCGGCGCTGAGGCTTTCGTGGATGATGGGCGAAATGTTATTCAGGGTCTGGATCTTGAACATGGCGGCGTCCTCCTTTTTGTATAAAAGGCCGGGGGCGTTCCGTCCCCGGCGCATGGCATTGCGTTTTACTCCGGCATACGGCAGATCAGGCGTTTGCTTCAAAGGCCTTCAGGGTTTCCACCAGCTTTTTCACGCCTTCGATGGGCATGGCGTTGTAGATGCTGGCGCGCATGCCGCCCACGGAGCGGTGGCCCTTGAGGTTCACCAGGCCCTGAGAAGCCGCGAACTTGACGAACGCCGCGTCCTTTTCCTTGTCGCCGGTGACGAAGGTGACGTTCATGATGGAGCGGAATTCCTTCTTCGCCGTGGCGGTAAAGACCTTGCTGTTGTCCAGGAAATCATACAGCATGGCGGCCTTTTCTTTGTTCACCTTTTCGATGCCTTCCACGCCGCCCTGCTCCTGCAGCCACTGCATGCACAGCCCGGCCACGTAGATGCCGAAGGTGTTGGGGGTGTTGAGCATGCTGCCGTTTTCGGCCTGGGTGGTCCAGTTCAGCACCTTGGGGCACAGGGGCGAAGCATGGCCCAGCAGATCCTTGCGCACGATCAGCACGCACAGCCCGGCAGGGCCGATGTTCTTCTGGGCGCCGGCATAGATCACGCCGAATTTATTGATGTCGTACGCTTCGCCCAGGATGTTGCTGCTCATGTCCGCCACCAGCGGCGCGTTCCCCTCGGGCAGCTCCACGTAATGGGTGCCGTAAATGGTGTTGTTGGTGGTGATGTGCAGATAATCGGCGTCCGGGTTCAGCTTGCCCTTCCAATCGGGAATATAGGTATAGGTATCTTCCCGGGAGGAAGCGACGGTATTCACCTTCAGGTACTTGGCGGCCTCCCCTGCCGCGCCGTGGGCGAAATTGCCGCTGTCGATGTAGTCCGCTTCACCCTTGATCCCCAGGTTCAGGGGCACGGAGGCAAACTGCATCGTGGCGCCGCCGTGAAGGAACAGCACCGCGTAGGTGTCCGGAATGTGCATCAGGGAACGCATCCGGGCTTCCGTATCGTCAATGATGGCCTGGTACATGGGGCTGCGATGGCTCATTTCCATAACGCTCATGCCGGCGTCCATGTAAACGGGCAGCGCTTCCTTCACCTTTTCCAGTACAGGCAGGGGCAGAGCGGAAGGTCCGGGAGAAAAATTATACACGCGTTCCATGTTCGGTTCATCCTTTCTTGTCCGTTTCGATATTTTGCGGGACGTTTTTCACCCGCCGGGCGAATCCCGTACACCACGGGTATTATCATACGCTCCGCCGGGCGAAAGCGCAAGGGCCCTGCATTGAAAAAACAAAGGAAATACAATCGCCCCGGGCAGGCCCTTCCCGCTCCCTTACGCAATCCGACGATCCACCATATTTAGTGGCTGTCGCTTCGTGTCGAACGAAATACGGTGTATCCGACGGAATTCGACAGGATTTTCCCTTGCGTTTTTTCCTTCGATGGGCGTATCCTTTTTTCGACGGCAAAGGATTCAATCCCACCGCTTCAGCATGCAAAGGAGGATCGCTATGAACCAGCAATCGGAAACCCACGTCGCCACCCCGCAGGAGGCGGAACGCCTGCGCGCACGCATCGAAGAAGCCTTCAGCCGGGGCAGCCTTGCGCAAGCTCTCATCCTTTCCCGGGAAATGGACGCATTGCAGCTCCGCAGGATCCCGAAAACCGCGGACGCCCGCCGGGCCGCCGGATAAAGGTTTTTCCAGAAATTATTTGAAAGAAAGCCGTTTTTCCGCAGAAAAATGATTGACATTCCCATCCGCCTGTGATAATATTTTTCGGTAAGCCGCTCGGGAGGGGCTCCTCAAACGCGCCCAGGCGCTGCCCCATGGCTGAAAGATGCTTTCCTTTCCCTCCGCGGAAGCCCGGCGAGCAAAGAATAAGGAGGTGCTGCACATGTACGCAATCATTGCGACTGGCGGCAAACAGTACCGTGTGTCCGAGGGCGACACCATCTACATCGAAAAGCTGGAAAACGAAGCGGGCGATATCGTCACCTTCCCCGTCCTGATGCTCTCCGGCGAAACCATCGAAGTGGGCAATCCCTACGTGGAAGGCGCCACCGTCACCGGCAAGATCATCCGTCACGGCAAGGGCGAAAAGATCGTCATCCTCAAGTACAAGAGCAAGAAGAACTACCGCCGCAAGGCCGGCCATCGCCAGCCCTTCACCCAGGTGGAAATCACCGGCGTGAACGCCTGACGGCCGCATGATCCGCGTTACGCTGCGCTGGAAGGGCGATGAAATCGTTTCTTTCGAGTGCAAAGGCCACGCGGGCTTCGCGGAAGCGGGGCAGGACATCGTCTGCGCCGCCGTCTCCATCCTCACCACCACCTGCGTAAACGCGCTGGAAACGGTGGCCGGGGTGAAGCCTGAGACAACGGCCGAAAGCGGGCTCATGCTTATCTCTCTCCCCCGGAACGCCGGGCACGACGCGCAGGTGATCCTCAAATCCATGCGCCAGGGCCTTTCGGTTGAAGCTCAATCTTCAGCTTTTCGCCCATAAAAAAGGTATGGGTTCCACCCGGAACGGCCGCGACAGCGAAAGCAAGCGCCTGGGCCCGAAGCGGGCCGACGGCCAGTTCGTCAAGGCCGGCAACATCCTGGTCCGTCAGCGGGGCACCAAGATCCATCCCGGCCTGAACGTGGGCATCGGCAAGGACGATACCCTCTTCGCCAAGGCCGACGGCATCATGCGCTTCGAGCGCAAGGGCAAGTTCGACAAGCAGGTGAGCGTCCATCCCGTGGCCGCCCCCGTCGAAACCGCTGTCCAGTAATCACGGTACAATCAGCCGCCTGACGGTGTATCTGCCAGGCGGCTGCTCATTTTTGGAGTATTCTATGGCCGATTCTTCTTTGACCGTCCTCACCCCGCGGCTGCTGCTGCGGCCCTTTGAGGAAACGGATGCGCCCCTGATCCGCGCCATCTCCTTCGATCCGGAAACGACCCGCTACCTGTTCTTCTGGGGCCGGGACGGTATGACGCCGGAGGAGGACGCCCGCCGCTTCCTCCGCTACGCGCTGGATGCCTGGCGGCGCGATCCCATCGTGGCGCGGGAATACTGCGTCTGCCTCCGGGATACCGGCGAGGCGATCGGCGACGCCAGCGTGGAAGCCATCGATGCGGACACCGCGGAGATCGGCTGGATCCTGCTGCCCGGGCGCCGGGGCCGGGGCTACGCCACCGAAGCGGGCCGCGCCGTGATGGAATTGGGCTTCCGCCTCTTCGGGGCAAAGCGCGTGATCGCCCACTGCGACGAAAGGAACGCCGCCTCCCGCCGCGTGATGGAGCGGCTGGGCATGCGATTGCTGTCCGTCACCCCGGGGGCCCGTCCCGCCAAGCGCCCCGGTGAAAAGCCGGGCAGCGAATGCACTTATATCCGGGATAAAAACACGCTGGGGGAAGCTGTCCTTTCCGATTGAAAGAACGGTTTCCCCCAGCCTTTATACTTTTTTATATTGAATGAATTACGGTTCTTCTTCTTCCTCGGTTTCTCCGTCCGGTCCGTCCGGCCCGTCTTCCACCACCGCGTCCGGGGAAAACAGCTCCTGCACGATCTCCTCCGCCCGGGCGTAATCCTGATAGGCCACGTATACCTCGCAGGTATCCGAATACATCCCCGTCAGCACCGCCATGGCCGCGCCCCGGCTGGACTGCACCAGGCTGGGGATTTCGTTTTGCTTGAGCACGTCGCAGGCCATGTCCGCCCAGAGCTGGATGCCCTCGTACACCCGGCACCAGTCCCCGTCCGCCGGCTCGCGCAGATTTCTGTTTCCGCAGTAAGGGCAGCGGCCTTCCGCTTCCGTCAGCCGCTTGCATTGCTCGCAATACACGGTTTATTTTCCTCCCTCCCGGGCGATCCAGGCTTCCCAGGTTTTCTCCTCCGCGCCCAGGGTGGCCTGTTCGCCGCAGCGCACGATGGGCGTGCGCAGAAAGCGCGGGTTTTCCAGCAGCGTTTCCAGAATATATCCCTCGTCGTCCGTATAGGCGACGGGATGGGATCTGACCTCCGGGTTATTCCGGTCCACCAGGTTCTGTATGCCCAGGCGGCGGGCGAACAGTTCCATCTCCCGCCGTCCCAGCTTATGCTTTTTCAGATCCAGCAGCTGATAGGCGATGCGCCGCTCCTTGAAAAAGCGCTCCGCCTTCTGGGTATCGAAATTTTTCTTCAGGGCATAGATTTGTATATTCATGCGTTGGCTTCCGAGCCGGGCTTCTGTTCCGCTTCCTCAAAGGGCAGGGGGATGCGGTTCTGCCCGTCCTCCCACAGCCGCTCCAGATGATAGAACTGCCGGTCCTCCGGGTGGAAGATGTGCACCAGCACCGTGCCGTAATCCAGCACGATCCAGCGCCCTTCCCCCTGTCCTTCCCGGGCGCGCAGGGCCACGCCGGCTTCCGCAAGGGCGTCGTCCACATCGTCCGCCAGTGCCTTCACCTGCAGGGAGGAGCGCCCGGACGCGATCACCATGTAGTCCGTGATCACCGTCAGGTGCCCCACGTGCAGGACCGTGATATCCAATGCCTTCTTGTCGTAGAGGATCTTCGCGATTCGCAGTGCCAGGCCGTTGTTCTCCATGTCCCGTCCTCCTTCTTTTTTCTTTTTTATCCCACAGACGCAAGCAGCGCCTTTTCATTCTCCGTCAGGATGCTCTCCAGATACGCCCGCGCCCGCAGCGCCGCGGGGAAAAACGGGCGGCCCGTGCTGCGCAGGTAATCCTGGGTGAGCTGCATGGATTTGAGCGCCGCCGCAGGCAGCGATCTGTCCGCCAGATACCGGATCTCCTCCAGGCCCTCGTAGCTTTCCCGGCCTTCCTCCGTGGCGTCGGCCACGAAGATCACCAGCTCCATTTTCGTCATGCCCGCCCGGCCGATGGTGTGGCTGCGGATGGCGTTGAGGATCTCTTCGTCCTCCACGCCGAATTCCTTCTGCGCCAGGTACGCCCCCACAGGCGCATGGAGCAGGGCGCCGGAGCCGTACATGTTTTCGTCGTCGACCAGCCCGTTTTCCCGGGCCACCCGGTCCATTTCCTTTACGGGCATGCCCTTGGCGCAGTCATGCAGCAGCCCCGCCAGGGCGCAGCGCTGAATGGGCGCGCCGTGCAGATCCGCCAGGCGCACCGCCTCCCGCCGCACGCCCAGGGTGTGCCGGAAGCGCCGGGGGTTCATCATGGTGCTGAGCCTGGGCAGCAGATCCTTCTGGTACAGGCCCTGCCGGGCCATATAGCACAGCACCCGCCGGTTCAATCCCGGCGCGTCCTCATACGCAGCGGTCATGGCGCGGATCTTCGCGCTGTACGCCTCCGCGTCCTCCGCCGCGTTCATCATTACCCATTCACCGGGCAGCCCGTCCCGTCCCTCCGGCATTCCGGCGGCCTCCGCCCCCAGGATCCGGACAAAGCAGCTGTCCGGGTATTCCCGCCGCAGGGGGCCCAGGAAATCCGAAAAGCGCCGGGCGCTGCCGGTCATCCCCGCCTGGGAAACGGTGATCCATTCCTTTTCCTCCGCAGCGATGCCGCACAGGATCAGCCTGTCCTGGGCCGGGGCTTCCGCATCCCCCCGGGCGGTTCTGGCAACGGGCAGGAGCACCACGCCGTCCAGCCCCGCGCGGCCTTTCGCTTCCTCCGCCAGGGCGATATGCCCTTCGTGCACGGGATCAAAGGAGCCCGCCAAAACGCCCAGCCGCCTCAAATGTGATCATCTCCTGCGTATAGTATACAACATTTTGTCCATTCTGAAAAGAGGGGGGGACGGCAGAATGCAGGAATATTTGCGCCGGTCGCGTTTCGCCGCGGCCATGGACGGCCTGGGCTTCCATTTTCTGGCGCTGGCGTTGAGCCTGGGCTGGTTCCTCATGCTCTGGGGGCTCAGCCTGCCCGTCTTTCCGGCGGGGCTTTCGCTGTACGCGCTGGTGCTCCTCATCCGCCGCAAGACCCGGGACGACCGGCTCAACCGCCGGGAAAAGCGGCTGCGGGAGCAGCTGGGGGGCGAAATGGCGCTGGAGGAAATGCTGCTTCGCTCCCCGGCCCAGGCCCAGTTTGAAGCTGCGGTGCTCCTGAGCGTCGGCCGTCCCCTGGAATTGCTGCGCACCGGCGACGAAGGGGTGATCTGCCGCCTGCGGGGAGAAAAGCTGCTGCTTTCCTTCCTGCAGCTCTCCCCCGCTTCCTGCGTCACTTCGGATCACGTGCTTTCCCTCCAGCGGTCCGCCCGGGCATCGGGGGCCGTGCGGGCGGTGCTCTGCGCGCCCTGCGCCGTTTCCAGGCAGGCCCGGGAGCAGGCCCGGGGGCCCCTGCCCGTGACGATTCTTTCCCGGGAAACGCTCCTCGGCCTGCTGGGACGGGCGCATCCGGCCCAGGACAGGGACCTGGTAGCGCTGGGCAAACGGCGCCGGGAAAAGCGCGCGCCGCGCATCCTCCCCCTGGTGCTGGACCGGCATCGGGCGAAAAAATACGCCTGGTACGGCTCGCTCCTGCTGGGCATGTATCTGTTTACCCGGCTGCTGATCTATGCGCTGCCCGGCTTGCTGTGCGTTTTCCTGGCCGCCGCCTGCCGCTGCTGCCGTTTCCGGGAAACCGATCTGTGATCCCGTTTCCTGCATGAATTCCGCCGCCGCGCCCGTTATATGGGTGCGGCGCTTGTCACAATCCGCCCATCCGTGGTATAATAACGAGGCAAGCGCTTTGCGTCAGGAGGTATCGCGTGGACAGAAACCTACCCCCGGAGCCTGACCGGGATTTTCCCATCCCGCCGGACGATCCGTCCGAATGGGAAAACAGCGCGGATTGGCAGCAGTCCGACGCGCTGGTGCAGGCCGCGGCGGAGGCGCCCTTCCCCGGCGAAGAAGAAATCACCGGAAACGAAGGCGCTCCGCAGGAACAGGAATTGTACGCCGCCGGACAGGACGGCGCTTTTGAAGCATACCCGCAGCCGGAAGAAGCCGGAAGCGACGTTCCTCCCCAGGAAACGTTTGATGATCCCTCCCCGGCGGAGGAGCCGCCGCAGGAATACGAGCCCGTCCCGGACGCCGGTAACTATCCCGCCCCCGATGCGGAGACGTACCAGGAGGCCCCCGGCGCGCCCGCGGGAAGCTGGCTGGGCGACGGCACATCCGACGGAGAAGACCGCCCCCGCAAGCGCACCATTTTCAAGCCCCGCACCCGCCGCCCCTCCTTTGTGCTGGGGGTGCTGGTCAATTCCGTCCGGGTGCTGGTGCTGCTGGTGCTGATCTTCGGCCTGGCGGGGCTGGGCGCCATCGTGGGCATCGCCAAGGCATATATGGAAACCGCCCCCACCCTGGACCTGAGCGCCATCGACGACCAGGCTCAGACCTCCTTTATTTACGACGCCAACCGAAACCTGATCACCGAATACAAGGGCTCCGAAAACCGCATCATGGTTTCCATCGATTCCATGCCCCTGAACCTGCAGCACGCCTTCGTGGCGGTGGAGGACGCCCGGTTCTACACCCATAACGGCGTGGACGTGAAGCGGATCGTGGGCGCGTTCATCGCCAATTCCGTGTCCGGTTCCCAGCAGGGCGGAAGCACCATCACCCAGCAGCTGATCAAAAACACCCTCCTGTCCAGCGAGCAGTCCTACAAGCGCAAGATCCAGGAAGCGTACCTGGCCATGCAGCTGGAAACGCGCTATACCAAGCAGGAGATCCTGCAGGCCTACCTGAACACCATTTACCTGGGCGAGGATTATTACGGCGTCAAGGTGGCCGCCTTCGGCTATTTCGGCCGGGACAACCTCAAGGACCTGACGCTGCGGGAATGCGCCATGCTGGCGGGCATGACCAACAACCCCTATTACTATAACCCCCGCCGCAATTACTATACCCGCCAGAGCGACACCACCGACTACGCCAAAATCACCAACGACCGGACGGATTACGTGCTTCGCTGCATGTATGAAAATCAGTTCATCACCTACGAGGAATACCTGGCCGCGCTGGAGCCCTCCACCGCCCGGGTGCTGCAGAATTCCCCCTCCTCCACGGAGCTGTACCCATACGCCCATTACGTGGAGTACGCCATCCGGGACGTGATCAAAACCCTTCTGGCCCTCAACGGCCTGGAGGATACGCCCCAGAACCGCAGCAAAATGGAAACGGAGCTGCGCACCGGCGGCTACCACGTCTATCTGGCGCTGGACACGGAGATCCAGAAAACCGTGGAGCAGACCTTGCAGAATTATTCGGATTACCCCGCCCTGCGGGATCCTGCCGATAAGATCTACCGCGCCCGGAACGCGGACGGCACCTTCGACGAGATCATCCAGCCCCAGGCTGCAGCGGTGGTGCTGGATTACCGCACGGGCGAGATCAAAGCCATCGTAGGCAGCCGCACCGCGCCCCAGAAGCGCAAGACGCTGAACCGCGCGGCGGATATGAACATGCCCGTGGGCTCGGCCATCAAGCCCATCGCCGTCTACGCCCCCGCCATCGAGCTGGGCGCCGGGGCCGGCACGGTGCTCTACAATATCCCCGTGCCCATCCGGGGGTACACCGGCAGCGACGGCAAGGATACCTGGCCCCAGAATTACGGCGGCTCTTCCTACCGCGGGCCGGAAACCATCCGCACCGCCATCACCCGCAGCGACAATACCGCCGCCGCTTACTGCCTGATGAATTACGTGGGCGTGGAGCGCAGCGCGGATTTCCTGCTGCGGCTGGGCGTATCCGAAAAGCATATCAACAAAACGCCCTTCGGCCTGTCCCTGGGCTCCTCCGGCATTTCCCCGGTGGAAATGGCGGTGGCCTTCGGGGTGCTGGGCAACGGCGGGGTGTATCAGTCCCCCGTCACGTTCCTGGGCATCGCCGACAGCAATCAGAAAATCCTCTACGACGCCCACGCCAGCCAGGTCCGCCGGCAGGTGTTCAAGCCCTCCACCGCCTGGCTCACCATCGACATGATGAAGGACGTGGTCTCCAAGGGCACCGGCACCTCCGCAAAGATCTCCGGCCAGACCGTGGCGGGCAAAACCGGCACCAATTCGGATCAGAAGGGCGTGTTCTTCTGCGGCATGACGGGGTATTACTGCGCCTCCGTCTGGATCGGCCATGACAATTACAAGGCCCTTTCCTCCAAAACCACCGGCGGCAACAGCGCCGCCAAGCTGTGGAAGGCGTTCATGGAGCCCATCCATAAGGGCAAGCCCAACCAGGATATCCTGTCCTACACGCCGGAGCAGTGCGGCCTGGTCAAAGTGACCACCTGCAACGTATCCGGCCAGCTTGCCACAGACGCCTGCCGCAACGACGCCATGGATTACGGCACCACCACCGATTACTGGCCCGCGGAAACCGCGCCCCAGGTCTCCTGCCAGATGCACTACGAGCTGGACGTCTGCTCCCAGAGCGGCATGCTGGCCACCGCCTACTGCCCCAGCCATTCCTCCAAGGGCGTGGTGATCCTGCCGGTGGGCCATCCTCTCTATGACCTGACCAATACTTCCTACGCCTCCGTCCTGGCCGATTACCTGGGCGAATACGCCGCCCTGCGCCTTACCGCGGACGGCAACGCAAACGCGGCCCTGCTGCAGAGCCGCACCTGCGTGCTGCATCAGAATTCCTCCGCTCCTGTGGGCGGAGGAACCGTCAGCCCCTACGATCAGGGCCTGGTGCAGAACATGGTTTCGGACGCCCGGATGCTGCTGGGCAGCGCCCAGCTGATCCTCAATTCCCTGTCGCCCGATCAGCCCGCCTACGCCGGGCTTTCCCAGGCCATGTCCCATCTGTCGGGCGTCATTGAATCCAATCCCAGCCTGGACGCTCTGACCGCCGCCATGTCCTCCCTGTACCAGGCCATGGACGCCGCGCAGAACCGCGGATGGTAAACGCCGCGGCCTGTGAACGATTATTTCGCCCATCCCCTTGCATTTTTCGCGCCCTTCCTGTATAATGCCCTTGTTTACAGGCAATCCACGGGAAAAACGCCGCCAGGAAAAAGAGAGCGCGCCGTCGGCTGAAAGCGCGCAGGCAGGCATCCCGCCCGTGGGCCGCGGCCAATCCCCGCCGGGCGCTCCCGTTACAGGGCATAAAAGCCGGGCGTTCATCACAGCGCCAAGCAAGGTGGTACCGCGAAGCATCCCTTCGTCCCTGCAAAGGACGGAGGGTTTTTTAGGAGCAAACCTTCAGGTTTGCGACGCGGGACACGCCAATTCCAAAGGACACAAATAGCGCGCGCCAGCGAAGCGCAGGGCGTGCGGGCAATATGAGGAGGTGTCTATATTCATGGCAAAGGAAAAGAAACAGGAATTCGTGCAGCACATCACCCCCCGGGATGAAAATTTCTCCCAATGGTATACCGACGTGGTCACCCAGACGGATCTGATGGACTATACCCCCGTCCGGGGCTGCATGGCCATGAAGCCCTACGGCAACCGGATCTGGGAACTGATCCATGAGCAGCTGGACCAGATGTTCAAGGATACGGGCCATGAGAACGTCTCCATGCCCATGCTGATCCCCGAATCCCTGCTGCTCAAGGAAGCGGACCATGTGGAAGGCTTCGCCCCGGAGGTGGCCTGGGTCACCCAGGGCGGCACCGAGCCTTTGCAGGAGCGCATGGCCGTCCGCCCCACCAGCGAAACCATTTTCTGCACCATGTTTTCCAAATGGGTGCAGTCCTACCGCGATCTGCCGCTGAAATACAATCAGTGGTGCTCCGTCATGCGCTGGGAAAAGACCACCCGCCCCTTCCTGCGCACCGCGGAATTCTGGTGGCAGGAAGGCCACACCGTCCACGCCACCGCCGAGGAAGCCGAGGAAGAAACCCAGCAGATGCTGAACGTGTATAAGACCTTCTGCGAAAAGAACCTGGCCATTCCCGTGTTCGCCGGGCAGAAATCCGATAAGGAAAAATTTGCCGGTGCCCGGGCCACCTATTCCGTGGAAGCCATGATGCAGGACGGCAAGGCCCTGCAGGCCGGCACCAGCCACAATTTCGGCACCAATTTTTCCGTGCCCTTCGAGATCCAGTACCTGAGCAAGGAAGGCAAGCTGGAATACTGCCACGAAACCAGCTGGGGCGTTTCCACCCGGCTGATCGGCGCCATCATCATGACCCACGGCGACGAGCGCGGCCTGAAGCTTCCCCCCATGATCGCCCCGTATCAGGCGGTGATCCTGCCCATCGCGGCCCACAAGGGCGGCGTGATGGAAAAGTGCAAGGAAGCGTTCGAGGCGCTCAGGGCCGCCGGCATCCGCGTGAAGCTGGACGACCGGGACAACGTCTCCCCCGGCTGGAAGTTCAACGAATGGGAACTCAAGGGCGTGCCCGTCCGGGTGGAGATCGGGCCCAAGGATATCGAAAACGGCGTGGCCACCGTGATGCGCCGGGATACCTTTGAAAAGTCCGCCGTTCCGCTGGACGGCCTGGCTGATGAAATCAAAAAGCTGCTGGACGATATCCAGCAGAATATGTACCGCATCGCCGACGAATTCCGCCTCAGCCACACCAAGGACGTGCACAATTACGAGGAGCTCAAGGAACAGGTGAACGGCGGCTACGCCCGGGCCATGTGGTGCGGCGACCGGGCCTGCGAGGATAAGATCAAGGCCGAAACCGCCGCCACCTCCCGCAACATGCCCTTCGACCAGACCCCCTTCGGCGATACCTGCGTCTGCTGCGGACGCAAGGCCGACAAGGTCATGTATTTCGCGAAAGCGTATTGAGGGAATTATAAGAACGGGGATATTATTACGGGGGAACCGCTTTTGTGTCAAAAGCGGTTCCCCCGTTCCCCTTCCGAAAACCAGCTGGAGGAAAAACTGATATAAAATCATAACAGTTCTCCCCAGCTGCCTTTCTTGGAGGGGGCGCGGGGGAGGGATTCTTTGGGCACCAAAGAACCCCTCCCCCGCAAAAAATTTAATATTTTTCCTCACACCCGCACCGGTGACGACCAGGCTCTGCGGCCCTCCGCATCCTCGATTTCCACCCGCAGGTAGGTTTCCCGGGGCAGGGCCTGGTAACGGGCTTCGGTAATGGCCTCCCCCGCCACGGTGCGTTCCCGGGAATAAATGGCGTCGGAATAGAAAATGACCTTCCGGCAGGGCGTGCAGCGGATGCTCAGCGCCCCGTTTTCCATTTTCATTTCCTTGATCCGGGGGCCCTGGCTGCCGTACACGTTTCCTTTGTCCAGCGCGTCCAGGATGCCTTCCCGGGTGCATGCCGCCGCGCAGGCGATCACCGCGCTGTGGCACTGGTCGCCGTTGTACTGGTGGGCGTCGTCCGCGGCCACGATCGGTAAATGGAAGCCGTCGGCGAAGCACAGGTCGATCACCTCGGAGGAATCAGCCCGCCGGGCGTTCCAGGGAAAATCGGAGCAGCGGTTGTAGATCTCCACGGCGCTTAGATTTTTCAGCCCTTTGATGGTTTCCGGATCGTTCAGGCTCCAGGCGGGGTGGGCGAAAATAGCCCGTCCGCCCGACGCCCGGATGGCGTCGACGCCCTGCTGGGGCGTACGCATCGCGGCGGGAATATCCAGGGCATCCCGGTCCACGCCCACGCCCACGATATGCACCGCCTGGGCATGGCCGGTTTCCACCCGGTAATCCAATTCGATGCCGGGGATCAGCAGCAGATCCGTTTCCGCTTCCGCTGGGTCGGTGACCCGGCGGTGATCGGTGATCGCCAGGAAATCATAGCCCGCGGCCCTGTACTGCGCCGCCGCTTCCCGCGGGGACACCCACCCGTCGCTGCCGGTGGTGTGGCAGTGAAAATTGCCCTTCCATTGCGGAAGGGCGGGATCAATGATCATTCGCATATTTTCTTTATTCTTGTTCTTCTCCATCAGATCGTCCGTTCCTTGCCCATGAAGCAAATGGCCAGGGTGCCGGGGCCGCAGTGCGCGCCGATCACGGGGCCCACCGCCTGGATGCGGATATCCCGGATGCCGGGGATGCGCTGCCGGAGCATTTCCGCCACCCGCTGGGCCTCCTCCTTCACGTCGGCCTGCATGATGAGCACGGTCTGTTCTTCCGGCTGCTCAATGTACTCGGCGGTGCGGTCCACCAGGGTGCGCAGCGCCTTCTTCCGGCCCTGCACCTTTTCCGCGGGGTCCAGCTTGCCGCCTTTGCCCATGCAGATGATGGGCTTGATATCCAGCATGGAGCCGAAGAACGCGCTGGTGGAAGAAATACGCCCGCCCCGGGCCAGATATTTCAGGTCCCCCACCGTCAGCCAGGCGTGGGCCCGCATCCGGTTGTCCTTCACCCACTGCTCCACTTCCTCCATGGACTTGCCCTGCTCGTACAGCGCGTGGGCGCCCAGGATCAGCAGGCTCTGGGG
This sequence comes from uncultured Eubacteriales bacterium, assembly GCA_902761755.1. Classification (GTDB taxonomy): domain Bacteria; phylum Bacillota; class Clostridia; order Christensenellales; family Aristaeellaceae; genus RUG563. Next base: position 79,671 of record CACWLP010000003.1, on the reverse strand, counting down.
GCCGGAGATGCTCAGGGTATCCACCACGATGAATTTCCGCTCCGGGTATTTTCCCAGCAGCTGCTCCCGGGCCTCGAAGATATTATTGATGGTGGCGCTCATCTGGGAGGAGAAAGCGATGAACAGCAGGTCCTTTTCTTTCAGGATGGGCTCAAAATACTCCAGATACGCGGCCGTGGGCAGCAGGGACGTATTGGGCGTGGCCCCGGCTTCCATCTTATGGAAAAAATCTTCCTCGATGCCGGCGCGGCCGTTATCGTCCAGGTATTCCACGCCGTTCAGCGTATAGGGCATTTTTACAACGGGGATCTGCTTTTCATCGGCAATGGAAAAGAGCAGGTCGCTGTCGCTGTCCGTCATGAATACATAATTTTGTTCCATGGGCGTCACCCCTCCTTGCGTCATTGGTACCATGACTGCATCATGATTTATTTATTGTACCCCGTTTTGCCGAAAAAATCAACCGATCCCCTGCATTTTTACGCGCAAAAAAAGACCGCTGCGGCTTTCCGCGGCGGCCTTTGCGAAAATCTTATTTGATTTCGACCTTCGCGCCCACTTCGGCGAACTGGGCCTTGACCTTTTCGGCCTCTTCCTTGCTCACGCCTTCCTTCAGGGGCTTGGGCAGGGATTCCACGAATTCCTTGGCTTCCTTCAGGCCCAGGCCGGACACGACTTCGCGCACAGCCTTGATGACCTTGATCTTTTCGGAGCCGGCATCCACCAGGATGGCGTCGAATTCGGTCTGTTCTTCCGCGGGAGCGGCGGCAGCAGCGCCGGCGCCGGCACCGCCGGCCACGGCGATCGCGCCGGTGACACCGAATTTTTCTTTCAGAGCTTCAACCAGTTCGTTGACTTCCATCAGAGACATTTTCTCGATGGCTTCAATGATTTCCTGAACGGACATTTTCTTTTCCTCCATTTTATTTCAGATCGGTAAGTGTTTTCATGCGGCTCTCAGGCCGCGCCGCGCATCAGGCGGCTTCCTTCTTTTCGGCGATTTCGCCGAGCACGGCCACCAGGGCGGAAACGGGGCTCATCAGGCAGCCCACCAGGGTCGCCATAAGCTCGTCCTTGCCGGGCATCTTGCTCAGCTTCAGCATTTTCTTCTCATCGGCAGCCTTGTTTTCAAAGATACCGCCGGTGATCTTGAGGGACTCCAGCTTGTTCTTCTCGATGAACTGGGCCACGGCTTTGGGGCCGCTGACCGGATCCTTCTTGGAGAAGACGAAAGCGTTGGGGCCGTTGAGCAGATCGTCCAGGCCCTCGACGCCCACCTGCTGCAGCGCCAGCTTCACCAGCCGGTTCTTGAGCACGCAGTAGTCCACATCGTTTTCGCGGCAGGCGCGGCGCAGGTTGGTATCCTGCTCCACGGTCAGCCCGCTGTAGCTCACCAGGGTGACGGATTCGGCGCCCTTGAGCCTTTCCACGATCTCAGCGACCTTTTCGACCTTCATGTCACGGTTCTTGCTCATTTTTTCCATTACACCTCCTCAATGGCTCAGAGTAAAAGAAAAACCCTTGCGCCGCGCAAGGGAGAGCATACAAATCACTTTCCTTTGCACCTCGGCAGGCGGGCAGCGCCCTTTAGATCCTTGCGGATACCGGCTGTCTACGGCACAGGCTCTTTCAAAGCCGAAAAGGATTTTACCACAAAAAAGGAGGGCTGTCAACCCCCCGTCGTTTTATTTTCAATGGGTTTTTGGAACGTCACCGTCAGCTCCTCCCCGGTCCACTGTTCGGCCAGCTGCCGGATGCGCCCGCAGGTCTCCTGCCAGGCGTTTTCCAGGCAGGCCGGGTCCTCCAGATATTTTTTCCGGCATTCCGCCGCCTGCTCGTCCAGCATCTGCTGATAGCGCTCTTCGCTGAGGGGATAAAGAAAATCGCTGACTTCCGGCTTTCCCGTCACCTGAAAGCTGTCGTACGTCATGACGGCATCCGGCACCGTGAAAACCAGCCCGTCCTCCCCCGCGGCCACCGCGACCCCGTTGAGGTGCACGCCAAAGCCGATCTCATACGTATACGGAACGGACACCGTCTGCACGTCTCCGATCAGCAGGGCCTTCGTGCTGCTGTGCATCACGGAGCTGTCGGTGTATTTCACCGCCGTCAGTTCGCCCACCCGCTGGATCTCATGGGCGATGATCTCCGTGGCCCGTTCATATTTTCCCTGCAGCATATTGCCGCTGAACCAGCCCCATCCCCAGCGGATCAGGAATACCGCCAGGGTGATGGCCAGCGCCAGCCCGGCCACTCGCAGCAGCGCCTTGCCTGCGCGCTTCATTGCCTCATGCCCTCCAGCAGCACCAATACGAACACCGCGCCCCGGACCGCGGCGTACAGGATGGCCGCGTAACCCACCAGCAGCACGAACCGGTGCCACAGGCTCAGCCTGCCGCTTTTGCGCCTCGGTTTCCGGGCTTCGATCTGATAATCCGTCATAAGCAGCCTCCTTCCGTCATCATTATACAACATAATCTTCAATTTTTCTACATAATTTCGTAATGTTTTACAAAATCATACGAAAAAGGGGGCCTTCCGGCCCCCGAAGACGGGTCTGTGTATCAGTTCCCGCAGCGGCGGCAGCCGTTGCCGCAGTTGCCGCAGCTGCCGCAGTTATTGCAGTTGCTGCAATTCTGGCTGCTGTTGAAGGCGTCCTCGTCGCACAGGGTAGCAGGCGGGAACAGCGGCAGGGAGAAGAATTCGTCGCACACGCTGTCGGAGAATTCCTCGCAGGGCGGAATGGGGCAGAACCCATAGCTGGGCACCAGGATTTCCACCCGGGCCAGCACCTTGAGCACGATGGTGACGCAGACGGTGAGCCGGAAGGTGTTGTCCCCCTGGTAGCTGCCCGCCACGCACACGGCGCTGGCCATGCCCTCCAGGGTGAAGGGCACGATGGAATCGTCGGGGATGGCCAGCAGCACGTCCTTCCCCACCGTTACGACGCCCTTTCCGATGTATTCCACGCAGCGGCTGTCCGTGAACAGGATGTCGATGGGGATCTGGATCGTACCGCGCACCCGGGCGAAGCAGGGCCGGTCGCACAGCCGTTCCACGGAAAGGTTGCCGATGTCCACGTCCATGGTGCTGGAGCGGCAGGATTCAAAGGTGATGGGGGCCACGGGGGCGGAAGTAGGGGGCACGGTGGTGGTGTCGTCGTTGCAGCTGCATCCGCAGCCGTTGTTCACCACCTGGGCGTAGCTGGTGATGGTAACGTTCACGTTGGTCAGCTGTTCCTGCTGCAGGCAGCTGTCGTACACCCGCTGCACCTGGATGCAGATTTTCTCATTCAGTCCGTCCAGTGCGCTGCCCTCGATGGTACCGGGGCAGCAGCCGGGATTGGCGTTCTTGTAAGAGTAGAAAGACATAGGTTTGCGCCTCCTCGCACGGGCGCTTTCCAGCGCCGCTTCGTTGGGCCAGGATACGGCGGCCCTCACCCTCATGCTATGTGGCCGGGCGGGTTTGGTGCAGGCGGTTTCCCCGAAGCGTCGGCCCGGGAAAGGGGGGCGGAAAGCCCCGGGATCCGGCTGCGGTTCCCCCTTCCCCGTCAAATGTTGATTTTTTGTAAACTAATGCCGGAATCCCTTGCGCTCGGGCGCTTTGCAGGGTAAAATAATCGGGTATGGATGATTGGGCCTTTTTGGTGGCGCACGCCCGGGAATCCTGGCGCCGCGCGGGGAAGCCGGGCCGCGTGAAGGCGGCCGTGTCCGGGGGCGCCGATTCGGTGGCCCTCCTGTTGGCGTTGGCCGAATTGTCCGTTCAGGAGGGGTTCTCCCTGTCCTGCGTCCACGTGGACCACGGCCTGCGCCCCGATTCCGCCGCGGACGCCGCGTTCGTGGCCGATCTGTGCGGAAGGCTGGGCGTTCCCTGCCGGGTGATCCCGCTGAAGCTCACCGGCAAAAGCGAGGACGAAGCCCGGCAGGCCCGCTACGGCGCCATGCTCGACAGCTTCCCCGACGAAGGGGATTTCGCCCTGGCCCTGGCCCATCACCGGCGGGACCAGGCGGAAACATTGCTTTTGCACCTGCTGCGCGGCAGCGGCGGCCGGGGGCTTTCCGGCATGGCGGATACAGCCCTGCGAAAGCGGGAGGGCGGCACGGCCCTGCTCTGGCGGCCGTTCCTGGATGTGCCGCCGGAAACCCTGCGGGGCGCCCTCATCCAAAAGGGCGTCTCCTGGCGGGAGGACGGCACCAACGAGGACGACGGATACCTGCGGAATTTCCTGCGCATCCGGGTATTGCCCCTGATCCGGGAAAGGCTGCCCCGGGCGGAGGTGGCCGTGGCCCGCTGCGCCCGCATCCTGGCCGACGACGAGGAATACCTCGTCCGCGCCGCCACGGACGCTCTGAGGGGCGGAGACGCCCGCCTGGCGGACCCCTGCCGGTACGCCGCTTTCTCCCTGCTTCGGGCGCTGCCCGTCCCCCTGCGCCGCCGGGCGGTGCGCATCCTGTGCCCCGTGGCGCTGGATTTCGAGCAGACGGAAGCGCTGTGCCGCCTGCGCCCCGGCGAAACAATGAACCTGCCCCTAGGCTGGCGCGCCCTGGGCACGGAAAAGCGGCTGCACATCCTGCCCCCGGAGGGGCTTTGCTTCCCCGATGCTTTGCCCCGCAGTGAGGCGCTGCGCGTTTCCCCCGCAAATGGAGAACGGGGCGACGGCATCCGCGTCCAGGCGATGCCCCGGCGGGTGTATGAAAATTGCGTGCTGCGCACCCGGCAGCCCTGCGATGCGATCCGCCCCCTGGGCAGCCCGGGACACAAATCCCTGCAGGATTATTTCACGGACAAAAAAGTGCCCCGGCCCTTCCGCCCCTACGTGCCCCTGCTGTGCGACGGGAGCCGGGTGATCTGGGCGATGGGCGTCGGCCCCGGGGAGGAAGCCCGGGTAACGGACGATACAGGCGACGCGGTGCTCCTGCGCTATACGGGCTTCCTGCCCGGCGGCGACGGAGGCGCCAGCGAAAAATAAAAGGAGAAAAAACGATGGATACCAACGCGAAAATCTACGGCGACCTGGAAAAGATCCTGGTGACGAGGGAGCAAATCGCCAAGGCGGTCAAGGACATGGGCCGGCAGCTGACGCAGGACTTCGCGGGAAAGGAACCGGTGATGATCTGCATCCTCAAGGGCGCCAGCGTGTTTTTCACCGATCTGATCCGGGAGATCGACCTGCCGCTTACCACCGAATTCATGGCGGTTTCCAGCTACGGCAGCAGCACCAAGAGCACCGGCGTGGTCAAGATCGTCAAGGACCTGGATAAGCCGGTGACGGGCCGGGACGTGGTGCTGGTGGAGGATATCGTGGACAGCGGCATGACGCTCTCCTACCTCAAAAAGGTCTTCGCCAACCGGGAGGCCGCCTCCGTATCCATCGTGACGCTGCTGGATAAGCCCGCCCGCCGCCGGGTGGATCTGCAGGTGCAGTATTCCTGCTTCAACATCCCGGACGCCTTCGTGGTGGGCTACGGCCTGGATTACGACGAAAAATACCGCAATCTGCCGGATATCGGCGTGCTGCACCCCAGGATTTACACCAAATAATGCGGCGAAAGATTGCAAATTCTACAATAGATGTGTTATAATGTTTTTCTGGCCCCATTGTATTTTTAGGAGGACTTGAATTTTGCGCAAAACGTCACGTGGATTGCTGGGATATCTGTTCATGATCGCGGCGTTCATTTTTTTGATCGTGCTCCTGTCCGGCGGTATGTCGGGCGAAAGCCGCCGCATCGAATATCCCGAGCTGCTGAAAAAAATCGAAAAGGAGCAGGTCGACCGGGTATCCATCCGGGGCACGTCCCTGGTGGGCCGGCTGAAGGACAGCCGCATTTCCCTGGCGGATTATCCGGACCGGGGCTATGATTTTGAAACCACCATCGGCCCGGATTTTTACGATACCGTGCTCACCATGCTGGCCCAGAAAAAGGGCGTGGACGTGGACAGTGTTTCCGTGAAGGATCTGGGGTTTGAGATCGAATACCTGGCCCCGGTGTCCACCCCCTGGTATCTGGAGCTGATCCCCTATCTGCTGCCCATGGTGCTGCTCATGGCCATGTGGTGGTACATCATGCGCCAGCAGACGGGCGGCGGCGGCAAGGTGATGAGCTTCGGCAAATCCCGGGCCGCCATGGTGGATCCCAGCAAGAATAAGGTCACCTTTGCGGACGTGGCCGGCGCCGACGAGGAAAAGGAAGAGCTCAAGGAGATCGTGGATTTCTTAAAGAGCCCCAAGCAGTATGTGGAGCTGGGCGCCCGCATCCCCAAGGGCGTGCTGCTGGTGGGCCCTCCGGGCACCGGCAAAACGCTGCTTGCGAAAGCCGTGGCGGGCGAAGCGAACGTGCCCTTCTTCTCCATTTCGGGCTCCGATTTCGTGGAGATGTTCGTGGGCGTGGGCGCCAGCCGCGTGCGCGATCTGTTTGAGCAGGCCAAGCGCAACGCCCCCAGCATCGTATTCATTGACGAAATAGACGCCGTGGGCCGTCACCGCGGCGCGGGCCTGGGCGGCGGCCACGACGAGCGCGAGCAGACGCTGAATCAGCTGCTGGTGGAAATGGACGGCTTCGCCACCAACGAGGGCGTCATCGTCATGGCGGCCACCAACCGCCGTGATATCTTGGATCCCGCCCTGCTGCGCCCCGGCCGGTTCGACCGGCAGGTGACCGTGAATTACCCCGATATCAACGGCCGCATCGCCATTCTGAAGGTGCATTCCAAGGGCAAGCCCCTGGCCGAGGACGTGGACCTGGACAACATCGCCAAGCGCACCCCCTACGCCACCGGCGCGGATCTGGAAAACATCATGAACGAGGGCGCCATCCAGGCGGCCCGGGAAAAGAGCGCCGTTATCACCCAGGCGCATCTGATCGAGGCCGTGGAGCGCATCCAGATGGGCCCCGAAAAGCGCAGCCACAAGGTGCTGGAGGAGGACCGCCGCATCACCGCCTATCACGAAGCCGGCCACGCCCTGGTGGGCCATTACCTGCCTCTGTGCGACGACGTGCATATGATCACCGTGGTGCCCCGCGGCCAGGCCGCCGGCATGACGCTGAGCCTGCCGGAAAAGGAATCCGATCACCACAGCCGGCAGCGTCTGCTGCAGAACATCACCATGATGCTGGGCGGCCGCGCCGCCGAAAGCCTCACCCAGGAGGACGTGTGCACCGGCGCCATCAACGATCTGCAGCGCGCCACCGAGCTGGCCCGGAACATGGTCACCAAATTCGGCATGAGCGATAAACTTGGCACCGTGTACCTGGGCAACGATCAGGAAGTATTCGTGGGCATGGAATTCGGCCAGACCCGGGATTACAGCGAAGAGACCGCCGCCCTCATCGACAGCGAGGTCCGCGCCATCCTCACCAAATGCTACCAGGACAGCCTGGATATCCTCCGGGCCCACCTGGATCAGCTCAAAGGCCTGGCGGAAATGCTGATCGAAAAAGAAACCGTCACCCGCGATATGTTCCTGGCTTTCATCCATCCCGCCCCCGCCGCGGAAGGCGAAGGCGCTCCCGAAGCCCCATGATCCGCCCGGACCTGCACATGCACACCGCCGCGTCCGACGGCGTGCTTTCCGTGCACGAGCTGGCCCGCCAGGTGCAGCGCGCGGATGTGACGCTTTTTTCCGTCACCGACCACGATACCGTGGCCTCCCTGCCCGCGGCTTTCGACGCCGCTTACGAGCGGGGATTGGCCTTTATCCCCGGCGTGGAAATCAGCACGGAGGGCGACGAGGACATTCACATCCTGGGCTACGGCGTGGATCCGGAGGACGAAGCGCTGCTTTCGTTTCTCCGTAAGTCCGACGCCATGCGGCTGGAAAGGACCAGGCGGGCCGTCCGCGTCCTGTGCGATATGGGCATGCCCCTGGACTGGGACGAGCTTTCCGCCGGCGCCGAAGGCACGGTGGGGCGTCTGCACATCGCCCGGGCGCTGACGGCGAAAGGATACGTACAGAACGAAGGCGAAGCTTTCTCCAAATATCTGGGCAAGGGCCGTCCGGCCTGCGTGCCCCGGGAAACCCCCGCTGCATCCGAGGCCATATCGCTGCTCCGGTCCCGGGGCGCGGTGCCGGTACTGGCCCATCCCGGATTGATTCCCTGGCCGCAGGAACGGCTGCTGCCCATGCTGCGCCGGTGGATCGACGCCGGGCTGATGGGCGTCGAGGTCTATCATCCCGCCAACCGCCAGAATTATCCTTTGTGGGATCGTATCGCCCGCCAGAACGGGCTGCTGGTCACCGGCGGCAGCGATTTCCACGATTTCCGGGGCAGCCACGGCCGGATCGGAGAAACCGCAGCCGAATGGCCCCAAGCCTGCGAGGACGCCTGGAAGCTGTACCGGGCCGCCAAAAAGCATCGCATTTAACCGATATCAAGGAGTTTTTCCATGCAATACCGCCAGGGCTATCAGCCCCCTCCCCTGCCCGCGCCGGATAAACCGAAGCGGATCAGCAAAAAAGCCGTCGCGCTGACGCTGGCGGCGCTGGTTTTGTGCGCGCTGGCCGTGGGGGGCATCCTGATTTCCCTCAGCATCCGCCGCACCAACGCGGAGCACCAGGCCCTCAAGGATGCGGTGACGGCTTATGACGGCGTATTCGCCCCCAATATCGTGGTGGACGGCGTGAACCTGGAAGGCAAAACCCCCCAGGAAGCCATCGACGCCGTGTGGGAACAGATCTGCACCCGCAAGGACAGCTGGACGCTGAACCTGAATTACCGTGGGCATACCTACTATACCATGAAATACGCTTCCCTGGACGCGGAAAAACAACAGGTGTACACCCTGCTGGAAGAGCTTTACCGCCTGGGCAAGCTGGGCACCCTGGAGGAGCGCAAGGCCGAGATCGACGCCCTGCGCGAAAGCCCCCGGATCGCCAACACCCCCGGGTTTGAAATCAACCAAGCGGAGCTGGACAGCGTGCTTTCCCAGATCCAGAACTCCCTCTCCTGGGCGCCGATGGACGCTTACCTCGTGGCGTTCAGCCCGGACCTGGAGGATCCCTTTACCATCCAGCCGGATCATCCGGGCTCCGCCCTGGACGTGGAAAAAGTGAAGCAGCAGGTGCTCTCGATGGCGGCCCTGGGGCAAAGCGGCGACCTGGAGCTGGAGCCAGAAACGTTGCCCGCCCAGGTCACGGAGGCGGACGTGCGAAATCAGGTCACCCTGCTGTGCAAGGCCGTGACCCCCATTTCCACCTCCTCCAGCGAATACCGCAACAGCAATATCCGCAAGGCCTTTTCCTACATCAACGGCACCGTCGTAGCCCCGGGCGACACCTTCAATTTCAACAAAATCACCCTGGACCGCACCTTTGAAAACGGCTACCGCCCCGCCATCGAATACGGCGAAGGCGGGCTGGAAACCGTGGGCATCGGCGGCGGCGTGTGCCAGGCCAGCACCACGGTGTACCTGGCGGCGCTGCAATCCGGCCTGGAGATCGTGGAGCGTTCTCCCCACGCCGATCAGGTATCCTACACCACCTTTGGCCAGGACGCCACCGTGGTGTACAACCGGCTGAACCTGCGCTTCAAAAACAATTACGACGGCCCCGTTTACATCACCGCCCGGGTGGAAACCGTCGGAAAGAGCAAGAGCCGCTATCAGTGCGTGGTGTGCATCTACGGCCCCAGCCTGGGGGAAGGCGTGTCCTATAAGCTGCGCACCCAGGAGCAGGTGGAGGTGATCCCCGCCCCCCTGAACGTTTCCTACGTCAAGGATACGGAGCATCAGCACGTCACCTACACCGACGAAACCTACCTCTACCGGGAGGCCCGGGACGGCTTCATCAACGAGACTTATCTGCAGAAATGGCAGAACGGCCAGTTGATCTCCGAAACCTTCGTCAGCCGGGACGAATGCAAAGCCCGGGAAGCCGTATACCTGGTGGGCACCCAGAGCCGGTAAAAACTTTTCCCGGGCAAAGGGATTGACAAACCCCCTTCGCGTTTGATATACTGATTGGGCGCTTCGGGGCGGCTGTCAGTCCCATCCGCGGAGGGATGGCCGAGCGGTTGATGGCGCTGGTCTTGAAAACCAGTGATGCCGAAAGGCACCGGGGGTTCGAATCCCTCTCTCTCCGCCATTTTCTTTCCTGGGAAAGCGCAGGCAAGCCAAATGGAGAAGTACCCAAGTGGCCGAAGGGGCTCCCCTGCTAAGGGAGTAGTAGGAGTGAATCCTAGCGAGAGTTCAAATCTCTCCTTCTCCGCCAAATGCCTTGAGCCATACGGCCCAGGGCATTTTCATTTCTGAAATCATCGGAGGGAACCATGGCGGCTTTTGTGGATCGCGCGCCTTTCATCGCCAAGGCCGGCAACGGCGGCAACGGGTGCGTTTCCTTTCATCGGGAAAAATTCGTGCAGAACGGCGGGCCGGACGGCGGCGACGGCGGCCACGGCGGGGACGTGATATTGCTGGCCGACGAAAACATGCACACCCTGCTGGATTTCCGCTTCCGCAGTAAATACGAGGCCCCGGCGGGCCAGGACGGCGCCGGCGGCCGCCGCAACGGCAAGCGCGGCGAAAGCCTGATCGTCAAGGTGCCGGTGGGCACGGTGGTGCGGGAAAAGGAAAGCGGCGTCGTTGTGGCCGATATGTACGAGGCCGGGCGGCAGAAGGTGCTGCTCCGCGGCGGACGGGGAGGCTGGGGCAACAGCCATTTCGCCACTCCCACCCGTCAGGCGCCCAATTTTGCCAAGCCCGGCATCAAAACCGAGCGCCACGAATTTATCCTGGAGCTCAAATCCATCGCGGACGTGGGGCTGGTGGGCTATCCCAACGTTGGAAAATCCACCCTGCTTTCCGCGGTCACGGCGGCGCGGCCCAAGATCGCCAATTATCACTTCACCACCCTGACCCCCAACTTGGGCATGGTGCGGCGCCGCGGCCAGGATTTCGTCATGGCGGACATCCCGGGCCTGGTGGAGGGCGCCAGCGAAGGGGCCGGGCTGGGCCACGATTTCCTCCGGCATGTGGAGCGCACCCGGCTGCTTCTGCACGTGATCGACGCCGCCGGCAGCGAAGGCCGGCATCCGGTGGAGGATTTCGAGCAGATCAATCTGGAACTGAAAAAATACGGCGATCTTTCCGATCGGCCCCAGATCATCGCCGCCAACAAAATGGACCTGCCTGACGGCGAAGCGGGCTATCAGATGCTCCAGGAGCACATCGCCGGCCGCTATCCCCTCTTCCCCATCAGCGCCGCCGCCCACCAGGGCCTGGACGCTCTGATGGACTGCGTGGCGGACACCCTGGCCGCCCTTCCTCCCATGGCGCCCTTCGCGGAAGAGGAAATGCTGCCCGAGAGCCTGGAAAAAACGGGCTTTGAAGTGACCCTGGACGGAAGCGTGTTCGTGGTCAGCGGCAGCGCCGTCAATCAGCTGCTGGACAGCGTGAACTTCTCCGACGAGGAATCCCTCAACTGGTTCCACCGCACCCTGCGCCGGGCCGGCATCATCGACGCCCTGCGCGATGCCGGGGCGAAGGAAGGCAGTACCGTGCGCATCGACGATATGGAATTCGATTTTATTGAATAAAGAAAGGAATCACCCATCATGCAGCTGGAAATCACAAGCAAGCAGCGCGCTTATCTGCGCTCCCTGTGCAACGCCCTGCAGCCCGTGCTATACATCGGCAAGGAGGGCATCACCGACGCCACCGTCACCGAAGCCTGGAACGTGCTGGAAGCCCGGGAACTGATCAAATGCTCCGTGCAGCGGGAAGCGCCCCTCACCGCCCGGGAAGCCTGCCGGGAGCTGTGCGAGCGGGTCCACGCCGCCCCGGTGCAGTGCATCGGCAGCAAGTTTTCCGTTTACCGTCCCCGGCGCAAGGACCCCACCATCGTCCTGCCGTAAAACAGGAGGCCAGAAACATGGACGCCCTGAACGCCATCCTTTCCCGCCGCAGCTACCGCGGCGCCTATCGCAGCGATCCCGTCCCCCGGAAGGATCTGATTGCCATCCTCCAGGCCGGCCTCGCCGCGCCCTCCGGCTGCAATAAGCAGACCGTCAGCCTCATCGCCGTGGACGATCCGGACATCCTGGCCCGGATCAAAGCGGAGATCGACCCGCCCGTGGCCCAGACCGCTCCCGCCGCCATCTGTGTGCTTTCCCGGAAGATCATCGCGTACCGGGACCGGTGCTTTGCCGTGCAGGATTACGCCGCCGCCATCGAAAACATGCTGCTGGCCGCGGTGGCCCTGGGGTATCAGAGCTGCTGGTACGAGGGCCACATCACCGACGCCGACCGGATCGGCGCCAGGATCGCCCGCATCCTGGGCGTTCCGGAGGAGTGCGAGCTGGTATGTTTCCTGCCCGTGGGCGTCGCCGAAAGCGTCCCTGCGCAGCCTAAAAAGCTGCCCGCCGGCGAAAGGGCCTGGTTCAACGCCTATCGGGGAGAAAGCATCGAAGAATAATGCAAAAAAAGCAGGGGCCAAAGGAAGCCCCTGCTTTTTTGCTGCGTTTTTTTATTGATCGAAGAAATACGCGTTCATCCGGGGATAGACCTTCACGTTGCCTTCCTCGTTCAGCACGCTGTAAGCCCCGGCGGTCTGGCCGTATACGGTCACCTGCGCGTCCGTGGTCACGCCCGGCTCCTCCTGGCAGATCACATAAATGATTTCTTTGTAATTGCCCGCGTTGGTTTTGGTCAGCGCCAATGTGACCACCCATTCGCTGATGGTTTGCGTCACGGAGGTGACGTACCCCGTTTCCTTGGCGGTGCGCCCCTGGTATTCGTTCTTGGCCAGGTTTTTGTAGTCGATCCGCCTGGCGCTTTCCCGGATCCGGTCGCGGCGCTCCAGATCGGAATACGTGCGGGAGGCGGTGTAGGTGAACACCTGCTCCTCCATGCCCTTTTTGTTCACGCTCAGCACGAAATGGTAAGTCCCCTCGGCGCTGGTATCCACCTTGAAGCTGAAGGTCTTCCCGGTGGTGGACCGGACGTACTCCACCGGGCCGGACACCGCCAGCTGGATCTTCGCCCCGGCGATGGTGCTGCCCGCCACCAGCGTTTCGTCGGACAGGACGGCGGGGGGCGCGGCGGTGATTTCCACGGGCAGTTCGTTTTTCCGGTAGCTGATCTTGTACTGCCGTTTTGCGGCGATGGCGTCCGGCGCTTCCGCGGTCAGCGTCAGGGAATACACGCCCTGGGAAGACAGCTTCACCGGCAGGGAGAAATTGCCGCTGTTGTTGGCCACGGTGGTAAAGGTTTCGCCGTTCGCCTTGCCCATGGAAAACACCGTGGCGGTCACGGTGGCTTTTTTCTGGGTGGAGCCCGTGATGGTAAAGGCGCCTTCGTTGGTGCTGGCCGGGGGCGCGGAGGAAACGGTCAGCTTGATGGGCAGGGCCGGCATGGGCAGGATCTCGGTGAACTGCCAGGTCTTCATCACGGCTTCCAGCGCGTCGTTGTCGTTTTCCTTGGCCATGCGGCCCCGCACCTGCATATCCAATGTGATGGTGTATCCGTTGCGGATGGTGCGCCGCTGATAGCCGGTGCATACCAGCTGGCCCTCCTGCCGCAGGCTGTATTTCGTGACCAGGAAGCGCAGGGTGTCCCCGCCGTAATTCTTCCATTCGGGTTTTTTATCGGTGTACGAATAGCCCAGCACGCCGTAGGCGCTGCCGTTGCTGTGGGATACGCGGAATTCCTTGCGCATGTCCTCGTCCTGGAGATTCAGGTCAAAATAGGTCTGAGCGTCCACGTCCTTGAGGGCGGTGATCACCAGCGTTCTGTCCGTCTCTGCGTCGATGGCCATGAGCAGCACGCCCTCCGCCGCAAACTCCGCCTGCAGCGTTTCCGCATCCTTTCCCTGGGCGGCCAGGTATTCGCCCTGGGTGGCCAGGTTATACGGGGTCAGCACCGTTTCATATTCCGCCGGAATATCCACGGACGCCCGCACGTCCCCGAACGTGTAGGTCTGCGCCAGCACCGCCGCCGGCAGGCAAATCAGAATCACCGCCATCAGCAAAAAGATCCGATACTTCCGCAATTCTTCCTTCTCTCCCTTCGGCGGCCCGGCCGCGCACGAAATCGCAACGTATATCTTAACATATCTGTATTCTTTTTTCAACCATTCCGTAAAGAATTTGAAAAAATTGTTAGATATTCACGCTTCGCACATATCCCGCTGTCCTCCCGGGTATGCTGAATGTATCAAACATCAAGGAGGCACAGCCATGATCGAACAGGATACAGTGAAGCTGCTGCGGGAGTGCGACGCGGGGGCCCGGATGGGCATGGATTCCCTGAACGGCGTATTGAGCGCGGCGGAGACCCCGGCGCTCCGGGAGCTTCTCAAAGCGTCCCTGGACAGCCACGAGACCGTTTCCCGGGATATCACGGAAGCCCTGCACCGCTTCGACGACGCAGGCAAGAAGCCCAACCCCATGGCCAGCGGCATGAGCTGGCTCAAGGCCCATGCCGAGCTGGCCCTGGACCATTCCGATTCCACCATCGCGGACCTGATGACCGACGGGTGCGCCATGGGGATCAAGTCCTTAAGCCGTTACCTGAACCAATACCAGGCGGCAGACGAGGACGCCAAGGGCCTGGCCCGGAAGCTCATCGGCCTGGAGGACAGCCTTTCCCAGGATCTGCGGGCATACCTGTAACCCCCGGCGCATCCATTCGGCCGTCCGGGTCAAAATGTTTTGGGCCGCCGCCCAAAACTTTTGGCTCAGACGGCTTGTATTTTATTCCGTTTTCTGTTAAAATGACTGGTGTGTGCATTTGGCATCCTGTTCATGTATGAGGCATGAATGCAAATCATTTTCATAGGGGGATTCGTCATGGCAGACTTTCAAACCGAAAAAATCCGCAACATTACCCTGATTGGTCACGGCAGCAACGGAAAAACCACCCTGACCGAAGCGATGCTGTACGCCGCGGGCATGGTGGACCGTCAGGGCCGGGTGGAGGACGGCTCCGCCACCACGGACTACGATCCCGAAGAAAACAAGCGCGGCATTTCCATCAGCGCGGCCGTGGCGCCCGTGGAATGGAAAGGCACCAAGATCAACGTCATCGACGTGCCCGGCTATTTTGATTTTATCGGCGAAATGATGGGCCCCCTCCGCGTGGTGGAAACCGCGGGCATCGTGGTGGGCGCCGTCAGCGGGCTGGATGTGGGCGCTGAAAAGGCCTGGGGCTACGCCCAGAAAAACGGCGTGTGCCGCATGTTCATCATCAACCGCATGGACGCTGAAAACGCCAACTACATGAAAGTGATCGACCAGCTGCGCGGCAAGTTCGGCTCCTCCGTGGTGCCCATGCTGCTGCCCATCGGCGCCGGCGCCTCCTTCAAGGGCGTGGTGAACGTGCTGGAAAACAAGGCCTATGAAGGCGCCGGCAAGGCCCTCAAGGAAGTGCCCGTGCCCGGCGATATGGCCTCCGCCATCGAGACCGCCATGGAAGAAATCACCGAAGCCGCCGCCGGCGCCGACGACGAGCTGATGATGAAATACCTGGAAGGCGAAGAGCTGACCCACGAGGAGATCCTCTCCGGCTTCCGCGCCGGCATGCAGAACGGCACCATCGTGCCCGTGGTGGCGGTGTCCGCCATCACCGGCGTGGGCGTCGCCAAGATGCTGGACGTGATGAGCGTTTACCTCCACTCCCCCAAGGGCATGAAGGCCCAGGGCGAGAACCCCAAGACCGGCGAAAAGGCCGAGCGCACCTGCGACAATGCGGAGCCCTTCTCCGCCCTGGTGTACAAGACCGTGGCCGACCCCTTCGTGGGCAAGCTGAGCCTGTTCAGGGTCATGTCCGGCTCCATCACCCCCGCCACCGCGCTGTATAACTCCACCGCGGACAAGGCCGAAAAGGCCGGCGGCCTGTTCATGATGCGCGGCAAGAAGCAGCAGAACGTCTCCGTCCTCAACGCCGGCGATCTGGGCGCGCTTTCCAAGCTGCAGTTCACCAATTCCGGCGACACCCTCTGCGACGCCGCGAATCCCATCCGCTTCGCCCCCATCGACTTCCCCGCCCCCTGCATCTCCAAGGCCATTTCCGCCGCCAAGCAGGGCGAGGAAGACAAGGTGTTCTCCGGCCTGAGCCGCCTCCAGGAAGAAGATCCTTCCATCAAAGTGGAAAAGAACACCGAGACCACCGAAACCCTGGTTTCCGGCCAGGGCGAAGTGCATCTGGACGTGATCCGCAACAAGCTGGCCAGCAAGTTCGGCGCCAACGCCGTGCTCAGCGATCCCAAGATCCCCTACCGCGAAACCATCCGCAAGAAGGTCGCCTGCCAGGGCCGCCACAAGAAGCAGTCCGGCGGCCACGGCCAGTTCGGCGACGTGTGGATCGAGTTCTCCCCCATCGGCGATACCAATATCGACTTTGAGTTCGAGGATGCCGTGGTGGGCGGCGCCGTGCCGAGGAACTTCATCCCCGCCGTGGAAAAGGGCCTGCGGGAAAACATCCGCAAGGGCGTTCTGGCCGGGTATCCCATGGTGGGCCTCCATGCCAAGCTGTACGACGGCTCCTACCACCCGGTGGACTCCTCCGAAATGGCCTTCAAGACCGCGGCCCGCATCGCCTACAAGAAGGGCTGCATGGACGCCAGCCCCGTGATGCTGGAGCCCATCATGCACGTGGAAGTGTTCGTGCCCGACGAATACATGGGCGATATCATGGGCGATATGAACAAGCGGCGCGGCCGCATCATGGGCATGGATCAGGTGGACGGGCTGCAGCGCGTCACCGCCGAAGCCCCCATGGGCGAAATGTTCAAGTACGCCACCGATCTGCGCTCCATGACCCAGGCCCGCGGCTCCTTCACCATGCGGTTTGAACGCTATGAGGAGATGCCCGCCGACGCCGCCAAGAAGATCATCGAAAGCGCCCAGAAGGACGAGGAAGAAGAAGAGTAATCCGCTTCCCGAACCCACGGCGCATGAAGATGCCCCCCGTCTGCAAGCCAGAGGGGGGCATTTTCATGGGTTTTTTGTTTTTTGCCGCAGATCAGCTGGCGCTGGGCTCCTCCGGTTCGGCGGCGGCCTGCACCGGCGCGCGGCGCGGACGGCGGGCGGGCTTGGCCGGCTCGCCGTTTTCCAGCTTCGGCTTCTCCCCGTTTTCGATGACTGCCTTCGTAACGGTGCACTTGCGCACGTCCTTTTTCCCCGGCAGATCGAACATGGTATCCAGCAGCGCGCCTTCGATGATGGACCGCAGCCCCCGGGCGCCGCTCTTGCGGGCGATGGCCTGCCGGGCGATCTCGCGGACGGCGTCTTCCTCAAACGCCAGCTCCACCCCGTCCAGGGCCATCAGCTGCTGATACTGCTTCACCAGCGCGTTCCGGGGCTCGGTCAGGATCTGCATCAGCGCGTTTTCGTCCAGCGCATCCAGCGTCACCGTCACGGGCAGCCGGCCCACGAATTCCGGGATCAGCCCGAACTTCATCAGGTCCTCCGGCCGCATTTGCCTGAGCACGTCCCCCACGTTCTGGCTGCTCTTCCCCTGGGGATCGGCGCCGAAGCCCAGCGCCTTTTTGCCGATCCGCTGCTCGATCAGGCGGCTCAGCCCGTCGAAAGCGCCGCCGCAGATGAAGAGGATGTTGGTGGTGTCGATCTGCAGGCATTCCTGGTGGGGATGCTTGCGCCCGCCCTGGGGCGGCACGTTGGCCAGCGTGCCCTCCAGGATCTTGAGCAGCGCCTGCTGCACGCCTTCGCCGCTCACATCCCGGGTGATGGACACGTTTTCGCCCTTCCGGGCGATTTTGTCGATCTCGTCGATGTAAATGATGCCCCGCTGGGCCGCCTGGATATCGTTCCCCGCGGCCTGGATCAGCCGCAGCAGGATGTTCTCCACGTCCTCGCCCACGTAGCCCGCCTCCGTCAGGGCGGTGGCGTCCACGATGGCGAAGGGCACGTTCAGGATCTTGGCCAGGGACTGGGCCAGGTAGGTCTTCCCGCAGCCGGTGGGGCCCACCATCAGGATGTTGGATTTCTGCAGCTCCACCCCGTCCTTGGGCAGCTTCGCGCCGATGCGCTTGTAATGGTTGTACACCGCCACGCACAGCGTGCGCTTCGCCTGCTCCTGGCCGATCACGTATTCATCCAGCACTTCCTTCATTTCCGAAGGCGTGGGGATCTCCTTCATGCTGGGCGCTGCGGCCATCAGGTCCATATCGTCGGCCAGGATCTCCTGGCACAGGGCGATGCACTCATTGCAGATGTACGCGCCCGGGCCGGCGATGATCCGGCGCACCTGATCCTGGGTTTTGCCGCAGAAAGAGCAGCGGTGCTTGGGCATATTGATGGGTTCCTTCGCCATGGCGTTCCTTTCTGGTCCTGCCCGGTCTTATTTCTTCCGGGGCTGATAGATTTCGTCGATGATGCCGTAATCCAGGGCTTCCCGGGCGGACATAAAATAGTCCCGCTCCACGTCCCGCTGCACCTTTTCCAGCGGCTGGCCCGTCATTTCCGCCATCATGGCGTTCATCTTGTTCTTGGTGCGCAGCAGCCATTCGGCATGGATGGTCACATCCGTGGCCTGGCCGGAAGCGCCGCCGGAGGGCTGATGGATCATGATCTCGCTGTTGGGCAGGGCCAATCGCTTGCCCTTTTCCCCCGCCATCAGCAGGAAAGCGCCCATGCTGGCCGCCAGGCCCACGCACACCGTGCGCACCGGGCACTTGATGTAGTTCATGGTGTCGTAGATCGCCATGCCGGCGGTCACGGAGCCGCCCGGGCTGTTGATGTACAGATTGATATCCGCGTCCGGGTTGTCCGTTTCCAGGAACAGCAGCTGCGCCACGATGGCGTTGGCCACCTGGTCGTTGATCTCGCTGCCCAGGAACACCACCCGGTCCTTCAGCAGCCGGGAATAAATATCGTAGGACCTTTCCCCGTGGGCGGTCTGTTCGATCACATACGGGATGAGAGACATCTGCATCCTCCTTCCGTCAACCACTATCTTATGAGGTTCCGCTTCTGCTTATTCTTCCTCGGCTTTTTCGGCGGCTTCGGCGGCGGCCTGCACGGCCTTGGCGGCGTCCGCGGCGCTGACGCGCTCGCTTTCGTCCTTCTCCTCCACCTTGGCGCTTTCCACGATCAGGTCCACCACCTTGCGGATGGCGGCGTTTTCCTTCAGGTATTCCTTCTGCCGGTCGCTGAGGGAAGCCTTGAATTCATCCGCGGGCTTGCCGGCGCGCTGGGCTTCTTCCTCGATGGCCTTGTCCACGTCTTCCTCGGTGGGCTCGATGCCCTCCTTCTTCACCATCGCTTCCAGCACCAGCTGCATCTTCACCCGGTTCTTGGCCTCGCTGCGGTACATATCCCGCATCTGCTCTTCGGTCTGCCCGGTGTACTTGAGGTAGTCCTCATATTTGAGGCCCTGGTACGCCATGCGCATCTGCATTTCCCGCAGCATCATGTCGATTTCGCTTTCGATCATGGCGTCGGGGATATCGCAGTCGGAAGCGTCCACCGCCGCCTGGATCAGCTCGTTCTCCAGCTGCACGGCGGCGTTCTTCTGCGCCCGTTCGTTCAGCTCCCTGACGATGTTTTCCTTGTAGGCGGCAAAGGTGTCGAATTCGCTGACGTCGGCGGCGAAATCGTCGTCCAGTTCGGGCTTCACCCGCACCTGGATGCCGTTCACCTTCACGTGGAACACGGCGTCCTTGCCCTTTAAGTTCTCGGCGTGGTATTCGTCCGGGAACTTCACGTTCAGGTCCTTTTCCTCGCCGATCTGCATGCCCACCATCTGCTCTTCAAACCCGGGAATGAAGCGGCCGCTGCCGATTTCCAGGGTCTGCTTTTCGGCGGTGCCGCCCTCAAAGGCCACGCCGTCCACGCTGCCGGCGTAGTCCAGGTTCACGATGTCGCCGGTTTCCACGGCCCGGTCGGTAACGTCCGCCATGGTGGTGGCCTTTTCCACATCCTGCTGGATGCGCCCGTCGATTTCCTCGTCCGTCACCTTATGGGTATATTTGGTGCCCTTGAGGCCCTTGTAATCCCCCAGCTCCACGTCGGGCTTGACGAACACCTTGACCGTGAAAAGCAGGTCCTTGCCCGCGCCGATCTGCTTGAGCTCGTCCATCTCGGGCCGGTCCACCACCTGCAGATCGTTTTCCTTCACCGCCGCGTCGTACTCGTCGGGGAACACGATCTCCAGCGCGTCGTCATAAAAAACGCCCTCGCCGTACATATTTTCAATGATCTTCCGGGGCGCCTTGCCCTTGCGGAAGCCGGGCACGTTCACGCGTCCGCGCATTTTGAGATACGCCTTCTGCATCGCCTCGTCGAATTTTTCCGCGGGCACTTCAAACGCGATCTTCACCTGATTGCCGGAAATCTTTTCAACCGTGTAACTCATTTCAGGAACACCCTCCAATTTCGCCTCTCTCGGCATGGTCGGCTTTGGCCCTGGGCACAAAGCGCTATCGTGCATTTTACCATAAAAAAACAGGAAATGCAAGCATTTCCCGTTTCTGTCAAACAACAGATTTACAAATCATTTCACCCGGTACATCATTTCAATCTGTTTCCCCGCCAGAAAAAGGATCTCCTGCCGCCGGGCCGACGAAAGGTTTTCCGCCGCCTCCTCCAAAGTCAGCCAGGCCGTGCGGGAAATTTCTGTTTCATCGCAGGCTACCAGCGCATCCATCTGCGCCTCCGCCAGGAAGTAAACCACGGTTTTGATGGTATCCGGCCTGCCTTCCCGGGCCAGGGGGTGGCTTTCCTCTTCCCGGAAACCGCTTACCAGACGAACGTCCAGCCCCGTTTCCTCCCGGATCTCCCGAAGGGCGGTTTCCTCATCCGTTTCCCCTGCCTCCACGTGGCCCTTGGGAAAGCTCCAATGCCCGTCCGACTCCCGGACCATGGCAAAGCGCGTTTCCTCCCCGTTTCGGGCAAACACCACCGCCCCGCTGCATTTTTCATTCTTCATCCGTCTTTCCCTCCCGCAGGGCTTTCAGCAAAAACGCGCCGATCTGGCTTACGCTGGCCTTGCTTTCCTTGAAGCCGAAGGCCTGGAATACATGGCACATTCCCGCCCAGCGGACGATCTGCGCGTCCACTCCGCCATCGAGCAGCTTCCTTTCCAGCATTTCCGAATCGCTCAGCAGGATCTCGCTGGTGCCGCAATGGATCAGCACCGGCGGAAACCCCGAAAAATCCGCGTATACCGGAGAAATCTCCGGGTCCGTCAGCCGGCCGGGGCTGCCCGCGTAGGCGAGGGCGTCCTCCATCAGGCTTTCCGCATCCAGCGTAGCGTCCACGTCCGCCAGGAGCGCGTAGCTTTCTCCCGTCTGGGCCAGGTCCACCCACGGGGACATCAGCGCGATGGCGGCGGGCAGGGGCTTTCCCGCGTCCCGGAGCTTCAGCGCCAGCGCCAGCGCCAGATTTCCGCCCGCGCTTTCCCCCACCAGGGCGATTTTTTCCGGCGCATAGCCCAGATCCATCAGATACCGGTACGCCCGCATGGCGTCCTCCAGCTGGGCGGGATAGGGGCACCGGGGGGCCAGACGGTAGGAAAACGTCAGGGTTTTCACCCCCGCCGCGCTGCAGATGGGCGACGCGATGGCCCGGCACTGCAGGATGCCGCCGCTGACGAAGGCGCCGCCGTGCAGGTGCAGGATCGCCCCGTCCTCCACTTGCGTTTTCCGGGGAGAAAGCATCAGCGCGGGCATGCCAAGGCCCCGGACCGGATCGGCCCGGGTGCCGCTCATGCGGATCTTTGCCACGGTGTCCGCCGTGGGATTTACCCGCATCAGCCAATCCATGCCGAACCCCACCGCCGCTTTTTTGTGCGACCGGATCATGTTCAGCGTTCCCTGGCTGCGCCGCGTGGGCATGCTATTCCTCCCGTTCCCCGTTCAGTACGAACCGCTCCACCGCCCGGGCGAAGCCGCCCTCCCGGCAGTCGGCGGTGAGGAAGCGCGCGGCCTTCTTCGCCCGTTCGCTTCCGTTTCCCATAGCCACGCCGAAGCCCGCCGCCCGCAGCATGGGCGCGTCGTTGTCGTGGTCCCCCAGGGCCATCACCTGTTGCATGGGCACCCCCAAATACGCCGCGAATTCCTTAAGGCCGCTTCCCTTGTCCACGCCCCGGGGCATGACCTCCACGTTGTTTTCCGCGGACCGGGTCACCGCGATGCCGGGGATCTCCCGAAGCGCCCTGCGCAGCGGCGCCAGGGGCACGTTATCGCAGATATAGAATTTATGCACCGGCCCCAGCACGATCTCCCGGGCGGCTTCCAGCCCGTGCACATAGGTGATTCCCAGTTTTCCGATTCTGTCGCCCTGGGAAAGCTCCGAATGGTGGTGGGCGTCTGGGCGGGTGGTGCAGATGGTCCTGTGCCCGAAAATAAAGCTGTCCGCCCCGAAGGAGAGAATCACCTCCAGCGTCCGTTTCGCCGCCTCCGTGTCCATCACGTGCATAGCCAGGGGCCGCAGCTGCGCATCCACGATGTTGGCGCCATTCTCCCCCATGATGGGGCACGCAAGCCCGCTGTCCTGCATTTTCAGGTACGCGTTCTCCGGGAACCGCCCCGTGGCGACGGCCACCGTGACCCCCATTTCCTGGGCGGCCCGGATGGCCCCCACGTTTTCAGGCACCATCTGCCCCTGATGATCCAGCAGCGTTCCGTCCAGATCCGTAGCGATCAGGCGGATGGGAAAATCAGTCATATCCTGCTCCTTTTTCTTCAGAACGGCGGCTCCACCGCGAAGGTTTTTCCGTCCAGGTAAGCAAGCGCGCCGCCTGCGTGAAAGGTCATTTCCACGGCGCACAGGCGCAGCGTCCGGGCCTTCATGCGCCTGTTCAGCGCCCGGTCGCCGTACTTGTCGTCCCCCAGGATGGGGTGGGAAAGGAAGGCCATGTGCGCCCGGATCTGGTGGGTGCGCCCGGTGAGCAGCGTCACCCGCAGCCGGGAAACCGCGCCGTCAAAATCCAGGGTTTCATACCGGGTGGCGATGGGCAGCGCGCCGGGCGTTTCGTGGGTGACGATCCGCACCCGGGCCTGCTGCGCGTCCTTGACGAGGAACGCTTCCTTCGTGTCCGCCGGCGGGCGCATTTCCCCCCGCACCAGGCACTGGTAGATCTTTTCCATCCGCCGCTCCCGGAAAGCGTCCAGCAGCAGGCTTTCGCTTTCATCGTCCTTGCACAGCAGCAGCAGCCCCTGGGTGGGGTTGTCCAGCCGGTGGCACAGCCGCGGAACATACGCGCCCTGCGCCCGTTCCGTCAGCAGGCTCAGCACCGTCATGCCGCCCCGCCCGTCCTCGTCGCAGGAGATGCCCGCGGGCTTATTGACCAGCAGCACCCGTTCGTCCTCGTACACCACGGGCAATTCCGCCGCGTATCCGGTGTACAGCGCCACCTGCGCCCCGGGAATCACCGGGGTATCCCCGGCGCAGCGCCGTCCGTCCATCTTCACGTCCCGGCGGGCGAAAGCCTCCCGCACCGTCCGGGCAGGCAAAAGCGGCATGGACAGGGCGATGTACCCGTCCAGCCGCATCCCTTCCGCCTCCGGCGGGACCAAAGCGTTATAGACCCGCATCAGTTCAGCACCGCCGGGGCCATGCCCAGCCAGCGCACTGTCTGGGTATGCAATTGCTCCAGGCACGCCAGCATCCGGGGCGAAGGCAGCACGCACAGCGCGTTTTCCAGCACTTCCCGCATTTCCGGAAGCGTCGCCCCCTGCTTGGCCATCATCCGCAGGTCCTCCAGCACGTCCCCCTCGTCCAGTTCGGGCCGCACGGCGCCGCAGAGCTCTCCCCGCATGGCGGCCCAGCTGGCCCTTTCCTCGGGCAATACCTCGTTCATCCCGCCCAGCATCATTTCCCGGGTCAGATGCACCTGGGTGCTCTCCATGCCGTTCAGCCCGGCGAGCAGCTTTTCCGGGTCCGCCAGGCCGGGATGCAGAAGGATGATCTCCCCCTGGGGCGTTTCCGTGTAATCGAAGGCCGCCCGCAGGTATCGGGCCACCAGCAGCCGCACCACCGCGCCCTCGTCCCCCGTCCACTGGCGGCGGAAATGCTCCATGGGCACGGCGGCATGCAGGAAGCCGGACAGATACAGAAGCGAATGCAGCGTGGCGTCAAAGGAAAAGATCATCTGGCGCACCCGGGCGTATTCCGCTTCCGTCATCGCCCCGGTCACCGCTTCCGTCAGGGCCGGGGACAGGCGCAGCATGGCCGTTTCGTCGTCCACGATCCCCAGCGTGCACCACAAGCGGGAAATCAGCGCTTCCGCGGCGCTGATCTCGTCCCAGTCCTGCAGGGGCGTTTCCCCGCCGCCAATCAGCATGCGCTTCACCAGATCGTCCTCCCGGGGCGTGAGGAAGCACGCTTCCTTCCTCACCCGGGCGCGCACCAGCGCCCGCAATTCGGAAAGCTCCATTTTCCTGCCCCGGTTTTCCTTTGCGTAAAAGGACATGGCGAACAGCTGCGCCGCTTCGTCCTGGCACAGATCGGAAAAGAGATCCTTCGTCGGGCAG
Organism: uncultured Eubacteriales bacterium; assembly: GCA_902761755.1. Lineage (GTDB taxonomy): Bacteria > Bacillota > Clostridia > Christensenellales > Aristaeellaceae > RUG563. Next base: position 55,238 of record CACWLP010000003.1, on the reverse strand, counting down.
CGGGACAAACGGTCCTGGCATGCTTCCAGCTGCTGCTCCCGAAGCACGCTCATGGTTTTGTCGCTCCATCCTTCTCTTCCGCTCACCGCCGCCCGAAGCATCCCCGCATCGCCCCTTTCCCTGTTGGATCAGCGCGTTTTTTCTTCCGTCGCCTGCTTACGATTATACAGGCATTTATACCGCTGTCAACCTTTTTTGACAGGATTCCCATTTCAGCCGATATTGGCCAATTCACGATCCCCGGGCCAGACGGATCAGCTCCTCTTCCGTGATCACGGGGATTCCCAGGGCCTGGGCCTTCGTCAGCTTGCTGCCCGCGCTTTCCCCGGCCACCACGTAAGCGGTCTTTTTGCTGACGGAGGACGCCGCCGTGCCGCCGTGGGCGCGGATGAACTCCTCCGCCTGCTGGCGGCTGAAGGTGGGCAGGGTGCCCGTCACCACCAGCGTTTTCCCGCTGAGCGCGCCGCCGGACTGCTTCTCCTCCTCCTGGGGGACGACACCCGCCGACAGCAGCCGGTCGATCATGCGCTGGTTTTCCGGGAAGGAGAAAAAGTCCACCACGCTCTGGGCCACGATCTCCCCCACCTCGTCGATGGCCAGCAGCTCATCCGCCGTCGCCGCCCGCACCTTTTCCAGGGTGCCGAAGTGCGCCGCCAGGTCCCGGGCGGTGCGGCGGCCGATATTGGGGATGCCGACGGCCAGCAGGAACCGGGGCAGGGCGCAGTGCTTGCTTTTTTCCAGGGCGTCCAGCAGGTTCTGGGCGCGCTTGTCCTGAAACCCCTCCAGGGCCTGGAGCTGATCCGCCGTCAGGTGATACAAATCCGCCGCGTCCCGGACGCCCAGGGCGTCGTACAGAAGCCCGGCGGTCTTTTCCGAAAAGCCGGTGATGTCCATGGCGTCCCGGGAAGCGAAGTGCGCCAGCCGCGCCACCGCCTGGGGGCGGCAGCTTTCCCGGTTCAGGCAGTACAGGTTCGCTCCCCGCGCCGTCACGCTTCCGCCGCAGGCGGGGCATTTGTCCGGCGGCAGGATCTCCCCGCCCGTCCCATCGTCCTCCACCCGGCCCGTGATCTCCGGAATCACGTCGTTGCTCCGCCGGATCCACACCCGGCAGCCCAGCGTCAGCTTCTTGCGCAGGATATCGCCGTAATTGTTCAGCGTGGCCTTTTTCACCGTCACCCCGGAAAAATCCACCGGCGTCACGTGGGCCAGGGGGGTCAGCTTCCCCGTGCGGCCCAGCTCCCAGGTCACTTTCTCCAGGGTGGAGGTGGCCTCCTCCGCCTCGAACTTGTACGCCACCGCCCACCGGGGGAATTTATCGGTAAAGCCCATGGTCTCCCGGGTGCGCTGATCCATCACCTTGATCACCGCCCCGTCGATGAGGAAATCCAGCTTCGGCCTCGCCGCTTCGATCTGCCGGATCAGGGCGATCACCCCTTCCCGGGACGCGGCCGTTTCAAAATACGGGCTGACGGGAAAGCCCTGCTCCCGCAGGAAGGAAATCATGCCCGTCTGATCGCGGAAGGGCGGGTTTTCAATGGTGCCCACCTGATAGAAATATGCCGTCAGGTTCCGGCTGGCCGTCACGGCGGGGTCCAGGTTGCGCAGGGCGCCGGCCGCGGCGTTCCGGGCGTTTTTCAGGGGTTCCGCCGCCGCTTCGTTGTATTTTTTCAGGGCGCTCAGGCGCATGATGCACTCGCCCTGCACTTCGATCCTTCCCTTCCAGGGGATGGAGAGGGGCACGTTTTTCACCGTCCGGGCCTGGGGCAATATGGCCTCGCCCACTTCGCCGTTCCCCCGGGTGGCGGCCTGGATGAGCACGCCGCCGTCGTAGGTCAGGTTCAGCGTGAGGCCGTCGAACTTGTATTCCACGCCGTAGGTGAGGGGCGGCAGCGTCCCGTCCTGGGCCCAGAGCTTTTCCGTCCGATCGAACCAGGCGTTAAGCTCCTCCTCGCTCTGGGCCTTGTCCATGCTCCATAAGCGGGTGATGTGCCGGTGCTTCTGGAAATCGGAAAGCGGCTCGCCCCCCACCCGATGGGTGGGCGAATCGGGCAGCACCGTGCCCGTTTCCTTTTCCATTGCCAGCAGCTGATTGTACAGCCGGTCGTACTCCATGTCGGAGATCTTCGGATCGTCCAGCACGTAGTACGCATGGGCCATTTGGTTCAGATAATCCACCAGGGAACGCATGTCCCGGAACTGTTCCACGTTATTTCCCTCCCGGCTGTGCCGTCATTCATCCCCGATCTTCACGATGGGCGCGATGGAAACGGAAAACTCCTTCGTTCCGTAGGCCGGGAAGGAAATGACGATCCTTTCCTCCGCGCCGCTGCCCCGGACCTCCGTCACCGTGCCTTCCCCGAACTTCCGGTGCATCACCCGGTCGCCGGCGCGGAACACGGCGGCCTTCGCCGCGTACGCCCGGGCCGGGGACGCCACGAACCCCTTCTGCACCCCGGGGATATTCAGCGCGCCGCGGCTGCCCGCGGCCATGCCCGGGGCGCCGAAGCCCATTTCCTGCTTCTGGGGCTGCCTGGACGGCTGCGCCGCGCTCCGGGGCGCGTTCCCGAAGGGCTGGCGCTCCGCCGCGGCCCATTCGTCCGCAATCAGCCGCCGGGGAATCTCCCGGAGGAAGGGGGACGGCGCGTTATGGGTGATCTGATTAAAAAGCAGCCGCCGCCGGGCAAAGGAGAGGAACAGCCGCTTTTTCGCCCGGGTGATGCCCACGTAGCAGAGCCGGCGCTCCTCCTCCAGCCGCTTTTCCTCCATCACGGAGCGCACGGAGGGGAAAATGCCCTCCTCCATCCCGGTCAGGAACACCGCTTCGTACTCCAATCCCTTCGCGGAATGCAGCGTCATCAGCGTCACGTACTGGGGCGCGTCCTCCTGCCGGTCCAGATCCGTCACCAGGGCAACGTTTTCCAGGAACGCTTCCAGCGTCTTATCCTCGGACTGGTTCTCGAATTCCCTGGCCGCCCCGGCGAATTCCATCAGGTTTTCCAGGCGGGTTTGGGCTTCCTCGCTGCCTTCGATTTCAAACTGGGCCCGCAGCCCCGTTTCCCCGAGCACCGCCTCCACCAGATCGCCCAGGGCCATGGTATCCTTCATGGCGGTGAGGCGCATGAGCAGCAGCGCAAACTCCCCGATGCACTTTTTGGGCCTGGAGGACAGCGTTTCCGGCGGATCGCACAGCACGGAAAACAGCGGCAGTTCCTCCTCCCGGGCGTGCTCCCGCAGCGCCTCCACCGTGCTGTCGCCGATGGCGCGCTTGGGGGTGTTGATGATGCGCAGCAGCGATACGTCGTCCGCGGGATTCACCAGCACCCGCAGGTACGCCAGCGCGTCCCGCACCTCCTTGCGGTCGTAAAACCGGGTGCCGCCGAAGATCCGGTAGGGGATTCCCGCCCGGGTAAACATTTCCTCCAGCACGCGGCTCTGGGCGTGCATGCGGTACAGCACCGCAATCTGGGACAGGGGCGTGCCCTCCTGCCGCTGCATTTTCCGGATCTTTTCGCAGATCCAGGCGGCCTCCTCCCTCTCGTCCCCGGCGCTGAACAGGCTTATCTTTTCCCCTTCCCCCGCGTCGGTCCACAGCGCCTTTTCCTTGCGCCCCACGTTGTGGGCGATCACCTGGTTGGCCGCGTCCAGGATATTGGCGGTGGAGCGATAATTCTGCTCCAGCTTGATCACTTTCGCATCCGGAAAATCGCTTTCAAAATCCAGGATATTGCGGATATCCGCCCCGCGCCAGCCGTAGATGCTCTGGTCGTCGTCCCCCACCACGCACAGGTTCCGGTGCTCCTGGGTAAGCAGCCGCACGAAGGTATACTGGGCGGTGTTGGTATCCTGGTATTCGTCCACGTGGACATACTGGAACCGCTGCCGGTAATAATCCAGCACCGGCGGATGATCCACGAACAATTCCAGGGCCTTGAGCAGCAGATCGTCGAAATCCAGGGCGTTGGCGGCCCGGAGCCGCTCCTCATAATAGCAGAACAGATCGTGGATCTGCTGGCTGCGGTAATCCTTCAGGGATTCCTGAAACCATTCGTCCGGCGTCAGCATCCGGTTTTTCGCATCGGAGATCGCGGCGCGGATCTCCTTGGGCGGCATGCGGTTTTCGTCCAGGCTCAGCCGCTTGAGCCCGTCCTTGATCAGCCGCAGCTGATCGTCGTCGTCATAGATGGTAAAGGACCGCTGATAGCCCAGCTTCTCGATGTCCCTGCGCAGGATGCGCACGCACACGGAATGGAACGTGCCGATCCACATGTCCTGGGCGTCGGCGCCCACCAGCTTTTCCACCCGGGCCAGCATTTCCTTCGCCGCCTTGTTGGTAAAGGTCAGCGCCAGGATGTGCCAGGGCAGCACCCCGTGGTCGATGAGATTGGCGATGCGGTAGGTGAGGGTGCGGGTCTTCCCGCTGCCCGCCCCCGCCAGGATCAGCACAGGCCCCTCCAGCGTTTCCGCCGCCCTGCGCTGCATGGGGTTCAAAGCGTCCAGATTCATGCCTTGCCCTCTCGTTTTTTCATGCGTTCAATGGCCAGGCGGTATCCGTCCGCGCCGTAGACCAGGCTGCGGTTCACCCGGCTGATGGTGGCGGTGCTGGCCTTGGTGATTTCCGCGATCCGGGCATAGGTGAGCCCCTGATCCAGCAAAAGCGCCACGTCGTAGCGCTGCACCATGCTGTTGATCTCCTGGATGGTGCACAGATCCTCCAGGAACGCCATGGCCTCCTCCCGGCTTTCCAGGCTCAGGATGGCGTCCAGCAGTTTTCCCGCGTCTTCGTGCTTCATGGTCGGCCCCCGCTTTCTTTTGCTTTACGCGCTTTCATGCTTTAGTATATCACAGGATCGCAGAAAAGGAAAGCGAAAAAAACCGGCCCGCAGGCCGGAATCAGTCTGTCGGAAACCCCAGGGGATGCATCGAAAGGGCTGCGTTCAGAAAGCGATAAACTGGAATTTGTCTTATTCTTCCGCGAAATCGGTGTCCATTGCAACCTGAAGTTCATAGTCCGGGAACGATTTCTGTACATCAGCGACAACTTCATTGCACACAGCCCTGCGATCCTTTGCGTCAAAGCTGATCACAAGATCGAAGCGCATTGTTTTCTGATCCTTCAATAAGTAAAAGCCATGCATCTGCCTGACATGTTCATGGGTAAAGACGATTTCTTCAACCTGCCGTTTTGTCTGGATGATTTCCTCATCCTTCGTATTCACCGAGTAGACGCCAATAGCCGTCAGGATAACCTGATGCTCGTGGATCACCTTCATAGTAATCTCGCGGAGAAGTTGATCCAACTGATCTGCGGAATATGTATCAGGAACCTCAATATGGATGGAGCCATTCCACGTGTCCGGCCCGTAATTATTCAGCACAAGGTCATAGGCTCCCTGTACATCCGGAAAGCTCATGACCGTGTCATGGATCGCCTTGGCCAACTCAGTATCATTGCGCTCTCCGAGGATTTGGGAAATCGTTTCACGGAGCATTTCAATACCGGATTTGATGATCACGACGGAAATGATCGCGCCGAGCCACGCCTCAAGGGAGATGTGGAAGATGAGAAAGATTCCCGCAGCGACCAACGTGGAGGCCGAAATGACGGAATCCAGTGTGGCGTCCTCACCGGAATTGATCAGGGAATCCGAATTCACCTTGACGCCTACACCTTTGACGTAGCGACCCAACAAAATCTTGACCACTACCGCAACGGCGATGATGATCAGTGAAACCACATTATAATCGGATGTTTCCGGATGGATGATCTGCTTTACGGATTCCCCGAAGGATGTTATGCCTGCGTACAGCACAATCACAGAAATGATCATGGCGCTCAGGTATTCAATCCGCCCATACCCAAACGGATGCTTCTTATCCGGTTCTTTGCCGGCCAGTTTCGTTCCGACAATGGTGATCAATGAACTGCCCGCGTCGGAGATGTTGTTGACCGCATCCAGCACGATGGCGATGGAGTTGGTCATCAGCCCGATCACAGCTTTGAAGCCAGCGAGGAATACATTTGCTATGATTCCGATAATGCTGGTCTTGACGATTGTTTTTTCACGAGAAATCGCATTGTCTCCCGTTCCTCTGGCTTCTGATAATGCAGCCATACTTACCTCCACAAATCCCGATTTGTCGCTATCATCATATCATGGGGAAGAATAGAAAACAAGGGCGCAATCATACACCGTACCGGTGAAATTGCGTCCTTTTGTATTTGATCGCTCCATGAATGTGACCGGGGCAGCAGCCCCTTCGATTTTCATCCGCAGGCGGCATGTTCGTGCCGAGGAGTAAATGAAATCAGCTTCCTTTATCAATTTCCGGCCGCAAAATGAGCGTTTTCGCCTGCGAAAAAGTATTCTCCGTCCGCTCAGCCGTTTCCTTCCCAGAACCAATCCAGCGGCGCCAGGCACAGCCTTCCGTCCCCGGTCATTACGATCCACTGCCGCGTTTCCTGCCGGATGCCCACGATGGCTTCCCCGCCCTGCAAGGCAAATTCCGCTTCGCCCCCGCCGTCGATGCGCAGGGGGCGACGCCCGATATATTCCTCCCGCAGAAACAATTCGGGAAACGCCTGCCGCACGCTTTTGAGCGCGCCGTCCACGGCCAGGTATTCCCGCATCATCCAGCCCTCCAGACAGTCTTCCTGCCCGACGCGCACCCGCACCCAATCGCCCTTCTCCTCCAGCACCCGCAGGGGCGTGCCGTTGTAGAATTTTCCCAGGGAATCGCCGTTTTTTCCGGGCGCCGAGCGCAGGTGCAGCCGGTCTTCGGGGGCCGGATTCATCACCGCAGCCCAGCCCGTCGTATCCATCTGTGCCGCCGCTTTCTCCCCGGAGGCGGGCAGCGCCGTCAGATCCGCTTCAAACAGATCGGCAAAGCCGGGCGTGCCGTAGGCGTAAACGCCCTCATACGGCCCGTCCCATTCCAGGCAGAGCCCGTACCAGGAAAGGGCGTAATCCCCTTCCCCGGCCCAGGCCCAGGCCATGCGCCACTGCCCGTCTGCCCGGCGGACGAAGCCGCACTGACATTCCCCGTCTCCCCGCATCCATTTCACGCACAGCTCCCCGTCCCCGCTGTGGAACAGGTCCAGCCCCGCGCCGGAAGGCAGCGGCCTGCTTTCCCGCACCTGCCACACACCCTTTTCGTCCATTTCCGCCACGGCGACGCGCCGTTCTCCCTCCCGCTCCGTCAGGGCCAGCAGGCAATGGGACTGCAGATCGTTTGCAAGGATCTTTCCCTGAATGGGGATGAGATCCCGATCCCAGGCATCCTCCGTAAGAAAGGTGCTGCCATAGCCGCTTCCGTCCAGGACCCCGGCCGCCCCCTCCGTTTCCAGCCTTTGGAGCAGCGCCGCCGACAGGGGCACGGCCAGGGATTCGGTTTCCCACGTTTTGCCTTCTGTGCTGCTCAGACTCATCCTGCGAACGGTCAGTTTCCCGCCTTCCATGCGGTAGAAAGCGGCGTCGGCCTCGGTGCCGTCGTTGAATGATTCATACCACGCCATCGTCCACCCCGGCAGCAGGGCCGCGGCCGCTTCCCTGCCGATAGCGGCGCGGGCGCGCATTTCCTCCGGGGTTTTGGCCAGGGAATCAAAAGCATACAGCCAGTTTCTCAGTTCTTCCCCGATGGGGATCACTTCTTTTTCCCCGCCCCCGTCCGGAAAAAACGTCACTTCTCCGTCGCTGATGACGGCGTATCCCCGGTAAGCGCCGCCGTCCCGCCAGGCGGTGAGGTAAAATCCCGCGCCCCGGCTTTCGTACCGCATCCAGGCGTCCAGGCTTTTGCTCTCCACCCGGAAAGCCGTTTCCCCCTCCCGCACGAAACGGGCATCTCCGCCGTCGGGCCACAGGCTCCCGGACCATTCGCAGGCCCATTCTCCGGACGCATTCTGCCTGTAACCCCACGTTCCGCCGCCGTCCTCGGCGATCAGGCACCAGGCGCTGCCCGCCGCATCCCGGATATTCAGCACGTCCGATGCCGTTTCCACGCCGCCCGCATCGGCCTGATACAGCGTTTTCACTTCCTGGGGCATTTCTTCCCCCAAGGCCGCAAGGGGCAGAATCGCCAGCGCCAGCAGCACGCAGCAGATGAATCTTTTCATTCGTTTTTCCCTCCCGTTCCATACGCTTCATCCATCATGACGCGCGGAACGCGGCGATTGTTTCATTCAATGAAAAAAACTGCCGGATTCAGCGGCAGTTTATTGGCCGGGATCAGTTGACTGTTTCCCCCGTCAGGGCTTTCCAGGTGTTGCGCAGCGTCACCTGGTTGTTCACCCCGTAATTGGGATCGTTCTTCTGGGCCTCCGCCATGTCCCGCAGGAAATGCACGCACAGGTGGCCCCCGAAGCCGTTATCGGTGATGCTGCCGTACAGGTGGGGCCGGTTGTGCATGGTGGCCACCGTCCATTGGCCGGAGGGCAGCTTTACGTACACGGGATGAATGTTCCAGTTGGTCGCCCCGAAGGCCCGGTTCATGATCTGGGTGTCCCGCCAGGTGGCGGGCTGGCTGTCCGCATGGCGGCCCAGGGAATAGAACACCAGCGTCCAGCCCAGGCCGGAATTGGGATCGTACACGGTGAACGCCTGGCCCGCTTTCACGGTGGGCTTGATATCGTTCACCCAATGCAGCAGCTTCATTTCGCTCACCGCCGGGGCCGCCATTTTGCCCGCGTCGGCGGGCAGTTCCTCCACCGGCGTAGCATAGGGCTTGCCCCCGCCGCCGTGGACAGCCTGCCTCGTCAGGGGGTCGACAATGCCGCTGATGGTGAGGCCGTTGCGCTGCTGGAAGGCCACCACGGCGTTGTGGGTGCTTTCATTGTAGGTGCCGTTGACGGTGACGGGATAGCCCAGGGCTTTCAGATCCGTCTGCAGCTGGCGCACTCCGTCGCCGGTATCGTCGATGCGCAGGGTCTCATAGGAAAGTGGCGCGGCGTCCGCCCGCCGGGCCGAAGCGCTTTTCAGGGCCGTAAAGGTCTGCTTTCCCGCCAGGCCGTCGGCGGTCAGGGCGTTCTGGCTCTGGAAACGCTTCACCGCCTCAAAGGTGGCGTCGTCGTACACGCCGGTTTCCGCCGCGCCGTAGCCCAGGGCCTGGAGCCGCGTCTGCACCCAGGTGACGTCCGCCCCCGTCATGCCCTTGCGCAGCGTGCGGGTATAGGCGGACGGGTCCTCCTCCCGGTCCGTATTCTGCTTGGTTTGCGTTTCGCCCAGCACCGTCACGAATTTCGTCATCGCAAAGCCCGCCTGGCCCTGATAAATCACCCCGCACCAGGTATCCCCCCGGCTGGTGACGGTAACGGCGGAGCCGTTGGGCATTTCCGCGATCACCCGGGCGTTTTCGCCGGGAGCTTCCCTGAGGTTCAGCGTGCCGCCGGAGGTGGCCACGATGGCCGTGCCCAGGCCCGTCTGCACGGGGGCCGCCGTGGGCGCGGCAGTAGGCGCTGCCGTGGGAACCGCCGTAGGTACTGCGGTGGGCGCGGCGGTGGGCACAGCAGTGGGCAGCACGAACGCGCCGTCAAAGCGCAGATACCGGCTCATCACATATCCGTTGATCCCGCCGTAGCGGACCGCGCACCAGGCGTCTCCCCGGGCCGTCACCGTCAGGAATGCGTACTGCGGCACGGTGGTGAGCACCCGGGCGTTTCCATTCGCCTGCTCCCGCAGGTTCAGCGATCCCCCCGGCGTCACCACCTGGGCCTGCATTTCCCCGGCAGGGGCCGGTGTGGAAGGCGCTGCCGTGGGGGCGGCGGCATTCCCGAAGGACAGGAATTTGGTCATCACCCAGCCGGCCATGCCGCCGTACCACACCGAACACCAGGCGCTGCCCCGGTTCACCACCTGCACCTTCCCGCCCTGGGGAATGGTGGTCAGGATCCGGGCGCTGCCGCTGGCTTTCTCCCGAAGGTTCAGGGAGCCGCCCGGCGTGCTCACCGTGGCGGTCACGCCGGAAGGCTCCGGAATGGCGGCGGTATTTTGGGCCGGCGCCACGGTCTGCGCGCCGCTGCCCGGGGCCAGGGAATACAGCAGCCCCAGGGTCTGATTTCCCGCCACGCCGTCCACTTTCAATCCGTATTTCTGCTGAAACGCCTTCACCACCCGCTGGGTGGCAGGGCCGTACTTTCCGTCCGTATCAATGGAAAAGCCCAGGGAAGACAGCGCCTGCTGCATGTTGAGCACCTGCAGGCCCGAAGCGCCTCTTTGCAGCTTTTCATAGGCCAGCGCCGTGTTTCCCATCAGCATCATCGCCGCCAGAAACGCCAGCAGCCGCCTGCCCATTCCATGCCTCATGCGTATCGCCTCCCTGCTTTCGTATCGGATAGCAATACTATACCATATCATTTCTAAATTGTAAACAAATATTACGATATTGTTACAAGTTGGCAGATTCCGTCCGGCCCGTCTCCGTCTTTTTCAGATTTTTCACTTGCCCGGAAAAGCGCCGTATGGTATGATATATGTTGGTCATGCAAAATCAAGGAGGCTGTGGCCCTATGGCGCCTTTCACCCACTGCGAACTGTCCGATGTGACGCCGCTGTGCATGCCCTGGATGCAGGCAAACGGCCAGGCTGTCCCGGCGTTTTCCGCGGCAGCCGCCGCGCTGTCCCTGGAACTGGCGGCCAGCGCGTACCGGATGGACATGTCCGCCTGGCGCGCCGGGGGGTGGACGGATATCTCCTATCTGACGGACAATACCCTCCTCACCGGGCCCTCCGCCAACGGCGGCACGGGCGGCGGCCTTTCCGCCTTGATGAGCGGATATTACCAGCGCATGGCCCGGTCCCGCATCCGGCGGATCAACCCGGTCACCCAGGTGCTGGGCACGCTGCGGCAGCGGGAGGGCAGCGATACCTGCAAAGCCGTCACCATGATCCATCCCGCCCCCGGCGGGCGGTACGTGGTGGCCGTGGGCTTCATGGGCACCGGAAAAAGGGTTTTCGACTGGATCAGCAATTTCCGCCTGGCCCATGAGGACGGCATGCACCTGGGCTTCCTCCAGCTGACAAAGGAATTTGAGCGCAACTGCGATAAGATCCTGTTCCCCGAAACCGCCCGGGCCCTGGGCCTGGAACAGCTGACGCTTCAGGATATCCTGCTGGAATGCCGCCGGGCCGACAGCCGCTTTCATCTGTGGATGGCGGGGCACAGCCAGGGCGGCGCGGTAATGCAGCTTTTCGCCTGGCGGGAATCCCGCCGGGGCATGCTGAGGCAGCACATGACCGGCTACGGCTTCGCCTCCCCCAGCGTGCTGTACGAAAACCCGGGGTGCGATCTTGCCGCCCTGCCTTTGTTCCATCTCATCAATGCGGACGATATGATCCCCCGGGTGGGCGCGCTGCTCCACGTGGGCAGGTGCCGGATCTTCCCGCCGGACGAAAGGATGCGCGCCGTCTGCTATGCGCCCTTCTGGGCGGACCCGGCCTTCCGCGCGGTGCTGGGGCTGCTCTATCTCAACCGGGACAGCGGCGCCGCCCTGCTTTTTATCCAGGCGCTGCTGGAAGCGGTGCAGAAGCTGCCCGGGGAAGAATCCGCACGGGTGCTCAAGCCTCTCCTGGGCCGCTTCCTGCCGGAAAGGCTGCTTTCCGCCCTGGACGGGCACATCGATGCGGGGATCCGCCATCTGATCCGCCGGGTGCAGCAGGGCTACGCCCTGTCCACCGGCCACGGCGCGCCGCCGGAAACACTGCTTGCGCCCATGCGCATCCGCATCGAAGAAATGATGGCCCGGTTCGGCTCCCGTTCGTTCAGCATCGCGCTGGGCCGCGCCCTGATGCTTCCCCACCGGCTGGTTTCCGCCGATCCCGCGGGCGAAGCGTCCTATCAGTACATCGTCAATCGCTGCACGGGCGCGCTGCGCCAGCAGATCTGGTACGGCCCCGCCATCACAGGCGCGGCGGCCCGCCGGCCCGCGCGGCGCGTATCCGGCCTCCGGTCCCGGAGGGCCGTATCTGGGCGCAGACGGCGCCTGGGGCGGCGCTGAGCCGCATCGCCCGGCCAAATTCTGATTTTTGTTGAGGGATGTTCATGCGAAAAATGCTGTTCCTGCTGGTTTGTCTGCTGGGCCTGGGGGTCTTCGGCTCCGCCCATGCCGCGGACGCCGCCGCGTTCACCATAACGCCCCAGGAGATCCACCCGGGGCGCACGGAACGCATCAGCTTTTACGCGCCCGCAGAAGGCCTGGCGGAACTGGAAGTAAAGAACGCCCGGGGCGAAACCGCCGCGCTGGTCCGCACGGAAATGGAGGCCTGGCCGGGAATCAACAACCTGGTCTGGAACGGCTGCGGCGACGACGGCTATCCGCTGCTGCCCGGGGAATATACCCTCTGCCTGTCCCTGAACGGCGAAAGCGACAGCCGGCCCCTGCAGATCGCCGAGGAATGCCCCCAGATCCTTTCCCTGTCCGCGGACGAGGTGCTCCAGGACGGGCAGGACTGGGGCATCACCGTCACCTGCACCATGCCCGCCACGCTGGTGGTGCGCCTGATGAGCCAGGACAGCTGGGGCTGGGTGGTGCTGGACGAGCCCGTGGAGCCGGGCGACAACGAATTTACCTGGAACGGCACCGTGGACGGCCGGCGGCTGCCCCACGGCCGCTACGATCTGCAGGTGATCCTCATCGACCTGCAGGGCGTCGCCAACGACCCGATCCTCCTCTCCCTGCTTTCCCTGGACCGGGTCACCCCCGCGCCCCTGCCCTCGCCCACGCCCCGGCCCACCCCCGGTGTCGTGATCCCCAGCGCCGTATCCGCCAAGGAAGAGAACGAGGGCTACTGGACGCTGCCCGTCGGCATCCTGAACGAAGATGCGATCTGGGCGGTCATGACCGAGCCCATCACCGTCATCAGCGGCGACCAGACGAAGGTGTACCGCCTGCGCCGGGACCCGGATCCCTCCACGGCCAAGAGCAACGTGGTGGGAGAAATCACCTACGAATCCCAGGGCGTTCACGTGCTGGAGACCCGGAACGACGGCTGGACGCTGGTGGAAGCCTATAATTCCTCCTACGGCCCCCGGAACAATTCCCGCCCCGGCTACGGCGTCACGGACGCGCTGATCCGGGGGTATGTGAAAACGTCCCTGCTCAAAACCGTCACGCCCCGGACCGATTACGGCCTGCTGGTGGACAAGCTGACCCAGACCATGTACATTTTCCAGGAAGGCAAGTGCATCGGGAAGCTGCTGGTCTCCACCGGCCTGAACAACTCCGAACAGTCCTGGAACGAGACACCCGCCGGGGAATTCCTGATGATCAGCCGCATGGGCGGCTTCCCCGCCGGCAATCTGTACTGTCCTTACGGCCTGCGCATCAACGGCGGCTGCGCCATTCACGAGGTGCCTTACAAGGGCGACGCCGATACGCCGGAAAGCGAACGGGATTATTCCTTCACGAAAACCCGGCTGGGCCGCAAGGCCAGCCACGGCTGCATCCGCGTGCAGAAGGACCGGAACGACCAGGGCCAGAGCATGAAGTGGCTGTGGGATCATATCAAGGTGAACACCAAGGTGCTCATCTGGGACGATACGGGCCGCCGCCTGGATTATCCCGACGACGAAATGATCATCTATTACAATCCGGACGGCGGGCGCTATTTCCACGAGGACCCCAACTGCTCCAGCGTCAGCAAGCGTTTCCTGCCCCTGACGGCCATCACCTACGGCGAGTTCAACGAGCGCTTCCCCAAGATGAGCCCCTGCGAGCATTGTACCCGTCTCATGTCCAAGCGGGAGATCGATCAGATCAATCTGCAAAACAATCCCTGAAAACCGCATCAAACAGCCGCCGTTTCTCCCAACGGAAACGGCGGCTTATTGCTACTAAAAAAGGCCGCCCCGTATCCTTACGGAGCGGCCGATGGCGCTTTACACGGTCTGGATCACCGCCGTCAGCAGCGCGGCGAAATCACCCCGCACCCGCCGGCCCGTTTCAATGACCTCCTGGTGATTGATGGGCTTGTCGGTGAGCCCGGCGGCCATATTGGTGATGCAGCTGATCCCCAGCACCTTCATGCCGCAGTGCCGGGCCACGATGGTTTCGGGCACCGTGGACATGCCCACCGCGTCGGCCCCCAGGATCATCGCCATGCGGATTTCCGCCGGGGATTCATAGGTGGGCCCGTTCATCCAGCAGTATACACCCCGGCGAAGATCGATGCCCAGTTCCGACGCGCGGATCTGGGTGATGGTGCGCAGGGCGCGGTCATAGGCGTTGCTCATATCCGGGAACCGGGGGCCGAAGGCGTCCAGATTCGGCCCGGTCAGCGGGTTCTTGCCGGACAGATTGATGAAATCGGTGATCAGCATCAGGCATCCGGCGGCAAAATCCGCATTGATGCCGCCGGCAGCGTTGGTGAGGATCAGGTTTTTGACTCCCAGCCGCTTCATCACCCGGATGGGCAGCGTCACGTCCGCCATGGAATGCCCTTCATAGCTGTGGAACCGCCCGCTCATCAGCAGCACCTTTTTTTCGCCCAGCATGCCGGCGATCATTTTTCCGGCGTGGCCCGCCACGGTGGTGCGGGGAAAGCCGGGGATATCCCGGTAAGGGATCTCCCGGGCATCGTTAAGGACGCTGCCGAAATCCCCCAGGCCGCTGCCCAGCACCACGGCGGTGTCCGCCCGGCCCAGGGCCTGCTCCACCGCGTCGGCCGCCCGCTGGATGCGCTTCATTTCCTCCTCGCATCCGGCTTCGATCTCCTTCAGGTACGATTCCGCGCCGAACCGCTCGGCCAGCCCGAAATACTCGCACACCGTGGCGGCGGTATCGGCGAAGGTCCCCCGGGTGCCGATGGGGTGCTGGCCCCGCATGCCCTTCTTCCACAAAAGCAGCGGCACGTATTCCCGGGTATGATCGGTGCCGGTATAGGCCGGATCGCAGCCGTGGTCCGCGGTGATGATGAGCAGATCGTCCTCCCCCATCAGCGCCTGGATCTCCGGCAGCCTCTCATCGAAATACTCCAGGGCTTTCCCATACCCCTCCACGTCCCGCCGATGGCCGTACACGGAATCGAAATCCACCAGGTTGGTGAAGAGCAGCCCGTCGAAGTCCTTCTTCATATACTCCAGCGTGGCGTCGATGCAGGCGGGGTTCCCGGCGGCGTGGTTGCTGCCGGTCAGGCCCTGATGGGCGAAAATATCCTCGATCTTGCCTACCCCCAGGGTTTCATACCCCGCGTCCTTGAGCACGTCCAGCACGGAGGGCGAAACGGGCTTCAGGGAAAAGTCCCGCCGCCGCCCGGTGCGCTGGAAGGCGCCTTTGCCCGTGCCGATAAAGGGCCGGGCGATCACACGGCCCACGCCGTGCTTTCCCTGCAGAAGCGCCCGGGCTGTTTCGCACATTGCATACAGCTGATCCACGGGCACGATCTCCTCGTGGCAGGCGATCTGGAACACGCTGTCCCCGGAGGTATACACGATAGGGCAGCCCGTGCGCATGTGCTCCTCCCCCAGCTCGTCCAGGATGGCGGTGCCGGAGGCGGGCTTGTTGCCCAGCGTCTTTCTGCCGATGGCTTTTTCAAATGCGTCCATGACCTCTTGGGGAAAGCCGTCCGGATACAGCGGGAACGGCTGCTTCACCGTGACGCCGGCCATTTCCCAGTGCCCGGTGGTGGTGTCCTTCCCCGCGCTTTTCTCGATGGCCCGGCCGTAGGCCCCGTTGCCCGCCGTTTCGGGCAGATGCAGCCCCGGCAGATACCCCAGGCCCATGGAGAGCATGTGGGGGATCTTCAATTCCATTCTTTCCGCAATGTGGCCGATGGTATTGGCGCCTTCGTCGCCGAATTTCGCCGCGTCAGGCAGATATCCCGCCCCCGCGCTGTCCAGCACGATCCAGATCACCCGCTTCATTGTTTTTCATCTCCCATCTGTGTTGAAAAATCGCCGATACAGCCCAGCATCTTCCCGATATTGTGGTATTTTCCCGAATAGATCACCGGATCCAGCTTTGTCAGGTCCACGTCGAAGGCGTCCTGAAAGCGCGCGGCGGCGTCGATCTGAATGTTCCGGATCCGGCAGAAAAACGTAGCGGACTGCCCGATCTCCACGGTCTTTTCCACTTCGCATTCATAGACCCAGCGGCTGGCGTCCAGCGTGGGCACGTCCACCTTTTCTCCCCGGCCGATGCCCCAGGGAAAGGCGTCCATTTTCCCGTCCCCGGCGTGACGGGTGCCGCAGTAATCCATGATGGGCAGCATGTCGACGCTCACCAGATTGGCGCTCAGGACGCCGCTGCGCTCCACGTTCCGCCTGGTCCGCTTGCCGCCGAACATGCTGATCACCAGCAGGTAATCCTCTCCCTGTCCGCAGGTGGCGCTGACCCAGGTAATGGGCGCAAAATCGGGCGTGCCGTCCTCATTCTTGGTGCCGATCAGGAAAGCGGGCTGCACGCACAGGGAAAACGGCCTGTCCGCCGATATCCGCCGGATCTTTTTCATACGCTTTTCTCCCCTTTACGGCACCAGGGGATCGCTGTCTTCCGCTTCGGCGTTTTCCGCTTCCGGCGGCCTGGGCAGGTCGTCCAGGGAGGAAAGCCCGAAATGGGAAAGGAACGCGTCGGTGGTGCCGTACAGAATCGGCCGGCCCAGGGCTTCCTTGCGCCCCACTTCCTCGATCAGCCCCTTGCGCGCCAGGCTCTGCACCGAATAATCGCATTTCACGCCCCGCACGGCCTCGATCTCCAGCTTCGTCACCGGCTGCCGGTAGGCCACCACCGCCAGCGTCTCCATGGCGGACTGGCTGAGGCTCTGCTTCTGGATGGGCTGCAGAAGCCTTTCCACATAGGGCGCATATTCCGCCCGGGTGCTCAGTTGGATGTGGGTGCCGAAGCGCTTCAAGCAGATGCCCCGACGGTGATAGCTGTAATCGCTGTCCAAGGCGTCGATGGCCAGGCGGGTTTCATCCTCGGTGACCTCCAGCGCTTTCTGCAGTTCCCTCACGTCCACCGGCTCCCCGGCGACGAACAGGATGGCCTCGATCACATGGGCCAGATCAGGCGTATCCATCGATTTCCATCGTTCCTTCCGTATCGCTGTCTATCTCCCGGGCTTCCACCCGCATCTCCCCAAAGATCCCTTCCTGCTTCACGGCGGCGCGGCCCAGGCGCAGAAGCTCCAGCAGCGCCAGGAACAGCGTCACCACCTCGTCCCGGGTGGGATCCTTGGAAAACAGTTCTTCAAACCGGACCGGCCCTTTTTTCAGCCGCCTGAGGATATGGGCGGTGCAGCGCGGCACGGTGTATTCGTCCCGAATGATGCGCCGGGCGGCGGCCTCCGGCCTGTCCTCCTTTTCCTCCGTCCGGGCCATCACCCGGGCAAAGGCGGCAATGAGGCCTTCCAGGGTGATCCCCGTCAATTCCAGGGTGGGCGGCGGCAGGGGGTATTCCTCCGGCAGCTTCTGGTACATCAGCGCCGCCGCTTTTTCAAACCCCTGCATATCCTGGGCGATCTGCTTGAAGCGCTGGTATTCCTCCAGCTGGCGGATCAAGGCCTGCTCCGGGTCCTCCTCCTCTTCGGTTTTCGGCTTGGGCAGCAGCGCCCTGCTCTTGATCTCCAGCAGCGTGGCGGCCATGGCGATGAACGCGCTGGCGTCGTCCATATCCAGGTCCGGCGCGTTCTGCACCGATTGGATATACTGGTCCGTCACCTGAGAAACAAAAATATCCCGAATGTCGATCTTCGCCTTGCCGATCAGGAACAAAAGCATGTCCAGCGGCCCGTCGAAATCCTTCAGATGCAATGTCAGCGCCATGGGTTACCTCAATCCGAAAACGGCCAGGATCGCGCCCAGCACGTGTTCCTGCAAAAAATCCACCGCCGTGCTCAGCCCGCCGCCCACGATATTGGGCAGCCCCAGGAACCGCGGCAGGAAAATCAGCGCCATGAACCCCAGGGAAATATACCGCACCGTTTTAGCCGACAGATGCAGCTTCCCCCGCAGGAAAATATCGTTCAGCAGGTGATAGCCGTCCAGGGGCGGAATGGGCAGCAGATTGAACAGCGCCAGCCCCATGTTCAGCCAGGCAAAGCCCTTGAGGAACCGCAGCACGTATTCCAGCCACGGCGTGCGCATATAGGCCCTGTAATAATCGAACAAAGGCGTTTCCCTTACCGTCAGGAGCGTTTCTTTTATCGTTACCGTGTATTCCCGCAGGCTGACGAAATAGCTGCGTTTTTCCTCGGCCCAAAGTGCCGGATCCCACATCAGCTCGTTGACGCCCACGATCAGCAGGGCGGACAGCAGGAACAGGCAAAGGTTCATCAGGATCCCCGCCACGGATACGATGATATCGTCCCGGCGGAAGTTTTTGTAATTCCGCGGGTTCACCGGCACGGGCTTGGCCCAGCCGAAGCCGAACAGGAACATGAACAGCGTGCCCATGGGGTCCAGGTGCCGGAGGGGATTGAAGCTGAGCCTCCCCATCATCTGCGCCGTGGGGTCGCCGCATTTCAGGGCCGCGTAGCCGTGGGCCAGCTCGTGGAGGGTCAGGGCGATGAGCACCGCCGGGATCTGATACAGCAGGGCGATCAGCGTCGCCCTGGGATCATTCTGCAGTTGGGAAAGAATGCCCACGCTATGCGCCCCCTTCCGGTATCGTTTGATTCATTATACCCCAGTCCGCGGGAAAACACAAGCGCGGACGCAGAAGACGGCGGGGCTTTTCTCCCCCGCCGTCCTGTCCGCCGCGCTCACGCAAACAGATCTTTATCGCGCGCCCGGCGCATCAGCCGGCATTCCAATACGCCCAGCAGCGCCAGCCCCAGGGCCATGACGCCGTAAGCCAGAAGCCGCTTCAGGGTGTCCCCGCCGCCGGCTTCATCATAAAAATCCAGATCCTCCGCCGCGCTGCTGGCAAACAGCTTGTTCCCCAGCACAAATTCCACCGCGACGAACACCCCGGCGCACAGCAGCCCCGCTGCCGCCGGCAGAAACGCCCGGACGGGGGGTTCGCCCCGCCGCCGCAGCCGGACGCCAACCACAACCAGCACGGCTTCCGCCGCCACCATGCACAGCAGCTGCTCCGCCCGCACAAATTCGCTCCAGATCAGGCTCTGGTTCCGCAGGCTCTCCAGGATCACCTGCACCAGGCACAGATAAAACAGCGTGCGCATGAACCGTGCCTTTTTGAACCGCACGAGAGAAACGATGAATATCGCCAGGTACGCAAACCCCGCCAGCATGAACACCGCCAGGTACCATTCGTCATATTCGTTGCCGATGGCCAGCGGGAAAAACTTCACCGCCGGGGCTTCCAGATATCTCCCCGCCCCCAGCCTGTCCAGGAAATACTCCGCGAACCTTGCCTGGGCCGCCATCAGCGCCCCGGCGGGCGCCCAGGCGTTCAGCGCCTGCATGGGCCTGTTCCCGGTGGCGACCGCCCCCAGCCAGGCTCCCAGGATGGCCCCCGCCATGCCGCCGTAATAGCTGGTATAGGAGATTTCTCCGCTCCATACCGTTTCCCAGAACCCGTCGTACACCACGTAATTGATCTGGATCAGGCAGTAGGCCAGCCGCGCCAGGACGATGCCCAGCGCCGTGGAAAACACGCAGGTGACCGCCGAAAGCAGGCCGCGCCTTTTGAGCCCCGCCGCCAGGCAATAGTGCACCGCGGCGCAGACCAGCACGCTGTCGGCCATCCAGAAAACGTAGCTCGTATTGATCATGCTCTTTTCCTCACGGCTGATAGGCGCTGGCGAAATAAATGCAGTCGCACACATCCCGGGGCTGGGAGCCGTTTACGTTGTTGATCTTGCGCCCCAGGAAAGCGATCTGCGCGCTTTCGCCGCCGTCGAACATGTACGCGGTCTGCACCCCGCCCAGAGAAAGCACCAGCTTGGTCATGTCCTGCACGCTCAGGCCGAAGTGCGCCACCGCCACGATGCGGTATTCCAGCGGCCCCATCTGGCACAGGCAGATCCGCTGCGCCCGGTTCCAGGACTGGGTCTTGTGCGGATGCACGATGGACCGGGGATTCGCCTCCACCGCTTCGCCGTTGAGGATGATGCAGGGGCCGAAATCAAAGCCGTTGATGATCTTCTTTCCGTCCTCGGTGTACGTCAGTTGCTCCTCGGTTACGGGCGTGGAAGGGAAGGTGTTGCCGTAGCCCTCCTCCGTATCCCGGTTTCCCGCCAGGATCACGTGGAAATCTCCGTCTTCATCAATGAGCAGCAGATCGTGATACGTTTCCTGCACGCCCCGGAAGATCACCCCCTGCCGCAGCACCAGCGCGCCGGGATGCTCGCCGTAATAATCCCCGTCCAGGGCCACCGCGGCGTTCATGCGCCTGGCCATGATATGCACGGGCACACGCTGGCGGCTGGTGAAGCCCTTCTCTCCGCCGGCGGCGGATTCCGTCCGCAGCTGCGCGGCCGTGGCGATTTTGATGTCCGCCACATAATAGGTGCAGCTCAATTCGGTGCTCCTCTCGGAATAATACTCCACGTGGATGGAAGGATCGTCATACACCTTCACGCCCTGCTCGAACGTCGCCTGCAGGGGCATCCCGGGCGTAAAATCAATGGGCAGATCCACGATCGTGTCCGCTGCCGCGCCCGGCGCGGGCAGGAGCAGGGCCGTCATGATCAGCGCAAGAACCAGCGTCATTCCGCAGCGTCGCATTTCCATTTCCTCATTTCTCCCGTTCCCTTTGGGAACATGGCAGATTCAAGGGATATTTTATCATGTTTTCCGCCGCAGGTAAAGCCATTTTCCCAATATATTGAAATATATCTCCAATCAGCGGACGGATCCGGCTTGCCCGCAGGCCGTTTGCGCCTCGCTGCCATATCCATCCACAGGATCAATGAAATTGACTTTTCCTATATACCAATATATAAAAAAATCACGATCCAGGCAAACGCCCGATACGCCCTGCGCTCATGTAAAGGAAGGTGCTCCGGGCTGACGAGCGTCGCGATCCCGGGCAGCGTGACCAGTATTGGAAAAAGGGCGTTTCACGGCTGCCCTGACCTGACCTTCACAGTAGCACGGGACAGCTATGCAGAACAATACTGTAAGAAAAAAGGACTGGCATACGTCTATGCCGACGGCTTGGACTGAAATCGTTTTCCGATCCCATTCCCGTAACTGAGGGAACCGCTCTTGGACGAAAAAGGGCGGTTCCCTTTTTTGCGGCGGCCTGTTTTCCTGAATTGCCGCAGAGATGCGTCCGCTTTCACCGCCGAAGAGAAAAAAGCAGAGAATCCAGGGGCGTTCCGCCGCCCGGCTGCCGGAATATGCAATATAATGAAAAAAAGGTTGCTATAGCGGCGCGGGGCATGGTATAATAAAAAATGGTGCTGTGCGTTTTGCATGCCCGCACCCATTCCAAGCAAGGAGAAGCAAGCATGCTGGATTTTCTGAAAAAAGCGCTGGGCCTTGGCAACGACGCCCTGCTCAAGCCCCTTGAAAAAATTGCCGACCGGATCGATGCCCTGGAGCCTCAGATGGAAGCGCTCTCGGACGCGGAGCTGACGCAGAAAACCGACGAATTCAAGAAACGCTACCAGACTGGAGAAACGCTGGATCAGCTGCTGCCGGAGGCCTTCGCCGTGGTCCGCGAGGCCAGCAAGCGCACCCTGGGCCTGCGTCCCTTCCGGGTGCAGATGATCGGCGGCATCGTGCTGCACCAGGGCCGCATCGCCGAAATGAAAACCGGCGAAGGAAAAACCCTCACCGCCACCCTCCCCGCCTATCTGAACGCCCTCACCGGCGAAGGTGTGCACATCGTCACCGTGAACGATTACCTGGCCTCCTTCCAGGGCGAGGAAATGGGAAAGCTGTACCGCTTCCTGGGCCTGAGCGTGGGCATCATCGTCCACGATCTGGAAAACCCCGCCCGCAAGGCCGCCTATGCCTGCGATATCACCTACGGCACCAACAATGAAATGGGCTTCGATTACCTGCGGGACAACATGGTGTCCTACGAAAAGGACATGGTGCAGCGGGGCCACGCCTTCGCCATCGTGGACGAGGTGGACTCCATCCTCATCGACGAGGCCCGCACGCCCCTGATCATTTCCGGCCAGGGCGAAAAATCCACCGATATGTACGAGCGGGCCGACCGGTTCGTGATCCGCCTTCGCAGCGAAGAGGATTACTCCGTCGAGGAAAAGGAAAAGGCGGTCATCCTCACCGAGGAGGGCACCCGCAAGGCCGAGGCCGCCTTCGGCATCGAAAACCTGGCCGACGCGGAAAACAACGAGCTGAACCACTACATCCTCAACGCCCTGAAGGCCAACGTCATCATGAAGCGGGACGTGGACTACGTGGTGCAGAACGACCAGGTGATCATCGTGGACGAGTTCACCGGCCGTTTGATGGTGGGCCGCCGGTATTCCGACGGGCTGCACCAGGCCATCGAAGCGAAGGAGCACGTGAAGGTGGAGCGGGAAAGCAAGACCCTGGCCACCATCACTTTCCAGAACTACTTCCGCATGTACAAAAAGCTCTCCGGCATGACGGGCACCGCCAAGACGGAGGAAACGGAATTCCAGGGCATCTACAACCTGGACGTGGTGCAGGTGCCCACCAACAAGCCCATGATCCGCAAGGACATGAACGATGTGATCTACCGCACCAAAAAGGGCAAGTACAACGCCGTGGTGGAGGAGATCATCCAGCGCCATAAGACCGGCCAGCCCGTGCTGGTGGGTACGGTTTCGGTGGAGGTCAGCGAGCTGATCAGCCGCATGCTGGAGCTGCGGGGCATCGATCACGAGGTATTGAACGCCAAGCACCACGCCCGCGAGGCTTCCATCGTGGCCCAGGCCGGCCACTTCGGCGCCGTCACCATCGCCACCAACATGGCCGGCCGCGGCACCGACATCCTGCTGGGCGGCAACCCGGATTTCCTGGCCCGGCGCACCATGCGCCAGGAGGAGATCCCCGAGGAGATCATCGAGGCCGCCACGGGCTTCAACGAAAACGTGCCCGAAGAGGTGCTGGAGGCCCGGAAGCATTACCGGGAGCTGAAAGCCGAATACAAAAAGACCACCGACGTGGAGCACGATAAAGTCGTGGCCGTGGGCGGATTGCACATCATCGGCACCGAACGCCACGAATCCCGCCGCATCGATAACCAGCTCCGCGGCCGCGCCGGCCGCCAGGGCGACCCGGGCTCCAGCCAGTTCTTCATCGCCCTGGAGGACGATCTGATGCGCCTCTTCGGCGGCGAGCGCATCCAGCCCCTCATCGCCCGCCTGGGCATGGATGAGAATACGCCCCTGGAAGCCGGGCTGCTCACCAAGCAGATCGAGAACGCCCAGAAGCGGGTGGAAAGCCGCAACTATGAGATCCGCAAGCACGTGCTGCAGTACGACGACGTGATGAACCAGCAGCGCGGCATCATTTACGGCCAGCGCCAGCAGGTGCTGCGGGGCGAGGATATGCAGTCCGTCATCGTCACGATGCGGGAAGCCCTCATCGACGAAAGCTGCACCCGCTTCCTGGTGGGCGACAGCAGCGCGGAATGGGATCTGAACGGCCTGAAGGATTATCTGGAGCGCCTGTGCGTTCCAGCCGGCACCGTGGACGCCAACCGCGATTCCCTCCTTTCCGGCAGCCGGGAGGACGCCGCCGCCTTCTTCAAGAAAAATGCCGCCCGCTTCTACGAGGAGCGGGAAGCCCAGATCCGGGAAACGGGCATCGACATGCGGGAACTGGAGCGGGCCGTGCTGCTCCGGGCCGTCGATTTGCGCTGGATGGACCATATCGACGCCATGGACCAGCTGCGGGACGGCATCGGCCTGCGCGCCTACGCCCAGCGGGATCCCGTCAACGAATATAAGCTGGAAAGCTACGATATGTTCGAGGAAATGGTGCACCTGATCCGGGAAGACACCGTGCGCCGCATGTACCAGCTCAAGATCGAGCGTGCTTCCACCCAGCGCTCCGCCGTAGCGAAGCCCACCTCCGCCCGGGGCGCCTCCGAAGCCCCCGCCCGGATCGGCCCCGCCAAGCCCACCGCCAACCGGCCCGCCCCCCAGACCCCCGTGAAGGTGGGCAAAAAGGTCGGCCGCAACGATCCCTGCCCCTGCGGCAGCGGCAAGAAATACAAGAACTGCTGCGGCCGGAACCTGGGCGCCGGCGAATAGCGCCCGCCTTCGGCTCTGATCAGGAACTATAAACTTTGTGAAAAAAGGGGAAATCAATATGATCCTTGCACTGGAACCCTTTCTCCCCCGGCTGGATTCCCTCCGCAATGAGCTCAAGGAAATCGCCGGCGGACTGCATATCGACGATATGGAGCGGGAGCTGCAGGAGTTGCACGAGGAAATGAACGCCGACGGCTTCTGGGACAATCTGGAGCGCTCCACCCACGTGAACCGCCGCATCGCCAATCTGGAAGGCCGCATCAAGCATTACAATTCCCTCCTCTCCGGCTGCGACGACGTGGAAACCATGATCGACCTGGCCAACGAGGAGAATGACGAAAGCATGGTGGAGGAGATCTCCGCCGAATTGGAGCGCCTGGAAAAAGAAACCGAGGCCCTGGCCCTGGAAACCCTCATGCGGGGCAAATACGACGACCGGGACGCGGTGCTTTCCCTCCATGCCGGCGCCGGCGGCACCGAGGCCCAGGACTGGACCCAGATGCTCTACCGCATGTACACCCGCTACTGCGAACGCATGGGCTTCACCGTCAAGCTCCTGGACCTGCTGGACGGGGATGAAGCGGGCGTCAAATCCGTCACCTTCGAGGTTTCCGGCGATCACGCCTACGGCTATCTTCGCGGCGAAAAGGGCGTGCACCGGCTGGTGCGCATTTCTCCCTTCGACGCCAACGCCCGGCGGCACACCTCCTTCGCCTCTCTGGACGTGGCCCCCATGCTGGAGGACGACGACAGCGAGATCGAAATCGACATGAAGTACGTCCGGGTGGATACCTACCACTCCTCCGGCGCCGGCGGCCAGAACGTGAACAAAACCTCCTCCGCCGTCCGCATGACCTATATCAAGGACGACGTCACCATCGTCGTTTCCTGCCAGACCGAGCGCGACCAGGTGCAGAACCGCGCCACCTGTATCAAGATGCTCAAGGCCCGCCTGCTGGAACTGCGGGAGCGCGAAAAGGAGCAGGAGATGGCGGACATCAAGGGCGAAATGAAGAAGATCGAATGGGGCAGCCAGATCCGCTCCTACGTCTTCCAGCCCTACACCATGGTGAAGGATCACCGCACCGGCTTTGAATCCGGCAATATCGACGACGTGATGGACGGCAACCTGGAAGGCTTCACCACGGCGTACCTGAAGATGCAGTAAGAAAAATCGTGCGGGAGGGCCTTTCTTTCAGGAGAAAGAAAGGCCTTCCCGCGCCCTCCCAAAGAAAGCCGCTTCACAATTTTTTCAAGAGGACCTGGCATGAAAAAGCTGCTGTATTTCTTCCTGAGCCTGATCGGCCTCTTCTCCCTGCTGTGCTCCATTGCCGCATCGTCCGTCACCAACGCGGCGCTGATGAAGCAGGGCTTTGCCCTCAACGCCTCTACCGGCCACCTGAACGTCTCCCCCGACCGGTACGCCGATTATGCCGCGGCGATCACGGATTACCTGAACGGCAAAACCGATCTGCCCCGCGTTCCCGCCCAGGACGGCAGCGGCGGCGCAGAAGACGCTTTCCGGGAAGAAGAAAACGCGCACCTCCGGGACGTGCGGGGCATCGTGTCCTTCCTCAAATGGGCCCGCTGGCTGGGGGGAGGCGGAGCGATCGCCCTGATCGCCGCGCTGTACCTCGCCGCCAAGGACAGGCAGGCCCTTCTTTTCTCCCTGGTGCGGGGCTTTGCCCTGGCGGCCGCTTCCTTGCTGGCCGTGTCCGCCATCCTGGCGGTCTGGGGCGCCGTCAATTTCGACGGCCTGTTCCATGCCTTCCGCAGCGCCGTTTTCTACGGCAGTTTCCGCATTCTCAGCCCCGAAACCGATCTGCTCGCAGCCCTGACGCCCCTGCCCTTTTTCGCCTGGTACGCCGGGGAAATGCTCAAATCCATGCTGCCGGTGCTGGGGCTGATGCTGCTTTTGATCGTAGCCTATCTGAAAAAACCGAAGGAAAAGAAGCAATGAGTTACCTGGAGGAAAGCCGCGGGGCGCTGGTAGCCCTGCAAAGCAAGGATCACATCCGCATCCTGGCCATCGAATCCAGCTGCGACGAAACCGCCGCCGCCGTGATCGAGGACGGGCGGCGGATCCTGTCCAACGCCGTCTTTACCCAGATCGACCTGCACGCCCTCTACGGCGGCGTGGTGCCGGAAATCGCCAGCCGCGCCCACGTGGAAAAGGTGGACCTCATGGTGGATCAGGCGCTCAGGGACGCGGGGCTGGCCCTCGCCGATGTGGACGCCGTCGCCGTCACCTGCGGCCCCGGGCTGGTGGGCGCGCTGCTCATCGGCGTCAGCTGCGCCAAAGCCCTGGCCTTCGCCGCCCGCAAGCCCCTGGTGGCGGTCAACCACATCGAGGGCCACATCTGCGCCAATTTTCTCACCCATCCGGATCTGACGCCGCCCTTCGCCTGCCTGGTGGTGTCCGGCGGGCACAGCCATTTGTTTTCCGTGGAGGATTACGGCGCGTTCCGCATCCTGGGCCAGACCCAGGACGACGCCGCGGGCGAAGCCTTCGATAAGGCCGCCCGGGTGCTGAACATCCCCTACCCCGGCGGCCCGCTGCTGGACCGGCTGGCCGAGGAGGGCGATCCGAACGCATTGAAGCTGCCCCGGCCCAAAACAGAGGGCCGCTATGATTACAGCTTCTCCGGCCTCAAGACCGCCTTCATCAACGCCGTGCATAACGCCCGGCAGAAGGGCGAACCCCTCCGGGACGCCGATCTGGCGGCTTCCTTCCGCAAGGCCGTGGTTTCCTTCCTGGTGGACCGGGCCATGCTGGCCGCGGAGGACATGGGGCTGAAAAAAATGGCCCTGGCCGGGGGCGTATCCGCCAACAAACTGCTGCGCCGGGAAATGGAAAAGGCCTGCAAAGCCCGCGGCATCGAATTGTTCATGCCCCGGCTGGACCTGTGCGGGGACAACGCGGCCATGATCGGTTCCGCGGCATACTATCGCCTGATGCGGGGCGAGATCGCCGGGCTGGACCTGAACGCGCAGCCCGCCCTGCGGCTGACTGAATAAAGGAGCAAAAGCAATGAGCAGATTAGGAGATCTGATCCGCCTGGAGCGCACCCGCCAGGGGCTGACGCATAAGCAGGTGGCGAAAAAATGCGGGGTCAGCGACAAATACCTGATGGAGGTGGAGGCCGGCACCCGGATCATCGCGGACGATCAGGCCCGCCGGATCCTGAAAACCATGGGCATGACCGAGCACACCGAAGCGGATTTCACCCTGGACGACATCGCCGCCACGGTGGATCTGCAGTCCGCCGTGCCCCGCATCCAGCAGGCCGCGGAAAAGAAAAAGGCCGAAGCCGAGAAAAAACCCGCCCCCGTGGCGGAAACCGATCCCGGCGTCAGCGGCTCCATCTGGCTGGACGCCCTCTCCGGCGTGCTCAAGCACGTGCCGGTGTACAACGCCGTGATGAAGGAGGTGGGCCACCGGCTGCTGCCCATCACCAACGGCAAGATCGAAGGCGCGTCCCCGGACAAGGTGTTTTATTTCATGGCGCCGGACAACGCCCTGCGCGGCTTCCGCGTCCAGCGGGGGGATCTATTGCTGGTGGTCCCCGCCCAGGCCGCGGTGGACGGGGCCATCATGCTGCTGCAGACGCCCCAGGGCCGGGTGCTGCGCAAGGTGAAGCGCGTCAACGATTACCAGGCCATGCTGCAGAAATACGACGAAGCCTTTGAAAGCGAGATCAAAAATTTCAACGAGCTCACCTTCGTGGGCCGCTGCGTGCGCCTGGAAGCGGAGCTGACATAAGGATCGCGCGGGAACCCCTTTCCGCGTTTCCGCACCCCCCAAAGAAAACCGGCCCGGGATCGCAGGATCGGCCGCTCCCCGGCGTTTTCCCGGTGAACGCGCAAAAAACAAGTTGACAAAGCGGCGGAACCGGCGTATAATTCAATTCATTCCCCGGAATGACGGAGAACACGTTTCCTTCTGATCGGCCTTTCAGAGAGCGCGCGGGCGGTGCAAGCGCGTAAGGACAGGAAGGAAATACCGCCTCCCGACCGGCGGCGCGCGGCGCCCGATACAGCGCCGGCTCAAGCGGTCCCCTCCGTGCGAGGGGGCAACAAGGGTGGAACCGCGGGCGAAGAAGAAATTCGCGCTCGTCCCTTCATTTCACATGACGGGACGGGCGTTTTTCAATGCCCTCCCCGAACGGCCCCAAATCAACCCAGAAGGAGGACAAACCGCATGAAGATCATCTACAACGACGGCCGGGTGGCCGAATGCCCCGAGGAAATGGAACTGGAGGTGCTGCGCCACAGCGCCGCCCACATCATGGCCCAGGCCGTGAAGCGCCTGTATCCCGGCGCGCACTTCGCCTACGGCCCCGCCACCGAAAAGGGCTTCCACTACGATATCGACCTGGGCGACGTGAAGCTCTCCGACGAGGATCTGCCCGCCATCGAAGCGGAAATGCAGAAGATCGTGAAGGAGAACCTGCCCTTCAAGGTCTATCCCCTGCCCCGGGACGAGGCGGTGAAGCTGATGCAGGACCGCGGAGAAATCTACAAGGTGGAGCACATCGCCGACCTGCCGGACGACGCCCAGATCACCTTCTACCAGCAGGGCGATTACATCGACATGTGCGTGGGCCCGCACCTGACCTATACGAAGGCCCTCAAGGCCTTCAAGCTCACCGCCCTGTCCGGCGCCTACTGGAAGAACGACCAGAAAAACAAAATGCTCACCCGCATCAACGGCGTGGCCTTCCGCTCCCAGGATGAGCTCAAGGAATACCAGCGCATGATCGAGGAGGCCGAAAAGCGGGATCACCGCCGCATCGGCAAGGAAATGAACCTGTTCATGCTCCGGGACGAAGGCCCCGGCTTCCCCTTCTTCCTGCCCAAGGGCATGGCCCTCAAAAACGCCCTCATCGATTACTGGCGCGATATCCACTACGCCGCCGATTACGTGGAAGTGTCCACGCCCCTGATCATGAACCGCCGCCTGTGGGAGACCAGCGGCCACTGGGATCACTACAAGGACAACATGTACGCCACCAAGATCGACGACGAGGATTACTGCATCAAGCCCATGAACTGCCCCGGCGGCGTGCTGGTGTACGCCAGCCAGCCCCATTCCTACCGGGATCTGCCCATGCGCGTGGGCGAGATCGGCCTGGTGCACCGGCACGAACTGCGGGGCACGCTCCACGGCCTGTTCCGGGTACGCTGCTTCAATCAGGACGACGCCCATATCTTCATGACCCGGGAACAGATCCCGGATGAGATCGCGGGGGTCGTGCACCTGATCAACCAGGTGTACAGCAAATTCGGCTTCGATTACTTCGTGGAGCTGTCCACCCGGCCGGAAAACTCCATGGGCTCCGACGAGGACTGGGAAGACGCCACCAACGGCCTCAAGGCCGCCCTGGAAAGGCTGCACATGCCCTACACCGTCAACGAAGGCGACGGCGCGTTCTACGGCCCCAAGATCGACTTCCACCTGCGGGACTGCCTGGGCCGCACCTGGCAGTGCGGCACCATCCAGCTGGACTTCCAGATGCCGCTGAATTTCCAGCTGGAATACACCGCCGAGGACGGCAGCAAGAAGCGCCCCATCATGATCCATCGGGTGTGCTTCGGCTCCATCGAGCGCTTCATCGGCATCCTCACCGAGCATTTCGCCGGCAAGTTCCCCACGTGGCTCGCTCCGCTGCAGGTGAAGGTGCTGCCCGTTTCCGACAAGAGCATGGACTACGCCCGCAAGGTGTATCAATTCTTCAAGGATCAGCGGGTACGGGTGGAATTGGACGACCGGAACGAAAAGATCGGCTACAAGATCCGCTACGCCCGCCAGATCGACCGGGTGCCCTACATGATCATCATCGGCGAAAAGGAGATCGCCGAGGGCAATATCTCCGTCCGCGACCGGGAGACGGATCAGACCGCCGTATACTCCCTGGCGGATTTCTCCGCCAAGCTGGAAAAGGAAATCCGGGAAAGGATCTGATTCCGCATCCTCTCAGGGCAGCCCATGCCGGGCTGCCCTTTTCTTTTTCCCCGAAATTGCCCGCAACAGGGCCCGCCGGTCTTTACATTTTCATCTTCCGATGGTATAATATGCGCGAATGATGCCCCGCCTGGCGGCAGAAGCCGGAACGGACCGGCCCGCGTGTCCGCCGGATGGCGGAGGGCAATAAAGAAAAGGATGGGAAGATAACATGAAAAAGAGGCTCATCGCATCTGCCCTGCTGCTGGTAATTGTTCTGACGCTGACTGCGTGCGGAGGAGGCGGCGGTCTGGAAGGAACGTGGAAATTCATTTCCGGCAGCCAGGCTGACTTTGACCAGAAATTCAACTTTGCCAACCTCACCGGCACCGAAGTCACCCTGATCTTCAAGAACGGGGAGCTGACGAAGATCACCAAGAACGCGTCGGGCGAAAACGAGGAGCATCTTACCTATAAGGTGGACGGCAACAAGCTGGAAATCGACGGCGTCACCTCCGAATTCACCATCAAGGATAAGACCCTCACTCTGATGCTTGACGGCACGGAACAGGCCTTCACCCGCCAGTAACCGCTTTCGTTCCCCGCAACGGCACGCGTCTTCACAGGCGGTGCAGAATAATCGATAAAGGATGGGAAAAAGCATGAAGAAACTCAGCCTGGTTTCTCTCCTGCTGGTCCTTGTCCTGCTGCTGACGGCTTGCGGCGGCAGCGCCATCGAAGGCACCTGGAAGCTGAAAAACGTCACTGTCGGCGGCTCTGGCGATCTGTTTGCCCAGTCGCTGGCCGCAGTCAGCGCCGAAGGCGGCAGCCTGACCCTCTCTTTCCGGGGCGGCACCATGACCATGGCCATCGACGCCCAGGGCAAGGCCGATTCCAACAGCACCGGCTACAAAATCAACGGCGACAAGCTGGAGTTGGAAGGCACCACGCTGTCCTTCAGCGTCAGCGGCGATGCCCTGACCCTGACGGACGGCACGACGGAAATGGAATTCACCCGCATCTGACGGCTCCGGGAAACGAAAAAGGCTTCGGATCATTCCGAAGCCTTTTGCTTTCCCCTTTATTTCCCTTCGTGAAAGCTGGTGAACGAATCGCGCTCCACGGCCGGAAGCCCGCTTTTTTCCTTTTCCGCCCCGATGGCCCGCAGGAGAAAAGCCATGTTCCTGCCCAGATTCCGCATGGTCTGCAGGCCTTCCAGATCCTTTTCCACGTCCGCGGCGGTAAAGCCGTGCACCTGGTTCCAGTACGTGCTGGAAACCACGGGCATGCCGGAAATGCCGAAATACTTGTTCAGCGCGTCGAAGGAGGCGGTGTTCCCGCCCCGGCGGCAGCTCACCACCGCCGCCCCCGCCTTCATGTGCTTGGAAAAGTGCGTGGAATAAAACAGCCGGTCCAGGAAGGCAAGCAGCGTCCCGTTGGGCGAAGCGTAGTACACCGGGCTGCCCACCACGATGCCGTCCGCCCGCTCGAATTTCGGCGCGGTTTCATTCACCAGGTCCTCAAACACGCATCGCCCGTTCTTCCGGCAGAAGCCGCAGGCGACGCACCCGCGGATCGCTTCCCTGCCCACGTGGACCGTTTCCGTTTCGATCCCTTCCGCTTTCAGCGTCCGGGCCACCTCCTCCAGCGCCCGGGCGGTGCAGCCCTTCGCGTGCGGGCTGCCGTTCATAAGCAGCACCCGATAAGCCATCATGCTCCTCCTTTTTCAAAGAAGAAAAGGGAGCGCCTGCGCAGCCCCCTTCCGCAAAGCCGAAGATTACAGCTTGCTCACCAGCTCCAGCGTGTCCCGGGCGATGGCGATTTCCTCGTTGGTGGGGATCACCAGCACCTTCACCTTGCTGTCCGCGGCGGAAATATCCGTTTCCGTGGCCCGGCCGGGCTTCACGGAGGCGTTCTTTTCCTCGTCGATCTTCGCGCCCAGGAATTCCATATCGGCCATCACGTCCCGGCGCAGCTCGATGTTGTTTTCGCCGATGCCCGCGGTGAACACGATGGCGTCCACGCCGCCCATGGCCGCGGCATAGCTGCCGATGTACTTCTTGATGCCGTATACCAGCATATCCCGGGCCAGCTTCGCCCGCTCGTGGCCTTCCCGGGCCGCCTTGTCCACGTCCCGCATGTCGTTGGAAAGGCCGCTGATGCCCAGCAATCCGCTTTTCTTGTTGCAGATGTTCAGCATTTCGTCCACGGAGATGTGATCGTTATCGCAGATGTACTGCACCACCGCGGGGTCCATCACGCCGCTGCGGGTGCCCATGATGACGCCCTCCAAAGGCGTGATGCCCATGGACGTATCCACGCACTTGCCGTCCTTCACCGCGCTCAGGGACGAACCGTTGCCCAGGTGGGCGATAATGATGCGCAGGCCCTTGGGATCCCTTTTCAGGAATTCGGCGGTGCGCTTGCTCACATAGCGGTGGCTGGTGCCGTGGAAGCCGTAGCGCCGCACGTGCAGCCTTTCGTAATAATCGTACGGCACGCCGTACATATACGCCTTGGGCGGCATGGTCTGGTGGAAAGCGGTATCGAACACGGCCACCATGGGGGTATCCGGCATCACTTCCCGGCAGGCCTTGATGCCCATGAGGTTGGCGGGATTATGCAGCGGCCCCAGGGGGATGAATTCCTCGATGGCGTCCATGACCGCCTGGTTGATCACCACGGATTCGGAGAATTTGTTCCCGCCGTGCAGCACCCGGTGGCCCACCGCGCCGATCTCGCTCATATCCTTTACGACGCCGTTTTCCTTGTCCGTCAGGGCGCGGATCATCAGCTGGCAGCCCTTCACGTGGTCCCCGATGGGTTCCTCCACGTCAAACACGGTCTTTCCGTCCACCTTCATTTCCGCGTGGCCCACGCCACCCATGCCGATGCGTTCCACCAGGCCCTTCGCCAGGGTCTGCTCGTTGTCCATATCGATCAGCTGGTATTTCAGCGAGGAGGAACCGGCGTTGACGATCAAAACTTTCATTTGCGATGCATCTCCCTCAATTATCATTGTTTGCCAAAGCTTATTATACAGGATAACGCCGCGTTTGACAAGGCAAAAAAATGCCCCGGCCGGGCAATTCCGGCCGGGGGATGCGTTTCCGCGGTCATTCCGTTTTCTGCTTGGCGCTGATAAGCGCTTTGTAGATTTCGGGGTACAGTTCGCTGTACCGGATGGACCTGTCTTCGATCTTCATTTTTGCGCAGTACAGCGACAGCGGGATCTTCCGTCCTTCCCATTCGATGGCTTCGCCGTTGCGGGCCGTCACCTTTTGAGCCAGCGCGTCCGCATATTTTTCGTCAGTCAGGCCCGTCACCAGGGCAAATTCGTCGCCGCCGATGCGGAAGAAGAGCATCTCCTCCCCCGCCGCGTCCTCGATGCGGCGCATGGATTCCCGGATGGCGATGTCCCCCGCTTTGCGGGAAATTTCATTGATGGGCACCAGGTTCTGAATATCGAAGGCCAGCACATAGGTGCCCCGGGCCTGGGACAGCAGATCGTACAGCTCGGTGATATCGTACTTCCGCATGATTCTTCCTCCATTCTCATTCTCGATTGATTCAAATCTGGGAAACATGCCGGTAAATTTCCGGCTTTTCCGGAAGGAAGCCGGGGGCTCGCCCCACATCCGGGCGAAAGCCCGCGTCAGCGCCTCCTGGGACTGATACCCCCAGTCCAGGGCCAGATCCAGGATGCTCCTGTCGCTCTGCACCAGCTCCCGGGCGCAGCAGGTGAGCCGCCGCCGGGTCACATAATCGGAAACGCCGATGTGGAACGCATAGCTGAACAGCTTCTGCAGGCTGGAAAGCGAGCAACAGCAGTAAGCGGCGATATCCGATTGGGAAAAATCCTCCCGCAGGTGGTCCTCGATGTAATTGAGCGCGTCGTTCAGGATGCACAGGTTTTTCACGGGGCCGCCTCCTTCCGGGAAAATGAGGGTCCTCTTGCGATCGCACCCTCAGTATAGCACGGCTTTTCCCGCCTGTCTTGATCGTTTGAGCATTTTTCTTGCAATCCGCTTTTTCCTCATGTATAATGGATTCGCTGCCAGAGCAGCCATGAATGACGCAAGCAAAGGGGATTCAATCGATATGAAACTCGGTGTCGTGGGGCTTCCAAACGTAGGGAAAAGCACGCTGTTCAACGCCATCACGGGCGCGGGCGCCCAGGCGGCCAATTATCCTTTCTGCACCATCGAGCCCAACGCCGGCATCGTGCCGGTGCCGGATCATCGGCTTTCCGTGCTGGCGGAGATGTACCATCCCAAAAAGGTGACCCCCGCCACCGTGGAATTTGTGGACATCGCGGGCCTGGTGAAAGGCGCCAGCAAGGGCGAGGGCCTGGGCAACAAATTCCTCTCCCACATAAGGGAGTGCGAGGCCATCGTGCACGTGGTGCGCTGCTTCGAGGATGAAAACATCATCCACGTGGACGGCAGCGTGAACCCCGCCCGGGACATTGAAACCATCAACCTGGAGCTGATCTTCGCCGATATGGAGACCGTGTCCCGCCGGGAGGAAAAGGCCCGGAAGCTGGTCAAGACCGGCGAAAAGAAATACGGCGAGGAAGCGGATCTGGCCGCCCGGGTGCTTGCGCACCTGGAAAGCGGCAGGCCCGCCCGCACCTGCCCTCTTTCCGACGATGAAAAGGAAACCGTCCGGGGCTGGTTCCTGCTGACCATGAAGCCGGTGATCTACGCCGCCAACATTTCCGAGGATCAGGTGTCCGACGATGAGGACAGCATCGAATTCGTCCGCCAGGTGAAGCAGATCGCCGAACAGGAAAACGCCGAAGTGCTGGTGATCTCCGCCCGGATCGAAGAGGAAATCGCCCAGATGGAGCCGGAGGAAAAAGAGGAATTCCTTCAGGAGCTGGGCATCGGGCAGAGCGGCCTGGACCGGCTGATCCGCAAGTGCTACCACCTGCTGGGCCTCATTTCCTTCCTCACCGCCGGGGAGGACGAGTGCCGGGCCTGGACCATCGTCCGGGGCACCAAGGCCCCCCAGGCCGCAGGCAAGATCCACACCGATTTTGAGCGCGGCTTCATCCGGGCCGAGATCGTGCCCTTTGAAACCCTGCACGAGCTGGGCAGCATGGCGGCCTGCAAGGAAAAAGGCCTGGTGCGCTCCGAGGGCAAGGATTATGTGATGCAGGACGGGGACGTGACGCTGTTCCGCTTCAACGTGTAAAAAGAAACGGCATCTGCAAAGCCGGAGGCTTTTCTCAGAAAAAGCCTCCGGCTTTCGTCAGATGCCGCCGCATTTCCCGGCGCGCGTGCTCGGCCAGCATGGAAAGCAATTCCGCGTTGGTGGGCTTGCCTTTTTCCGGGTCCACCGTCAGGCCGAAGAGCATCTGGATCTCCTCCCAGTCCCCCCGCAGCCAGGTATCCTCCGCCGCGGTGCGCACGGCGCGTTCCACCGCCCCGGGAGTGGTATCGAATTTTTCCGCCAGATACGGGTACAGCCGCCCGGCCAGGGAATCGCCCAGCTGCGGCGCGCAGCACAGCGCCGATGCGGCCTCCAGGATATACCGATAGCCCTTCAGACCCCGCGCCATGCCCAGCCGGTCCAGCAGCCCCCGGGCGATCTCCCGCCGCGTATCCGCATCCGGCGCGGCCAGGGCCGGCAGGGGCGTTTCCGCCGTTTCCAGCAGGAGAGCCATCTCATCCTCCCCCGCACCGGCCACCCGGTCCGCCCCGGCTTTTTGCAGCTTTTCCTTCCATCCGTCTCCCGGATAGGGGCAGCGCACCAGCACCCGGGGCGGCGCGGCCATGGCCCGCCGCCAGGCTTCCAGCACGGAAAACGCGTCTCCGCCGGCCAGGTGCATATCCAATACCGCGCAGTCCGGCTGCAGGGCGATGCCGCTGCGGATCGCGTCCTCCGCCCGTCCGCTGCCGCCCAGCACCTGATACCGCCCGTCCGCGCCGATGCGCTTTTCCAGCGAAAGCGCGCTTTCGGATGCCAGATATACCCGATGCGCCGTCACGGGGCGGCCTTCTTTCCGCGCCGGGAAAAAAACGCGCTGAACAGCACCGACGTGGTGGTGATGGCCAGGGCGATGGCGCACAGCCCCAGCACGGTGGACGCGCCGGTGCTCATGGCCTGGTGGTAATTTCCTTCCACCACGTAGCGCATGGTATTGTACAGCCCCACGCCGGGCACCAGGGGAATGATGGCCCCGGTGACGAACAGGGTGGCCGCCCGCTTCATGATCCGGGCGCAGATCTCGCAGGAAAGGCCGATGAGCAGCGTGGCGGTGAAATAGGCCAGGGTGTTCTGCCCCATCAGCAGGAACAGGCTGTACCCCGCCGTGGCGATCACGGCGCTGATCAGCATGGAGCCCTTGGGCTGCCGCACCAGCACGGAAAAGCTCAACGACGCCGCAAAACAGGCAATCAGCTGAATCTCCCAGCTCACAGGCCGATCCCTCCCCACATGCTCAGCATCAGGCCGATACCGGCCGCCAGCATCACCGCCGACAGCACGGCCTCCATGATCCTCGCGCCGCCGGAAACCAAATCGCCCCGGATGGTATCCCGGATGGCGTTGGTGGTGGCCAGGCCCGGCAGCATGGGCATAATGGCCCCGGAAATCACCGGCTCCACCTGCACCTTTGCCAGAAGCACGGTGCCCAGCAGCGCCATCAGCGTGGTCAGCGCCCCGGCGATCATGGAAGAGATCTGCATGGGCACCCGCCGGCGGTGCAGCGGCGGCAGCACCAGCTGCACCAGCGCGCCGCAGAAAAAGGACACGATGAAATCCTGCCATCCGCCGCCCAGCATCACCGTGAAGCTGCCGGCGGACAGGGCACTGGCGCCCACCAGCAGCCAGCTGCGCTCCTTCCGCGGCTGATGGATGGCCGTGAGCCGCTTCAGGGCCGTTTCGGCGTCCATCTCCCCCCGGGCCACCAGGCGGGACACGCTGTTGCATTCGTCGATGCGCCTTAAATCCGTGGTGCGGTCATGGACGCGGACGATGCGGCTGAGGGTGCCGTGCTCCGGGGTGGTCAGCGTCAGCATCAGCCCCGTGGGCAGCGCCAGCACGTCCACTTCCTCGATGCCCAGGCCCCGGCACATGCGC
This sequence comes from uncultured Eubacteriales bacterium, assembly GCA_902761755.1. GTDB lineage: Bacteria > Bacillota > Clostridia > Christensenellales > Aristaeellaceae > RUG563. Next base: position 18,113 of record CACWLP010000003.1, on the reverse strand, counting down.
TCCACCGTTTCCTCCGCCCGGTAGGTCTCCCCGCCGCTTTCCAGGATGATCCGGGCGGCCAGGCACACCGCGTCCAGGGTGGTCAGCGTGTTCTCCATTCTTCCTCCGTCACAACGCGGGGAGGCACCAGATAACAGTGCCTCCCCCGCTTTTTCTTTTGATTTCGGTTTTGTTCGCGTCAGCGCATGCCCTTGTCGTAGGGGATGCCCTCGGCCTTGGGTGCGCGGCTCTTTTTGCTGGTCAGGGCCAGCACCACCATGGACGCGATGAACGGCATCATCCGGTAGATCTCCTTGGGCCAGTTCAGGTCCTTGAGGCCCGGCAGCGAATCGTAAATATCGCCCATGGCCCGGAAGAGGGAGAAGAAGATGGCCGCCAGCGCGATCCGGAAGGGCTTCCACTGGCCGAAGATCATCACGGCCAGGGCCAGGAAGCCCATGCCCGTCACGCCCTGCTCAAAATTCCAGATGGAATTGGCGGGGATGATGTACGCCATGCCGCCGATGCCGCCCAGGAAACCGGACGCCATCACGCCCACATAGCGCATCTTGTACACGTTGATGCCCACGCTGTCCGCCGCCTGGGGATGCTCGCCGCAGGAGCGCAGCCGCAGGCCCAGCCGGGTCTTGTAGAGGATGAAGTAGGAAAGCAGCAGCAGCAGGATGCCCACGGGGATGAACAGGCTCAGCTCCAGGCCCTGCACCGCCGCGCCGCCGCTTTCGGCCGCCGCCTCGGCGGACACGCCGCCGATGTTGAACAGGAAAGGATTGTTGTTGAAATCCAGCTTGGCCGCGCCGCCGTCGTTGACCCGCTTGGAAACCACCATGGCGATGGCCGTGGCCATGATGTTCAGCGCCGTGCCGCCGATGGTCTGGTCCGCCTTGAGGTTAATGGACGCAAACCCCAGCAGCAGCGCATACACCAGGCCTGCCAGCCCGCCCACCAGGATGGACCCCAGCACCACAAGCGCCGGCGGGAAGGGCAGGAATTTGGCCGCCAGCACGCCCGCCAGGCCGCCGATGACCATGATGCCCTCCAGGGCGATGTTGATGATGCCGCTGCGCTCCGAGAACATGCCGCCCAGAGCCACCACCATCAGCATCACCGTATACAGCAGCGTATATTTAACCAGCAGAAGCAGCATTATTTAGCCCCTCCCTTCTCTTTATGCGTAAAGAGTTTGGCGATCCTGTTCTTGAACAGCATCATGAAGGCGCACAGGTAAATGATCACGCCGGAAATGATGTTGGCCACCTCCATGGGGAAGGCTTTCGGCTCCATGAACGTGCCGCCGATGGAGATGTGGGAAATGAACAGCGCCGAGAAGATGGACCCGATGGGGCTGCTGCTGGCCAGCAGGGCCACGGAGATGCCGTCGAAGCCCATGGCGGGCAGCGCGGTGGAATCCTGGGGGTTCCACTGGGGGCTGCCGGACAGATAGTACAGCGCGCCGCCCAGGCCCGCCAGGGCGCCGGCGATGGTCATGGAAAGGATGATGTTGCGCTTCTCGTTGATGCCGGCATACTTGGCGGCGGTCTTGGAAAGGCCGCAGGCCTTGAGCTCATAGCCGAAGGTGGTCTTGTTCAGGATCACCCACAGCGCGATCGCCACCAGAACGGCGATGAAGATGGCGATGCTGGCCGGCTGCACGAAGAAGCCGCCCAAATCCGGGATCTGGGACTGTTTGGATTTGGTGATCACCGTCCAGGTCTTGCTGGAATTCAGGTCGTACATGGGCCCGGTGCCGCCGCCGTACATGATGGTGTTCACGGCATACAGGCCGATCCAGTTGAACATGATGGAGGTGATGACCTCGTTGACGTTGCAGTATGCCTTGAATATGCCGGGGATCGCGCCCCAGACCGCGCCGAAAATGATAGCGGCCAGCACGCACAGATACCAGGGCCAGTTCAGCACCAGCGCGAAGAGCAGCGCCCCGAAGGAGCCTACGGTATACTGGCCGGCGGCGCCGATATTGAACAGGCCCGTCTTGAAGGCGAAGGCCACGGAAAGGCCGGTCATGATCAGCGGCGCGGCCTTGGCGATTTCCAGCTGCGGGCCGCCATCCGCGGGCATGTACCAGCCGCCCATCAGCACCCGCCTGAACCCCAGTTCATAGGCGTAGGCCAGCACGTCGCCGAAGCCGAATTCGTACGGCTTGAGCAGCACGTCCTTGATCGCGGCGGAAAACGCCGCCATCGCTCCGTCGGCCTCTTCCTCCCCGATCACCGAGGCCACGGCCGCCCTGAACTGCTCCGCGGAATAGGCTTTCCCCTTGGGCTTTTCGGCCAGGAGCGCCTTGCTGGTTTCCAGCAGCTGCTCCGCGGTGTACTTGTGATCCAGCATGGCGTGGAGGCTATCCTTTTCGTGCTCCGCCTGCGCCTTGTCCTCCGCCTGGTCCAGGCCCTCCAGGTATTTCTTTACTTTGTTGATATCGCCTTTGGAGTACTGCCCGTCGGCGTATACCTGTGCGTGGGACTGATAATCTTTGCTCTTGGAGATGTAGGACAGCACCGTCAGCACGGTGAAGCCGATCACCAGGCCGATCAGCACGCACAGCAGCGCCGCCAGGATGGTGTTGCCCGACGTGCGCAGCTTATTCCTGATCATCGAACCTCTCCTCCTCTCCCTGCCGTCTTGCGCCTGCCATGTACAGCCCCAGCTCCTGCACCGTGGTGGTCTTGGGATCGAACTCGCCCACGATCTCGCCTTCGTACATGACCAGGATCCGGTCGCTCAGGTTCATCACTTCGTCCAGCTCCAGGGACACCAGCAGCACGGCCTTGCGGCTGTCCCGGACGGAAACGATCTGCTTATGGATGTATTCGATGGCGCCCACGTCCAGGCCGCGGGTGGGCTGCACCGCCACCAGCAGGTCCGTTCCCCGGTCGATCTCCCGGGCCACGATGGCCTTCTGCTGGTTGCCGCCCGACATGCTGCGGGCGATGGTGACGGGCCCCTGGCCGCTGCGCACGTCGTACTGCTCGATCAGCCGCTCCGCGTAGCGGCGCACTTCCTTTTTCTTGATGAAGCCCGCTTCCTGGAAGGCCGGCTCCCAGTACCGCTGGAGCACCATGTTTTCCTCCAGCGTATAATCCAGCACCAGCCCGTGCTTGTGCCGGTCCTCCGGGATGTGGCTGACGCCGGCCTTGGCGCGGTCGCGGATGGAATAGTGGGTGATGTCCTTTCCGTTCAGGCGGATGCGCCCGGCGCTCATTTTTTCAAGGCCCGTCAGGGCGGATACGAATTCCGTCTGGCCGTTGCCTTCGATGCCCGCCAGGCACACGATCTCGCCGGCCCGCACCTCGAAGGACACGTCCTTGACGGCGTCCTTCTTGTGGCGCTTGCTGGGCACCGTCACGCCCCGGACCTCCAGCACCACGCTGCCCACGTCGATGTTCTTTTTATCCACGGTGAAGGAAACGTCGCGGCCCACCATCATGCGGGAAAGCTCTTCCTTGCTGGTTTCGGCGATATTCACCGTACCCATGTACTTGCCCTTGCGCAGCACCGAGCAGCGGTCTGCCACCGCCATGATTTCATTCAGCTTGTGGGTGATGAACAGGATGGATTTCCCTTCCTTGGCGAAGCCCCGCATGATCTCCATCAGCTCGTCGATCTCCTGGGGCGTCAGCACGGCGGTGGGCTCGTCAAAAATCAGGATCTCGTTGTCGCGGTACAGCATCTTCAGGATTTCCACCCTTTGCTGCATGCCTACGGAAATATCCTCGATCAGGGCGTCCGGGTCCACCCGCAGCCCGTATTTTTCGCTGAGCCGCACCACCTTTTCCCGGGCTTCCTTTTTCTTCAGCACGCCGAATTGGGTGTCCTCCGCGCCCAGGATGATGTTATCCAGCACGGAAAATACCTCCACCAGCTTGAAGTGCTGGTGCACCATGCCGATTCCCAGATCGTTGGCGTCGTTGGGATTGCGGATGTTGACCTTCTTGCCGTCCTTGTAGATTTCCCCGCTGTCCGGCTGGTACAGGCCGAAGAGCACGCTCATCAGTGTGCTTTTGCCCGCGCCGTTTTCCCCCAGCAGCGCGTGGATCTCGCCCCTGCGCAGCTGCAGGGTGATATCGTCGTTGGCCTTGATACCGGGGAAGGTTTTGGTGATATGCCGCATCTCGATTACATAATCGTCCAATCCGCAGCGCCTCCCATTCTGATCCGAATCATCTGTTTCTGATTATACTGTATTTTTTTCTTCAATGCAACGGAAAAAACATGATAGCATATAAAAAGGAGGCCCGCAGCGCTGCATGGCTGCGGGCCCTGAAACCGGATTACTGGATGTAGTTTACGGTGGCGTTGGTGACGGCGGGGGCGTTCTCGGTGTCATTGCTGACCACCACTTCGCCGGCCTTCACAGCCTCGTAGATCGCGGCGTAGTCTTCCGCGGAGAAGGAGGCGAAGCGCCAGGATTCCTCGGCGGTGGGCAGGCCCACGTAATCGCCTTCAGCCAGGGAATAGTTGCGCACCTGGCCGCCCACGGTCTCCCAGTTGCCGTCGAAGTATTCGCCCAGCAGGGTCTCGGTCACATTCTGCAGGCCCTTCATGGCGGAGGTCAGGATGCAGGGATCGATGTAGTACTGGTCCACGTCCACGCCGATGACCTTGGCGCCGTACTTGTTGGCCGCTTCCACCGCGGAGGTGTAAATGCCGCCGCCGCAGGCGAACACGATCTCGGTGCCGCTGGAGTACCAGCCTTCCATCTTGGCGGTGATGGCGGCGTCGCCGAAGAACTGGCCGCCGTAGGTGTAGTTGATTTCGATCTGCTGGCCCAGCTCGGCAGCGGCCTTATCGGCGCCCTGCACGAAGCCGTAGCCGTAACGGATCACGGCGGGAACCGCCATGCCGCCCAGGAAGCCCAGCTTGGTGTAGCCGTCCTTCACGGCGGCGTAACCGGCCAGGTAACCGGCCTGCTCCTCAGCGAAGGTGATGCACACCACGTTGGCGGCGGGTTCGACATAGTCCACATAGTCCAGCGTCAGGTCGCCGGCGGAAACGTCCACGGCGATGAACTTCACGTCCGGATACTTATCCTGGGCGGTCACCAGGGCGGCGCCGAACAGGTAGCCGGGCATAACGATGACGGTGGCGCCCTCGTTCACGGCCTGGGCGATGCTCAGCAGACGGGCATCCAGGCTGTCGGCGCTGGGCTGATAGTAGGTATACTCGATGTCGTTGTCCACGCCATAGGCTTCCACCGCCTGCCAGCAGGCCTGGTTGAAGCTTTCGTCGTCGATGGTGCCCACGTCGGTCACCAGCGCGATCTTTTCGCCTTCCGCGTTGGCGACGGCGAAGACGGGCAGCATCAGCGCCAGCACCAGAAACAGAGCCAGAAACTTCTTCATGGTATGTGCCTCCTATTTTATATTTTCCTTGAAACGCGCTCTCGCATTCCATGGATATTATAGCATCGTTTCGATTCGTATGCAATCATCCGGCAGAATTTAAGATTTTTGTAAACTTTCCTGTTTTTCCCGCCGGGCAGCCAGGTAATCCTTCAGTTTTTTCTGGATCACCACCCGGTAGGCGGGGTGGTAGGCCTCCCGGTAGGGCACGCTGTGATGCACGGGCCTGGCGCCCCGGTAATCCAGGAGGAACACATCCAGGGCGATGCCCTCGAAGGGCGTTTCGCCGTATTCCGCCATGTCCTCAAGCTCCTTGAGGCACCGGCGGAATTCCTTCATATCCCCCTGCGTGCCGTTGGCAGCCTGCATGAGCAGGGCGCACACGTCCTCCGCCGGGATCCCCTTCGCCCTGCAGGGCCGCAGGTTCAGCCGGCACAGCCCGCCGCCCAGGCGCTCGTAAAGCGGCTCCCGGCCGTCCCAGTCGGAAAGCCCCTTCATTTCCTCCCGGATCGCCCGCAGCGCCGCGTCCGGGTCCCGGATCAGATGCCCCGGGCCGAACACGCGCTGGTAAATCAGCTTCACCGCGTCCTGGGGCCCCATCAGCGGATAGCGCTCAAAATGCTCCGCAAGGATATCCCGGATCACCGTCCGCCCCCTCCTTTTCAAATGCGTATTCCACCCGCGTCAGCTCCAGCCCCTGGGCCGGCGCGGTAACGCCCAGGTCCAGCCGGTTCCCGCTTGCGATGGCCCGGGCCATGCAGTCCTCCTCCAGCCTTCCGTGGCCCACGTCGATCAGCGTGCCCGCGATGATGCGCACCATGTTGTATAAGAATCCGTCCCCGTGGACCCGCAGGATCAGATCGTCCCCGATCCGGTCCAGGAAAAAATGGTCGATGGTGCGCACGGTGGTTTTGGCCTGGCCCCCCGCGGCGGCGAAGGCGGAAAAATCATGGGTGCCGATCAGCGCGGCGGCGCAGCGGCGCATGGCTTCCTCGTCCAGGCGGACAGGCACGTGGGCCGTCATCCGCCCGAACAGCGCGCTGGGATGGGGCGCGTTGTGGATGCGGTAGGTGTACCACTTCCCCACCGCCTGGAACCGGGCGTGAAAATCCTGCGCCACCCGGCGCGCCGCCGTCACCCGGATATCCCGGGGCAGATACCGGTTCAGCACGAAGGGGTATTTGTCCGCCGGGATGGAAGAGCAGGTGTCGAAATGCGCCCGCTGTCCCCGGGCGTGCACCCCCGCGTCCGTCCGGCTGGCCCCGGTGACCCGGGTAAATTCCCCCAGGGCCGCTTCCAGCGCCTTTTCGATCTCCTGCTGGATGCTGGGCCCGTTGTCCTGGTACTGCCAGCCGCAGTATTCCGTGCCGTCGTAGCCGACGGTGAGCAAGATCCGTTTTTGATCCATGGTTTCGCCTCCGTGCTCCTATCATACCTTTTTTGCGCCCGGGAATCAAGCCTTTCCCGGCTTTCTTCTTTTTGGCAGGCGCAGGCGGGATGCGTCATCAGCCCGTCAGCGCATGTCGTTTTCCGGGGCGGTATGCTTATCCTGCCCGGAAGGAGGTGGTCATGGCAAACAGCAGCAGCACCGTCGGCAGCCTGGCAAAAAAAGCGGCGGTCCGGGCGCTGGAAAGGCTGATTTCCCTTCTGGAGGACCCGGACACCTCCACCGCCGACGTATTCAAGGCCTTTCAGCTGATTTTCGACCGCGCGTATCCCGGCGCGTGCGAAACGCAGCCCGGCGGCGATTTCGACATCATCGTAAAGGAGGAATGATCTTGCCCCGCATCACGCTCAGCGGCGGCAGCGTCAACAAAGCATACCGGCCCCACCTGGATAATCAGCACCGCTACCAGATCTACTTCGGCGGCGCAGGCAGCGGCAAGAGCGTTTTCCTGGCCACCCGATGCGTCCTGGACACCCTGGCGGGGCGCAACACCCTGATCGTGCGCCAGGTGGCCCGAACGCTGAAAAGCAGCTGCTGGAACGAGGTCCTCAAGGCCGTCGACCGCCTGGGCCTGCGCCGCTTCTTCGCCGTCAGCAAGACGGACCACACCCTCACCGCCCGGAACAACGGCGCCCAGATCCTCTTCGCCGGCCTGGACGACGCGGAAAAGATCAAATCCCTGACTCCCCGCCGCGGGGTGCTCACCGACGTGTGGATGGAGGAAGCCACCGAATGCGCTTACGCCGATTTCAAGCAGCTGGACAAGCGCCTGCGCGGCCCCTCCCGCCATGTGAAGCGCCTCACCCTCTCCTTCAATCCCGTGTCCCGGGATCACTGGATCTACAAGGAGTTCTTCTCCATCTGGCAGGACAGGAGGAATTACGCGGAATCCCCTCAGGTCTCCATCCTGAAAACCACCTACAAGGATAACCGCTTTCTTTCCCCCGACGACCGCCGGGCCCTGGAGGAGGAAAAAGACCCCTACTTCTACCAGGTTTACACCCTGGGCAACTGGGGCGTGCTGGCCCCGGTGATCTTCACCAACTGGCGGGTGGAAGCGCTGCCCGAGCCCGTGCCGGGGGAAACCCGCCTGGGCCTGGATTTCGGCTTCGCCGCCGATCCCTGCGGCTTCCTGCTGCTCCGGTACGAGCGCAAGGCCCGCCGGATCTGGGTGATGGAGGAAAAGCTGGAAAAGGGGCTCACCAACATGGATCTGGCCGCGCTCCTGCGGCCCTACGCCGCGTTCGGCTCCATTGCCTGCGACAGCGCCGAGCCCAAATCCATTCAGGAGCTCCTTTCCCTGGGCCTTCCGGTCCACCCGGTCCGCAAAGGGCCGGACAGCATCCAGCACGGCATCCAGTGGCTGCGCCAGCAGGAGATCATCCTCTCCCCCGCCTGTCCGGGCCTCCGGGCGGAGCTGGCCGCCTACCAGTGGCAGCGGGACAAAGACGGCGCGGTGCTGCCCCGCCCCCGGGACCGGGACAACCACCTGATCGACGCCCTGCGCTACGCCCTGGAGGGCGATATGGACCGCCGCCTCGCCCATACCGGCAGCAAGCGCGCCCTGGGCCTGTGACCAATCAAACGCAAAGGAAGTGAACACCGCCTTGATCACCCGCGACCGGGCGGTCCTGCGCTCCGGGCTGACCGGAAAGCTGCTGCAGGGCTGCCTGAACGAACACCTGCGCGCTACGGAGAAAATGAGCGCCCTGCGGGACAGATACCTGCTCCGCGATCCGTCCCCGCGCAAGCCCCGGGCGGAGGGACTGCCGGACAACGTGGCCCGCCACGGTTTCGTCCGCTACATCGTCACCATCGCCTCCTCTTACCTGGCCGGCGCCGCCGTTTCCTACCAGGGCGACTGCCCCGGCGCGGAGGAGCTGCGCGCCGCCTACCGGGCGGCCAACGTGGCCGGGGTGGATCTGGAGCTGGCCCGCCAGGCCTCCCTGTACGGAAAAGGCGTGGAGGTCATCTACGCCGACCGGCGCGCCCAGCCCCGCTCCGCCGCCCTGGATCCCCGCAGCGCCTTCGTGGTCTACGCCGACGACGTCACCTGCGATCCCCTCTTCGGGATGCACTTTCACCCCGTCACCGACGAAGGGGGCGCGCCCCGGGGGTATGAAGCCGAGGTCTACACCGCCCAGGACCGCCTGATCTACCGCGCCGCCGATTTTTCCCATCTCTTCCAGGGCGGCCCGGCGGAGCGCACGCCCCATTACTTCGGCCGCCTGCCCCTGATCGAATACTGGAACAACGAAGAGGAGCAGGGCGACGCGGACGCGGTGCTGTCCCTGATCGACGCCTACGACGTGCTGGAATCCAGCCGCGTCAACGACCAGGAGCAGCTCTCCGACGCCCTGCTGATCGTCTACGGCGCGCGGCTGGAAACGGACGAACAGGGCCGCACCCCCGCCCAGCAGCTGCGCCAGGACAAGCTGCTCTACCTCCCGGACCGGGAGGCCGGCGCCCAGTACCTGGTGAAGCAGTCCTCGCCGGGGGCGGAGGAGGTGCGCGCCGCGCTGGAGCGCGACATCCACAAATTCTCCATGATCCCGGACCTGTCCGACCGGCAGTTCGCCGGGAACGCCAGCGGCGTGGCCATGAAGTACAAGCTGCTGGGCCTGGAGCAGCTGACCCGCCTCAAGGAACGCTGGTTCCGGGAGGCCCTGCGGGAACGCCTGCGCTGCTACGCCCATTTCCTGGCCGTCAAAGGCGGGCGCATGGCGGATGAAAGGAACATCCGCATCCTCTTCACCCGCGCCCTGCCCGAATCCGCCCTGGAAACCGCCCAAATGGTCAAAACCCTGGAGGGCATGGTGCCCGACAGCGTGCTCCTCTCCCAGCTGCCCTTCCTGGACGGCGAGGCCGCCGAAACCAATCAAAAACCGTAAGGAGGAAAACCCAAATGGAAGAAACCGCCTATACCCCCGCCGATACCCTCGCCGCCGTGGAAGGCCGGTTGGCCGAGCTGGCCGCCCGGCTTTCCGCCCAGGTGGAGGCCCTGACAGAGCAGGATGAATCCCGCCGCCGGACGCTGGACACCCGGGAGGACGAGCTGCGCCGCCGGGAGCTGACTGCTCAGGCCCATGAGCTTCTGCAGCAGCGCGGGCTGCCCGCGGCCCTGGCCGACTGCCTGGCCTTCGCCGACGAGGACGCCCTCCGCCGGGGCGTGGACGCCCTGGAGGACGCCTTCCGCGCCGCGGTGCAGCAGGGCGTGGAAGAGCGCCTGCTCACCCAGGACGCGCCCAAGTCCGGCGCCGTCAAGCCCCTGTCCGAAATGACCGATGAAGAATACTACGCGGCCGTCAGCCGCAGCAACTGAGGAGGTAAAAACGCATGGCCAATACGTTCATCACCGTCAAGGATTTCGCCCGGGCCGCCCTGCCCCGGCTCATCGACCATCTGGTGTTCCCCAACCTGATCCATAAGGATTATTCCGACGATTTCTCCGTCATGAAGGGCGACACCATCCAGGTGCGCAAGCCCATCATCCTGGAAGCCCGGGATTTCGATCCCAGCCAGGGCGTTTCCACCCAGGACATCACCGAAACCTCCGTGGACGTGACGCTGGATAAGATCGCCACCGTGGACGTGGGCATCGAGGCGCTGCAGGGCGCCACGAACATCGACGATCTCACCCGGGTGTTCATCGATCCCGCCGCCGCGGCCCTGGCCGAGAAGATCAACCGGGACGGCCTGCAGCTGTACAAGGACGTATACACCTCCGTAGGCACCGCCGGCACCACCCCCGCCTCCCTTTCCGTGCTGGCTTCCGCCCGCAAGGCCCTGAACCAGAACCGCGCGCCGGTATCCGGCCGCGCCGCCGTGTGGGATCCGGAGGCCGACGCCGCCTTCACCGCCCTGGACGCCATCGTCCACGCGGAAAAATCCGGCGATACCTCCGCCCTGCGGGAGGGCAGCATCGGCCGCGTCATGGGCATGGACAATTACATGAGCCAGGGCGTCTGCCGCCATACCACCGGCATCACCGCCGCCACCGGCGTCAAGGTCAGCGCCAATGTGTCCGCCGGCAGCAATACCCTGTCCCTCACCGGCACCTCCCTCACCGGCAAGCTGGTGAAGGGCGATCTGATCCGGATCGACGGCAAGGATTACGCCGTCACCCAGGACAGCGCCTCCGCTTCCTCCAACGCCATTGCCAACGTGAAGGTGACCCCCGCCCTGCCCGCCGTCAGTGCCAACACCGCGGTGACCCTCGTCGCCTCCCACACGGCCAACCTGGCCTTCCATCCCATGGCCTTCGCCTTCGTCACCCGTCCCCTGGCTTCCCCCGGCGGCGTGGAAAGCTACGTCACCCATTACAACGGCGTTTCCCTGCGCGTGGTGCGCGGCTACGATATGCAGCACAAGCGGGAAATGCTGTCCATGGACGTGCTGTACGGGTTCAAGACCCTGTATCCCGAACTGGCCGTCCGGGTGCTGGGCTGACGTCATGGCGGATCAAGCCCTGCTGCCGTCGCTGCGCGCCCGGCTGCCCGACGCCGCGTCCGCGCCGGATGCGCTGCTCCTTTCCTATCTTGCGGACGCCGCCGCCCTCATCTGCGCCCTGACCTGGCGCGACGCGGTGCCGCCGGAACTGGAAAGCGCCCAGGTGCGCCTGGCGGTGATCTTCTTCAACCGCATGGGCATGGAGGGCGAACGCGAGCACGCGGAAGGCGACGTGCGCCGCGCCGCCGAGGACCTGCCCGACGCCCTGCGAAGGGAGATCTTCTCCTTCCGTTTGGCAAGAACATGACAGCCGGCGGGAGGCCGCCCCGACGCGGTCTCCCGCCTTCCCCGACAGAACAGAAACGGAGGTACATTTCATGCGACTTCTGCAGCGCGGCCGCGCCGCCGTCACCCTGGAAAACCGCACCCTCCTGGCCGCCGTCCGGCCCCTGAACGGCCTGCTCTCCGCCCACCGCTGGGGCGAATACGTGCAGGATATGCTGCGGCTGCTCCTGCCCTGCGACGCCCTGATCGCTCCCGGCGACACCCTGCGCGTCAACGGCGCGCCCTACGTGTGCGTAGCCGTCCGGTCCCTGCTGGGGCACCTGCAGGCGGACGTGCGCCGGTGCGCGGGATGAGCGCCCCGGCCCGCCTGCGGCGCCTGGCCGCTGATTTCAGGAGCCAAACGGACGCGGCGCTGACCCACGCGGCCCAAAAAGCCCTGTCCGCCGCCCGGGACGCCGTGCCCGTCCGCACCGGCGCGCTGCGGGCTTCCCTCTCTCTCCGGCGGGAGGGGAAAAGCGCGGTGCTCTCCGCCCGCCGGCCCTACGCCCTGTACGTGGAAATGAAAAAGCCTTATCTCCGCCCCGCCGTAAAGGCCGCCGGCCTTTCCGACGCGGTGAAGCAGGCTTACAAGGAGGCGAAGAAGTGACCGATCTGAAAAACGATATCCTGTCCCTGCTGTCCCAGCTGCCCGTTCATGCCGCCGCGGCGAACCCGGCGTCCGAGCTGGCCCTGCCCAGCCTCACCGTTTCTGCGGAGGACGCTTCCGTTTCCGCCTGGGCGGGAGGCACGCCTTACCTGGAGGAGGCCGTCTATTCCCTGCAGCTCCTGGCTGCGGACCGGGCCTCCCTGGAATCCCTGGCCCAGGCTGCCGACGCCGCCCTCACCGGGGCGGGCTTCCGCCGGGAGGGCTGCCGGGACGGCTTTGACGAGACCGCCCGGGCCTATACGAAAACCCTTTCCTACCGCGCCGTTTTCCACGGCGATATCCTGTACCCATCCTGAGGAGGCAGAAAAATGATCCAGAAATCCATTGGCACCAGCATCTCCTGCACGTTGAACAATAATTCCGTCCTCATCGGCGCGCTGCGCTCCATCAGCGAAATCAAGGCGGACAGCGAGGCCGTGGACGTCACCACCCTGGACGCCGCGGGCGGCTGCCGCGTGTACGCCCAGGGGCTCAAGGACATGGGCGAAGTGACCCTGGAAGGGTTTTACGAGCCCTCCAACCAGGGCCAGGCCGCCCTGCGCACCCTGTACGCTTCCGGCGCCGCCGCGCCCTTCACCGTCACCTTCCCGGATAATTCTTCCCTGTCCTTCACCGCCTTCGTCAAATCCCATGCCGTAGGCGCGGCCAGCGTGGACGGCGCGGTGGGCTTCACCGCCGTGCTGCGGCTCACCGGCGGGGTGACCGCATCGTGAATATCACCCTGAACGGCCGGGATTATCCCCTGCGCTTTTCCGTGAACGCCCTGTGCTGCCTGGAGGAGAAAACCAATCTCAGCCTTTCCGGGCTCCAGGGCAGGCAGATGAGCTGCATCCGGGGGCTGATCTGGTGCGGCCTCCTGGAAACGCCGGACAGGATGACCCTGGAGGAGGCCGGGGCGCTGCTGGACGCCCATCTGCGGTCCGGCGGCAGCCTGGAGGACGCAGCGTCCGCCCTGGCCGCGGCGCTGGAGGACGCCTGTTTTTTTCCGAAGCGGGCGCGGGCGACGGCGGCGAGCCCCTCCGCGCCCGGTACCGCGATCTGATCCGTCAGGCTGCGGCGGCGGGGATGGAGGAGGCCTGGGCGCTTACGTCCCTGACGCCCCGGCAGGCGTACCTGCGCATCCAGTGCCATCAGGCCCGGCGCTTCCAGGCGCAGCGGGACGCGCACTTTCTCGCCCGGCTCACGGCCCTCGCTCTCCGCGCCCCGGACCGGCTGCCGCCGCCTCCGCCGCCGCTCCTGACCGCCCAAATGTCCGCCGATGAAATCAAGCAGCGCCTGCTCGCCTGGCGCGGAAAGGATGATTCCCCATGACCCTGGATGAAATTTCCGTCGTATTCACCGCCGATACCGCGCCCTTCGAGGCCGCCGTTTCCGCCGTCGCCGATCTGATCGACGGGGCGGAGGCCCGCCTGGCCTCCCTGCCGGACAGCTTCCTTCAGGCGGGCGTCCGGGCCGGCCAGGGGCTGCAAAGCGGCCTGCTCTCCATGCGCGGCCAGGTGGCCGCCGCGGCCAAAGCCCTGGCGGACGCCGCCGCAGACGCCCTGCGCGGCGCGCTGGACATTCATTCCCCCTCCCGGGTGGCGTTTGCCCTGGGCCGCCAGTTCGACGCGGGCCTTACTCAGGGCATTTCCGCCGGCGAAGAAGACGCCGCCGCTGCCGCCGCGGGCCTGGGCGGGCGGGCGGCCCAAGCGCTGGGCGGCATGCTCTCCGCCCCGGAAAAGGCGGCGGACGCATCCCTGCGTTCCCTGGCGGCAGCCGCCGCGGCCGCGCCTTCCCTGCCCCTGCCGGACGCCCCCGCCGCCCTTGCCCCTTCCGTTCCCGCCGAACGGGCAGATCAACCCCTGTCCCTCACCGTGCCCCTGGAAATCGACGGCTACCGCCTGGGGGTGGCGGTGATCGAGGGCATCAACCGGGTAGCCCGGGGCAGCGGGCGCATCGAACTCACCCTGTAAAGGAGGCGCGGCATGATCACCCTGAACAATATCGTCCTTCCTTCCCCCTCCACCCTGTCCGTCACGGTGACGCCCCAGGCGGGGACAAGCCAGTACAATTCCCTGGGCCTTCTGGTGCAGGACGGCGTGAAAAGCAAGCGCACCGTGGCCCTTTCCTGGGCGCGGATGGCCTCCGCCGCGCTGGCTTCCCTGTCTTCCGTGCTGGCCGGAAACGATTTTTTCACCCTCGTATACCCCGATCCCCTGTCCGGCAGCCGGGAAATGGCCTGCCGGGTGCGGGAGCAGTCCGCCCGGGTCTGGCGCTGCGACGGCGCGCCCCAGTGGGCGGACGTGAAGCTGATCCTGGAGGAAAGATAGCATGTCCGCACTCACCTCCCCCGGCAGGCATCTCTCCCTGGCCGGGGAGATCACCGATCTGACCGGCGCCGTGCTCTCCTTCGGCCCGGAAAGGGTGTTCGCCTTTTCCCTCAGCGAGGGCAGCGCCGACGGGCGGCTGCTGGGCGGCGCTTTTTCCGCCGTCTGCTCCGTCACCCTGGACGACCGGGACGGCGCGTTCACCGCCCTCCACGATCTGTGGAGCGCGTCGGTGCGCGTTTCCCTCTGCGCCGGGGAGGACAGCTGGCTCCTGTGCGTATTCACCGCCGCCCGGGTCCGCCGCCGGGAAGGAACGCTGACCCTCTCCGGCAGCGACGCCCTGGGCACCGCCTTCGAGGGCGTCTTTGAGGACGATCTTTCCTATCCCCGCACCCTGGGCAGCCTGGCCGCCGCCATCGCGTCCCGGGCGGGGTTCACCCTGGCGGCGGATTTCCCCGGCGCGTCCTTCACGCTTCCCGAACGCCCCCGCTGGGGGGAGCTCACCCTCCGCCAGGCCCTCGCCCACGTGGCCTGCGCCTGCGGCTGCTTCGCCCTGATCGACCGGACGGGGGCCCTGGCCTTCCGCCCGGTGTGGACGGACGCCGCCCCCTATTCCCTGGGCGCGGATCAAACGCTGAAAACGGAGGCGGAGGGCACGGCCTTCGGCCCCCTGGCGGGCCTGTGGGTGTATCCCGCCAACGCGCCCCGGGGCAGCGAGCCCCTGACCGTCAGCGAGCCGGGGGCGGTGCTGGGCGAAACCAACAGCCTCACCGTTTCCGAAAACCCGCTGTTCCCGTATCAGGGCAGCCGCACCCAGGCCCTGGCGCAGCAGCTGCTGGGCTTCCTCAGCGGCATGCGCCTTCGCCGGGTGCGCGTTGCCTGGCGGGGCGATCCCGCCCTGTCGGTGGGCAGCAAGCTGCGGCTCACCGCCGCGTCCGGAGAGGTGATCGACTGCCTGGTCACCGGCCAGACCCTCTCCTTTCTTCGCGGCTTCTCCATGCAGACGGATTGCCTGTATCCCGGCCGTGCGGCCGCCGCGGGACGGGTCTTTACCGCCGGCGGCGCGCTGAACGCCGCCCGATTGTCCGGCAGCCTGGACGGCGTGCTCATCCGGGACGGCACCGTCGCCGCCCGGGCGCTGATCGCAGGCAGCATCACCGCCCAGCAGCTGGCGGCGGGGGCCATTACCGCGGACAAGATCGCCGCGGGAGCCGTCACCGCCGACAAGATCGCTGCGGGGGCTGTCACCGCCGCGAAGATCGCCGCAGGAGCCGTCACCGCGGAAAAAATCGCAGCGCACACCATCACGGCGGAGCTGCTGGCGGCCGGGCTGATCACCGCGGACAGCGGGCTCATCGCCACCGGGGCCATCGGCACCGCCCAGATCGCCGACGGAAGCATCACCGACGCCAAGATCGTGGGCCTCACCGCCAACAAGATCACCGCCGGCACCATCGACGCCAGCGTGGTCTACATCAACAACCTGACCGCCGACAACATCACCACCGGCACCCTGAACGGTGCGCGGATCCCCGTGCTGGGCACGGAAAAGCTGGCCGACGGCGCGGTGACCGGCGACAAGGTGGCGCAGAACGCCATCACCGCCGACAAGATCGTGGCCGAGGCCGTCACCGCGGCGAAGATCGCCTCCGCCGCCGTCACCACCAACAAGCTGGCCGCCAACGCCGTCACCGCCGCGAAGATCGACGTGGCGGATCTCTTCGCCGCCCAGGCCACCATCAACGTCTTGAACGCCATGGACATCCGCGGCAATCAGTACCTGCGCCTGGCGGTGAACCGCACCTTCTCCCAGTGGGCGGACCCGGCGCTGACCGCGTCCAACAACGTGCAGGACGGCGATATCTGGAACAAGGATCACGGCATCCGGAAATGGTCTGATTTCGGCGCGCTGAAATGGTCTGAACTGTCGGGCTACACCTGGGCGTCCTTTGAATCCGGCAAGCAGTACGTCCGCAAGAACGGCGCCTGGGAGCAGATGAACGACCCCACCGGCAAGTATTCCATCGTTTCCGGCATCGCGTGGAGATCAGCGGCGGCAAGTACGTGCGTATCCGCTCCGGCGGCGTTTTCAAGGTGGACAGCGGAAACTTCTCCATCGACAGCGCCGGGAACGTGAAGATGAAGGGCACGGTGGAGGCCGCCGCCGGGAAGATCGGCGGCTGGACCATCGGCGCGGACAAGCTCTCCTCCGGTGCGGGTGCGAAGTACGTTCATATGGCGGTTTCCGGGGATTACGCTTTTTTAGCCGGCAACGCAACGGAAAGCAGCGCGCCCTTCCGCGTCAAGCGGGACGGCACGGTGTACCTCACCAAGCTGGTGGCCCTGAACGAGCAGGGCGGCGAAACCACCGTGAACCTGCAGAACTATCCCTTCTGGAAGCTGGGCTATCACACCATCAAAAGCTACAACGCCAACGGGATCACCCTTTCCAACGGTGCCACCATAAATTTTAATACGGCCGCCCAGCTGATCATCGCCGGCAGCTGGAGCGGCATGACCTTCACCACCACCGTGAAAAACGGGAACAACGAAACGGTCATGAGCACGTCGGAGAGCTTCTCCGGCGGCAGAGGAACAGGTTCACAGTCTACCGGAAGCATTTATACAATCAACGAGTTTGATAATACCCATAAGGCTTATGGTTATGTCAACGCGTCCCCGCATCTACAGAATACCCGGCTTTTCACATTCAATGTGGACGCTTCCGGGGAATACCAGTCCGGGTACGATACCGGATATGCGGCTGGTTGGGCCGCGGCAAAGGCGTTGATAAATGTTGACCGTAACAAGATCGAAGGCCCGCCCGACACGGTAGATGGTCTGCCCGTTATCCTGTAACGGCTGGGTGAACAGCATCGTGAACAACGCCCCGGGCTATTACACCGCTTCCGGCGAGGCCCACGCCTACATCGACGGCGCGGATGTGGCCGCCGCCGGGTTCACCAAAACGCAAAGATTCAGTTAAGGGAGGAAAAAAGAGATGAAAACCACCCAGGGAAAGATCGTCAATGCCTACCGCGTATTGCTCCGCCTGTCGGAGCAGCAGCTGCCGCTTCCGGTGGCCTACGCCTTGTACAAGGCGAAGAAAGCCCTGGATCCTGGATCCGCAATGGCAGTTCCAGCTTGAACAGGAACAGAAGCTGATCCGGGACTGCGGCGCGGAGCTGCACCCGGACGGCACAGTCACCTTCCCGGACGACGCCGCCCGGGAAAGCTACGTGGCCGCGGCGCTGGAGCTGAACGCCATGGAAACGGAAATCGAGGTGCCGGAGATCGTGCTTCCGGAGAATTCCGGGCTGTCCCTTTCCGTGAACGAGATCGACGCGCTGGACGGCATCGTGAAGTGGGGGTGAGGAAATGGCGACAACGAATCTGAACCTGCCCACGCTGGCATCCAGCGATGCGGCATCCAATTTCCCCGCTGCGTTCAATGACGCCATGGACAAGCTGGATGCGGCGTGCGGCGGGCTGAAGGGCGTAAAAACCAAAACCGAGAACGTTACCACCTCCGCCGGCGGAAACGCCACCACGTCCCTGAACCC
>CACWLP010000002.1 GCA_902761755.1 uncultured Eubacteriales bacterium | reverse complement strand
TGGAAGCGATCTTACAGATATAGTTCCCAATATGCATCGTAAACACCATCTCCCATAGTACGGAACTTCAAAATATATTTTCCGAGTTTTCTTTCCAACAGATATTGCGACAAACTGGAATTTCACGCTCTACTGATTCGATAATACTTGAAGTCATGGTCTTCTTCAATGGCTATTCTCATTGTTTCTTTGATCAAATTCCTTATTCTCGGATCGGTAATTATCAGCATGCTGTCCATTTTTCTTTTCCTTCCATGTAACCATCAAAATAATGATGGCAAGCAGCTGCCAATTATCCTCTCATGGAATCAACTTCGTAAGGGCCTTTCTGTATAATTCGGCAGCGGACGGTTTCCCTTTTTCTGAACACTGAGAATACAGTTCGATCCATTTTTCCACTCCGCCAAAGAGCGTATTCCCGGTTAGTTTCTTCAGATAGTATTCCGCTAATGCTTCTGTCGGTTCCCAAGTCTCAAAACGCCGAAAAGCATCTTCTTCCCGTAACGCCTGTTTCAGCAGGTAGATAATAAACTCATGTCCGATAAAAAGGAAACTGTCTTCCGGACTCCGGCAAATTCCAAAAATGTCATGTGTTTCAGAAATATCTATGGCTTCAGCACCATGTTGAATCGATGTGACCATAGATGGATGAAATGCTTCCACAGATAATGTACAGCCCACAACTGTCTCTGCCCGATCGGTAAAGTCGCTCTGCTCAAAAAGAGGCATCACTTGAGCAATGTAATCTTCCAGTGATTTCTTGTCCTCCGGCCATATATCGTTGATATAGTGATCGTAATTTCTGACCATGACATCTGCTATTTCCCGCGCAGCTGGGGCAAGAGCAAGATAATGCTCCGGCACGTCTCCGCTGTCAGCCTGGCGGATAATCTCCTGATAATACGATTTTGCGTCCCCAGCCCATTGCGCAGCAGGATAGCAAAGCATAAGGGTATACAGTTCTCCCCAGTGTGATCCCCCTGCGCACGTAATCAGGCGCTCATGCTTCTTTATCGTAGCAAGATCTTCCTCCGGATAATCACCGCGATATTTTGCACCATAGTCGTTGTCATAACCGCACCTGGCTACTGATAGCATATGATATATATAATTCGTTTCGCGGTCAGCAATCATTCTGATCTTATTCACTTGCAACCTCCGCAAATCCCGATTTGTCGCTATCATCATATCACGGGGAAGAATAGAAAACAAGGGCGCAATGATACACCATACCGGTGAAATTGCGTCCTTTTGTATTTTATCGCTCCATGAATGTGACCGGGGCCGCAGCCCCTTCGATTGTCATCCGCAGGCGGCAGCATGTACGTCGCCGAGGAGAAATTTGCTTCCGCTATCAATTTCTGGCCGCAAAATGAGCGTTTTCGCTGGCGAAAATGCCATTTTGCAAGAAATTGATGGATCGAAAAAAGCGGAATTCCCATTCCGCTTTTTTCGCAGGGTGTCGACTTTGTCGACACCCTGGAGCTTCCCCTCCAGAGGAAGCCTTTTTTGTCTTCCCTGGAAGGGAGACACTATTTGCCTTCCCCTTGAGGGGAAGGTGGGCCGCGAAGCGGCTCGGATGAGGTGTCGCCACCCGATCTCAATACGGGCTGTCAAATTCCGCTTCGGCTTTCTTCACCGCGTCCTTCAACGTCATGCCCGCAAAATTCTGCGCGCCCAGATACCTTCCGGATTTCCCGTCGTTCACGAACGCGCCCACGGCGATGCCGGGAATGGCGCTTTCCGGGGCGTTGGGGGCGTGCTGCCCGCCCAGGTCCGTGCGGCACCAGCCGGGATCGGTGAGGTTGATCAGCACGTCGGTGCCCTGGACGGTGGAGCCCAGGTCAATGGTGATCTTGTCCAGCGCCGCTTTGCTGGCGGAATAGCCCGCCTGCTGGGGCTCCAGGCGGATGCCGCTGGTGGTGTTCACGATCCGCCCCGTACCCCGGGCGATCATCTTCGGCAGGAAATGATAGCAGATCATGGCCGGGGAAATGGTGTTCACCCGGAAGCTGATCTCGTAATCCGATACGGGGGTATCGAAGTATTCCGTCCGATAAGCAATCTGCAGCCCCGCGTTGTTGAGCACGATGTCCACATCCACGCCCAGGGCGTCGATCTCCCCGAGCATCCGCTTCACCTGGTCCAGATCGTTCAGGTCCGCCGCCACAGCCCGGGCCTCCACCCCCAGGGCGCGGACCTCGAAAAGCACTTTTTCCGTATGGGAAAGATCCCGGCTGTGCAGGATCAGGTTGCAGCCCTGCTCCGCCATGAATTTCGCCGTCAGATACCCGATGCCCCGGGCCGCGCCGGTGATCAGCGCCCATCTGCCCTTTGCCTGATACATCTATGCCCCTCCCGTCCTTTGCGTTGTACAGGCATACTGTATCCCTCCCGGGGCGTTTTTTCAAGGGCCTTCCTTCGGTAAATTTTCCGGGATTACGGATTTTTCAATACTCCCGCCCCGGAAAGAGGGGCGTTTCCCCTTGCCGGCAGCGGCGATTTGCGGTAAACTGTTTCCAGAAAACAATCCTGCTTTGGGGAGGTGCCCATATGCCCGATTCCTTTCAGTTCCCCTGCTGGTCCTCGCCGGAGGAGGCGCGCGTTTCCTCCGCGGGGCTTCTGCGGTTCCTGGACGCCTGGGAAAAGATCCGCGACCAGGTGCAGTTTCACAGCCTGATCCTGCTGCGCCACGGAAAAACCGTATGCAGAATGAATTTCGCCCCCTATGACGACGTGACGCCCCACGCCCTGTTTTCCCTGAGCAAATCCTTCACCAGCGCGGCGGCGGGCTTCGCCGTCAGCGAAGGGAAGCTGCGCTGGGACAGCAGCGTGACGGAGGTGCTGCCCGGGGAGATCCCGGAAGGCCGGGAGGAGGAGCTGCGCTGCGTCACGGTGGAAACGCTGCTTTCGATGGGCTCCGGGCTGGAGGAGGCTTCCGACTCCCCTTCGTATGATCCCGGCGTCACCTGGGCCCGGCACGTGCTCAGCCACAAGCTGGTCCATCCCCCCATGACCCATTTCCATTACAACACCTTCGGCACCTACCTGGTCTCCTGCATGGTGCAGCAGGCCGTGGGCGAAACCGTGCGGGACTACCTGATCCCCCGGCTGTTCTCTCCCCTGGGCATCGAAACCCCGGAATGGGACAAGAGCCCCCAGGGGGTGTGCTGCGGCGGGTTCGGGCTGCATCTGTCCGCGGACAGCATCGCCCGCTTCGGCCAGTGCCTGCTGCAGAAAGGCGTATGGCAGGGAAAGCAGGTATTGCCCGAGGGCTGGGTGGACCTGGCCACCCGGGAGCACATCGCCAACTATGAAGGCCGGCCCCAGGAGGGCAACGAATGGGCCCAGGGCTACGGCTTCCAGTTCTGGCGCTGCATGGACGGCCGTTACCGGGGCGACGGGGCCATGGGCCAGGCCTGCATCGTGGATGAGAAGCGGGACGCCGTCCTGGCCGTCACCTGCGCCGCCGGCGATATGGGCGCGGAATTCCGGCTGATCCGGGAGCACGTTTTCCCCGCCTTCGACGCCCCGGCGGGCACGGAAGAGGAGCGGGCCGCCCTGCAATCGCGCATCGCGGCCCTCCGCTATGATTTTCCCGCCGACGATGGAACCGGCCTCCCCCTGCCGGACGGCGTCTTTGAGCTGGTGCAGCGGGGAGAGCGCATCCGCCTTTCCATGCGCCGAGCGCTGCTGGACCAGATCGAGGTCCGGCTCCAGCTCCCCGGCCGGCCGCTGATCCGCCTGTACCTGCCCCGGGGCAAGGCCGGCCTCTCCGCCATGCTGCCCGTGGACGAAAAAACGGCGGTGCGCCTGTTCGGCGCTTACGGCTGGCAGGAGGGGAAGCTGCGCGTGGCGCTGCGCTCCCCCGATTCCCCCCTCACCCTGGACGGCGCCTTCACCTGGAAGGAGGACGCCCTCGTTTTCGACGGCGTGGGCATCGGCGTGCCCGGCGGGCACCTGGAATACAAACGGGTGAAAGCGTAACGGCCGGGCTCTCTCACTCCGCCTCCTTTTCCAGCACCCAATAGCCCAGGTGATACCGGTACCCCGGCAATTCCGCTGGGGGCCGGTAGGGCGTGCCGGGCAGGGCGTAGGCGACGCGGCGCACCCGTCCGTCCCGAACGTAGCGCCCCAGGGCGCAGTAGGCCGTGCCCGGCAGGGGCGAGGGCGCGCGCACGAAGCGCCACCCCGGGGCGTAAAACGGCGAAAAGGGCGGCAGCAGCTCGAAAAACGGCCGCAGCTCCTCCGTCCCCCGGGGCCAGGAAAGAACGGGCAGGGCGTCCACCGGCGGGGTATCCGCCGACGCGCGCCGGATCGGCTCCGGGGTAGCGGGGCTTTCCGCCGCTGCCGGTTTCTCCCGGGGCGCGGGCGGCTCCTGTACCGCGTTTTTTTCTTCCGGACCGGGCTTTTCCGGGGGCGCCGGCGACGGCGTCCTTTTTTGCTGCGGTTTTTCCGCCGCCTTTTTCAGCGCGCCGCAGCACCGGCAATAGGTTTCCTCCGCCGAAGGCCCCTCCTCCCACAGCATTACGCGCCCCGCCGCCGTTACGAACAGCGTGCCCGCCCCGTCGGTTTCCGCGGCCCAGTTGCCTTCCCGGTCCGCCGTTCCGTTCGCGCAGCGGCAGGCCTTTCCCCCTTCGGTCCGCCACAATGCCGCCTCCGCCCCCGGCGGAAGCCCCCGGACGGAAACGCGCCTGTTTTCCCCCGCGGCCCGCACGTATCCCGCCGCCCCCTGCCGGCCCCGCAGCATGCCGTATCCCTTCTCCATGGCTCATTCCTCCCCTCGGGGCAGGATATGCGCCCGGGATCGCGCTGCATGCTTGCGCCGGACGGTTTTTTCCTGTATAATGGCAGGGAAGTCGAATCTGAGGAAGGAGCGCAAAATGCACATCCTGCTTACCAATGACGACGGCATCCACGCCGAGGGCCTCCGCGCCCTGGCGGACGCCGCCCTGCGCCGGGGCCACCGGGTCACCGTCAGCGCCCCCATGGGCCAGTGCAGCGCCAACAGCCAGCACATCACCCTGCGCACCCCCCTGCTGGTGCACAATATCCCCTGGGAGGGCGTGCGGGCCTACGCCGTGGAGGGCACGCCCACAGACTGCGTCCGGGTGGTGCCGGATCTGACGGGGGACCCCGTGGATTTCTGCATTTCCGGCATCAATAACGGCGAAAACGCCGGCAGCGCCACCTATTACAGCGGCACCGTGGCCGCCGCCCGGGAAGCCGCCATGCTGTATATGCCCGCCATGGCCGTATCCATCATGGTGGGGGCGGACGCCCGGATGCGGGAACGGCTGGCGGACCTGGCCATCCGCATGGCGGAACAGTTCCGGGATACGAAGCTGCCCCGTTTCACCCTCATCAACATCAACGCCCCCGCCATTCCCCCGGAGGAATGGAAGCCCCTGCGGGTCTGCCCCCTGAGCCAGGCCTACTACCAGGACGGCTACGAAAAGCGCGTCAGCCCCCTGGGGCAGACCTATCTGTGGATCGCCGCCAACGACACCTCCGGCGTGCCCATGGAGGAACCAGAGGAGGGCAGCGATTACGCCCTCATGCGCGCCGGGCACGTGACCTGCACGTTCCTGGGCGCCTTTGCCGACCATAACGCGGCCTTCGGGCCTGCCCTGCGGGATTTTGATCTATGATGACAGACGCATCCGACGTACTGGTGATCGGCGGCGGCGCGGCCGGGATGATGGCCGCGCTGTTTGCTGCGCGCTCCGGCGCCCAAGTGACGCTGGCAGAAAAGAATGAGAAGCTGGGCAAAAAGGTGTACATCACCGGCAAGGGCCGCTGCAACGTCACCAACGCCTGCCAGGATGCGGAGGAATTCCTCCGGGAGGTGCCCCGGAACCCGCGGTTCTTATACAGCGCCCTGGGGCTGCTGATGCCGCAGGATCTGCTTTCCCTGCTCCGGGAGCTGGGATGCGAAACGAAAATCGAGCGCGGCCGCCGGGCCTTCCCGGTATCCGATCACGCCAGCGACGTCACCAAAGCGCTGGAAAAGGGCCTGCGCGCCGCCGGGGTGCGCATCCTGCTGCATACGGAAATCCGCCGCGTGGCGGCGGAAAACGGCGCGGCCATCGGCGCGGAAGCGGCAGACGGGCGGTTCCTGGCCGCCAGGCGGGTCATCGTCTGCACCGGCGGGCTTTCCTATCCCGCCACCGGCTCCACCGGCGACGGCTTTCGCTGGGCCGGGGAAACGGGCCACCGGATCGCTGCGCCGCAGCCCTCCCTGTCCGGGCTGGTCACGGCGGAAAAGTGGCCCGCCGAGCTGCAGGGGCTGACCCTCAAAAATGTTTGCCTTTCCGCCCGGTCCTGTGGTAAAATGATATATTCCGAAATGGGCGAAATGCTCTTCACCCATTTCGGCGTATCCGGCCCCCTGGCCATCGAATGCTCCGCCCACCTGCCGGAAAGCGGCCGGGCGGAAATCGCGGTGGATCTGAAACCGGGGCTGACGCAGGAGCAGGTGGACGCGCGGCTGGTGCGGGAGCTCGCCGCCGGGGGGAAGAAGCAGCTTTCCTCCGTGCTGCAGTCCATGCTTCCCCAGCGCTTCGCCGCCCTGTTCCCGGCCCTGTGCGGCCTGTCCGGGCAGACGGCGTGCAGCCAGGTGACCGCCCCCATGCGCGCGGCCCTGGCCGGCGCTTTCAAGGCCCTGCCCCTCACGGTATGCGGCCTGCGGCCCATCGAGGAGGCCATCGTCACCCGGGGCGGCGTGGACGTGCGGGACGTGCGCCCCGGCACCATGGAAAGCAAGCGCCTGCCCGGGCTGTACTTCGCCGGGGAGGTGCTGGACGTGGACGCCCACACCGGGGGCTACAACCTGCACATCGCCTGGTGCACCGGCGCGCTGGCGGGGAAATCCGCCGCGGAAAGCGCGCTGGGGGGAGAAGAGGCATGAACGGGGCGAATGTGATCCTGGCAATCACGCTGGCCGCCACGGGCGCGGTGTTCCTGGTTATTGCCGCGCTGTTTTTCCGGCGGAAGGAGAAAGCCTGCAATCTCATTGCGGGCTTCAACGCCATGACGGAAAAGGAGCAGGCCCGGTACGACCGGGCGGCCATCGCCCGGGATTACGGGCGGCTGTTCGCCGCATGGACGGCGGGGGCGTTCGTTTTTGCGGTGCTGACGCTTTGGTGGGGCTGGGTCCCGTTCTGCATCGCCATCGCGCTGCTGATTCTCTCCTTGATTCCCCGGATGCACCTGTGGCCGGAAAACGCGTTCCGGCAATATAAAATCGATCAGTAACTGGAAGGATGATCCCCGATGCAATACATTGTTTTGGATTTGGAATGGAACCAGCCCATTTCCTATCATTCCCCCGCCTACAAAAGCGTGGGCGGCAAATTATTGTTTGAAATGATCCAGATCGGCGCGGTGCGGATCGACGAAAGCCTGCGGGTGACGGATTCCTTCTCCCAGCTGATCCAGCCCCAGCATTATCTGCGGCTGCATCCCCGCATCGCCCGGATCACCCACATCACCCAGGAGGAATTGTCCGTGGCCCCCAGCTTTAACGAGGCCGTGGAGGCCTTCGCCAAATGGTGCGGCGACGATTACGTGCTGCTCACCTGGGGCTGCGACGATATTTCCGTTCTGAACCAGAACATGACGTTCTTCGGCTGCGAAACCCGGCTGGCCCCCATTTACGACGCCCAGAAGTACTTCGGCGACGCCATCGGCTCCCCCAAGGACCGCAAGGGCCTCAAGGCCGCCATGGAACAAATGGAGATCGTGCCAGACGAGGAAACGATGCCCTTCCACAACGCCGTCAACGACGCGTACTATACCGCCCTGGTGTTCCTGAAGCTGCCCGATCCGGGAAAGGTGCTCAATTATCCCCTGACCCCCCGGAAGCTGGTGCACATGGAGCGGAAAAAGAAGGAAAGCACGGCGATCCTGCGGGTACGGAGCATGAAGGACGCCCTGAAAAGCACCGCGGCCATGCAGCCCCCCTGCCCCGTGTGCGGCAAGCGCATGGCGGTGCCGGAGGGATACGTGCTACAGCGGAACGACCAGTACATGGCCCTGGCGGACTGCCCGGACCACGGGCTGGCCTTCGTGAAGCTGGCCTTCGGCAAGAACGACGAGGGCAAGCGGATCATGACCCGCTCCTCCGCCCTGTCCGAGGAGCAGAGCAAGCCCTACGTGCACACCAAGCACCTGCAGTGGGCCCAGAAGATTTCCGCCCAGCAGGCCGCCGAGAACCCCTGAAAAGGAGACTGCCATGATCATCCGCATAATGGATCGCCAGCGCGAATTTTCCGCCCCCGTCACCGTGCGGGAGGCCATTTCCGCCCTGGCCCCGGAATCCCTTCCCGACGCCCTGGGATGCTTCTGCGGCGGCGGGGTGATGGAGCTCAACCAGCCGGTGGAGAAGGACTGCACGCTGCATCCCATTACCTTCCAGAACGAGGAAGGCCGCAGGATCTACGAGCGTTCGCTGCGCTTTATCCTGCTCCTGGCCATGCACCGGGTGCTGCCCGGGGAGCACCTGCGCATCGAACATTCCATCGGCTACGGGCTGTACATGCGCGTGCTGGAGAGGGAAATGGACGCCGGCACCCTGGCGGCACTGGAAAAGGAGATGCGCCGCATCGTCCGGGAGGACCTGCCCTTTGAAAAGGAAACCTGGACCCGGGAGGAGGCCATCCGCTATTTCGCCCGCACCGGGCATGAAGATAAAACCCGGCTGCTGGCCTACCGGCCTTACGATTTTTTCCATGTATACCGCTGCGGCGGCATCGCGGAATACTTTTACGGGGCCATGCTGCCCTCCACGGGCTGCTGCCGGGTGTTCAAGCTGCGGCTGTACAAGCCCGGCATGGTGCTGCAGCTCCCCTCCCCCGCCGATCCCACGCGCCCCGCGCCCTTCGCCTCCCGCACCGGGATCCTTTCGGTCTTCGCCCAGAGCAACCGCTGGTGCGATATCCTGGGGGTGCAGAACGCCGCGGACCTGAACGATATGACCGTCCGGGGCGAGCTGCCGTCCTTCATCCGGGTGAACGAAGCGCTGCACGATCAGTCCATCGGCGAGATCGCCCAGGGCATCCGCCGCCGGGGCGCCCGGGCGGTATTTGTGGCCGGGCCTTCCTCCAGCGGGAAAACCACCTTCTCCAACCGCCTGTGCATCCACATGCGAGTGCTGGGGCTGCGGCCGGTGCTGATCTCTCTGGACGATTTTTACCGGGACCGGGAAACCCTGCCCCTGGAAAAGGACGGGCTGCCGGATCTGGAGGCCCTTTCCGCCCTGGACGTGCCGCTGCTGCGCAGGTGCCTCACGGGCCTGCTGGGCGGCGACACGGTAACCATGCCCCGCTTCGATTTCACCGCCCAGAAGCGGGCGCCCGAAGGCTATCCCCTGAAGCTGGAAAAAAACCAGGTGCTGGTGATGGAGGGCATCCACGGGCTGAACCCCGCCCTGCACGAGGGCTTCGATCCCGCCCTGGTGGCCAAGGTGTACATCAGCGAATTGACCTGCCTGAACCTGGACCACCACAACCGCATCCGCACCACGGACGCGCGGCTGCTGCGCCGCATCGTGCGGGACCATCAGTTCCGCTCCACCCCGCCGGAGGATACCCTGGCCATGTGGAACAGCGTGCGCCGGGGCGAGGAAACCTGGATCTTTCCCTATCAGGAGCAGGCGGATTTCATGTTCAATTCCGCCCTGCATTACGAGCTGCCCGTCCTCAAGCGCTACGCCTACGATCTGCTCATGGCCATCCCCGAGGACAGCCCCTATCATCTGGCGGCCCGGCGGCTGATCAAGATCCTGCATTATATCCTGCCCGCCACGGACGAGGCCATGCGGGATATTCCGCCGCTTTCGCTGCTGCGGGAATTCATCGGCGGCTGCACGCTGTACGGCGAAAAATAAAAACCCGCCTCAGAAAAATTTGCATAAAATAATTGATCGCCTCCCTGCGCACAATAGCCGCGAGGAGGCGATTTGCAATGAAAAAGATCTGGCTGTTCCTGTTCCTGACCGTGCTTGCCGCCGCGGTGCTCACCGGCTGCGCCGGCAACGCGGACACCCTTCCCACGCCCACGCCCGGCACGTCGGCCAATCCCGGCATGATGTCCCCCGCCCGGCCCACCGCCGCGCCGGAAGCATCCGAAGCGCCCAGCGCCATCCGCACCGTGGAAGACGCGCGGAAAGCCGTCGAGGAAATGGAAGACGCCATCGAAAAGCTCAGCGAGGTGGATGAGGCGGACGTGGCCCTGGCCGGGGACACCGCCCTGGTGGGGCTGAAGCTCACCGGCCAGTACCAGGGCCAGGTGGACGACAGGCTGAAGAAAATGGTGCTGACGCGGGTGCAGACGGTGGAAAAGAGCATCGCGAAGGCCGCCGTCACCGATAATACGGCCCTGACCGCGGCCATCCGCGCCCTTTCCGACGCCACGGACGGCGCATCCACCCTGGAGGACATGAGCCGCAAGGCGGAGGAGATCCTCCGGCAGCTGACGGTCTACCCCGAATGACCCTTTCCCGTTTCCTGCTCCTGTCCGCCCCGGTGCTGCTGCCGGCCGGGCTGCTGGGCGGCGCGGGCGCGTCCGCGCTGACGCTGGGGCTGTGGACGGCCGTGCTTTGCCGCCGGGAGCAGTCAAGGCCGGCCCTGTATCCCCGCCAGCGGCGGCGCAGGCCCGGCCGGTTCGCGCTGGGCTGGGCGGCGGGGTGTCTGTTCCCGGCGGCTGCGGAGAGATTGCTCCGCGCAGCGCAAAGCGCCGCTCCCTTCCGGGCCGGCTTTCCGGCCTGGGCGGGGGCGGCGTTTTTTGCGGCGGTGTGCTGCCGCCGGTTCGTCATGCTGCCCGTGGGCAGACGCACGGCCTTTTTTCTCACGGCGGCGTTCTGCGCCCTTTCCCTGGCGCTTTACCGCCTGTAAACGAGCACCGGCGCCCCTTCGCTCTTCTGCTCCGCCAGGCGGGGGTTCAGGGCCAGGATGGCGTCCTGGGGCATGCGATAGCGCTTGGCGATTTCCCACACGTCTTCCCCCGCCTGGGGGTAATACAGGCAGATCCCTTTCGCGCTTTCCCCCTCCGGCACGCTTTCCGCCCCGGTGAGCACCCGGGCCGCCGTCTGGCGCACGCCCTCGGCGGAGAGATGCAGCGCGCACCGG
This sequence comes from uncultured Eubacteriales bacterium, assembly GCA_902761755.1. GTDB lineage: Bacteria > Bacillota > Clostridia > Christensenellales > Aristaeellaceae > RUG563. The sequence continues at coordinate 135,047 of CACWLP010000002.1, read as the reverse complement.
AATTCCACCCGGTCGCCGGTGAGGGCGTTGAGCTCCACCTCCCCCGCCGTCAGCGCCAGGTGATCCTCCGGCAGGCCCGCGGTGGCGAAAACGGCCCGGAAGGGCGTTTCCTGGCTGGCGGAAACCGGGGCGGCACTGCCGTCGGCCAGGTAAATCAGCGTCAGGTTCATCACGCCCTCCACCGTCAGCTCGCCGTGATCCGCCCGGGCCTGGCCGATCACCGGCAGCGCGAACCCCGCCAGGGGCGTTTTCACCCGGGGGTCGCCCGCGTCCAGCTGCATCACCAGCCGGCACGGGGCCTCCGTCTGCTCCGTCACCGTGCCGCTGCGCACGGACACCTCCTCCGCCGCCGCGGCGATCCCGTTCCCGGACAGGGTGAACACGTCCCGCAGCAGCGTGGTTTCCTTTTCCGCCACGGCGCTGATCTCGCTGAACAACTGCACCTCCGCCCGCAGCACCCGGCTTCCGTCCTCGTTTTCCTGGCTGAGCACCGCCGTATCCCGCACCTCGCTTCGGGCGGCCAGGGCGTCCCCCAGGGCGCCGCTCAGGGCCACCACGTGCTCGAAGGGCACGGTGTGCCGGGTGTTCACCAAAGGCCGCCCGGGCATGTCGGAAGCGTGCCAGGCCTCCAGGAAAACCGTGCCGGTCACGGTGGCGCGGCCGTCCGCCCCGCCCAGGATGTCCTCCACCCGGGCCTGGGCGGAAGCGTACAGCGTTTCGGTGATCTGCAGCACGTCCGACAGCTCGAATTCCTCCCGCAGCAGCGTCTGTCCCTGGCCTTCCCCCACGGTGTTTTCCAGGGAAACGGTCTGGGAAAGCTGCTGCACCTGGGGCGCGTCCACGACGCCCTTCAGGCAGGACACCGTGCGCACCCCCGCCGCGTCCCCGGACAGCTGCAGCGCCGCCCGCAGCAGCACCCGGCCGTTGAAGGCCTTCGCCGACACGCCGATCACCTCCGCCCGGGGGTGCACCGCGGCCTGGGCGGGCAAAGCGCCCTCCGCGGTCATGGACTGGGAAAAATCCGCCGTGGCTTCCAGCGACCGCACCCGGTCCATGTCGCCCTGGGTATAGAGCACATGGAAGGTCACCTTCCCGTCCACCGCCGCCCGGCCCCCGGCCCATTCCCCGCCGCTGACCGCGGCCAGCGCGTCGGCATGGAGCACCCGGGCCTCCTCCCGAAGGCCCCCGGGCAGCGCCGCCTCCGTTTCCACCGCGATCTGCACCGCCTGCAGGGGAACAACCTGTTCGGTTTCCATATTTTCACGGATCCATTCGATTTCCATTCTGATCCCTCCCATCGCTTCTCTGGATTTGTATGAGAATGCAGGGGCGTTTATGCGTGAAGCGGCAGAAGCGGCGGCCAAGCAAGCCCCCGCGCCGACGCCGCGGAGGCCGGACGGGAAAATTTCAGTCCGCCGGCAAATTGGGGCTTGCGTTTTTCCCCGCGTCATGCTATAATCCCATTGTTGCCCGTGGGATTATAGCTCAGTTGGTTAGAGCGCCACGTTGACATCGTGGAGGTCATAGGTTCGAGCCCTACTAATCCCATTGAAAAGAAGATCCTCGGAAAGTGTTGAAAATAAACGCTTTCTGGGGATCTTGCTTTATATACTCCCGTTGTGGGCACAGGATGTTTAGACTTCAGTGGACACAAAAGTGGACACGGATACACGGAAAACGACCCGAGGATACGGGGCGTGAATCGTTTATATCATTCTATATTTTTATTGACGATTGTCAGGCGGTTTGTCGCTGCCGCCTTTGCTCTTGAAGATCTCCAGCGCCTGCAGGAGGATCCTCGGGATGGGCACGCCCATGGCGGCGGCGTTTTCCAGCACGCTCATGCCCTCGGAGGCGATAAACCACAGGCACGTCGCCCCCGCCACGGCGTCAAATTCGATGCCGGCGCCCAGGGCCACGGCCCGATCCAGCAGCGCGGCCAGCAGCACCACCAGCAGGATCAGCGCCTTTTTGAGCAGCCCCAGGAAAGCGGCGCGGCTCTCCAGGCCGCCGTTTTCCGTTTTCGGGCTTTTGCCCATGATGCCGCAGATGATGCCGGTGACGTAATCCAGGGTGATCACGGCCAGCAGCACCCAGATGATGGGCGGCAGGCCGCAAAAGAACGAAGCCACCGCGCCGGCGGCCGCTGCCAGGGTTTCAACGATTTTTTTCCACATGGTTTTCATCCTCCGATTCTGTTTGTCCGCGCGGACCGCGACCCCTTGCGGCGGCTTGCCCGCACTTCCGTTCTATGTTTCTTGGCGGCTGCTTACTCGGCCCATGCGGGCCGAGCGCGAAGCTGCTTCCCCGGCGAGAAGTGGGTGCTCACGCTCCCATTACCTTATCGATCTCCCCGGCCACGGCCTGGATGGTGCGCCGCCACCCGGCCAGGGTGTCCCGGGAAACGGAAACGGCGTCGATGCCGGGCACGTCGGTGACGGGGGCGTCCTGGCCGGGGGTTTCCGGGATCAGGCTGTCCCACGTGGCCGCGCCCACCACGCCGTCGGGTACCAGGCCGTGGGCGGATTGGTACTCCCGGACGGCGGATTCGGTTTTCGCGCCGAATTTGCCATCTGCCTCCAGGTCGCAGCCCGCTGCCTTCAGCAGCGTTTGCAGCTCCCGCACGGCGTCCTGGTGGGCGGTGTCCGTGCCGCAGCCTGCGCCTTTTTTCAAGACAGGTCTGTTCATGTAGATCACTCCATTCTCGTATTCAACATTCAGCCAGTGGGCGGTTTCGTGCCATTTGGTCAGGGGCTTGCCCTTGCCGTCGTTCCTGCGGCCCGGAAAGAGGCCCTTCACGTTGGTGCACACGCCGTTGACGGTTCCCTGGGCCTCGATCACCATGGGCACGCCCCCGTATTCGCCCACGTAATAGCCGATGTGGTGGCGCTTGACCACGCCGCCCTTGGTGCGCTTCATGAACACCGGGTCGCCGGGCAGCATGGGCCTGCCGTCGGCGCGCTTGCCGTTCTTGAGCGCGCACCGGCCCGTCACATACTCCTTCCAGATGGTGTTGGAGCCGTGGAAGATGTGCCCGCCCAGCTTTTGAAATGCGTCATACCCCAGCCCGGAGCAGTCCGCCACCATATGCCCCACCCACTGCTGGCCGTATTCCTTGGCCATGGCGTCGGTGGCGCGGTTTTGCATTTCCTGGGTCCACAGCACCCCGTGCTTGCCCCAGATGTAGCCCCAGAAGTCGGTAAGCGCCAGCCACAAGAGCCGGATCAAATCAGCGGCCTTGACCATGCGCGCGCCTCCTTATGCCGTTTGAACTCAATGTTATGATTGTTCGGTTTGTCAGCTTACGCAATACGAACGGCGGTGATGACGCCGCGGATATTGAACGTGCTCGCCGAGGTGTGATACACCCGCAGATACAGCGTGGTTTGCACGGGCAACACAAAGATCCGGGTTTTGGACAGGATGGCCCGCCCGGCCCCCAGTACGCTGTTGGCCGAGTAATATTGCGTGGTCTCCGTGGTGTCCAGCAGCAGAATGCGGATGCCGTCCGTGGCGGAACCGTATTCGGCGTCTGCGGTGACCACGTAGATGCCCGCTCCCAGCGTAAGGGTGCAGACGTTCGTCCAGGTGGACGCCGGCACACTGGCGACTGTCAGCGCGCCGCTGGATGAGCGTGTTCCAATAATCTCATACGCCGCGTCGATCTTGTCCATATTGCCGTTGAAATCCGAAAGCAGCGTGGGGAACGTGTCCGTGCTGGCCAGCTTGGCCAGATTGAGGTTGGTGGTATTTTCCATGGTTTTCTCCTTTCGTGGGGGCTCAGCCCGCGAAAGGGGATGCTGTTTAGCGTGTAATGTACGAACAGGAAAAATAGCAAAAGGTCGCTGATGTATCGCTCCCTGCTTTGATGTTCAGTTTCCCGTCAGTTCCAATGATGCCATATCCAATAATGCCGACATTATACGGCTGAGATGCTATCGCAACAGGAAAGCGCACATTTTCCGTTGGGCGATAACCAGATGCTATCGTACCGACAAATAGGCTGGCTATCGAAAGCGGGGACGAGCTTTTGATGTACCCATTCACGCAGACCACTTTCCCGGACTTCCGAATAAACAGGTTATTGGTAATCCCCGATTCTTCCGTAAAGTTTACGGCGGAAGCTCCAGCAAACGCATCCAGTTTATCAGCGTTTCCGTTGAAGGCCGTGATCAGTTCGGGAAACGTGTTCGTGCTGGCCAGCTTGTCCAGGCTTAGGTTGGCGGTGGCCATCACTGCCACCCCCGTTTTTTAACAGCATCCCTTGCGGGGGCCGGCCCCAATGTTTGATTGGCGCCGTGAGCCGGGCTCAGTTTATGCCGGGCCCACCCCCCGCATGTATTTTTTGGTATTGGATTTCTTCATGATTGCCGCTCCTCCCATCCCTGCGGATACGCTTCGGGCGTCCACACGTTGTTGTCGATGCGGGAAACGTAATGCTTCCCGTCGGTATAGGTCATTTTGTCACCGGTGTTGTAGGCGTCGTGCGCGCCCGTCGGCTGCACGAAGGCGGGCCATTCGTCCGCTGGGACGGGCGTATCGCCGCCGCCGGCGCTTACCTTCTTTTGCAGTTCGCGCACCGCCGCCCACAGGGCCAGGATCTCCGTTTTCGGGTCGATCTCCATTTCCTCCACGGCCTTTTCCCTGGCCCGGGCGATCAGCTCTTCCCGTTCCGCGTCGGTGAGCTGCCCGGCCACGTGGTAATAGTTGATCCGGTCGATCATGCCGGCGAGGTCAAACCCGCCAAGGGCGATCTGGCCAATAATCAGTTCTCGCACTTATGATTCCTCCCCTTACTCGAAATTCACGAACCCCTCCAGGGCGTCCACGTCGTTGGCGGTGATGGTCACGTCCTCGGGAAGCGGCAGGGCGATGGGCGTGATCTCCAGGCCCTCGGCTTCCAGTTGGCTCATTTCCTCGATCCGCTTGTTCCATTCCTCCCGGGCGGCGTCGTCGATGAACGCGCCGTCCCGCATCAGCCGGCGCATCAGCTTGGTTTCCTCCTCCTGGTGGAATTCCCAAACCGGGCGCAAAAGCACCCGCAGCCGGTGGACGGCGCAGGCGCTTTTGACGGGCAGATCCTTGCCCGCCAGGCGGTTCAGGGCATGCATGGCTTTGATGACGGTCTCGTGTTTCATTGTGATTTCCTCCTTTTTTGTTTGTCCGCGCGCCACTGTTCTATGTGGCTTGGCGGCCGCTTTCCCGTCCCGTTCGGGCCGGGCGCTAAGCATTGACCACGATGTAATACTTGTGGGTCAGGCCGTTGCAGGTGATGGTGAAGCCCAGATACGTATTCGCGGTCAGGCCGCTTTTGCTGATGGACCCCGCGCTGTCGTTATAGCCGGTCCGGTTCGTGCCCAGGCTGCTTACGTTGGCGCTGACGGTGGGCACGTTGCTGCTGACCGCGAACCGCGCGATCCGGTTGGCCGCGGTGCTGTTTGTGTGCGTGGTGTACACATAATAGGTGCCGCTGCTCCAGCTTCCGCCGGACATGTACAGCGCCAGGGATTTGGGCGCGGCGCTGTTCGGCGTGGGCGCGTCGGTGGTGAAGGTGGCGGTGTTGCTGTTGCCGGTAATGCCGGAGGCCGGGGCGGTGGTCCACGTGGGGCCGGAGACCTTGACGCCGTTTTTCGCCGCCAGGACACCGTTCTGATACGCAGTCGTGGCGGCGATATTAAAATTTGTGGTGTTGTTTGTGCTGTCGCTGGTGGCGACGGGCTCGGACAATGTGATGATGATCTTTCCCGCGTTTGCCCCGGTGCCCTCCGTGGCCACGATCTTGTGGTAATGATCCAGGTTCAATGTGGTGGAGCTGTTGCCCAGGAAATGGCCCTCGGCGATGGACCCGCCGGACCCGCCCAGGGTGACGCCCTGGCGGTAGTATTGGCTGCCGCGGTAGTAGAGGCTGCCGCTGCCGCCGGATGTGCCCGTGCCAATGGACAGCTGAGTGGTGGCGTAGACGGTGCCGCCGGAGATGGCCCCCGTGGCGGACAGATCGCTATTGACCACCAGCGCCCCGCCGGAAATGGAGAACCGCCCGGACAGGGTGGTGGTGCCGGCGATGTAAACGTGATCCGCCTTGATGTAGGCGCCGCTGCCGCTTTGGTTGATGGCCAGCGCGATGCTGGCCGCGGTCACCTGGCCGTCGCTGCCTACGGCGGTGACGATCTGGCTGATCTTCCCGGCCTGGACGGAGAAGGTGGCTGTGGAAACGTAATCGGCCTCCACGTGCTGCACCCGGGCGGTGATCTCTTTAGCCGTCACGGTCAGCTCCCCCACGTCCGATTGGTTCTGCTGGATGTCCCAGGCAAGGAGGCTGATCTGATCGTTGTTTTCGTCGATCTGGGTGCCGTGCTCCACGGAGGAGGCCTCGTCGTTTTGCAATTCCCAGGCGCCGCTGCCGTTGCGCACATACAGGCGGCTGCCGTACATGTCGCGGATCTGGTAGGCGCTCATGTCGTTCAACGTCAGGCTGCCCGCGTCGCCCAGGGTGCGGATGGCGTTGGTCTTGATCCACACATCCCCAGGCTGCACGGTGTTGCCGCTGACGCTGGCCGGGTCCGTCCACTGGCGGTAGACGGTGGCTTTGGTGTCCACCTTCGCGCTCAGCGCCGTTACCTGGGTGTTAAAGTTCGTGGCGGTCTGGGTCAGCTTGCTGTAAAGCGTTTCATTCTGCCCCAGGCTATTAACGCCGGTCTTGGCGTACAGGGTTTGCAGTTCTGCCGCGGTGGCGGACAAATTGGCGGTCAGCGTGCCTTCCGCGTCGGTGGCCCGTCTGATTTCCGCCGAAAGGCCCTCCGCCGTTTGGGTGGTTTTGCTGTAGAGCGTTTCGCCCTGGCCCAAATCATTGACGCCGGTTTTGGTGACCAGCGTCTGGATGGCCTCATGATTGACGATGAGCTCGGCGCGCTCGCTGATCTGGCCCTGGTAAAAGCTGTAAAGCCTGGCGCCGGTCTGGGCGTCCAGCTCGATGCCGGTTTCCCACATGTCGGTCAGGCCCGTGCCGTCCAGGGCTTCCTTCATTTCCTGGACCACCTGGGCCCAGTGGGTCAGCTGCTTATCCACGGCGGCGCCCCGGGAGGCGCGACCGGCCGCGGCGGCCGCGCTGTCCGTTTTCTTGCGCAGGTCCGCCAGCGTTTCGGAAAACTTGGGCAGGGGGCGGTTCAGATCCGCGTGGGCCTGGGCGGGGCTGCTCACCAGATCGGGATACTGCAGCCGCACGATGCGCTTTTCAATGCCGCGGCCCGCGATGCGGGCCAGCTTTCCCAGGTCCAGGCTGTCCCATTCCTCGCCGGTGGATTTGACGATCTCCCACGCGTCGGCGGACGCCTGGCCAATGGGCGACGCGTGGTCCTGCAGGAAGGCCGCCGCCCAGGCGTCCACGTCCGGCACGTCCTCGGTGTCGATGTCTGCCGGGCCTTCCACCACGCCGTAGAGCGCCTGGCTGGCCGCGTCGTTATAGACGCGTAGCACGGTTTCCGTTTCGGTGGTTTTATCCTCCGCGGCGGTGGTGTTGCCGGTGGCCTGGCCCTTGTTTTCACCGCCGGACCAGGTGGCCGGCGCTGTGTCCGCCTGTTTGGTGGTGTGCACGCTCAGGTACAGCCGGTTGACCAGGCCGTCCCGGGAATGGATGATCTGGCCGCCTTCCAAATTGCGGCGCAGGCGCATTTCCGCGTTCACCGTGCCCGGCGCGGCCACGAAAGAAAGCGTCCAGGGCGTGGTGGTAAAGTCGTAGGTGAAAAGGTACCCCTGCCGCTCGGCGCGCACCTCGTTGAGCAGATCATCCAGGTGATCGTAATTGATGCCCTTTTTCTTCCAGGCACCCGTGTCTTCGCAGACGCCCAGCTGCCAGTAGACGGCGGTCTGCTGCGATAGCAGAGCGGTCAGGTATTCCTGCATGGTGCCGGAAAAATCCCGCTGCTCTTTCCAGAGGCTGTCGTGCAGGGTGTCGATGCCGTGGCGCAGGACGTAGCTGCGGTTCTTTTTCATCGCCTCCGTGTCCCGGCTGACGCGGTAATACCCGGCGCTGCCCTTTAAGGTAAACAGCTCGATCCAGGCGTTCATGGGCAGCGCATCGGCCTGGGGCGGCATGGTGAGCTGGGCGGTGGACGCGTCCTCCGTTTCCAGGTCAAGGCTCAATGCCGTGGGGCGCAGGCGCGCCGATTCGCGGAAGCTTGCGTCCAGCAGGCACGGCGCGCGCACGCGGTCTGCCATTATTTCCACCTCCCCCTCGCCTGCAGCGTGACGTTGCAGGTGACGTTTGCGGTCACGGTCACCGCCCGGGCCCCGGGCAGCGCGGACAATTCGTCGTCGCTGCCGGCGCTGCGGCAGCCGTATTTGCTTACGTTGCCCGCCCGGATCCGGAGGTTTCCGTTTTCGTCATGATCCAGCGTAAGGTTCGTGTTGGCGGGGATATTCAGCCCGGAAAAGCTCATCTGCGTATCCCCCAGGGCAAGCGTAAGGGTGTTCAGCGTTCCGGACGTGTGGCTGACGGTCACGTCCGCCACGGTTTCCGCCGTGCCGGGCACGGTGATCAATCCCGTGGTGTTGCTGCCCGTCAGGGCCAGTTCCGTGGGCGTTGCGTCCTCCCAGTACGGGCAGGGTGACGCTTCCAGCCCCAGGCGGAACACCTCCGTAAAATCCCGTGCGGAAGCGATATGGGCGTATTCCGCGGGGATCACCCGGATGCGCTTTCCCGGGCGGTCGCTGCGGGTGAAGTAACCCGGCTTTGCCCAGCCGTTGGCCAGATCCAGCTGCTGGGTGCGGGCAGCAAGGTTGAAAAGCTCCTCGATCACAAATTCCAGGGTGATCAGGTTCCCCGCCCGGCGGTCCGAAAGGAGGATCTGCCCCTCCGCCCCCAGGGGCGCGCCCCAGGACGCATCCTCCCGCGGGGTTTCGGTGATGTTATTGATCGCTGTCAGCGGGGCGGCCGTCCGAAGGGTGACGCCCCCCAGCGCCGCTTCCAGATGCCTGGCCATATTACCGCATCGCCTCCACTTTCGCGCCGATCCAGCCGTCCACCACCGGCGCCACGATTTCGCCCACGGCCTGCTTATCCACGACCAGCGTCACATGCACCATGCCGGGGGCGGCCCCGGCGCTGCCTGCGCTGCCGCCTCCCCGGGAAAGCGGGCGCGCCGCGGCGGACGCCATGTGGGCGGTGGCGCGGTCGATCTCGGAAAGGCTGCGCTCGACGCCCTCGGCAAAGCCGGTGACGAAGAACCCGCCCAGCGCCTGCGCCACCCGGGACGGGGAATGAATGTCCAGGCGCGTGCGCAGCGCCCGCTCCACCTGGGCGGCCAGCCATTCCGACGCGCGGATGGCCTCGTCTCCCTTGCCGTAAATGCCGTTGGCCAGACCGATCACGGCCATTTCGCCGATGCCCTTGAACACGGTGGACGGGCTGTGCTCGCCCAGGGTCTGCATGGCGGCGTCAACGGCGCCCTCCGCCATTTCGGCGGCGGCGTCCGCGGCGTCCTTGGCGTTTTCGCCGATGCCCTCGGCCATGCCGCCGGGCACGCCCTGCCCGGCCTCCACGGCCCGGTCAAAGGCGCCTTCCAGGTCCGCGTAGAGGAGGTTCATCATTTCCTCCGCGTCCCCGATGCGATCGTTGCTGCCGATGCCGAAGCCCGATTCCTCATTCAGGTATTCGGCCACCTTTGCCTTCGTCGCTTCGCTGAGCGCGTCGTACAGGGCGGGATCGTCGATGATCCTGTCCACCAGCTGCACGATGCCCTCCCCCACGTCATTGCCTGCCTCATCGTAACCGTAGCCGTGATAGCGGACGGCATTCTGCATATCGGTGATCTCATCCAGGGCGTCGGAAAGCGCCTCCACCGTGTCCACGGCCTCCTGGGCGGCCCGGCCGCCTTTCTGGAGATATTCGCCGGATTCTTTAAGGGCGGTGTCCAGGATCACATGCTCCTGCATGCCGCTCATTTCGCCGTATTCCATCATGGCCTTGGTGCGGTTGGAAAGCACCCGCTCGCCACCGGCCGCTTCATCCGCGACGATTTTATCGATCGCCGCCGCCACGTTCGCCTGATCGGCGAGGATCTTCTGGCCCAGGATGTTTGTCCGGTCGGATTCGCCCAGCCCCGCCACCGCGGTATCCACGTGCTGCAGGGCGACGCTGTCCTCCATGCCGTTCGCTTCGGCGGCCGCGTGGGCCGCGTCCTGGGCTTCCTTCAGGCGTTTGAGCTCTTTCTCCCGGTCCGCCTGGTCGGCAAGGTATGCGGGCAGCAGCCCCGCCGTCAGCACGCCGGCCACGGGCAGCGCGCTGAAAAACACGGCGTCGCCCGCGGCCGTAGCGGCGAACGAGCTCGCCGCGCCTTTGATGGCGGCTCCGGCTTTGGTCAGCAGCCCGCCGCCGGGCGGGGTTTTCTGCCCCGCGCCGTCGCCGCCCAAGGCCCTGCCCATGCCGGACCAGTCCACGCCCTTGGCGGCGTTGACCAGCTGCAAAAGCGTCAGCACCCCGGAGGTGACCTTGAGCCCCGCCCAAGCGGCGGCAATGCCTACCAGGACGTCCTTGACCACGTTGCCGTGATCCTTGATCCAGGTAAGGGCGTCGGTGAATTTTTTCACCGCGTCCTTCGCGCCCTGGACGATGGCCTGGAAGGTGCCCTTGCCGTTGTCCTCCCCCAGGAAGGACTGGATCAGCCCCTGCAGGGCGGCGTTCAGCTCCCCGATGGCGGCCCGGCCCTCCTCGCTGGTGACGAATTCGTCCAGCGCCTTGAGGGCCTCCGCCAGGGCCTCGCTGACGGTTTTGAACACGGGGGCCATTTCGGCCAGGGAGTCGTATTTGGTTTTATCCGCCAGGGCGACCAGCTTTTGATTGGCGTCGTCCAGCCCCTGCAGGGCGTCGACCTGCGCTTTGCTCACCACTGCCACCTGGCGGCCTTCCTCGGCGTAATCCTTGTAGGCGGCGCTGCCGGCATCGATGAGGGGCTGCAGATCCTTCCAGCTGTTGCCGAAAAGCTTCTGCGCCTTGATGCCGCGCTCGGTCTGATCCTCGATCTGGCCCAGGGCGTCGATGGCGTCCCAGAAAACCGCCGTGGAATCCCGGACTGTGCCGTCGGCGTTGCGGGTGACGATGCCCAGCATATTGAACGCCTCGGCCGTTTCGCTGGACGTGCTGCCCAGCTCCGTGGTCAGGCGGGTGGTTTCCTTGACGATGGATTCCACCGACGTATCAATGAACCGGCTGGCGTACTGCCAGGACTGGTAGGTTTCCACGTCCATGCCGGCGGCGGTGGCCGCGGTGTTCAGCTGATCCGCCCACTGGGCGGCGTCGCCCTCCGCGTCCCACATGGCCTTGCCCACCTTGGCGGCCATTTTGACCGCGCCCTCGATGGCGCCGGTGACCCGGTCGATGGCCTGGATGGTGGCGGTATAGTCCACGTCCTTGCCGATCTTCTTGAGCGCGTCGCTGTACTCGCCGGCCTTGCCGGTGCCTGCATCCAGCTTTTCGCCCTGCTTGACCAGCTCCGTTTCGCTGCTCTGGAGCTGGGTTTCCATTTTGGTCAGGGCGGTCTTGGCTGTATTCAGCCTGGTTCTCCAGGTGACCATGGCCTTGGAGTTGGGGTCCACGCCCTTGTCCTTCAGCTTTTCGACGGCCTCCTGGGCGGCGGCGACGGCCTTTTTCTGCTCCTCGATCTTTTCCTTGAGGATCCGGGCCTTGTCGGCGGCGTACTGCTGGGCGTCGCCGGTGAGCTCAAACTGTGCGGCGGCCAGCTTTTGCTCGCTGTCCAGCACCTTGACGCTGTCGGCCGCGCTCTTCATGGCGTTTACGTATTCGCGCTCGCCTTCCAGCGCCAGCCTGGTTTTGATCTCGTTTTTGGCCACGCCGCCGCCTCCTTAGTCGTAATACTGATCCGCTTTCTTCCGGGTGATCTTGTGCTGATCGTCGTCATACCGCTGGCGGTAGATATACAGATCGCAGATCAGCCCCGGGGTCTGCCGGCCCATGGCGGGCCAGCTTAAGCCCGCGATCAGCCCATAGGAAATCACCTGGCGGGCGGTCAGCCCGCCTCTTCTTTTTTTTCCAGTTCGGCAAGGACCGCGTCGGTTTTCCCTTTGCGGCCCGTTTCCTCCGCCGTCTCCGTGCGCAGGCCGGCGGTAATGGTGTCCAGGATCGTGGCGACCAAACGGGGCTGTGCCCCCGGCGTCAGGCGGCGCCGCAGCCACACGCGGACGGCGTCGTCCTCTTCCGGCTCCTGATCGCTGACCAGGCTGCCCTGGCGGATGAGGATCACCAGCACGTCGATCATGTCTTCCCAGCGCTTGAGCAGATTGGACAGCGCCTCAATGGTCACGGGCTGCCCGAGCTTTTCCTGCAGGGCGGCCATGGCGTCCAGGTTATAAACCAAAGGGAAGCTGCGCGTCCCTGCCTTGTAGGTGATCATCCTTTTTCCCTCCCGTTTCCGTTAAGTGCCGGAGCCGCTGCCGGAGCCGCTGCCGGAGCCGCTGCCGGAGCCGCTGCCGGAGCCGCCGCCGGAGCCGCCGCCGGAGCCGCCGCCGGCGGTGATGTTTGCCTTGCCCTTGATCCAGGCCTCGGCGTCGTCGTAATCCTCGAAGACGGCGCGCTCACGGAAGGAGGGCCAGTCCTCGTCGATGTCCGGGATGTTCAGGCCGAAGGCCTCCGCCTTCAGCGTGGGCGTCTGCCAGTTGGAATCCTCGGGGTTGCGGGTCTCGGCGCTCTCCGCGTCCATGGCGAACTGGACCTTGTGATACCAGTCGGCATGATAGGTGTGGACGCCGTCCTCGTCTTCCTTGACGCGCACGGTGCCGGCGCCCAGGTATTTGCTGGGCTTCCCGGTCAGATGATAGGTGTCGGGGGCGTCGTTTTCCCCGTCGATCTTGGTTTCCAAGCCCATGTAGACGCTGGCCTCGTCGCTGACGTCGTCCACGCCGAACTCCAGGCCGATCTTCTTGATGCCGTTGTCCGAATACTTGATAACGTCGTCCACGGGCAGCTTCTTGTCGGCGCGGGTGATGTTCTGGTTCACCCGCATCATGCCGCCGGCCACCATGCCGGGCTTGTAGGTGGGGCGCTGGCCCTCGGGTTCGGTGTCGATCTCGGCCACCACCAGGAGCCTCAGTCCGATCGTAGGCATATTCTTTTCCTCCGTTTCGTTTGTTCAAATTTCCATCGGGTGGAAATTTTAGAATGATTGCGTCATGCTCGGCGGTTCTTTCCGCCGCCGTCCTCCAGGGGGCGCAGCCGTCCGGTCTGCTGGATGCTTTCCACCTGGGCGGCCACCTCGTTTTCCATGGCCTCCTGGACGGGAGCCTCCGCCGCGGTGACGGTGCGCCGGATGAACGGGTTTTTGCGCCGGGCGGATGAACCGGAATTGATACTGCGGGCGATCAGGGGCAGGGGCACGCCGTTGGGATACTTCTTCGTCTTGTGGCGGCTGTACCCGTCGAAGCTGGCGGCTGTGGAGCAGCCGTCGCCGGTGTCGTCAAAGGGCGCCAACCCCAGCCCGTCCAGCAGATCTTCCTTATCGTCCTCGGTGAGCACATTCAGCGGCTCTCCGCCGTTTGGCGCGCCGGGCAGCGGATGGAACGGCTCTGTGGGCAGGGCCTCGGTGGCGGCGCGCAGCTGATCCAGCAGCACGCCCGCACCTTTGTACAGCGCCATTTTGCACACCTTGGGCGTTTCCTTGCCCAGGGTTTTCAGCGCGCTCACGATCCCGTCGGCGCCGCTGCAGTCGATCTTAGCCATTGGCGCGGCCGCCTCCCGCGGGGTGCGCGTCCACGTAGAACACCCATTCCAGGTGGGTCAGGCGCGTGTTATCTTCATACTGGCGGCTGGAAAGATACCAGCGGACGCCGCTTGAGATCAGCGCCGTCTGCACGGATTGCTTTTCGGTGTGGCCGTCGCTCAGGGTGAACACGTCCACGCTGCCCTGAAGCGTCTGCCGGCGGGGCCGGTCGTCCGTCCAAAGGGCGGACGCGCCGCCCTCGATCTGGTAAACGCCGTAAGGCGCCGCCGGGCGGGTCAGGGGCGTTTCCGCGTCCCAGCCGTCCTCGGCAAAAGGGATGCCGGTCGCTTCCAGAGCGGCGATCAGGGCTTCGTATTCGGTCATGCCGTCACCTCCGCCCGTTCGGCCACGATTTCCCGCCCGCCGCCTTTGGTGACATACGTGCGGATGACGCGGTATTCGTCCCCCAGGAAGCGCAATCGCTTTTCGCCCAGGTAATCGAATTCGTACGCGATCTCAAACACGTATTCCGGGTGCAGGCCGTTGGCCATGGCCTCATAGGTTTCGCGCATGCCTACGGATTTGACCGTGCAGGGCACGGCGCGCTCGGCGTCGGTGCGCTGCGCGTGCACGCCCCGGGCCTGGGGGCTGCCCCCCAGCAGGATGATCACGTCCGCCGCGTTCACGCGCCGTCCCTCCAATCCGTATGCCCGGTGGACATCTGCAGCGAAGCTTTCAGCTTTTCATACGCGGCCACCAGGCGGTCATGATCCTCGGTGATGCGGAAGTACGCTTTCACGTAGAGCTTCACGGCCTGCCGGCTCAGGCTGTCGATCGCTTCCGGGAGGGTCACCCCGGCGATCCCCAGGTCCGCCTTGGCGGCCTCGATCAGATCCAAAAGATCCTCGTCGAAGCGCGTATCGGTCACAGGCAGCGAAAGCTTTACGCTGTCAAGCAATTCCTGGTTTGTCAAAGGGGCTCACCTCCCGGAAGATCTTTTCGGCCTTACGCCTTGCTGGTCACGGTAGCCGTGCCGGCGGCCACGATCTTGCCGTCCGCGTTGACGGAAACCACGGTGATCTTGTGGCCGGTGGTGGCGGTGATCTGAGAAGAGCCGTTCCAGGCGGTCCAGGTATAATCCGGCGTGGCGCCGTACACGGCGGCGGGGGCGGCGCCCTCGGCGGTCTTGTACAGGTACGCTTCGCCCTGGGCGGGAGTGTAGCCGGTCAGGGTCAGCGCGGTCTTGCCGGAGGTAGAGCCGGCGGCGGAAGACACGGTGATGGCGCTGATGCTGCCGGCGCCGGTGAATTCCACCTTTACCCAGCTGAGGGGATCCTCCAGACCGGCGTCAAACAGGGAATAGGCGCCGATGGTGGTGACGAAGGTCTTGACGTCCTTGTCGCGCTCCACGGTCAGGGGGTCAAAGTTATTCACCAGCAGCCGGGCCGGGATGCCGAAGTAGGCCACGTTGTTGGCCAGGTTTTCATCCCTGCGGACGGACGCGCCGAAGAGCAGGCCTTCCACCTCGGGGTTTTCCTTGCCGCTGGAAATGAAGGCGTACTTGCCGTCGCCGGTCTGGATGCCGGCCAGGCCGTTCCAGATGGTGTAACGGTTGGCGTACACCTTGATCTCGCCCTGGCCCTTGATGGCGCCGAAAATGGCGCGGATGGTGCCTTCGGTGTAGAGCTGATTCTGCAGCTTGTTGGCCGCGGCGATGCCGTAGGTCACGTTGTTCAGCCGGGAAATGATGTGGCCTTCCTTGGCCACGGCGATGCGTTCCGCCAGATGCTGCACCAGCCAATCCTCGAAAGCGTCGATGGACTGGAAGGCCATCTTCCGGGTCACGTTGGCGTGCTTCTTAATTTCCACGCCGGCCAGCTCCAGCAGGTTGAAGGCATCCTCTTCGTCGCTGTTGGCCGCGCCCTCGCTGGTGACGGCGGCGTCGCCGGCCTCGATGGAGGCGTGGCGGGGCACGCCGAAGCCCTTGGTCATGGCGCTGGGGTTGGCGTCGTCCAGCATGGGAGACATGGATTCCACCAGCTCCACGATGCGGTTCAGCGTTTCGGTGGGCACCACGCTGCCGCTGTTCTGGGTGGTGAAGGTGAAGGCGCGCTTCTCGGTTTCGGTCAGGTCGCCCAGCAGGCGGTTTTCACCCACCACGGCGGCGTTCTTGAGCCAGGCGGAACGGTATTCCTTGCTGGCGGCATCGTAGGCTTTGTTCATGGGCTTTCCCTCCAAATTCTTGAAATTGCGGCTGACGCGGCCGCCGCCCGCGGCGATCAGCCGGGCCCGGGCCTGGGCCCGGCGGCGAAGGATGGACACGCGCTCCTCGGGGCGCTCCTCTTCCTCGTCTTCCTCTTCCGGATCCTCGTCGCTGCGCGCCTCTTCGTCGCCCTCAGCGGCATCCGCTGCTTCCTCGGCGATCTCCTCCACGGCCTCCTCTGCCTCGGAAAGGATCTCTTCCAGCTGCTGGATTTCCTCTTCGATGGCCTCGATGTCGGCGTCGGGCTGGTCCAGCATGTCCCGCAGCGCCTTGAGACGATCCAGCGCCTGGGAGCGGGTCATTTTGTTAGCCATGTGTTTTTCCTCCTAACAGGTCGATTTTGATGCGGGTCTTTATGCGCCGGATTTTTCCGCGTCGCTCCGCGCGGATGCCTGCGATCTCTCCGTCCCAGGCGCACCGGGCCTCTATATCTGTCCCGGGGTTGGCCGGGATGGATACCGCTGATACGTCGAACACTTTGCTGATCCGGCGGATGATATTGGTGTTGGTGCCCTGGTCGTACCCGCCGTCGGCAATGATGAAGCAAAAGCTCATCCGGGTGATCATCCGGGCCCTGATGTCTTCCCACAGCTGCCTGGCCAGGGACGTTTGGCTCAGATCCGCCTCGATGAGCAGGCCGTGATCATCCACCGTGAGCCAAAGGGTGCCGTTGGTGGTGCGGGCGTAAACCCTGCCCATGTGATCAAACTGCAAAATCACGTCGGACATGTCGCAGCCCTGGAAGGCATCGGGCATGATCTGCTCATAGACCGGGCCGTCCTCATCCTCAAACAGCACATAGCGGTCAAAGGTGCTGGCATAGCCCCGGACGCGGAACTGGGCCGCGTCCTCGATGGGCTCAAGCAGCGCCATGGCGCGGTAAACGCGCTCGTTGGGCTTATAAGGCATAGCTGGTGTTCTCCCCCTTCTGGTTCTGCGTGTCCAGGGCGTCCTTGTATTCGCCCCGGATGTAGTAAGCCTGGCCTTCCCCGTTGGGCAGCGGCGGCAGGTTCCACACGGCCCGGGCGTCGTCCCGGTTGAAGACGCCGCGGTCCAGCAGCTGGGCGGTGACCAGGAGCTTTTCCTGGTTGGTCATGTATTGCAGCCGGTTGCTGGTGAACATGATTTTGTTTTTCTGACTGCGCTCCCGGTCGGTAAAGGTCATGGCGGTGAGCACCTCGGACAGCTGGACGGCGAAGGTCTCGATGGCGCCCTCGTAAACGGCGCTCCAGGCGTCGCCGTAGACCTTATTCTGCAAAAATTCCTCGTTGACGCCGAAATAGTTGAACACCCGGGTCTCGATCTGCTTTTGCTGCTCCGCGTCCACGGTATAGGGCTTCTGGTCGATCTGGCGAATGTCGGAATAGGTGTTCGGGAAGAGCAGCATGCCGCCGGATTCGCCCTGCAGGTTGTCACGGTTAAAGCGCTTGCGTTCCTTGGCCAGGTCTTCGGGTTTGGTGAAATTGGTCACCCGGGCCATGAAGCGGAAGGTGGCGCTGTTTTTGATCCCTTCCTTGATGCCCTGGGCCTGCATGCCGATCAGATCCAAAGGCACCTCCAGGGCGGTGTTTTCGCTGCCGAAAATATCGTCCTGGTACTGGTGGCGGGTGAGCAGGCCGCACAGGTCCAGGGGCATGGCACCCTGTTGCCCGTTCAAAAACGTGTAGCGCAGGAAGGGCATGTCCTCATCCCCGTCGATCAGCTCGCACCGGGAGGGCAGCACCGGGAAATAGCCTTCCAGCTCTTTTCCCGCGTCGTCGTACAGGGGCATGATGAAGCAGTTATTCTGCGCTTCCAGGATGGTGCGGGTGCGGTATAAAAACTGATACCAGGTCATGAACGGGTTAGGCTCGCTGCGGAGCTTGGACCGCAGATGCGGCAGCGCGGCGCCCTGCACCGTGGGCTCCAGTTTGGCCGAATGCCTGGCCAGGGCGTCGATGCAGGATCGCACCAGATCGCTTTCATACATCTGGCCGTCCCAGCTGGTGAACGCCGGGGAATACCCTGTCAGCGTCTGCCAGAAAGCGCTGATCCCCTGACCGGCCCGGAAACGGCCAAACAGTTTCTCAAACAGGCCCACGGCCCCATTCCTCCTTTTATCCGGCATTCCGCAGCTGCTCGCCGATCTCTCTCTCGCCCGCGCCCTCGCATCCGCGGCGCGCGGTTTCGCCGGTGCGGACGCCTGCGGCGTGTCCTCCCGGCTCATCGGCTCACCCTGCGTTCCGCAGCTGTTCGCCGATCTCGTCGTGCTTGAAGGCGCGCATGCACATGCAGTCCAGCAGCGTGGCGGTGCCGTCAATGTGCGACGAGCGGTTCAGCTTGGCCAGCTTTCGCCGGTTATTTTCGTTGTTGACCTTGACGGCGCTGTCCAGAAGGTGCACCTTCATCAGGTCGTTGTCCCCGATGGAGACGGTGCCGTCCTCCAGACGGCCCTGGGTTTCGTTGATGACGCCGGTCAGGTTTTCGCCCTGCTTGACGTCGTACATCTGGAAGCCGTAGGCCTTCATATCCTGCACCAGGTAAGCCGCCATGTGCGGGTCGTACCCCACGGCCAGGGGATAGATCTCATACTGCTCGATGAGGGCGGTGAACCAGTTGAGGCAGTCGTGATAGTCGATGTAGTTCTCCCCGCTGGGGGTGATCAGCCCCCGGCGCACGTACAGGTCGTAAGGCAGGGCGTCCCGGGCGGCGGCGTCCTTGATCTTTTTCGCCGGCAGGAAGAAGCGGGGGATGTAATAGAGCCGCCCCTCTTTTTCCACCAGGATGCCGCAGGCCGTCAGGTCCGTGCTGTTGCTCAGGTCGATGCCGCCCACGCAGTAGCAGCCGCGGAATTGCTCCAGGGTCAAAGGATCGCCGCAGGCCCTTTCCACCACCTCGGCCTGGAGCCACGCCTGGGCGCTGTTTTGCTTCAGGCAGCAGAATTTGGTGATGAATTCGACCTTTTTGCTCAAGGACTGGTACGCGGTGTCGATCTGGTCCATCATAAATTGGACAGACACGGAAACGCCCAGCCCGGGCAGGGATTTGCGCAGCTCGTTCAGATCGTCCCACTTGGTGATGTCGTCGATCATGTAGAGGATGGGCAGCAGCCGCTTTTCCCGGCTGTCCCCCAGGAGGAAGGATGTGCCGCGCTTGCACAATTCGTCGTAGATGCCCTCGTCCTCGTACCCGGAAGAGGTGATCATCAGCGTCAGCGGCTCCTCCCGGGCGCCGGTGCCGGAAACCATGACCTCGTACTGCTTGAGGCCGCGCTCCCCGGGCCAGGAGCTGCCCTCGTCCCCCACCGTCAGCTGCGGGTTGTAACCGTCGGCCTTTTTCTCGTTGAAGGCGATCTTGCGGATGGAGGTGTTGCTCTCCCGGACGTAGAGATCGTTCTTCCGGGGCCGGGTGCGCCGGGAAAGGGACGGCTCCTGATCCACGGAAAACTTAAAGGCGGAATACACCAGATCGCTCTGGTCCAGCTTGGGGGCGACGCAATAGATCTCCGCGCCGAATTCCTGTTCGCCGTAGGTCATGTAGAGCATGATTCCGGCGGCCAGCAGGGTTTTGCCGCATTTGCGGCCCACCACCAGAAGCACCTCCCGGAAATGGCGGTGCCCGGTGCCGTCTACCAGGCCGAAAATGGCGCTGACTGCCGCCTTCTGCCAGAGGGAAAGGGTCAGCCGCCCCGGCGCCAGCTTGCCCTTGTTGTGGTGCATGAAGCGCTCGATGAAGGTGATGGCCCGGTTGGCCTTGCGCTGGTCGAAGAAATACTCGCCGGCGTCCAGGTCCTGGATGATGCGCTGGTAGAGCATGCGCACCCATTTCCCCACTGTGACAGCGCCGTTCATGATGGCCTGGTAATAGGCCAGGATGTAGTTATCCATTGGCCTTCCATTCGTCCAGGTCGTCGGCCGGCCGGTCCGGATCGCTCTCGGGCAGCATGTCCGTCAGCTGGCGCATGATGGCCTGATAGTTCTTGTCGATCTTGACGAACAGCGCCGCCTCCGGCCGCTCCCGCACGTAGGGGTCTACCTTGTCCGATTGCTGGAAGAGCTCGGTGAGGCCGTTCTTCTGAATGTCGGCGTTTAGTTCGTCCAGCCGGACGCGCAGCCGCGCAGCCTGGGCGATCAGCCCCTGCGCCAGCGCCATCCGGCGGGGCGTCAGGCCGGTATACTGGGCCGTCAGGCGCTCGATTTCCTTTTTTTCCGTGATCTTTGGCATAAGTTGGCCGCCTTTCGGGCAAGTCGGGAAAGGTCCGTGGAGGGAGGGGGAAAACAGGCCGCGCGCGGGGGCGGGGCGCGGATCCGCGGGCGCGGGCGTTCGCGGGGGCCTATGTGCGCACTGTGGAGCTATTGTTTGACCAGCACTCCCGGACTGGCCCCGCCTCCTTGCCCGTCAATCGACCGGGAGCCCCTGCCACCGCGTTCACGTCCCGCGGGCGGTGACTTTCCCGTCCGCGTCCACGCGCCATCGCTGCTGCCGCCGCTGCCGTTCCTCCTCGTGGCAATCCTTGCACAAAAGCTCCAGGTTGTTCCAATTCAGCGTCACGGCGGGATTGCCGATGTTTTCGAGCGTCAGCGGGATCCTGTGGTGGACTTCCAGCGGACGCGCCCTGGTACCCACCACGATCAATCCTTTTTTCCGGCACCGCTCGCACATATTGCCCACGCTGTCGGCATAGTCCCGGCGGCACCGTTTCCACGCGCCGCTGGAGTAGAACGCATTCGCGAATTGTTCGTGCACCGCCCGCCTCCCCGCGGCGTCCCGCGCCGCCATGCACGCCCTGCCGGTGGGAAAAAGGATGAAAAATCCCCGGCCGCTGCTCTTGGCGGCACCATATCACAAAACGCCCCGGGCGATGGCTCAATGTTCATCTATGCCCGGGGCGTCCGATCCGCCGCGAACGCTTACGCGGCAAAGGTTTTCGGCGCGTCAAAATTTGTGTTCACTTTTTTCTCACAGCCGCACGCCGTCCATGTTGTCAAACGGGGATTTGTCAATCATTTTCTTGAAATTGTCCAATGTTACGCCGATGTAGATCAGCGTGGTGGCCGGGCTGCTGTGGTAGAACCACTCCTGCAGGATGGCGATATCGTGGGTGCGCTGGTAGTAATGATAGCCGAAAGTCTTCCGCATGGTGTGGCAGCCGATGCGCTGATCCAAATGGCAGATCCTCCCGATCTCCACCATGTCCCGCCTGGCAGCCTGGCGGGTGATGTGGCTTGCATTCCCGCCGGGCGTGCGCTTCCTGCTGGGGAACAGCCAATCCCCGTCCGCCATTCCCTCGCACCGTGCGGCCACCGCCCGGCGCACCTGCAGCGGGATCGGGATGGTGATCTTCTTCGCCCCGCGCTTGTGTGCCTGCTTCTTGGGCAGGTAAGTAAATTCCCTGGCCCGCATGTCCCCCACCTTCAGATCCACCAGGTCGCTGACCCGCAGCCCCAGGTTAATGCCCACGATCCATTCAAGAAACATGCGCCGGCCGCGCGGGGTCTCCATCTTGCTCAGGGTTACGGTGATATCGTGCACCGTCGCCAGGTCTCTGATCGGCTGCAGCTGTGTGCTCATACGTTCCCTTTCTATTATTCTGGAACATTCGCAGGCGCTTCCTCGCGCGCGTGAATTAAATAGGATAGAAATTTCCACCTGATGGAAATTTGCCGTGAATGATACATCATCTCGCCCCGCGGACGTTCATCCCGCCGGAAGAAAACACCAAATTTCCACCTGATGGAAATTTGCCGCGTTTCTACCGCCTGTCCAGGCGCAGCCCTTTCAGGTTCCAGTGATACTTTTCACCACGTCTTTACCCCATAATGTTTTTTTATGATTTTATCTCGCACTTTGTGGATCTTGGTTGTTATTTTGCATAACATTCGTATTTTGTAATCACACTGTTCACAACTATCTTGTGCTTTACAAAAACCGAATCCAAAGGAATGGTATTGTGTATGATCATTTGTCCACCGAAAATGTTCTACTTCGTCTTTTAGCGGCCAGTTTGGCTTATTCATTCCACTTCACCGCCTTCCTCTGTTCGTCCGTGGGCCACAAGGATGAGCCTTCTTCATACGCTTTTTCCCATGGGTAAATATTGATCTGCCCGCAGTTGTCACAAATTATTTTCCTTCGAGGGTATTCTACCCCATGTAGGTGTTCAGACCCGCCACAGTTTCCACAGACAAACGCTGGAGTTCCACCGGGCGATATATAACCGTGAACCTTTTTCCATCTTCCGAATTTAGTCATCCCACTTCACCGCCTTCCGTTCCACCAATCAGATAAATAAGCAAGCAGTATTGGTAATCCTATGGCAAGAAAAATCACCCATCCAGCCGCTTCTATTCCGCCCATGGTGTCGCCCTCCTCTGCTCGTCCGTTGGGCGGGAAGTCCAGCAGCGCCAGGTGATTCCGTATTTTTCGATTGGCAGTTCAAGGTATTCATCCTGCGGCCGTTTTTGCTCGATGACCCCACCTATTGAGCTCATGATCAGGCTCCAACCGATATGAGCATCACCGCAGTTATAACCTGCTGCATCTTTCGGCGCGTCTACCCACAGTAAATCATCGTAATGGTGGGCGCCGGACCATGCCTCAACTTCCGCCCGCGTCATCACCCTGGGTTCCTGCGCTTTCAACAGTTCAGCCGCTTCACTCGCAGCGTTCTGCAATTCCCAGAAATGGTTCTCTGCTTTGCTGGCAAACGATGCGTTGTTCCTGCACCCCCGGAAATACTCCGCTATTTCCTTGAGATGTTCTATCACTTTTCCCCGACTATCCATTACCTTCCCCTCCCTTGCCGCATCTGCCCTATCGTAATCATCCTCGCCGTGATCGTGTCGATATGTGCTTGCCGTTTGCCGTAGCATGGGCACCGCCTCACGTTTCTGCCTCCGGCGGATAGACGAACACCGAGGCCCGGAGCACATTCAGCTCATCGCCGCGCCCAGCTTCCGTGCGATAATCAATCATGCCGAGATCCAGCAGCATCCGTCCCAGCCGATATGCCATGTTTTCCCGCATCAGCGGGTCCGCGCCGTCCACCGGTTGTACGAGGAACTCCTCGGCCGTCACGCCCACCGGCAGTCGCCTGGTCAGCCCCAGTTTCACGGGCGTACGGCTCCCCCGCATGCTGGCGATATCCCGCTGCCATTCCGCTTCTGTGTGTCCGCCCAGGGCGCGGATCAGCCAGTCCCTGATTTTTGCCATGGCTTATTCCTCCTCTATCAGCCCGCAGAACCGCTTCTCCGCGTCCTCCGTGACGCGCAGCGGCCCCAGGCTCTGGATACTGAATTGGTCGCCCATGCGCTCGATGCTGGCATAGATGGGCGAATTGGACCTGAACGCCTCCCAGACCGCTTCCCGCTCCTGGGCGGTCAGCTTCCTGCTGATCAGCACGGCCCCGGGCTCCCCGATGATCGCGATCCTTTCGTCCAGCTCTTCCAGACGGTCAGCGGCCGCGGCCAGGTCTTCTGTCAGCTGACCCATCCCGTCTTTAACCCGGAACGCCGCCGCCCACGCGCGCAGCGCCCGGATCAATTCATCTGTCGGCGTCATGCTCGTCCTCCCTGATCTGAATCAGCCCCGCCGCCGCGGCGAACAGCGCGCAGTGGCAGACGTAATTGTCCCGCCGGCGGCGCACCGTCTGCCGGGTGCATTGGAACAGGGCGCAGATCTCCTCCTGGGTGCGCTTTTCCCCGTAGAGCAGCGCCGCCACCTTCCCCTCCTCGCTCCCCGCGGGAAACGTGCGGTCTAATAGCGCAAATACCGCCTGCCATTGCCTGGCCGCCTCCAGGCGCTTTTCGCACCGGCGCACCATCCGCTGCGCCTGCTGCTTGCCGATCCGCCGGGCCGCGGCCCCGTCCGCCGCCCTTCGGGCCTTGTACAGCGCCATTTTCGCCTCCGGCTCCAGCCTGTCCCGGACGCGCAGAACGCCCTCCACCTGTGAAAAAATACGTTTTGGGATCAGCACCTTCATTTCCCTCCGCTCGTGTTGCCCCGGCTCGTCGCGGCCCGAACGGGACGCGTAAGAGCTATACGGCCAGGAAGTTTAGCAGCGAAGCGCGGATGCGCTTTCGCGCAGACGCGCAGTCGAACGCATGCTCAGCGCGGCCAGCAGCTGCGTACATCGGCTCATGCCCGCCGCCGCGTCCTCGATCCACTCCGGCGGCACGCCGCTTTGCATGGCGTCCATCAGATACCCGTGCAGGTCGCCGGCGCCGCGCATATCCAGCATGGGCGATATGTTCTCGATCACCCGCTGGGCCACGGCGGCCCGGGCCCGGAGGCTCGTCATCCACGCCCAGTCATACCGGCAGGGCCGCGTTTTCCCGCCCGGATCGACGTATGTGCCCTCGCGCGCGCGCGCGTCCTTCACTTGGGGTGGATCCTTCTCCGTGTGTGAAGCCCCGTTTCCTTCGTCCTGCTTCCTGTATCCTGTTTCTTGTTTCTTAGCTTCCGTGGGTTTCCCTTGGGTTTCGGTTGGGTTTCCGTTGGGTTTTTCTTCGGTTTCTGCCGGGTTTTCCTCCGGTTCGGCGCAGGGCCGGCCGCCCTTCGCCCCGTTCTGCGCGTTGGCCGCCTGCTTGCGGCTGTTGGCGTCCAGCATTTCCCGGAAAGACGCCCACAGCAGCCGAAGAAAGCGCCCGTCGGCGCCCTCCGGGAATGCCACCTCTTCCCCCGCCTGGTACGCCATGCACGCCTCCAGGATCAGGCCCTTTTCCTCCGTGGTGCACTCCCGCAGCTTCTCCAGCTGGTCATCCCAGATCTTGATGTATCCCATTTTCAGCCTCCGGCTTCTTTCCCGCGTGTTGATCCACCATGAACTTGACTTCTTCCCGGGTATAGCTCTTCACCAGCCGCCGGCGGTAGTATTCGCCCGCCATGTGGCGGCGGATGATTTCCCTTTCTTTCTCGGTTTCCGCCAGCTCCAGCGCTTCCTGCTGCGCCCTGCGCAGGCTGATCTCATAGGACCCCGTGTCCACGTCGTACACGCTGATCTCCGCGATCAGGCTGAGCCGGGTGAACGTGCCCTTGGGAATCGCCGGTATTTCCAGCGCCACGCCGGGATCCTGGATGGCGTGCTGCCGCGGATAGGCCGCCACCCGCAGGATCTGCACCAGCGGCCTGGTTTCCGGCCCGTATATGCCCTCCGGCTCCGGGATCAGCCGGGCCACGTACGCCTCGCCGGTTTCCGCGTCGCCCACCAGGTAAAGCGGCCACTGATCCGTCATCCGTCTTCTCCTTCCCCAAAGAATGCCTTAATGTTGAACCATTTGTCCTTGACCAGGTTCCCGATCTCGTCAATGGTGCCGCCCCAGCCTGTGATTTTCGCCCGGCAGTATTTGCCTTTCAGATCTTCCCACCGTTCAACGCCCACCGTATCCATGATGCGGGCCATGGCCTCAATGCCCTTCCCGGAGCCGCTGAATTTCTTCGCGCCCAGGTATCCGTGGCCGATGCAATAACCGCCGAAGCCGCAGCCCCATCCGTTGCCGCTCAAATTCAAAAAGAAGGTAATGCACCCATGATCCGCCATGGAGATGGTCACGTTTTCGATCTGTGCATTTTCTATTTCGCTCATTCTCCTGCCCTCCCGTCGTTCTTGTCCGTGCTCACGTCCATTTTCCGGGGCCGGATCACGGTGATCTGCCCGGTGGGGCCTTTCATCACCAGCCCCATGCCCATGCTGAGCATCAGCCGCAGGAACAGATCCGTGTGGGGCACGCACTCCCCGGCCAGCCAGTGGTACCACGTGGGCTGGCTGATCCCCGCCCGGGCCAGCATCCTGCAGGCGGGGATCTTCCTCTTCTT
The DNA here is from genome assembly GCA_902761755.1 of uncultured Eubacteriales bacterium. Classification (GTDB taxonomy): domain Bacteria; phylum Bacillota; class Clostridia; order Christensenellales; family Aristaeellaceae; genus RUG563. Next base: position 109,286 of record CACWLP010000002.1, on the reverse strand, counting down.
CCGTTCGTATTCGATGGCCTGGATCAGCTCCAGCACGTCTTTCCGGGTTTCCGGGCAATCCTGTTTATTCATGGTTCCACGCGCCTCTCTCGTTCCCAAAAAACGATCTGTGTTCCAGGCTGGTAGCTGTTCTTTTTCTCCACGTATTTGATCATGTCAGAAAAATTCGGTTTCCGCGCAAAAGTCGGATTGTAGACGAATCCGGCCCATCCCATGTGCGGCAACCCGTCGCAGCTGTCCGCGGCAACCTCCCATCTCTGATACCGTTGGCTGAATATCGCATCCTCGGTGAATTTCACCTGCCGGGCGCGCACCTGCCAGTAGAGGACGGGCGCGTCCCACCGGGTGCTGTTGGTAATGCCCCTGCACTCCAGAATCCAGGCCTTTGCGCCTTCTTTCTGTTCTTCCGGCGGCAGCTGCGGCGTGCTCCAGCCGTCCGCAAACAGATCCGCCATGCTGATCTGCTCCGGCGGGTGGTTCATGGCCCTGGGCATGGCTGCGACCTCCTCATTTCCATGATCAGTCCGATATTGCTCCCTCCGCCGAGGGGCCGCGCCACTGTTCTATGATGCTTGAGTGTCGCTTTCTTGTCCCGTTCGGGCAGAGCACAAAGCCTGGTTTTCCGTAGGGGCGGATATTATCCGCCCGTTGGCCATTCCTCCATGATCTGCCGGATCACGCTGCCGCCGAAAGCGTCTTTGGTCAGCTCCATGAACCTTTCCGGCGTCATGCGATCGTGTTCCACGTCGATGCCGTGATCCTTGGCAAACTCCCGCCGCCCCATTTCACAACTGCCAGTGAGGAAATGATGCCATTGGTAGAAATCCGCGGCGTTGTATTCATGGCCTGGGAGAAATTTCTCCCGGAATTGCCGGATTTTGTCCTCCACCGGCAGCCCGTCTATGATCTTTTCTTCCAGGGCGGCCTGCGCTGCTTCCAGCGTTTCCCCGTGGGCGAAATACCCGCCGCCCTTCACCACGTAACATGGCGCGGTGGTAAGGTCGCTGTTCAATATCCGTCCCCTTGCGACGCTGCCATGCACGCGGTCCAGGATCGTCTGGACGCCATCTATACGGCGGACAGGTGATCCTGCGTAGTTGCTTACGCCGTAGCCGTCGCCGTCGCCGTCGCCGTAGCCGTAGCCGTAGCCGTAGCCGTAGCCGGAGCCGGAGCTGTCGCCGTAGCCGGAGCCGGAGCTGTCGCCGTAGCCGTAGCCGGAGCCGGAGCCGGAGCCGGAGCCGGAGCCGGAGCCGGAGCCGGAGCCGGAGCCGGAGCCGTCGCCGTCGCCGTCGCCGTAGCCGTCGCCGTCGCCGTCGCCGTCGCCGTCGCCGTCGCCGTAGCCGTAGCCGGAGCCGTAGCCGTAGCCGTCGCCGTAGCCGGAGCCGGAGCCGGAGCCTGGGTTCAGAAAATCCCGGATCAGTTTCTCATCCATACAGCCACCTGCTGGATCACGTCCACAGCCTCCCGGGTGCAGGGAATGATCTGCACGGGATCCATAACGGTCATTTCCGGCACTTCCATGGTGATCTTGCATTGCTGCGGATTTTTCGGCCCAGTCATGGCCAGCTGCTCCACAGCCGCCGCCCCGCTCCAAAACCAGATTTTGCGCACGTTCTGCATGACCACCTCGTCGTGGGTGCGTTCCTTGATTTTCCCGAAAAACACCCCGGCCCGGTCGCATCGCACGATGTAATACTGTTCATTTTCCATTTTGATTCTCTCCTTTTCTTATTTCCATAATCAAACCGATACTGCTAAAACCGTCGATGATCCCCGCGGCCCTGTCCCATGCAGCCAGGGGCGTATCGTGCAGATCCCGGACGCCGATGCGCGTCAGCAGCTCCTTTTTGATGGCTGCGCGGATCTTCTTTTCGCTGTCCGCAGGCAATCCGTACCGCTGGGCCACGGCCTGGGCCTTGCCCCTGATCAGCTTCCCAAGCTGCAGCGCCTGGGCGTGGCTGACGGTGATCAGGCGGGCGCTCTGCGCTTCCATGTCCTCCATCCGCCGGGCCAGCACGGCCACGATCCGCCCCAGCTGCGCCACCTGCACGCTCAGCTGCCGGGCGGATTCCTCGGGCACCAGAAAAGCCCCGCCGTCCTCATGCCTTCCCCTTGAGGGGAAGGTGTCGGCGCAGCCGACGGATGAGGTGGCCCCGTGTTTTTCCTCGTGCTCTTCCTGGGTCAGGACGAGCAGCTGCTCCAATACGTTTCTCATACCACCGCCCCCTCAGCCTGGAAGGCGGCTTCGCCCACGGCCTTTTGCAGCTCGATCACGTGCCTGGAAAGCCGCCGGATGATCGCGTCGGTTTCCTTCTCCCGCCGGGCAAGCTCCCCGGGGTTCACGGCCATCATCTGGGTGTCGCTGATAAACCGGTTCACCGCGTCTGTGAGCCGCTCCAGATCGCCCAGGATCGGCTTTCCGCCGCCCCGGGCCTCCATCATGGCCAGCCTGTCCTCGGCGTCCCTGGCGCGCTGCTCCGCGTCCCGGGCGGCCAGCAGCGCGTCGTCCAGGTTCCTGTCCGCGTCGGTGGCCTTGCGCTTCAATTCCTCGTAGTCCGCCGGCGGCACGGTCTCCGGGTGGCGGATCAGCTCTTCGATCTGTTTGTCCAGCGCGTCGGCCCGGCGCTGCGCGGCCTGCCGCTCCTGCTCAATGCACCCGGCCTGGGTTTTCCAGTAGTCCCGGTCGCGCCCGATCTGCTCGGCCCTGGTGGTCTCCGCGTTGGCGGCCTCGGCGGCCTTGTCCCGCTCGGCGATCAGGCGCCTGATCTCCTCGGTGCTCTTGTCCTCGGCGTGGATTTCCTCGGCGAAGGCCTCCCGCTCTTCCGCAGGCACGGCCAGCAGCGCCAGCACCTTCCCGTACCGCATCCGCGCCAGCGGGCTTTCCAGGCTCACCTCCCGGGCCACCTTCATCCAGTTGGCCGCGGTGCTGCTGCTGATCCCAAACTCGTTCAGGAACGGCAGCCACTGCCCGCGGCCCAGCTGATCCTTGGCCTCGATCAGATCCTGCCCCGCCAGGATGCAGCTTTCCGCCGCCATGCGGATGTGCGCCCCCAGGCTGGCCCGGATCTCCGCCAGGCTCCGGCCCGGCAAGTTCTCCATGCTCATTTCACATACTCCCCTTCCGTTTCTTCTTACTCCCCCTTAACCGCCCCGGCTGGCGAACCCGGGGCGGGGCCTTGCGGCCTTACAGGGGAGAATGAACGCGGGTGATCAACCCGCTGGCGCAGTCTGTCGGAATTGAACCAGCGCCTCCTGCATACCGTTCTTCTTGCGTTTCGTCGGATTATATTCCATACGCTTACGTGTGCACACGTGACGGATTTTCAGGCGCTCTATCCCCTGAGCTAAGACTGCATGAGAACGTCGGTCTTTCCCGGCTGCCATGCGGTTTGAACACTGCCTCTTGTGAGCGTCCGCCAACTCACGCAATCGACGCCGTGCAGCTTGTGGGGCTTCGTTCAGGGCCTCCTAAAACCCATCCGTCTCCCCGGAATAATCCGGTGCCCAAGGAACATTGGCGCGCAGCCTCGGTAACGATCCGGGCGGCTGTAAGGGCACATCCTTCCATGAGAGAGGCCATCCACCTCCATTCATTTCATCAGGATACAGCCGGAACCATTCGCCGCGCATGGGAAAGCCGCTCCGCGGCTTACAGGGCCCGGATCTCCGCCCGCCGGCGCGCGGCCATGGCCTCCACGTCATAGGGGTCGTAATGCCGGGCCCGGTCCCGCTCCCGGGTGGCCTGGGCGCCCTGGCGCTCCATCCAGCGCACAAATTCGCCCACGTCGATCCGATACCGGTATCCCGTGGATCCCCACCGGTGCACCGGCGCGCCGTTTTTGACGCACCGGGTGATGGTGGCCACGCTGATGCCCATTTCCGCCGCCGCTTCCTTGGGGGTCAGATAAGTATTCTGCATGCTTAGCCTCCTTCTGCGTCTGCCTGCCTGTATAAATCCCACGCTGTCATCCCGAGCGCAGTGGAGCGCCAGCAGAACGCAGCCGAGGGACCTCCTCCGTTTGTGGAGCTATCCCATGGTCTCCTGCCCGATGATGTACTGCACCACCTCAATGATGTGCTGCTCCATCATCACGGCCTGCTCCAGGTCCACCCGTTCGTCTTTTGTCAGCGGCTGCCGGTCCCCCAGCACGTTTTCCGCGTTCACCGTCAGGGTGGCGCCTGTGTTCTTGATCTCCTGCAGCTGCCCCCGGGTCAGCTTCCCCCTGGCCCGGCTGGCGTAGGTGTACAGAAAGCCCATGGTCTTGACCAATTCCTTGAACATGGAATAAACCTCCGTTCTCCCCTTGAAATTTCCACCCGGTGGAAATTTCAAGCGGATTTGTCTTCGAAAAATTGGGTCCAGTTAATACCGAGAAAATTGGCGATTTTCTTTGCGACCGGAACGGTCGGGGTCCGCTCCCCGGATTCGTAATATGCAACGGATTGCACCGACACCCCGGCTGCGTTGGCAATATCCTGAAGCGTCAGCCCTTGCGCAACCCTGATTTTTCGCATCCAAAGACGCACCGTTCATCCCTCCAACAATCTGTTGTCGCCATTATACAACAATCTGTTGCAATCCGTCAACAGTTTGTTGAAATATTTTTATTTACCTTCTCAACATGCAGTTGTAAAATAGAACAGGGGTGATAAAACTGAAAAACCAAATCGAAAAATACCGCAGGCTGCGGGGTATGGAAAAGAAAGAAATCGCCATGCTGCTGAAGGTGTCTGTACAGGCTGTCGCTTACTGGGAGGCGGGAGAACGTATGCCTTCCTATGAAAACCTGCTGCGCCTGGCAGATCTGTTGCAGACGTCCACAGATGAATTACTGGGACGCGGTGTTCAGTCAGAACAAACAAAAAAGCCCGGTCAAGGGATCAGCCTCGCAGAGCAGCAGCTCATCAAGGACTTCCGGTCCCTTAACCAGCAAGGAAAAGAATACATTCTGCAAACAATGGCCATGGCCACTAAAATATATAAACAATCTGACGCTGTTTCCGGGCTGGAAAGCCAAGCGTAGATGAACGGAGGAAGCTGCAATGGAAAACTTAATTGAAAGGCTCACCCGGGCCGACGCCCTCACGATCATGCTGGCCGCTGTGGCTATTATTCTGATTGTCGCGGCAAACATTCGGTCCAAGCGGAAAGAAAAGCAAACACTGGCGGCAGCTGAAGCCGCCAATGCTGAAAAGCAGAAAGAAGCGCAGCGGCGGCATGAGGAAAAGAAGCGGGCCGATGCGACCCAGCGTCGGCGGGAAGAATATGAGCGTGAGCTCAAAGCCGCAACTGTCAAAGTCGAAGCCCAGAAGGCCGGTTTGCCTGTGCCCGCATATCTGGACGCGGTTCTCACCGGCACGCTGAATATGCCGGCTTACGAGAACGGCATGAAATGCGTATACCATTACGATGACGTGCCTCTGCGCGTGAAGGAAGGCGTGCCGATCAGCACCCTTCTGGGGCAGGCGCTGTCGTTTGAAAAGCAGGGGGAGGATCAGTCTGCCCTGTGCGGAAGCGTAGCCGTCGGTACCGTCGATCAGGAAAAGCTATCCCGGATGATCGGCGATTGGCAGCGTAACGGCGACCTGATCCGCGCGGTAATCACCGGCACAGACGACGAAAAGAAAGACGTGGCGTACTTTGGGTTGTTTTTCTATCGCGACCAGCTCCAATACATGCTGAAGCGGAATCCGGACGCGAAAGCATATCGGCTGACCGGCGTAAAGAACGAGGAGATCCAAAGCAATCTTATCGGCTGCCAGGCAGGCACAGGATGCACCCTCTCTTATGATTACGATAAGGAAAAGTACGCCGTTGAGGACGAAACCGGGGCATGCATCGGCTATCTCCCTGCTTGTGCTGCGGATTTGGTGAACCAAGCCGGGGAGGATGAAGTTTCTGTTTATATTGCGCGGGTCGATGAGGACGACGAGCTGCGTTCTATCCCTTATGTCTATTTGTTTGAATAAAACAAAACCCCGGATGCGCTTAGCGCGTCCGGGGCCGGCGGGCCGCCTTTAGCTGAGGCATAGATTGCTAATCACGAAATAATATGATTCATTGATTACAATAATGTTAAAAACAAGTCCAGATTTTCCATTGAATAAGTTTCACCCGCATGGTATATTACTATCAGTGAGTTGGGCTGCTCGTTTGAGCCGGGTCCACCCATGGCGGGGAAGTTCCCCGCCGTTTTTTATTTGGAGGATACAAATGAGCAATATACTTAGCATCTTCATCGATGAATCAGGAAGTTTTGGGCGTTTCGAGCCGCATTCGCCTTATTATCTGTTTTCCCTTGTGTTTCATGACCAATCGAAAAGTATCGCTGATCAGGCGCAGAAGCTGGAAGATCGGTTGATTTATTCTCCGTTCCCGCCGTCCCATTGTTTCCATACAATGCCAATCATCCGAAAGGAATTGGATTATTTGCCTTTAGACGTGCAGGAACGCAGGAAGCTGTTGGGCTATCTGGTCTCTTTTACGCGGTCTTTGCCGATCTCATATACTTCCTTTATCGTTGAGAAGAATACGAAAACAGATGTTGTTTCGTTGACGTTTGCATTATCCAGAAAGCTGTCCGAATTTGTATTGTCAAATCATGATCTTTTTGATCGTTTCGATCGCACTATTGTATATTATGATAACGGGCAAACGGAATTAACAAGGATCCTTGTCGGCGTTCTTGGTACTCATCTATTACAGGTAGAGTTTAGAAAAGTTGAACCTTCACAATATAGACTGTTTCAAGTCGCAGATCTTTGCTGTACGATGGAATTAATATCTTTCAAAGTAAAAAAAGACAGCCTTTCAAAATCTGAAATTGTCTTCTTTGGGAATAACCAGTCGATGAACAAGAATTATCTGCGCCCGGTGTTTTCAAAAAGACTGAAAGAATAGAGCAGATTGATCCAAGGAAAAAGCATATACTGAAGCATCCCAGCAAATAACCTATGCAAACGAAAAGGAGGCTCGTCATGGCATCCGTCAGTCAGCGCGGCGGCGTCTGGTGCGTCCGCTATTGGTACGAGGATGAAATGGGCCGGAAGCGGCAAAAGCGTGTCGGCGGCTTTGCCCGGAGGGAGGACGCCATGCAGGCCGCCAAGAGCCTGGAGGCAAAAAGCAACGCCGGCATCGACGTGAACGGCGATAAAAACACCTGCGGCCAGATCATGGAGCGCTGGTTTTCCGATCATTGCGGCGCCCTGGCCGCCTCCACCCGCGCCAAGTACAGCGACGCCATCGACCGCCTGGCCAAGACGGACGTGTACGCCCTGCCGGTGCGCCGCGTCCGCCCGGGCACTCTTTCGGCCCTCATCAGCGCCCTGGAGGCCGGCGGCGGCGGGGCCCGTCCCATTGCCAGGCGCACCGCCGTGTCCCTGACGGAGCCCCTGCGGCTGTCCCTGTCCTGGGCATTCCGGCACCAGCTGATCCCCGTGAACCCGCTGCAAGGGGCGCAGCTGCCGAAAACGCCAAAACGCCAGCAGGCGATCCTGACGGACGATGATATCCGGGACCTGGCGGCGGCGTCGGCCAGCCAGGCGTTCCATGTGCCGCTGCTCCTGGCGCTGTACGGCGGGCTGCGCCGGGAGGAGGTAGCGGCACTGCGCTGGCGGGACGTTGATTTTTCGCGCCGCACCGTCACCGTGCGCCAGGCCATCACCCGCACCGCCAAGGGCAAAGAGATCCTCAAGGACACGAAGACCATCGGCAGCAGCCGCACCGTCAGCATGCCCCGTTTCGTCATGGATGCGTTGGCCGCCCTCCCCCGCGCCGGCGAGCGCGTTTGCGTTTCCCGCAGCGGCGAGCCCTACCGCCTGGACAGTTACCCCCAGGCCGTCCGGCGCCTTATCGACCGCATCAACGATCAGCGGGCGGCGGAAAATGCCCGCCGGCTCCAGGAGGCAAAAGAAAAAGGCCGGCCCGTCGATCCGGCCGTCCTCCGTTCCCCTGTCCCCCAGGCCACCTTCCACGATCTGCGCCACACCCACGCAGCCATGCTGATCCGCATGGGCATCCAGCCGAAGGTCATCCAGGAACGCCTGGGCCACGCCAGCATCAAGATCACCATGGATCTGTACGGGTATCTCATGCCCGGTCTCCAGGCCACCGTGGCGGACGCCCTGGACACAGAATTTCAGTCAGCATCATCCGGGCACAAAAGTGGACACAAAGACCCGGAAAAACCGGAAAAAACCGGCTGAAAACTGACCGTCTATGAAAAACCGCATCCCCGATTTTCCCTTATTTTTCAACGATTACACGCAAAAGCCCCCTAAAGGCGCTTATGCCAATTCTATGTTGACATCGTGGAGGTCATAGGTTCGAGCCCTACTAATCCCATTGGAAAAGGCACCCCTCGCGGGTGCCTTTTCCAATGGGATTAGTAGGGCTCGAACGCCTGTTCCGACACGATGGCACATCGTGGAGGGGCCGGAGCCGAGCGCGCCCGGTGGGCGATGAAGCGAGGCGCAGGCCCAATGAGCAAAGGGCCACGGCAAGCGGCAGCGAAGCCGCAGCCCTATTGCGAATTGCGGACATAGGTTCGAGCCCTGCTAATCCCGCCAAACCCGAAACTGTTGTAATGAGCTAATTAATTCCCACGCCAAATGCCGCCAAATCAGAAGAAGGCCCACCACCAAGGCAGACCTTCCCGCTGTGTTCATCAAGTATAATCTATCCTATGCCAATGGCTCCATGACGGTAACGGAGTTGGCGAGGATATGCAGGTTGAGCAGACCAACAGTCTATAAGTATATCAAAATGGTGGGGTAATGCCCCACCATTTTCATTAGGTTTCGTTTTGATTACCAGTTCTTGGAGATGTTAGTTCCCAATGCAGATACTTTGGACAGGCTGATTTTCCCAAGGGCACTAAGAGTAACCTGAACTTTATCACCTGGTTTTACCTGTAAGGATGGCCTTCCAAAGTAGGAGTTCATCTTGACCTCAATAATTGTAGGTCCAGAAATCTCAATACAGACAGTACCGCCTGGAGCGCACGATTCAGATTTGCCATTGTAATACACTGTACCTTTTCCAGTGAATGAAGAAACTTGCGGGAAGGAGACGTAAACTGGTTCCGGTGGCTTTTCTTTCAAAGGTGCGCCACAATGGATACAGGATTCTGCCTTGTCAGATACTTCTTTTCCACATTCGGGACATTTGATGAGTGCCATTTTGATTCCTCCATTCCGATAGTTTATATATGATTATTGGTCACGCACATCCACAACAATAAAGCCGCTTGCTAACTTTATTGCATCACTAAAACAATAATACTTGATTTCGTAATCACTGCCAACCCAAGTTAAGCCAGAAAAGGAAACTTGTTTTGACGATGAATAGGAACCGCTTTGGGGCATTGTTCCTCTGAAGGACAGATTTTTTTCATTCATGTTTGTCATGCCTATATAGCTTCCACCTGTTGCAGTAATTGAAAACTGCACATTGTGCAACTCACAAGGTATTTTTGACGTAATAGTTAATGTCACATTTCCAGATAAGTCAAGGCTTTTAACACCAAATGAATAACTTTCATTACTTGTGGACTGATTGGAAACATCTACAGAGACATCGAAATATTTTTCGAAATTCTCGGGTGTGATATCAACTGAAACCGTGCTGGAGGTTGGCGCAGGTATATCCGTTGGGATTGGCGTGTTTGTTGGCGTGGCAGTAGGACTATTAGAACAACCGAAGAGAATGAATATACAAAGACATAGGCAGAAAATGAGCAGAACTTTCCTCATAAAGTGTTTTCCCCTCCATTCTGAGTAGATGTGGGCGCACTCCAAATCATAAATTGATTATAGCCCATTTTACACATAATGTCAAGTCCATCTGAAAGGTTTTTTATCTCCCGATTTGCGGGTATCATATCAGCAAGAGGTGATATGATGGACGTGAAGGAACGCTTACAGCAGCTTATGGATGAACGCGGCTGGACGATTTACAAGGTGGCGAAGGAAGCGGGCATTCCGTGGAGCACGGTTCGCAATATGTTCAAGCGGAATACGGAGCCTTCCATCGGCACCCTGGAAAGCATTTGCAAGGGCATGGGGATGACTTTGCCACAGTTTTTTGATGTTGAAAACGAAATGGGCCTGACGGACGAACAACGGCAGCTGATCCATCAATGGAGCAAACTGAATAATCGCAATAAGCGGCTTGTCAGCGAATTAGTGAAAGCCCTGAATGAAAAAGCATAATTTTGTGATTTTGAAAGAAAAAACCTGAATTCCCTTCCAATCCCGCCGCCTTCCATCTGGGAGGCGGTTTTTTATGATGAAAAACTACATCGCGCAGGCCCGATAAACAAAGGGCCGCATGAAGCAAAAGCAAACATGCGGCCCTATTGCGAATTGCGGACATAGGTTCCAGCCCCCTACGCCCCCCGGCCTTCCTTCATGTGCCGCCAGATCAGGCGGTGCATGGTGATAAAGCACAGGGACGCGCCGGTCAATTGGCTTAAGAACTCCGCCCAGAAAACGCCGTGGACCCCCAGGCCCAGCCCGGGCAGCAGCAGCGTCAGCGGCGCCACCAGAAGCACCTTGCGCAGCAGGGAGAAGAACAGGGCGTAGCGGGGATAATTCAGCGCCACGAAGGTGGACTGCCCCGCCATCTGCAGCGCCATGAAGGGGAAGGCCCCGAAATAGATCCGGGCGCATTCCGCCGCGGTGCGGATCAGGGCCTGATCGTTGGAGAAAATGCAGATCAGGGGCTCCGGCGCCAGCATGACCAGCGCCCACATGCACACGTTGGTGACCAGCCCGCACAGGAACATGAACCAGATGCAGTCCGACACCCGGCGGTATTCCTTCGCCCCGTAATTGTAGCTCATCACGCTCTGGCCCGCGGCGGTGACGCCGTTGGTGGGCAGGCTCATGATCTCCCGCAGGGAATTGATCAGGCTCATGCCCCCCACGTACAGGGTGCTCAGCGCCCCGCCCCAGGCCTTAAGCATGATGTTCACGATGGCCTGGGTCAGGCTGTTGGTGACTTTGAAGGTAAAGCCCGTGACACCCAGCTTCAGGATGGACCGCATTTCTTTCCCGTCGATTTTCAGCCGCTGCAGGCGCAGCGGCGGCTTTTTGCCGCACAGGAACAGGAGCACCCACGCCGCGCCGGCAGTCTGGGAGATCACGGTGGCCAGCGCCGCGCCCTGCGCCTTCATATCCAGAGCGTAAATGAACAGCGGGTCCAGCGCGATATTCAGCGCCGCCCCCAGCAGCACCGTCACCATCCCCACCCGGGGAAAGCCCTGGGCGTTGATGTAGGCGTTCATCCCCAGGCTGATCAGCACCGGCACCGTGCCCAGCACGTACACCCGGAAATAGGAGAGCGCGGGGGCAAGGGTTTCCTCATCCCCGCCCAGCAGGCGCAGCGTCACGGGCGCGGTGAAATAGAGGACCGCCGTCAGGAATACGCCGATCCCCAGCAGCCCCGTGAACGCCGTTTCCATGATGCGCTGCGCCCGGGCGTCGTCGCCCTCCCCCCGGGCGATGGTGGCCAGGGTGGCCCCGCCGGTGCTGCACAGGTTGGCAAACGCGCCGATGAGCGTGATCAGCGGAAAGCACACCCCGATGCCCGTCAGCGCCAGGGTGCCGCCGTCGGGCATGCGGCCGATGTACATGCGGTCCACCACGCTGTACAGCACGTGCACCAGCTCGGCCAGCATGATGGGCGTTCCCAGCCGCATGATCAGGGCCGGCACCGATCCTTTGGAAAAATCGCCTCTTGCGGCGGACATTGCACCGCTTCCTTTCTGCGCCGGCCCGTCAGCCGAGGGCATCGTAAAACGCCCGGAAGGCGTCGGTTTCCTCTTTCGTGGGATGGCCCTTGGAGGTGCCGCCCACCAGCTTGAAGGGCCCGAAGGTGTTGTAGCCCTGGCAGAGGTATTCCCCCAGCACGCGGCAGTTTTTCCCCTCGCACACCCGGCGGATGGCCTTGAAATGCCCCTTGAGCTTCATGGCGGCCGTGGCGGCGAAGAATACGTCCTTCCCTTCCGGCAGGTATTTTTTCGCAAATTCCAATACCTGCGGGGCGAAGGACCCGCCGTAGATGCCCGAGGCGAAACCGATCCGGTCATAGGCGGACAGATCCGTTTCCTTCCCCTCCGCTTCCAGTAGCGTCACGTCCTCCGGCAGGGCGTCCAGCAGCTTTTTGGTGTTCCCGTGATGATGGGAATAATAAACCACGGCGGTCTTCATGCCCGTTTCCTCCTGTCGTTCCGTTTGATTCCGCTTCCATTATAGCAAACCCCGGCGGGAATTGAAAGCGCGGGCGGAAAAAACCGCCGGCTTTTTTCAGTTGAGCGCGCCGGGATTCTATGCTATAATGCAGAAAAACAAACGTGCGGCAGGCCGGAAAGGATGGGCGGCATGATCTTTTTTCAGCGATTCTACCTGGACCGGGAAAAGGATATCGTGGTGGAGCTGTTCCTGGAAGGCGACAGGATGCACTATCTGATCCGCACTCCCAATCACCATACCGGCAACCTGATCTGCAATCTGGCCCGGCTCTGCGGCCTGGAAACGGCGGAGGACGGGCAGGGGCTCAAGGTGATCCGGGACGAGATCCCCTGCTATTTTGACGGGGACAACCGGAAAATGTACATCCTGCGCCTGGGGAATACGAAGATCGCCAATATTTACCCCGACGGCAAGGTGGAACTGAAGGCCTCCATCCCCGCCATTTCAAAGACCCTCATGAGCCAGACGAAGGACTATCGCCTGGGCGTGGAAAAAACCATCGTGAAAACCTATATCCGCAGCGACTGCAAATTCCGCACCGATCTGCACACCCACATGAACGGGAACCTGCCCCCGGACGCGCTGATCGCCCTGGGGATCGTGCACCAGATCCGCTATCCGTACTATTACGTCAAAAAGCTGAACCTCCGCTGCACCCTGGACCAGACCGCCCAGCTGGAAGCCGACCGGGCGGAAACGGAAAGCCGGCTGAAGGACGTTCCCCTCACGGACCGGCACCGGGACCGGCAGATCGACGATAGGACGTACATCAATTTCGCCGATCTGATCCTGGGCAATCCCGGGGACGCCCCGGGCAACATCGAAAAGATCCGCAATTCCCTCACCATCCCCAAGGACGGCCAGGCGGTGTTCGCGGACCTGGAAAAGGTGTACCTGTACCGCTACGTGTTCACCAAGGCCGCGCCGGACGCCCGCCCCTTCAGCGGCGTCAACACGGAGGGCATCCCGGACCGGGAGGTGCGCGCCTACGCGGAGCAGATGCTTCGGGACCGGGAAGACCCCCGCTACCGCCAGAACACCCTGTACCAGGATCTGCTTCTGTGGATCGCCCGGGAATACCGCAGGCACGGCATCGTGTACGCCGAGATCTCCGATACCGCCCTGGTCAAGATGGACGTATTCCCCGATCAGCTGCGCCAGATCCACGAGATCATGCCCGCCGTCACCCGGGAAACCGGGGTGACGCTGCGCTTCCTGGCGGGCATCCGGCGCATCCCGCTGACCCTGGGGCGCAGCCGGGTCACCCCCAACGATTACCTGGACGAGAACCTGCGCTGCCTGCGGGTCATCGCCGGAGATCCGTATGTGGCGGGCAGCGACATCGTGGGCGAGGAGATCAACGATATCCTGGAATTGCGCAGCGTGATCCGGGAGCTCACCGCCATCGCCGGGGAGCATCCGGGCTTCGTGATCCGCATCCACGCCGGGGAAAACGACAGCCTGCGGGGCAACGTGGCCAACAGCATCCGCTGCGTGGCCGACGCCCTGCGCCCGGGGCAGCCCGCGCCGGCCCTTCGCATCGGCCACGGCCTGTATACCAGCGATCTGGGCGGCGCGAAAGGCAAAAAGCTGCTGGAGGAAATGCGCCGCATGAACGTGACGCTGGAATTTCAGATCACTTCCAACGTGCGCCTCAACAACCTGAGCCGCCTGGAGCGCCATCCCCTGCGGCAATATCTGCACGCCGGCATCCGGTGCGTCCAGGGCACGGACGGCGGCGCGCTCTACGGCACCAATTCCATCGACGAGGAGCTGAGCCTGGAAAAGCTGCTGAACCTCTCCCATCAGGAGCTGTGCGCCATGCGCCGGGCGGAAGACGCCCTGCTTGCTGACAGCATGCACGTGTTCGCGGAGCGCGCCGGGCAGTTCCACGCCCGCTGCCCCGGCGGGGATATCGCGCGCTTCTACGCCCAGGCCCTCCGGGAAGGGGCCCATACGCCCCGGGACCTGTGGCGGCAGCCGGGGGGCAAGGTCAGCGCCGAGGAAGGGCTGGCGGGCCGTTTTTCCCCGCTGCCGGAAGGCATGCTGCCCGTGGTGGTGGCCGGCGGCAGCTTCAATTCTTCCGGCCGGCGCACCCAGGTGCAGCCCCGGGACCGGGAGCTGATCGATTCCCTGCTTTCCGTATCCGATCCCCGGCGGGTGTTTTTCGTGGTAGGCCACACCCTCGCGGGCCAGGAAGGCTATCTGGCGCAGCAGGCGGCGGGGCGCTTTTCCGTGTTCGCCGTGGTGCCGGGCCGCCTCACCCGGCAGGAGCTTGCCCGGCTGCGCGATTCTCAGGTCCAGGCGGTGCTTTCCGACGAAAGCTCCGGCATGGGGCTGTACAAGTGCTTCGCCAACGAGATTTTCAACCGCATGCCCGCGCTGCTTCTGGTGTTCGACGGCAATTCCGCCGCCATGAACCTGATCCAGGAAGCCCGCAACGCCCAGGGCAAATGCCAGATCTGCCTGAGCTCCCGTTCCCGGGGCCTGGCGGCGAAAGCCCGGATGCTGGAGGGATACACCCGCCCCTTGCAGGACGCGGCGGAGATCCTGCGGCAAACGGCCGGAAAAACAGCGTCTCCCCATGGCTGAAACGCACGCTTTCCCCTTTTCCGCCCGGAAAAAACATGCTATAATGGACGCAGATATATGCCGGCGATGCCGAGCCAAACCAAAAAATACTTGCGAAAGGAAGATGCATCCATGAAAAAAATCTTCACGCTGCTCCTGGCCGCGATGCTGCTGACCGGCTGCGCCGCGCTGGGTGAGGGGCTGCCCCCCATCCGGGAAGCGGAAGTCTCCGTCGCCGTGCCCGATCCGGCCCTGGTACTGAGCGGCCCGGGCGAACTGTATCAGATGTCCATGCCCTACGGCGACGCGCTGTTCGACGCGTATTATTATCCCCAGCCGGCCGACCGCGCCGAGTTCGAGGCCGCATATTCCGAATTGCTCTGCTCTTCCGGCATCACCCCCGTAGGCCGCATCACCTCCGCCGGGTCCCCCGACAGGATCGGCGCTTTCGATCAGATGATGTTCACCTGGACCGTTCAGGGCAGGAAGCTGACCGGCTATATCCTCCTGGATTACGGCAAGGACATCCTGTTCCTGGTGCCTTCGGAAGCGGGCTTCACGCCGGGCGGCGGCGCTTCCCATCCCACCCCTGTTCCGGGATCCGATACCGCGGATGCCAATCCCGCCGTGACCGCCGGGACGGAAGCCTCCGCCGCTGCCGCGTATTCCTTTGATCCGCGTCCCGTCATGTCAAAGCTGGATGCGGTCGCCCAGTCTTTGGATCAGCGCATCTGCTATTGGGAAGATCTGAACGCGTCCACGCCCTACTCCGGCCATCAGGAATCGCAGCAGAAGCGGACGGAAGCCATGCGGACGATCCTTTCGCTCATGAGCATCCTGGATCAAGGCCCGGACGCCGGCACCGATCCGTACGGCTGGGTATTCGGCGCCCGCTGCCTGGCGCTGGAGGCTTACGACCGCCTGGTGGACGTTATGGAATATCCCCCCCAGCAGCTGGCCTATGAGGCTTACGCCCTGCTGGACGACGCCTGCATCGCCATGAACGGCGCGCCCAGGGACGGCCAGTGGCTGACCGATCTTAAGCCTTATGTGCTCGATATCAACGGCGCAAACATTGTCCGGGTGACCTGGAATGATTTCGCCGCTTCCCATCCCGGCGGATATTACGCCGTCTATTGGCAGTTCCCCGGCAATCCGGACCGGCATCTGGAGATCTGCGGCAGCGGCGAAAAGGGCGCTTCGATTCCCGCTCCGCCGGAAACCGCTTTCCCCGTGGCCGTTTACTATAACCCCGCGGAGCAGGTGTTCCCCGCGGTGATCGACAGTCAGTATGCCGTCACAGCCCGGTCGGAAGGATGGAATGAATCCCCCGTGAAGATCATTCCCAACGGCAACGAGCGTCAGGCCAACGGCGTGCACCTGGTGAAACAGGTGGGGCTCGGCGAGCAGGTGGAGTCCTCGTCCGTCCCCATCGGCACCGCCCACCTGAAAAATGACAGCGGCGCGTACTATTTCTGCAAGATCGCCCAGATCGGGGAGAGCTATGCCGGAGAATATGCCTTCACTTTCGTGCTGACCACCCCGGAGGGCTGGACGTTCGTCCGGGACGTGCCTCTCCAGGTGACCAATACCAAGAACGACATCGTCCGGAAAATCTACATCTCCCCCCTGCTCCTGGAATACTGGCGCTGCGCCGGCGCCCATGGGGCCCGGATGACGCTCCGGCTGTATATCGACGGCTGCCTGGCGGACACCCAGGAGTTCACTGTCGCGGAATAACAGGCCGCGCCCGGATTTTATCGCCGGGCGGCCGCAGACAAAAAGCCAGGGCCGGAGGCTGATCCTCCGGCCCTGGCTTTGCATTTGCGCGATCCTTACTTTACTTTGTCCAGGTACAGCTTCACATTCGCGGCGTCCACCCAGGATTTCACCGTTTCGGTGCTCTTTTCGTTTTTCTTGGTGGACAGCAGCCCCTCGCGGATCGAGGTCCGGACGGCTTCCGTATCCTGCACGCCCTCTTCCACGTCGGCTTCGTAGCGGATGATGTGGTAGCCGTAATCGGATTCCGCCGGCACGCTCACATCCCCGATGTTCTTCAGCGCCATGGCCGCGTTGGTGAATTCCTCAACGAACAGGGAGTAGCCTTCCCGCACGGCATAGCCGTTTTCGGGCATGCCCGTATCCGTGTTGTACTCGGCGATCAGGGCGTCGAAATCCGCGCCCTCGGCAGTGGCCAGGCCGTACACTTCCTCGGCCTTTGCTTTCACAGCGGCCAGGGCGGGGGCTTTCACCGCCTCCAGCTTCTCCTGGGCTTCGGTCACGGCGGCGTTGAGCGCGTCCATATCCGCGTCCTCCGCGGCATTGGCGACGGCGTTTTCCGCCGTGGTCAGGGCAGTGCGGGCTTCCTTGATGGCCTGAGCCTCTTCCTCGGAAACGCCCACCAGGATCTGCTTCACCATCCGGTAGCCCGCCGGCGCGTAATACACGGTGCCTTTCTTGTTGACGGTGCTGCCGTAGGCGTCCGGATTCGTTTCGTACTGGGTTTTCGCGGCGTCGGCCTTTTCCGTCAGGGAGGCGGTCACTTCCTCGTCGGTCACCGTCACGTCCGCCGTGATGCTCTCTTCCAGCTTTTCAACGGCCACTTCGTTTTCCGCGTCCTTCACGAAATCCTCCATGGAGCTCAGCCCATGCTCTTTCATGTAGGCTTCGGCGGCGGCCGTCAGCTCGTCCCCTTCCAGGGTGCTGTCGCTCAGGAAGGTGCTGATCACCTGCTGCACATAGCTGTCATACTCTTCCTTGGCGTGCTCCTGCACGTGGGCCTTTTCTTCATCGGTAAAGTCAAACATGCCCAGTTCGTGGGCCTTCTGGCGAACCACCAGGGTGGATACGTACGTGTCCGCGGTGTTCTTGATCACCGTGTCCGCATCCGTGGGATATGCGCCTTCCATGCCCAGCTGAGCGTAATACTGATTATAGCTCTGATACTGGTTCCAGAGGTTGTTGACGGCGGTTACGAAGGTCCGCTTATCCACGGTTTCCCCGTTCACATCGATAATGGTGCGGGCCAGATCTTTTTCTTCGTTCACCCGGGTCAGGGCGCAGCCGCTGAGGATCAACATCAGCGCCAACAGCAGCACCAGCAAGGATTTTTTCTGCATCGTCCGGACATCTCCAATCTGTTTTTGATCCAACTTGATTATTATACAAGAAAACCGCCAAAACAGCAAGCACAAATTGCGGCGTTTCATCCGGCGGCAAATTTGCGGCGTTTCATCCGGCGGCCGCCGCGGTCAGTTCAGCGGCGGCTTTTTCTGCAGCTTTTCGTAGGTGCCGTCCTCCCGCTCGATATATACCTGATCCAGCGTGGCCCTGAGGTTCGCCTTGAATTCGTCGATGTACTGCCGGCGAAGCCGGGTCTGCTCCTCCAGTTCATCCCAGGTGAGCCCCACGGTTTTCTTTTTCCTCGCCAGCTCGTTGATGCGGTCGATATCACGCTTGTCCACTTTGGCCGCCTTCCTTTCTCAGCAGCATTCCCAGCGCCGTCGGCACGGCCAGCACCGCGATGAACGCGGCGTAGAGCAGATAATGGCTGATCTGGGACCGGTCGATCTTGAACTCGATCAGGACCCCCAGGCCCACCGCCGCAAAAACCGAAATTAAGGCCGCCCAGGAGAGCGCGGGCCTGCGCTTCACGCTGCGGATGAACAGCACGATCACGCCGCAGCCCAGCAGCATCATGGACAGGATCATTTCCAGCCGCACGAAGGCGTTCACCGTCATGTGCCCGTCCTTGCGCAGGCTTTCCATCAGCACCTGCACCGCCCCGAAGAGCAGCAGGAATTCCAGGAACGTATCTCCCTCCCGGCGCTTCATGCTCAGATCCCGCAGCAGCACGATGGCCAGCACCACCGCGGAGAAGGATTCCAGCAGGTAGGTGTTCAGCCGCCCGTCGGACACCAGGAACAGGCTTTCCGGCAGGTCCACCGTCAGTTTCCGGCTGACGCCGAAATCCTCGATGTGCCCCTCCCCCAGCCGCTCGCAGGCGATGAACAGCAGGAATGCCGGGGCCAGCAGGTCCAGCAGCCTTGGTGCGCGCTGACGCGTGATCCGGGCGGCCAGCACCGCCCCCATGCAGGCGCCCAGCAGCGCTCCGATCATGGAATAGCCCCCCGAATTGAAGCGCACCAGGGCCCACAGGGGCATCGGCTGGCCGGCGATCCCGTCCATGAGCCCGAAAAACAGCCGGCTGACCAGAAACCCGATGCCGATTGAGAGCACCCCCGTCAGCGCCGCCGTGCCGCTTGCCCATCTTCCTTTGCCCCTGCGCACCAGCACGCCCATCACCAGCATGGCCAGGGCCAGCCCCAGGCAGACGTACAGCCCGAAAGCGTACACCTCTACCCCTAAGAACCAGATCTTTTCCGCATCCTCACGCAAAACGGTCATTTGTTCCAATCCTCCGGAGAAACCGCCGTGGCGAAATAGATCAGATCCGTGATATCCCGTTCGCGGCCCGCCTTGTTGTTGCAGATCTCGCCGTTGAACACCAGAACGGCGCTGTTGCCGCCGTCCAGGTTATAGGCCTCCCGGCAGCCCAGCTCCTGCATGAATTCGGCCAGTTCCCGATGGGTGACGCCCTGGTCGTCGGCGCCGGCGGGGTTATCGGCGATCACCAGAACGTAGCTGAGCCGGTCCAGCTGGCCGATGGCCGCCCGGGGCTGATGCCCGTTGGGGTTGTAGCCGTAGCCCGGATCGGTGGAGATTTCGCCCTCGTGCACCAGGGCGGGGCCGAACATGAAGGCGTTCACGATGGTATGGCCCGTATCCCGTTCGAACGTATCCGCGCCCTTGGATTTGATGAAGGTGTGGAAATCGCCGTTTTCATCGATGATCAGGATGTCTTTTTTGCCGTTCGTCTTGGTGCGCCGCACGTCCCCCATGCGGATGATGAAGGAGTGCTTCAGTTCCTCCCCCGCGGCGGAATAGTTATCGCCGTTGATGGCTACCACGGCGTTGTATTTCTGCGCCATCACCGATACCAGCTCGGTTTTGTCGGATTTGACGTTCTTTCCCTCATAGCCGGTGCGCAGCTGGGTCGGGGAGGCGATTTCCACCCAGGCGATGCGCCAGATCAGGCCGTTTTGTCCCTCCCGGGTCTCCATCTGCACGCGGATGGAATCATCCTCGTATCCGTCCTCGGTGAACAGCGCGGGGTTGGGCACCATGCCCGGGCTGTTGTCCACGGGCAGGGAATAGCTCACGTCCTCCTCCGCGCAGGCGACAGGGAACAGCAGCCGCAGCAGCCCTTCCTCCTCCCCGGCGTCCAGCACCTCGATCATTTCCCATTTGGCGTCCTCCAGCAGATTCGGGGCGGATACCGTAAAGGGAATCGCCAGCACCATCGCGGCGCACAGCACGGAAAGCAGGATCCTCACAGCCAGTTTCATTTCGTTTCTCCTTTCAGGGCGTCGGCACGCTCCGCCGGGAACACCCAGGCCTTTTGAATGCGGTAATTGACGAAGAACAGCAGGAAATCCACCGCCATTTTGATCACCGTGGAATTGATGCCCGTATGCTCCTTCAGGAAGCCCACCGCGACGCCGCTGGCCAGCATCACGCCCACACACAGCACGATATAGCGCCACACCGCGCCTTTCGCTTTTTTCACGCTGAACACCAGCGTCTGATTCAGCTTGAAATTCAGCGACGCGGAAATCACCCGTGCAATGACCGTGGCCAGCAGCACCGGCTCCGCGCTCATGGCCAGGGCGCGCAGGAAGCCCATGGAGTTTTCCAGGTCCTTGAGGGCGCTCCAGTGCTTGAGCAGGGTGAAAAGCAGGATATCCGTCAGCCAGCACACGATGGAGGAGGACATGAAGCGGAAGAAATTCCCCAGCAGCAGCTTATAGATCCGCCAGGAATCCCGGATGGGATGAAAGTGGGTGCCCTTGTTCTCCTGCTCGTAAATGGTTTCGATGGTGACGGGCCGCATGGGGATCCGGCTGTTGCTGCACTGGATCAGCATGTTCATTTCGTATTCAAACCGGTCGCCCTTGACGTTGGCCATGAAATCCATCAGCGCCCGGGGGAAGGCCCGCAGCCCCGTCTGGGTGTCCGGCAGCCACTGGCCGTAAAGCACCCGGAACACGCCGGAGGTCATCCGGTTGCCGAAGCGGGATTTGGGCGGCACGTTGGGATTGCTCCGGGAAAAATCCCGGCTGCCCAGCAGCACCTCCGGCTTTCCGCTCATTTCCGCCGTCAGCTTCAGCGTGTCGGGCACGGTGTGCTGCCCGTCGGAATCCGCGGTGAGGACGCCGCTGAAATCCGTATTGTCCTTCAGGTACGCAAAGCCCGTTTTCAGCGCCGCGCCTTTGCCCCGGTTCACCTCATGGTGCAGCACGCGGCATCTCTCCCAGCCGGCGATTTCCTCAAAAATCGGCTGGTATTCCGCCGCGGAGCCATCATCCACCACCAGCACCAGGCCGTATCCCGCCGCCGCCAGCTCCTGCACATAGGCCGGCAGCTTTTCATCCGGTGAAAGGGAGGGGATCAGCACACAGCATTCCTGCGGTATCATAGAAAAATGAATCCTTTCTCTTTCGTGTTCAGTGGGCGGTATCCAGGTAATCCAGCAGCAGCGGCCCCGCATCCATCCCCGCATACCGGGAGAGGAACGCTTCAAAATCCGTGCGGGAAGCGAAGCCGTAGGCAAATTCGTCCGCATAGGCGCGCAGGAACCCGTCCGCGCCCTCCGGCAGCCACCGGTCCAGCGCCAGCATCAGCGCCGCGCCCCGGCCGTACACCACCGAGGTGTAGGCATCGTAATCCGGAAAATAATCCACGGGGCTGCCGGGGGTCAGGCTGCCGGGCACGTTTTCCTGCATGGGCGCGTCCACCCGGGCGGCCTTCAGCGTTTCCCAGCTGCCCTGGCCGTAGCGCGCCCGCACGTAGCGCAGCATGGCGTATTCGCAGATCCCTTCGTCCTGCCAGGGCGCGTAATAGGAATCGCTGCCCACCAGGGCGTAAAACCACTGATGCGCCGTTTCGTGGGCCGCGGTGAGCTCCAGGGTATCCGCCCGGCTCTCCAGATAATTCCGCCGCCCCAGCATCATCAGCCCCGGATACTCCATCCCGCCGAAGGGCACGTCCGCCTGGCATACGGAAAGCGCCGGATACGGCGCGGCGCCGTAGAGATCCGTAAAGGTTTCCACCGCCCGGCAGACATAGCCGAGCGCACGCTCCGCTCCCTCCCGGCTGTCGGCATAGGAGAGGACCTTCACGCCCCGCACCGTCTTTTCCGCCCGCACATACCCGTCGCTCAGACACAGCGCCAGATCCCGGGCGGCGCGGATGCTTCCCCGCCAGGCCCCGTCCTCCCCCTTTTCCAGGGGCGCGGAGCAGGCGGGCGTCAGGCCCTCCGGCGCGTGGAGCGTCACCGTGTAATCCGCGCAGGCGCTGACGAAAGGATCCCCGATGGGGGCGTATTCCTCGGTGCGCCACTGTCCGTCCCGGTACAGGGACAGCACCGGGATCACGTTGCCCAGGCGGTAGGTGCGGTCGGTATAGCCCGTCCGGTAGGCGCACAGGGGCAGCTGCGCCACGCAGCGGAAAAGCAGCGTGCCTTCCTCCCCGTCCTCCAGGGGCGGAATTTCCACCCGCAGGGCTGTTCTGTCCGCGTTCACATAGGCGTACTGCGCCCGTTCCCCCTTCCAGATCACGTCGAACACCGTAAGATACCCCGGGGAGAACCCGGCGACGTAACAGGCATCCCAGGTTTCCTCCAGGGCCGCGGGGCTGGTTTCCTCCGTTGCAAAGGCGTTCAGCCACGTGCGCAGCACCAGATGGTCCAGGGAATCGCCGGTATCGTTGCGGTACAGGAAGGTTTCGGAAACGGCCAGGGTATGGGCATCCTCGTCCAGCCGCAGCGTCACGTCGCATTGCGTCAGCCCTTCCGGGTACGCCCGGAAGGCCGCGGCGGGGGACGCGGGCTGCCGCAGCAGCAGCGCCCCGGCGACGAGAACCGCCGCCGCCAGCGCCAGGATCGGCCAGCGCCGCTTCAGGAACATTATACACCCTTTTCCCGCCATTTTCCATACCCTCCTTCCCCCAGCGCGTCTGATTTTATTATTATAACACATCAGCGCCCCTTTTCCATGCGTCCGGCCGCCTTTTTTCGCAAAGTTTACGCTTTGTTCACGCCCTGCCGGCCTTTACAAACCGCGGAGAAATGCTTATAATGGGAACCGTATTGATTTGAAGGAGGCTATCAGTATGCCCGTACAGCCTTACGATCCGTCGCAGATCGAACCCAAATGGCAGAAATATTGGCTGGACCACCAGGCCTTCGCCGCCTCGGAGGATCATACCAAGCCGAAATTTTACTCCCTGATCGAATTCCCCTATCCCTCCGGCCAGGGCCTGCACGTGGGCCATCCCCGGCCCTACACCGCCCTGGACGTGGTGGCCCGCAAGCGCCGGATGGAGGGCTATAACGTGCTGCACTGCATCGGCTGGGACGCTTTCGGGCTGCCCACCGAAAACTATGCCATCAAAAACCATATCCATCCCGCCAAGGTGACCCACGACAACATCGAGCATTTCCGGGCGCAGCTGCAGAAGCTGGGCTTCTCCTTCGATTATTCCCGGGAAGTGAACACCACCGATCCCGGCTATTACAAATGGACCCAGTGGATCTTCCTGCAGCTGTTCAAGCACGGCCTGGCCTACAAAACCGAAATGCCCATCAACTGGTGCACCAGCTGCAAGTGCGTGCTGGCCAACGAAGAAGTGGTGGACGGCGTGTGCGAGCGGTGCGGCAGCCCCGTGATCCGCAAGGTGAAGAACCAGTGGATGCTGAAGATCACCGCCTACGCCCAGAAGCTGCTGGACGGGCTGGATCACGTGGACTTTATCGACCGGGTCAAGACCCAGCAGCGCAACTGGATCGGCCGCAGCGAAGGCGCGGAGGTGGATTTCCGCCTGGACGGGCTGGAGGAAAAGATCCGGGTGTACACCACCCGGCCGGACACCCTTTTTGGCGCCACCTACATGGTGCTCTCCCCCGAGCATCCGCTGATCGAAAAGCTCCGGGACCGGATCACCAATTACGACGCCCTGATGGAATACCGCGCCGCCGCCGCCCGCAAGAGCGATTTTGAGCGCACCGAAATGAACAAGGACAAGACCGGCGTGCAGATCGAGGGCATCCGGGCCGTGAATCCCGTCAACGGCAAAAAGATCCCCATCTGGATCTCCGATTACGTGCTGATGACCTACGGCACCGGCGCCATCATGGCCGTGCCCGCCCACGACGAGCGCGACTGGGAATTTGCCAAGAAATTCGGCCTGCCCATCATCGAAGTGGTGGCCGGCGGCAGGAACGTGCAGGAGGAATGCTTCCCCGACGTGCAGACCGGCGTGATGGTCAACAGCGAATTCCTCAACGGCCTTTCCGTGGCGGACGCCAAGCAGAAGATCGCCGACTGGCTGACGGAAAAGGGCGTGGGCGAGCGCAAGGTGAATTATAAGCTGCGCGACTGGGTGTTCGCCCGGCAGCGCTACTGGGGCGAGCCCATCCCCATCATCCACTGCCCCAGGTGCGGCATGGTGCCCATGGACGAAAAGGATCTGCCCCTGCTGCTGCCCGAGGTGGAGCATTACGAGCCCACCGACGACGGCGAAAGCCCCATCGCCCGGATGACCGACTGGGTGAACTGCACCTGCCCCAAATGCGGCGGCAGCGCAAAACGGGAAACGGATACCATGCCCCAGTGGGCCGGCAGCAGCTGGTATTTCCTGCGCTACTGCGATCCGCATAACGATCAGGCCCTGGCTTCCAAGGAAGCGCTGGATTACTGGATGCCCGTGGACTGGTACAACGGCGGCATGGAGCACACCACCCTGCATCTGCTTTACAGCCGCTTCTGGCATCAGTTCCTCTACGACATCGGCGCGGTTTCCTGCCCCGAGCCTTACATGAAGCGCACCAGCCACGGCATGGTGCTGGGCGAAAACGGCGAAAAAATGAGCAAGAGCCGCGGCAACGTGGTCAACCCCGACGAGGTGGTGGCCGAGATCGGCGCGGACGCCTTCCGGATGTATGAAATGTTCATGGGCGCTTTCGACCAGGCCATTCCCTGGAGCACCAACGGCGCCCGGGGCTGCCGCAAGTTCCTGGACCGGGTGTGGAGGCTGCAGGACGCCCTCACAGACGGCGAGGATTTCAGCGACGACATGCGCGTATCCATGCACCAGACCATCAAGAAGGTCAGCGAGGACTACGAAAAAATGAAGTTCAACACCGCCATCGCCCAGATGATGACGCTGGTGAACGAGCTGGTGCAGAAGGGCAGCGTCACCAAGGGCGAATACAAGACCCTGCTGCTGCTCCTGGATCCCGTGGCGCCCCATATCTGCGAGGAAATCTGGGAGCGCCAGGGCTTCGGCGCCCCGGTGTACACCCAGAAATGGCCCGCGTACGATGAAAAGTACCTGGTGCGGGACGAGGTGGAAATCGCGGTGCAGCTGAACGGCAAGGTGAAGGGCAAGCTCATGGTGCCCGTCACCCTCACCCGCGAGGCCGCCCAGGAGGAGCTGCCCCGGCTGGATGCAGTCAAGGCCCTGGTGGGCGATAAGCAGATCGTCAAGTGCATCTACGTTCCCGGCCGGCTGCTGAACCTGGTGGTCAAATAAATCCCGCCAAAAACAAACGGATTCTGAGTTCGTCTCAGAATCCGTTTTCTTTGCAAAGCAGCTTCCGCCGCAGGGCCCGGCCGGTCTCCTCCGGCAGCCCCAGAGCCCGGAAATAACCGTCCGTGCCGCCGTACCTTTCCCGGAACAGGCGCAGGAAACCTTCCATGCTCTCCTCCCGGGCCAGCACCGTGTTTCTGTCCACCTCCGGGTGGGCCGCCAGGAACGCCTCCAGCCTTTCTCGGTTGTTTTCCCTGCTGAGCACGTAATCCGCAATGATCTCCCCGTCGCCCACGCCGGCGTGCAGCAGCAGGACGGCACTCACCACCCCGGACCGGTCCTTCCCCGCGGTGCAGTGGAACAGGACACCCCGGGGAGCCTCCGCCAGGCAGCGGTACACGTCGGGCATCACGGCCGCCGCCGCGATGGCCATATAGCTGTCCGGCACGTCCTCGGCCCGGGCGGGCGGCGCGCTGCCCTCGTCAACGGAGAGCAGGCGATAGCGAAAGCCCTCCTGCACCGCCAGGGGATCCGGCGATTTTTCCGCTTCCTCCGCCGTCCGCAGGTCGATCACGGTATCCATGCCGTGGCGCAGCAGCGTTTCCGCGTCCGCATCCGCGTTTCCCCGGGGCGCGTCGCTGCGCCAGAAGCGGCCATAGGCCGTGATCCGCCCGTCCGCGCCCTGATGGCCGCCCAGGTCCCGGCAGTTGCAGGCGGAAATCAGCAGGCTGTTTCCCATTTCCTTCACTCCCCCAGCGCCCCGGCCAGATACATCAGGCACGTTTCCGTCATTTTCAGCTCGGGGTCCCGCAGCAGCGCCCGCACCCGCGCCGGGGACAGCTTGCAGGGCCGGATCGCTTCATACGCGTCGTTGCACTCCCGCATTTCGCCCCGGACGGTAACGATCAGGGGCACGATGATCTGGTCCGTCAGCCCCACGCTGTAGCAGCACTTCGGCAGCGCCCGGTCCACCCGGACCAGCTCCAGCCCCGTTTCTTCCCTGAGTTCCCGCCGGGCGGCGTCCTCGGGGCTTTCGCCCTTTTCGATCATGCCGGTGGGAAATTCCCACACGAAATCGTTCACCGCGAAGCGGAATTCCCGGCAGAGCAGATAATCCCCGTCCGGAAACCGGGCGATCAGCTCCACCGCCGTCAGGTTTGAGGCCAGGTCCTTTTCCGATTGCAGGTCGTTAAGGGAGATCACCTCCCATTTCACTTCCCGGCCGTCCGCGTCGTAGGTCAGCTCGTACTTTTTGAGAAACCCGCCCGCGATCTGCCTTACGCCCTTGAATTCGCGCACCCCGAACGCCTCCTTTTTCCCTTTCATTGTAACAGAAAACCGCTCCCGGGGCAACGGCGTCATTTTCTGCTTTTCAATTATCCGGAAATTTAGTATAATGAAGCGAAAGCGAAGGGAGGAACGCGCGGTGGACAGCGAAAACGGCAAATGGATCCTGCACGGGCCGGACGCCCGGAACGCCGGCTGTCTGCGTTCCCCGGAAGCCCTGCTATCCCTGGTGGACGAAATCGGCTTCCTGCCCCTGTTCAAAAATTCCGTAGCGGGGTTTTCCGTGGAGGAGCGCACCGCTCCCGCCGCCTGGTGGACGGGCGACGAGCGCAGCGACCCCTGGGAATGGCGGCGCATCCTTGCCGACGGCGGGAAGGCCGCCTACGGCAAGTTTTTCGATCGCAAGGCGGGCTTCATTTCCCTGAAATGGCTGCCCGTCTTCGCCAACTGGCGGCGGGACGGATACGATTTCGATTCCCGCTGGGAAGACGAAAAAGCCCCCTTCCGCCAGAAAAAGATCATGGATCTGTTTGAGACGGACGCGGAAATGTACTCCTTCGACGTGAAGCGGAAGGCCGGGTTCGGCCCGGGCGGGGAAAAGAACTTCGAAGGCGTGATCACCGATCTGATGATGCAGACCTATCTGGTGATCCGGGATTTCCGCTGCCGGCTGAACAGAAAGGGCGCGCCTTACGGCTGGCACGTGGCGGTATACGCGAAGCCGGAAAGCGTGTGGGGGTACGGCGCCGTCACCGCGGACTACCGGACGGCGCCGGCGGAATCGAGGGCCCTGGTTTACGACCGGATGCGCCGGCGATTCCCGGACGCCAAAGAAGCTGAAATCCGAAAGATCCTGAAATAAGGAGGCGTCGCCGTGCAATACCGCGCTGACAGATACGGGAATAATCTTTCCATCCTGGGCTTCGGCTGCATGCGCTTTACGGCCCGGGCCGGCCGGATCGACCTGGACAAGGCGGAAAAGGAAATCATGGCCGCCATCGAAGGCGGCGTGAATTATTTCGACACCGCGTACATTTATCCCGGCAGCGAGGCCGCCCTGGGCGAGATCCTGGAACGCAACGCCGCCCGGGACCGGGTATATATCGCCACCAAGCTGCCGCATTATTACATCAAAAAGCCGGACGCCATGGAAAAGATCTTCCGGGAGGAGCTGCGGCGGCTGCGCACCGACCACGTGGACTATTACCTGATGCACATGCTCACCGACGTGGGCTCCTGGGAAAGGGTGTGCGCGCTGGGCATGCAGGAATGGCTGGCGGAAAAAAAGAAAAGCGGCCAGATCCGGCAGATCGGCTTTTCCTACCACGGCAATTCGGATATGTTCTGCCGCCTGGTGGACGCCTACGACTGGGATTTCTGCCAGATCCAGTACAACTACATGGACGAGAACAGCCAGGCCGGGGTGACGGGCCTGCGCTACGCCGCGCAGAAGGGCCTGCCCGTGATCATCATGGAGCCGCTGCGGGGCGGAAGGCTGGTGCATCATCTGCCCAAGGAGGCTTTGGAGGCCTTCCGGGAATACCCGGAAAAGCGTTCCCCTGCGGAATGGGCCTTCCGCTGGCTGTGGGATCAGAAGGAGGTCACCTGCGTGCTCTCCGGCATGAACAGCCTGGAAATGGTGCAGGAAAACGTCCGGGCCGCGGAGGACGCCTGCCCCGGGTGCCTTGCCGAAAGCGACCGGGAGCTGCTCAAGGCCGTGGCGGGGCACATCAACGCCCGGATGAAGGTGGGCTGCACCGGCTGCCGCTACTGCATGCCCTGCCCGAATCACGTGGATATCCCCGGCACCTTCGCCGCCTGGAACCGCCTGTATTCCGACGGCCGGTTCGCCGGGCTCAAGGAATACTTCATGTGCACGGCCCTGCGCAAGAACGCCACCGGGGCCTCCATGTGCGTGGGCTGCGGCAAATGCGAAACGCACTGCCCCCAGCACATCCCCATCCGGGATATGCTCAAAAGCGCGAAAAAGGAGCTGGAAGGCCCCCTGTACCGCATGGGCAAAAAAGTCGCCCATCTGATCATGAAGTACTGATATGAAGCTGTATTTCGCCCCCATGGAGGGCTTCACCGACGCGGTGTTCCGCCGGGTGCACCGCCGCATGTTCCCAGGCGTGGAGAAATACTTCATGCCCTTCATCAGCCCCTCCGCTTCCCTGTCCTTTACGAAACGGGAAATGTACGATCTGTCGCCGGAAGCCAACGCGGGCGTTCCCGCCGTGCCCCAGATCCTGGCGAAGGACCCGGAGCATTTCCTGGGCGCGGCCCGGATGCTGCGGGATCTGGGCTATACGGAAATCAACCTGAACCTGGGCTGTCCCTCCGGCACCGTCACCGCCAAGGGCAAGGGCGCGGGGGCGCTGCGGGATCCTGATGCCCTGGCCCGTTTCCTGGACGCGGTGTTCGCCGCCTGTCCCCTGCCCCTGTCGGTGAAAAGCAGGATCGGCATGGACGATGAAGGGGAATGGCCGCAGCTGATGCGCCTGGTGATCCGGTATCCCTTTTCCGAGTGGATCCTGCATCCCCGCACGGGTCGGGAGCAGTATCGCTTCTCCCCCCGCCCTCTTTGCTTCGATCAGGCCCGGCGCGCCGCCCCGTTTCCCGTGATCTGGAACGGCGATCTGTTCACCGCCCGGGACGCCTGGGATTTCCTTGGGGACCATCCGGGGGCGGAGGGGCTGATGCTGGGGAGAGGGATGGTGACAAACCCCGCCCTGGCCCGGGAGATCCTGGGCGGCGAAGGGATCAATCTGCCGGAGCTGATCGCCTTCCACGACGCGCTGCTGCGGGAATACCTGCGCGTCTGGCCCGCAAGCGCCGCCGTGGGGCGGATGCACGCCGTAATGGGCTATCTGGGCTTCGCGCTGGATCATCCGCCGAAGCGGATGCGCGTCTTACGGCAGACCACCGATCTGGAAGGCTACACCGACGCGGCGGCGGCGCTGTTCCGCGAAAGCCGGGTGCTGTCCCCGCCCCGTTTTGTTCCGCCCGCGTAGAAAGGAGACTCCATGGCAATCCAATGGATTTTTCTGGACATGGGGTACACCCTGGTGAACGAGGACGCCGTCTGGCGCGAAAGATGCCGGGAGCAGGCGGCCACGCCGGAGGCGCAGGAAAAGGGCGTCACGGCGGAAATGATCTATGCGGAGATCGAAAACGCTTCCCGGGCGTACCTGCCCCAGTACCGCACAGCCATCGGAAAGCTGGGCCTTTCCCGGGCCGTCCCCTACCGCGCCGAACTGGAAACGCTGTACCCCGACGCCCCGGACGCCCTTTGCGCCCTTTGCGGAAAATACCGCCTGGGCGTCATCGCCAATCAGCTCTCCGGCCTGGAGGGGCGGCTCTCCGCCCTGGGCATCCGCCCGTTCTTTTCCCTGGTGGTTTCCTCCTGGGAAGCGGGCGTCATGAAGCCGGCCCCCGCCCTCTTCCGCCTGGCGCTGGAAAAGGCGGGCTGCGCCCCGGAAGAGGCGCTCATGGCCGGCGACCGGCTGGATAACGACGTTTTCCCCGCCAAAGCCCTGGGCATGCGCACGGTATGGGTGCGCCGGGGCTTCGGCGCCCTGCAATGCCCCCGGTCCCCGGCCTATGCGCCGGACCGGACGGTGGACAGCCTTTCCGGCCTGCCCGCCGCGGTAAAACAAATCGACGTAAGGAGGTTTTCTCTGTGAAAAGAATCCTGTCCCTGGCCTGCGCCGCGCTGTTGCTCTGGAGCTGCCTGCCCGCGGCCCGGGCGGAAGCGCCCCTGCAGTTTTACGATGTGCCCAGCGACCGGTACAATCCCGTGCTGGCCCAGCAGTGCCTGAGCATCTCCGAAATGTGCTATTCCCTTTTCCTGCAGGAGCTGTACATGACGGGCCTGGGCTACACAAAGGTGGGCGACTGGAACATGGACCGGGACCCCGCCGACACCCGCCATACGGTGGGCTACGCGCTGTTTGACAAGGAACTGGAGGACGGCGGCAGGGCGGTGGTCATCGCCATTCGGGGCACGGTGAACGCGGAATGGGCCCTGAACATGGATATCGCGCCCTCCGGGGATTACGATCTGCCCTATGCGGAGAATTTCTACCTGGCGGCCAAAGACATCCTGGACACTCAGGCGGATTACCTGAACGGCCTGACCGGCCCTAAATTCCTGGTGACGGGCCACAGCCGGGGCGCGGCGGTGGCCAATCTGCTCTCCGCGCTCCTGACGGACCGCTACGGCAGCGAAAACGTGTACGGCTATGCCCTGGCCTGCCCCCGCACCGTCCGGGGCGAGGTGCCCTATTACGCCAATATCTTCAACGTCATCAACCCCGCCGACATCGTCACTTACCTGCCCTTCCCCCAGTGGGGCTTCACCCGCTACGGCCGGGATATGATCCTGCCGGTGGACGACGCCACCGACGCGGAATGGCAATCGGTACTTAAGGCCTACGAAACCCGGATCGACAAGCTGGGCGAGGACATCACCCTGCCCCTCTCCGCCGAGGACGCCCGCCAATGGACCGAGGGCATGACCGTGCCCATGGCCACCGTCCGGGAGGCCTACACCCTGCGCCACGCGCTGCTCCATCCCGGAGCCGCCGCTACCGGGGAGGAGGGCATCACCGGCTGGCAGCTGATGGAAAACCTGATCAGCTTCATGCTCCACGGCCAGAACACGGAAATCATGCAGCTGATCACCTCCGTCCAGCCCGCGCAGAACGATCTGACTCCCGCGGTGGACGCCATCCGGCTGCTGCTGGGCAGCGGCGGCGTGGTGGCGGTTTTCTCCGCCCACATGCCCGCCACCTACGGCGCGTGGATGACCCTGCTCAAGCCGTGACCAGGAGAGAACGCTGGGGCTCTTCGCCCCAGACCCCAACCAGGGAGGTTCCCTCCCTGGACCCATCACTGGGAATCAGGCCAAATAAGAAAACAAACGGGTTTCGTCCGTTTGGCAAGGGCCGATAAAGAGAGCTCCTGGGCCTGGAACAACAGAGAAAACCCTCGGGGGAAAGCTCGTTTTCCCCCGAGGGTTTTTCCTGTTGCTCCGGTGCGCTTTGCGCACCACAGGCCAGCTTCGCTGGCCGCCCAGGAGCGGCGGCCGTTCTTCCAAGTAACAGCGGCACACCGTAAGCTTTAGCCGTTTCGTCTGTTCCGCAGCCGCGGGTCCAGGGGGATCATCCCCCTGGTGCGGGTCTGGGGCGCACAGCCCCAGCGTCCCTCCCCGTTTACTGCTTGGCCCGGGCGGCGGCCTTCGCCCGCTGCTCGTGGCTCAGCTCCCGCTTGCGCATGCGCAGGGATTTGGGCGTGATCTCCAGCAATTCGTCGTCGTCGATGAATTCCAGGCACTCCTCCAGCGTCAGCGGATGGATGGACACCAGGCGCAGGCTGTCCTCCGAGGCGGAGGCGTTGCGCATGTTGGTGACGTGCTTGGCCTTGCACACGTTCACCACGATGTCACCGGGCCGGCTGCTTTCGCCGCAGATCATGCCGCCGTACACGGGCACCTGGCTGCCGATAAACAGGGTGCCCCGGTCCTGCACGTTGAACAGGGCGTACTGGGTGGTTTCGCCGGTCTCGTAGCACACCAGGGCGCCCACGTTCCGGTGGGGAATATCGCCCTTGTAATCCTCGTAATGATCGAACACGGCGCTCATGATGCCCTCGCCCCGGGTATCGGTCATGAATTCGCTGCGGTAGCCGAACAGCCCGCGGCTGGGCACCAGGAATTCCAGCCGCACCCGGTCGCTGCCGCCCATGGATTCCAGAGTGCCCCGGCGGCGGCCGATCTTCTCGATCACGGCCCCGGCGTAGGCCTGGGGCACGTCCGCCACCATGCGCTCGATGGGCTCCTGCTTTGCGCCGTTTTCCCAGCGATAGATGACCTCCGGCTTGCTCACCTGGAACTCATACCCCTCCCGGCGCATGGTTTCGATGAGGATGGAGAGGTGCAGTTCACCCCGGCCCCAGACCTCGAACTGGTCCGGAGTCTCCCCGTCCTTGACCCGCAGGCTCACGTCGGTTTCCAATTCCCGGTACAGCCGGGCGCGCAGATGGCGGCTGGTGACGTACTGGCCTTCCCGGCCGGCAAAGGGAGAATCGTTGACGGAGAAGGTCATGGTGACGGTGGGCTCGGTGATGGCCACGAAGGGCAGCGCCTCCGGGCAGGCGGGATCGCACACCGTGTCGCCGATGGAAATATCCGCAAGGCCGGTGAGCGCCACGATGTCGCCCATGCCCACGGTTTCGGCGCCCACGCGCTTGAGCCCGTCGTATAGGCTCAGGCCCGTCAGCCGCCAGGGGGCGGATACCTGCCCCGTCTGGGCGTTGCAGCGCACCACCATCATATTGTCCTTCAATGTGCCGCGGCTGATGCGGCCGATGCCGATGCGGCCCACGTAATCGTTGTAGTCGATGGTGGAAATCAGCACCTGGGCGGGCCCGTCCGGGTCGCCCTCCGGCGCGGGAATGTATTCCATGATGGCGTCAAACAAAGGCCGCAGGTCCTTGCCGGGAACCGCCGGATCCAACGTGGCGGTGCCCTGCCGGGCGGAGGCGTAGATGATGGGCCGGTCCAGCGTGGCGGGATCGGCGTCCAGTTCGATCAGAAGATCCACCAGCTCGTCCACCACTTCCTCGCAACGGGCGTCGGGCCGGTCCACCTTATTGATCACCAGCAGCACCGGCAGCCGCAGCCCCAGCGCCTTCTGCAGCACGAACCGGGTCTGGGGCATGGGGCCCTCGAAGCTGTCCACCAGCAGCAGCACCCCGTCCACCATCTTCAGCACCCGCTCCACTTCCCCGCCGAAATCGGCGTGGCCGGGGGTGTCCACGATGTTGATTTTCGCGTTCCCGTAATGTACGGCGGTGTTTTTCGCCAGGATGGTGATGCCGCGTTCCCGCTCCAGGTCGTTGGAATCCATCACGCGCTCGGCCACCTGCTGGTTCTGGCGGAAAACGCCGCCCTGGCGCAGCATCTGGTCCACGAGGGTGGTTTTGCCGTGGTCCACGTGAGCGATAATGGCGATATTGCGGATATCATTGCGAATCATACGGTTTCTCCCTTTCAGTCGGCAAATTCGCCAACATTTGATTTTATAATGAATCGCGGGGTTTTGTCAACCTGCAGCCCGGCAATCCCGGCAAAAAAACCGGCCGGACGCAGCAAAAAAGCCTCCCCGGAAGAGGAGGCGTTCCGAAAGTGCGTTCAGGCAAGGCCGGCGTCAGTCGAGCATCGCGTAGGCGTCCCAGGCGGACATGTTCCCGTTGAGCACCGCTGCAACGGCCTCCCCGCGGTATTCCAGCATGCTGATCCCCAGCACCAGGGCAAAGGCCAGGGCGTGCTGGGTGGGGGGCAGAACATCGGTATACAGGAAGAAGCGGTAGCCCATGGAGGCGTTTTCCCGGTCCACATAGAAGCAGCCCAGGCGCATTTCCTCGTTGAACAGGGAGCAGAGGATCATCAGCTGCTCCCATTTGTCCTCCGGGATCTCCTCTTCATAATCGATCCGCACCCATACGCCGTCGTCATACGCCGTCAGCCAGACGTCCGCGGCGTCCATATCCGAATCCAGGGTATACTTGAGCAGGAAGCTGTCCTGCTCCTCCTGGTAGGTGAATTTCAAATCGTTCTCATCCAGCATCACCTTGATGGCCTGCAGGTTCACCGCCACCCGGGCCGGATCCTCCTCCAGGGGGGAGAGCTCTTCTTCGTCGGGCTCCGCCTGGACAGGGCCCGCCGGCGCCGGTTCCTCCCGGGTGGTCATGTCGTTCTTCATTTTTTCCTGCAGCATGGTCAGGATGTTCCCGCCGGCGCCTTCCGCCAGCACGGGCAGCGCTCCCGCCGTCAGGCACAGGGCCAATAATACCGCAATGATTTTCCGCATGGTTTCTCCTCCGTTTCTGTTATGCGCGGTCGATTTCTTCCAGGGCGTCCAGGCAGAAATCCTCCGCCTGCCCTTCGTCGTAGGTCATGTCCAGGCCGGAAGCGTAGGCGTTCAGCGCCGCCTGGATCAGGGGCTGATACTGCTGGGGGGCTTCCCGCAGCGCCCATTCGCCGCCGTCCTTTTTAGGCAGCACCAGGCCCTGCCGCACGTAGGCCAGGGCCCGGCACAGGTTCAGCACGAAATAGATGGGGTTTTCGTGCAGATGCTCCCGGGCGTCGTCCGCGTCAGCCCGGAGGGCGCGTAGCACGTCCTCCCGCTTCACCTGATCGAACACCCGGGGGATATCCGGCCCCAGCACCGCCCGGCCGAAGGCGTGGAGGCAGAGGATATGGGCGGTCAGGTCCGGGTCCGTGCCGTGCATGCGTTCGCAGAAGCCCTTGGGGTCCTGGTCGAAGGCCGCGCGGTGCCCGGAGGAATAGTGCAGCGCAAAGGGGATGGGATACCGGATGTCCCGGCAGTCCTGCGCCAGCAGCACGCTCATTTCGATGCCCTTGGGCGGCGCGTCCTTCTCGATTTCCCGCAGGGCGGTCAGCAGCGCGGTTTTGACCCGCAGGGAAGGGGCTTTTTTCACCACGGCAAGAAAATCAATATCGCTGTGCGCCCACTGAAAACACCCCGCCGCCAGGGACCCGTGCAGGTACAGCCCCACCAGGTTTTCGTTCAGGATGGCGGCGAACCGGTCCTTCACCCGCTGCATCAGCGCCCAGGCGTCCGCGGCGGATTTGGGCGGCGCTTCGCCCAGCAGCAGATGCTCCCGGATGGCCCGGGCGGCGGCTTCTTCATCCGGGCCGTCGCAGATCAATTCCACCGTTTCTCCCTTCGTATCGCCCAGGGACAGGAGCCCCAGCATGGATTTCCCGTTGATGATGCGGCTCCGGTGCTCAAACAGGATGCGCGAGGAAAAGCGGGCCGCCAAGTCCGCCAGATGCTCAGTTTGCATCCGGGTCATGGGTGTCACGCCCGTCAAATCCAGCGTCAGCCTGACCATGTGTATCCTTCCTCTCTTGCGTTTTCTCTCCGCCGATGATCTGCATCAGCCGACGCATCCGGTGGTTCGCCCCGGATTTCCCCACCGGCGGGCTGAGCATCTGGCCCAGCTCCTCCAGGGAAACCTCCGGGTGCAGCATCCGCATGCGGCCGATCTCCTGCAGTTCCTTGGGCAGCGCCCCCAGGCTGTGGGCCAGGGAATAGCCCACGATGGCCTGCCGCTGCCTTTCCCCCGCCCCCAGCTGCTTTTTCAGGTTCGCCTCGTCGCAGTTCCGGGCGCGGTTGGCCTGGTTGCGCCCGTCCCGGCGGATGCGGATGTTTTCCAGGTCCATCAGCGCCCGGTGGGCTCCCATCAGCGCCAGGCAGGAAACCACGTCGTCCCCCCGGCGCAGGTACACCACGTCGCTGCCCCGGCGCTTCGCCGTCAGGGCCTGGATGCCGCTTTTCTCCAGCATTTTCATCAGGGTTTCGGCCTTGCTGCCGGAGGACACGAATTCCAGGCGGTAACCGGTTTCCGGCTCGCTCACCGCGCCCGCCCCCAGGAAGGCCGCCCGCACGAAGGCCGCCCGGCAGCAGCGCCGGCTCATGGCCGTCCGGGGAATGCCGCGGTACACCGCCCCCGCTTCGGATTCCGTCAGCATCCGCAGGGCGACGAGCAGCCGCCGGGTATCGCCCTCCGTCACCGTCAGCACCGACGCCCGCCGCCCGCCCAGCCGCTTGTGCCGCTTGAATTCCAGGGCCGGGGTGATCTCCATGCGCTTTTTGAGCAGGAGGAAAATGCGCTTGGCCAGGGCCGGGTTTTCCGTTTCGTACACCAGCCGCACCCTGCCGCCGCCGGAAAGGCGCAGGGAGGCGCAGGTCTGGGTCAGGGCGCTGAGCTCGGAAAGCATACAGCAGTGCTTTTCCGGCCGCACCCGCATCAGTTCCTGCTTCACCTGGGCTGAAAAGCTCATCCTTCGCTCCCCACGATGCGCACCTCCGGCTCCAGACGGACGCCGAAGCGCGCTTCCACCGTATCCTGTACGCGGGCCATGAGCCGGAGGAAATCCTCCGCCGTGGCGCCGCCCCGGTTGATCAGAAAGCCCGCGTGCTTCTGGCTCACCTGCGCGCCGCCCACGGCGCAGCCCTTCAGACCCGCCTGCTCGATCAGCGCGCCGGCGAAATGCCCGGGCGGGCGCTTGAAAAAGCTGCCGGCGCTGGGATATTCCAGGGGCTGCTTTTCCCGCCGCCGGGATGCAAAAT
Organism: uncultured Eubacteriales bacterium; assembly: GCA_902761755.1. Lineage (GTDB taxonomy): Bacteria > Bacillota > Clostridia > Christensenellales > Aristaeellaceae > RUG563. Next base: position 72,360 of record CACWLP010000002.1, on the reverse strand, counting down.
CCTGCATGGCGGCGGCGATGGCCTCGGGATCGCCTTTTTCCAGACGGAAATCCGCCCCCAGGATCACCCATTTTTCGTCCATGGCCCGGGTGTGCCGGTAAGAAAAGCCCATTTCCCCGCCGGGCACGCAGCGGATTTCCCCGCCAGAGAGCACCCGCACCGATTCCGTCACCTGCCCCAGCTCCCCGCCGTAGGCCCCGGCGTTCATATACAGCCCGCCGCCCACGCTGCCGGGAATGCCCTGGGCGAATTCCAGGCCGGTAAGGGCTGCCTCCTGGGCCGTGCGGGAAAGCACGCTCAAAAGCGCCCCGGCCCCGGCGCGCAGGCCCCCCTCCGTCCTTTCGATCCGGGAAAGGCCCCGGCCCAGACGGATCGCCAGGCCCCGGAAGCCGCCGTCCCGGACCAGCAGGTTGCTGCCGTTGCCCATGAGCAGCGCCGGCAGCGAAAGCGTTTCCGCCGCGGCCAGCAGCCCGGCCAGGGCCTCCTCGGTTTCCGGTTCGCAGAAATAATCCGCCGGGCCGCCCACCCGCAGCGTGGTGTATTTATCCAAACGCACTCCGGCGCGCACGTCCGCACCCGGGCAAAGCGCCCGCAAACATCCCATTTGATCCATATTTTCTCAAACCCCCGTGCATTATAGCAAAAAATCCGCGGCACTTCAAGTGCCGCAGACGCTATTTTATCAATTTTATTGCACTTTTATACCATTTTTTACAATTTTTCGGCGTTCGGGCCGCTCATCAGCGCCGCGGGCGCGTCCAGCGTCAGGTCGAATCCATCGGCGGGCAGCAGCGCGGTGCGCCCGGCGGGCAGGGCCATCCCGCCCCCGTCCCAGGAAAGGACGCAGGGCTGCACGGCGGTGAAAAAGCGGAAGCGCCGGGGATCGTTTTCCAGCGCGCCGCGGAAGGCCGAAAACCTTTCCAGGGTGAAAACCCTTTCGTTCAGGAGGGAATACCGGCCCGGGGCGGTTTCCTTTTCCTCCACGGCGTCGGGATGGAAATGCACGTCCGTCACGTCCACCGCTTTTTGGATGTGCAATTCCCGGGGGCGCCCATCCCTGCCCAGGCGGCCCCAATCGTAAAAGCGGTAGGTCACGTCGCTGCTCTCCTGGATCTCGTACAGCACGATCCCCGCCCCGATGGCGTGGACGGTGCCCGCGGGGATGTAATACGTCTCCCCCGCCTTCACCTTCACCCGCCGCAGCAGCTTTTCGATCTCCGCCTCCCGCCGGGAGGCCTCCCGCAGGGCTTCCTTCGTCGCCCCGGACACCACGCCGTAGACCAGTTCGGCCCCCGGCTCCGCGTGCAGGATGTGCCACGCTTCGGTTTTGCCCAGTTTGCCCTCCGTCCGGGCGGCATAGGCGTCGTCCGGGTGCACCTGCACGCTCAGGGCGTCCCGGGCGTCCAGGAGCTTGAGCAGCAGCGGAAAAGGCCTGCAAAAGCCCTTCCCCGTCAGCCTTTCTCCGTACCGGGCGATCAGGGCGCTCAGGGGCGTCCCGGTTTCATCCCGGCTTTCCAGCCCGGGAATGGCGCTGACCTCCAGGCTCTCGCCGGTGCGCCCGTCCGGGATGTTCCTGCCGAACAGCCGCCGCAGCCCGTCCCCGCCCCAGGGGGTCGCATCCCCGCAGCGATAGGCCGGCGTCATCAGAATCGGCGCAAGGGGCATGGTGCATCTCTCCTCATTCATCCAGAATAAACCGCCAGGGCATGCTTTTCCACGGCTCCGGGGCGAAATCGATGCCCACCCGGGCCGCGGTGCGGATGTTCGCCTTTTCCCCGGCCTCCAGCCAGATTTCCTCGCTGTCCGGGAGATAAAGCCCGTTCTGCGCCCCCGTGACGGAAAAAGCCCGGGTCCATTTGGCCGGGCCGTCCAGGGGCTTGTCCATCGCCCGGACCAAAACGCCCTGGGGCACGTCCGCGGGCCCGGTGATCACATTGAACAGCCAGTGCAGCCCGTACACCAGGTACACATAGGCATGCCCGCCCTCCCGGTACAGCATTTCCGTGCGCTTCGTGCGCCCCGCCCGGGCATGGCAGGCCCCGTCCTCTTCCCCGCGGTAGGCCTCCGTTTCCGTGATCCGGCCCCGGAGCACGCGGCCCTCCGCCGTCCGGCGGCACAGATACGCCCCCACCAGGGCGGGCGCCACGTCCTTCACGTCCCCGCGGAAGAAATCCGCCGCCAGCCTCACGGCACCGCCTTGGTGGCGATCACGTCCACCCCGGTGCCGCATACGTTTTCAATCAGCACGTCCCCGGCGGCGATGGGGGGCCGGAAGGGCGCCGCCAGGATGGCGCGCATGCAGCCGTCGATCTCCTGCTTGGGGATGGGCGTCCTGGTTTTCACGCTCACAGGCATGTCCCGGCCTTCCACCGGCGCCACCGCCGTCACCATCCGCAGGGGCCTGACGCACTCCTGCCGGGCGTACGCCTCCCCGCGCTTGCAGGTGTTCCCCGTCACGGACAGCACGGTTTCCCCTTCCCTTTCCACTTCCATCCGGCAGCCCATGGGGCAGTTGATGCAGGTGATCACTTCAGCGGTCGCCATCGGTATCCTCCTCGCTTTTGGTATCCTCCCCGCTTTTCTTCCCCGCCAGGCGCACGATGGCGCGGGCGAAGATCCGGGCGTTCTGGAAAATGGATTCTTCCGTCATGTACTCGTTGGCCTGATGGGCCATTTCGGGTTCTCCGGGGAACAGCGCGCCGAAGGCGACCCCTTCCTCCAGGGATTGGGCGTAGGTGCCGCCCCCGATGGCCACGGTGCGCTTTTCCCCGCCGGTGACCTCATGGTACGCTTCCAGCAGCTCCTGCACCAATTCCGTCCGCTCGCTGACGAAGTGCGGCGGACGGCTGCCCGCCACGGTGATCTCCACGTCCGGCAGGCGCATTTTCGCGGTGCTCACCATGGCGTCCAGGTTCAGCAGCACCGGATAGCGAATGTCCATCAGCGCCTCCATCCGGCTTCCCTCCACCCGGATGATATCCAGGCTGGCGGTGAGCTCGCCGGAGACGCCGTCCCGCATGTCGATGCCCAGGTTTTCTCCCCGCCAGGTCATGCCCACGGCGTCCGCCATATCCCGGAGCACGCCCTGCACGCCCAGCTCCCGGAACAGGAGCAGCATCTGCCCGATGGCGTTGCGTCCGTGCCCGGGGAAGGCCGCGTGGCCGGTAACGCCCACGGTTTCGATGATCACCGCGCCGTTGCCCAGGGTGGCCTTCACGGGAAAGCCCAGCTTTTCCCCCGCTTCCATGGCTTTCCGGGCGATATCCTCGTCCCCCTCCACCAGGGCGGAGGCGAAGCCCGGGATCACGTTGGCCCTTTCCCCCACCTGCATGGACAGGACCTGCAGCCCCTCCGGGCTCAAATCCCCGGCGAATTTCAGGTGGCAGCCGCCCTTCTCAATATTGATCACAGGATAGTCCGCGTCCGGGCTGAAGCCGGACCGGGGCATTTCGCCGGTTTTTTTGTAGTACGCCATATCGGAGGAGCCGCACTCCTCGTCGCAGCCCAGGATCAGACGCACCTTCCGGCGCAGGGGCACCCCTGCTTCCTTGACGGCCCGCAGGGCGTAGAGCGCCGCCACCGCGGGGCCTTTATCGTCGCCAGTGCCGCGGCCGAAGATCTTCCCGTCCTCCCGCTGGGCGCCGAAGGGCTCCCGCTGCCAGCCGTCGCCCACGGGCACCACGTCCAGATGGGCCAGGATGGCCAATGCGTCCCGGGTATCCCCTTCCCCCAGGTCCGCGTGGCCGGCGTAGCCGTCAAAAACCTGGGTTTTCAGCCCGAAGGCGGCGCAGTCCTCCATGGCGGTGTCCAGCGCCCGGCGAATCTCCTCGCCGAAGGGCGCCCCAGGGGCGGGCTCCCCTTTGACGCTGGGGATGCGCACCCATTTCTGCACCGTTTCCATCATTTCTTCCCGATAAGATGCCAGCAGTTCCTCGATCCGATCCATGTGCTTTACTCCTCCTCCAGGGCACGGCGCAGTCGGTCCATGCCCGCCGTCAGCTGCCGCCGGGGGCAGCCGAAATTCACCCGCAGAAACCCTTCGCCCTCCGGCCCGAAAAACGTGCCGCCGGTGAAGGCCACGCCCTCCCGGGCGCATCTGATCCGCAATTCATCGCAGGAAAGCCCGTAAGCGCGCAGGTCCAGCCAGCCCAGGTACGTAGCCTCCACCGGCGAAAGGCGGGCGCGGGGCAGATGCGCTTCCGTATATTCCCGGAGCAGCTTCCGGCTGCCGTCCAGATACCGCAGCAGCCCGTCCAGCCATTCGTCGCCGTCCGTATACGCCGCCGTCGCCGCTGCCATGGCGAAGATGTTGCCGGCGGTGACGCCGCTTTCCGCCATCTCCCGTCGGACAGCCTCCGTAAGCGCCGGGTCCAGCGCCGCCGCCGCGGCCTGCTGCAGCCCCGCCACGTTGAAGGTTTTGCTGGCGGAGCAGAGCATCACCGCCCGGCCCTTCGCCTTTTCCACCGACAGGATGGGCGTGAATACGCCGGGGGCGTACACGAAATCCGCGTGGATCTCGTCGCTGACGATCTTCACGTCATAGGCAGCCGCCAGCTCCGCCAGGGCCGTCAGCTCCTCCCTCGTCCACAGCCGGGACACCGGGTTGTGGGGATTGCACAGCATGATCAGCCGCGCGCCGGCCTTCAAAGCGTCCTCCATGCCTTTCAGGTTCATGGGGTACCGGCCCGCCTCGTCCGGCAGCAGCGGCACCGCCGCCGCCCGCCGGCCGTTCAGCCGCACCGCCTCATAGAAGGGGCCGTACACCGGGGTGAACAGGGCCACCGCGTCTCCGGGCTTCGTGAACAGCCGCACGCAGATTTTGAGCCCCGTGATCACGCAGGGCAGCGTGACGCACTGCTCCGCTTGCAGCGCCAGGCCGTGCCGCCTACGCCAGAAGGCGCACAGCGCCGCGGTGCATTCCTCCTCCGCCGCGCCGCTGCTGTATCCGTAGCAGGGGTGGGCCGCCCGCCGGCGCACCGCTTCGGCCACCGCGGGGGCGCAGGGGAAATCCATGTCCGCCACCCACAGGGGAACGCCGCCCTCGGGCAGCATCCGGGGATCATCCCATTTTTCGCATTGGGTGCCCCGCCTGTCGACGCCCGCGTCGAAATATGCCTGATCAAACGTCATTTTCTTTTGCCTCCTGGCAGCATATCACGTGGAACCCGCCGCTCCTGTCCACGGTATCCACCGCGCCAAACAGCGTTTTCAGATACCGCACCGCCGATTCCGCCCCCTGCTGCTTGCGGATCACCAGGTACATTTTCCCTTTCTCCGTCAGCCTTTTCGCGCAGGCGGCGAACAGGGCGTAGATCACCTGCTTGCCCGCCCGGATGGGGGGATTGGTGAGGATATAATCAAACGCGCCCGTCACGTTTTCCAGCCCGTCCCCGATCACGGTTTCGGCCTTCACGCCGTTGGCGCGGGCGTTCTCCGCGGCCAGGGCGGCGGCCCGGGCGTTCACATCGGTCATCACGATCCGGCAATCGGGATAGCGCTTGCCCACGCTGACCCCCACGGCGCCCCAGCCGCAGCCCAGATCCAGCACCCGGCCGGCGATTTCCTCCGGCAGGGCGTTCAGCAGCACGTCCGTGCCGAAATCCACTTCGCCCCGGGAGAACACCCCGGCGTCGGTAAGAAACCGCAGCGCCGCCCCCCGGTAGACGTATTCCGCCGGGGCGTAGCGATGGCTGCTTTGCGGGTCCGCGCTGTAATAATGGTCATTCATGCTCTATGCCTGCCGCCGCGTACAGGGCGGCGATCTCCTCCGCGTTCAGTTCCCGGTATTCCCCGGGGGCCAGGCTCCCGTCCAGCGCCAGGGGGCCGAAAGCGATCCTCTCCAGCGCCGTCACAGGCTTTCCCCGGGCGGCGAACATCCTTTTCACCTGATGGTATTTTCCCTCCCGCACCGTCAGGCGGCCCGTATCCGGAGAGAGGATTTCCAATTCCGCCGGCAGGGCGGTGAAATCCCGCAGGACGATCCCCGCGGCGAAAGCCGAAACGTCCGCCGCCGTCAGCGCCCCGTCCACCCGGGCGATATACACCTTGTCCACGTGAGATCTGGGGGCAATGAGCCGATGGGCCAGCACGCCGTCGGTGGTGAAGAGCAGCAGGCCCGTGGTGTCCTTGTCCAGCCGTCCCACGGGCATGCAGCCCAGGGCGGCGCAGGCGGGCGGCAGCAGGTCCATCACCGTTTTCTGCCGTCTGTCCTCCGCGGCGGTGAGCACGCCGGCAGGCTTGTTCATGATCAGATGCCGCTCCAGCCGGGCGTCGATCTCCCGCCCGTCCAGCGCCAACGCCGCTCCGGGGAGCACCTCCGCGTCCGGGCTTTTCGCCCGTTCCCCGGCGATCAGCACCCGGCCGCCGCGCACCAGCGCCTTCGTTTCGCTCCGGGACGCGATCCCCAGATGGGAAAGCAGCTTATCCAGCCGCATCCTTCTGCGCCTCCGCTTTTTTCATATGCTCCCGCATCAGGCCGGCCACGGTTTTCGCGATGCGCGTTTTCCGGTATACGCAGAGCGGGAGATACACCGGGAAAAACACCGCCGCCGCTGCCGCCAGAAAACCGCCCAGGGATTCGCCCTGAAGCAGGCGGGTCAGGCTGCCGCTGAGCGCCATGGCCCCGGAGGTGTCGATCCGGCCCCGCAGATAAACCGCCGCTGCCGCGCCGATCCCCAGCGCCCCGGGCAGCCACAGCAGGATATTGACCAGGGTGCATTTCGCCAGTTCCTTTCCGTGATGCCTGCGCATCCTGCGGGACCAGCGGAGCACCTGCTCCAGCTCCATGGACCGCACCGGCAGGAATTCCGCCGCCATCTCCCGCCGCCAGCCGTAAGCGAAGAGGAGGCCCAGCAACGCAAGGACCGCACCGGCCATCAGGATCCCCCCCGCCAGGGAGGGCTTCATTCCCAGCAGCGCGGGCAGGTTCTGCACCGGCCGCCACATATCCGTAACGGACAGCGTGTCGTACCCCGTCACCAGGTAATAAACGCAGTAGCCCAGGCCGGCCAGGAACGGCAGCCCCCACAGCCAGCCCATCAGATGGCGGGTCAGCCCGGCGCCCAGCCATTTGAGGTACGGAACGCCCCGGGCGGCGTGATGCCGGGAATAAAAGGCCCGCCGCATCCTCTCCCGGTTGCGGCAGCGCAGAGGGATCACCGCGAACACCCAGCCCAGCGCGGAGAGGATCAGCCCCGCCCAGCCCGGGAAGCCTTTGGAAAAATCCACCGGCAGGAAAACGAGCGGCAGCAGCGCCGCGGCGCGCACGGCAAGGCCCGTCAGCCCCGCCAGGGCCGCCGCAGCCCAGGGGTTCCCCTCCGTGTCCCCGCGCCTTTTCCGGTTTTCGCTGGTGCTCATGGCTTTCCCGCAGTCCTCCGTCCCTTTTTCCGTAAATCCCGTGCAATTATACCGCACCTTCCCTTGAATTGCAACCGTTTCCCCCTTCCCGGCCCCCGGGCGGAGGCAGGATTGACAAAATGCCGGAAAAGGCATATCATAATCAGAAAGGATCCTGCGTCCCAAACCGGAAAAACGGAGGCGATTCCTATGAGCGAGCAAACGCATCCCACCTTCGTGATCAAGCTGGAAAACGGCGGTGAAATGAAGGGCGAACTGTACCCCGAATTCGCGCCCCAGTCCGTGGGCAATTTCGCGTCCCTGGCCAACGGCGGCTTCTACGACGGGCTGATTTTCCACCGGGTGATCCCCGGGTTCATGATCCAGGGCGGCTGCCCCAAGGGCACCGGCACCGGCGGGCCCGGCTATTCCATCAAGGGCGAATTTGCCCGGAACGGCGTGGAAAACCCCCTGAAGCACACCTACGGGGTGCTCTCCATGGCCCGGGCCATGGACCCGGATTCCGCCGGCAGCCAGTTTTTCATCATGACCAGCGATTCTCCGCACCTGGACGGCTCCTACGCCGCCTTCGGCAAGGTGCTGGAGGGCATGGAATACGCGGATGAAATCGTCAATACGCCCCGGGACGGGCGCGACCGGCCCCTGGCCGACCAGCGCATCCAGTCCATCCGCGTGGACACCAAGGGGCAGTATTACCCCTTCAACTGGATATGATCACCCGCAAAGATGACCGCACCTATACCCTGCGCATCGCCGGAAGGGATTATACCCTCACCAGCGGCGACGCGCCGGAGCACGTGCGCAGAGTGGCCGTGTATGTGGACCGGAAAATTGCCGAAACCCAGTCCAGCGGCTTTGTGAACCGGGAAAGCGCCGCGGTGATCGCCGGGCTTTCCATCGCGGATGAACTGCTCACCGCCCAGGACGACAATACCCGGCTGCGCCGGGAGCTGATGCAGGCGCGGCAGGAGCTGAACGAATTAAAGCATGCCGGAAAATAAAGAAACGCCGCGGGAGCTGCTGGCTCCCGCCGGCAGCATGGAATCGCTGCGGGCCGCGCTGTGCGGCGGGGCGGACGCCGTATATCTGGGCGCGGCCGCCTTTGGCGCGCGGCAAACCGCCGGTTTCGACCCGGACACCCTCCGGGAAGCCGTCCGCCTGGCGCATCTGCACAGGCGGCGTATTTATGTGACGGTGAATATCCTGGCCAAGGAAGGGGAGCTGGGCGCCGTCCGGGATACCCTGTCGCTGCTGCGGGAACTGCGGGCCGACGCCGTGCTGGTGCAGGATCTGGGGATCCTGAAAATCTGCCGGGAGGAATACCCGGAGCTGCCCGTCCACGCCAGCACCCAAATGGCACTGCACAACGCCGCGGGGGCGCGTCTCTTGCAGTCCCTGGGGGCGGCCCGGGCGGTGATGGCCCGGGAGTGCAGCCTGGAAGAAATACGCCTGGCGGCGGAAACGGGCATCGAGATCGAGGCCTTCTGCCACGGCGCCCTGTGCGTCAGCTGCTCCGGGCAATGCCTGTTTTCCTCCATGATCGGGGGCCGCAGCGGGAACCGCGGGCGCTGCGCCCAGCCCTGCCGCCTGCCCTATCTCTATCAGGGCAAGCTCGGCGCGTGGCTCTCTCCCCGGGATCTGTGCGTCCGGGACGAACTGGATAAAATGGCGGCGGCGGGGGTAAATTCCTTCAAGATCGAGGGCCGATTGAAGCGGCCCGAATACGTGTACACCGTAACGAGGGCGTACCGCCGGGCGCTGGACGCGCTGGCGGAAGGCCGCTTTTTCCCGGCGGACGCAGAGGAAAAGGAAGCCCTCATCCAGATTTTTTCCCGGGGCGGCTTCACCCGGGGGTATCCGGGGAACGCCCAGGACGCCGGCATCATTTTTCCGGGCCGGGCCGCGCCGGAGGGCGTCGTGATCGGCACGGCGGGCAAGGCTTACCGCCGGGGCGGCGCGCTGCTGTGCGACGCGCAGCTGACCCGTACGCTGCACGACGGCGACGGCCTGGAGATCGGGGATCAGGCGCTGCGCTATTCCGGGAAGGAAGTGCCCGCCGGGCAGACCGCCGTGCTGCGGCTGCGGGAGGCGGTGCGCCCCGGGGAAAAACTGCGCCGCACCGAGGACGAGCGCCAGCTGGCCTCCGCCCGGGCCGCCTGGGAAGGCGGAAAACTGGACGCCGCGCTGCCCATCCCCTTTTCCGCCGTATTGACCGCCTTCCCCGGAAAGCCCGCAATCCTCGCCGTCAGCGACGGGGAGAGCGAAGCGGAAGCAGAGGGCGAAATCTGCCGGGAAGCGCAGAGCAGGCCGCTGGACGAGGCGTCCGCCCGCCGCAGCCTGGAAAAGACCGGCGGCACGCCCTTTACGCTGGCCCGCCTGACCGTGAAACCCGCCGGGGCTTTCCTGCCCGCCGCGGCCCTGAACGCGCTGCGGCGGGACGCCCTGGAACAGCTGCGGGAAAAGCGCATCGCCGCCCATCCCCGGCCGATCCCGGCGGCGGGGCGGTATCCCGCGGAGCCGCTGCCCCCTCCCGCGCCCCGGCTGATCGTGAAAACGGACGATCTTGCCGCCGCGCCCCGGCTGATCGCCGCAGGTGCCGATGAGATCCTGTGGCAGCCCCGGGATTACGCGGAATTCCTGGAAAACCCCCGGCCCCTGCCGCCTAAGGCGCGGCTGTGCCTGCCGCCCCAGTGCGGCCAGGCAGTCCTGGAAAAACTGAAAGAAATCGCGGACTGCTTCGGCATCCCCGCGTGCCTTTCCAGCCCCGGCCAGCTGGGCCTGTTCCGGGGCATGGCCGGGGAGGGCATCCCCGTGATGAACGGCGAAACGATCCGGATGCTGCGGCATCTGGGGTGCGAAAGCGTCACCCTCAGCCGGGAGCTGGCGAAAAGCGAGATCTTTTCCCTGCCCCGGGACGCGGGCGAAATGATCCTCCCCGTCTACGGCAGGACCCGGCTGATGCTGCTGAACCACTGCCCCATGCGCACGGCGCTGGGCCTGACCCGGGGCCGGGAGAAATGCGATCTGTGCGCCCGCGGCCGGGGCGCCCGCGGCACCTGCCTCACCGACCGGATGGGCGCGGAATACCCCCTTTCCCCCTTGCATCTGCCGTCCGGCTGCGTCATCGAACTCCTGGCGGACAGGCCCCTGAATCTTTCCAGCCTGCTGGACGGGCTGCCCCCGCTTTCCTTTTTGATCACGTTTTCCGACGAAACGGAAAAGGAGCGTGCCGCCGTCACCGCCCATTTTTCCGCTCTGCTGCGGGGGGAACGTCCCGGGCCGCTTCCGGGACGCTTCACCCCGGGCCGCTTCCGGGACGGGGTGCTGTAAGCGGCAATTTGTGAAACGCCTGTAAACATTCCGTGAATCCTGCGGCGGAACGGTTGCCGCCGCATACCGGTTTCTTTTATACTGATGCCTGGAGGAATGACCATGAACGAACGCGCGCTGCGGGTGCTGGAATTTGTGAAGATCCGGGAAATGCTGGCGTCCTACGCCCTGTCCGATCCCGGAAAGGAACTGTGCAGGACCCTGACGCCCCTTGCGTCCCTTGCGGAAGTGGACCGCGCCCTGGATGAAACCGAGGAGGCCGTCGTCACGCTGACGTACCTGGGCGGCTGTCCCCTGATCGGCTTTTCGGACGTGGGGGAATACCTGTCCCTGGCGGAAAAGGGCAGCACCCTTTCCCCCAAGGCGCTCCTCACCGTGGCGGAAGGGCTGCGCGCCGCCCGGGCCGCCCGCTCCGCCCTGGTGACGGACCGGGAAAACACCCCGCTGATCACCGCCGCGGCCTCCCGGCTGCAGCCCCTGCGCACCCTGGAGGAGGATATCAGCACCGCCATCCTCAGCGAGGAGGAGATCGCCGATCAGGCTTCCCCCGCCCTGGCGGATATCCGCCGCCACATCCGCCAGGTGAACGACCGCATCCGGGAAAAGCTGAACGCCATGGCCCACGGCGCGGCCTACGCCAAATACCTGATGGAGCCCATCGTCACGGTGCGGGGCGGGCGCTACGTGCTGCCCGTGAAGCAGGAATACCGCTCCAACGTGCCCGGATTGGTGCACGATCAGTCCTCCACCGGGGCCACTCTGTTCATCGAGCCCCTGGCCGTGGTGGAAATGGGCAACGAGCTCAAGGAATGGAGCATGAAGGAGCGGGACGAGATCGACCGCATCCTGGCCGCCCTGTCCTCCCAGGTGGGGGATTCCGCCGGTTTGATCTCCCAGAACACCGCCCTCCTCGCCCACCTGGATTTCGTGTTCGCCAAGGGCAAAATGAGCCGGGAGATGGAGTGCGTGCGCCCCAAAATGAACCAGGACGGCGTCATCAACCTGGTCCGGGTGCGCCATCCCCTGATCCCCCGGGACCAGGTGGTGCCCTGTTCGCTGTGGCTGGGGCGGGATTTCACCTCCCTCATCATCACCGGCCCCAACACCGGCGGCAAGACCGTCACCCTCAAGACCCTGGGGCTCATGACGCTGATGGCCCAGAGCGGGCTGCACATCCCCGGCGTCACCGGCACGGAGATCAGCACCTTTGAGGAGGTGTACGCCGATATCGGCGACGAGCAGAGTATCGAGCAGTCCCTCTCCACCTTCTCCTCCCACATGACCAACATCGTTTCCATCATGAACAGCGTCACCCCCCGGGATCTGGTGCTCTTCGACGAATTGGGCGCGGGCACGGACCCCACCGAGGGCGCGGCCCTGGCCCAGGTAATCCTGAACGCCCTGCTCAAAATCGGCGCCCGCACCGCCGCCACCACCCATTACAGCGAGCTCAAGGCCTACGCCCTGTCCACCAAGGGCGTGGAAAACGCCAGCGTGGAATTCGACGTGAGCACCCTGCGGCCCACCTACCGTCTCTCCATCGGCGTGCCGGGCAAATCCAACGCCTTTGAGATCAGCCGCCGCCTGGGGCTTCCAGAATACCTGATCGGGCAGGCCAAGGATCTGCTCTCCCACGACGCCATCCGCTTCGAGGACGTGATCGCCAACGCCGAATACCACCGCCAGGTGGCGGAAAAGGAACGGGAGCTGGCCGAGGAAGCCCGGGCGGAAACGGTGCGGCTGCGCAACGAGGCAGAAAAGCTGTACCGGGACATGGAGGAAAAGAAGGATCAATCCGTCCGCAAGGCCAAGGAGGAAGCCCGCCGCATCCTGGAAAAGGCCCGGCGGGATTCGGAGCAGATCCTGTACGACCTGAAGAAAATGAAAAAAACCGGCGGCGCGCCGGATCACGAGGTCAACGCCCTGAAAAAGCGCCTGGAGGAGGGCATCGACAGCCTGGCCGAAGGCCTGAAGGCCCCCGCCGCCACCCTGGCCGAACCGCCCAAGACCGTAAAGATCGGCGACACGGTGGAAATCACCCACCTGAACACCAAGGGCACCGTCCTGTCCCTGCCCGACGCCAAGGGCGAAGTGCTCCTGCAGGCGGGGATCATGAAAATGAAGGCGCACTTAAGCCAGCTCAGGCTGACGGAGCAGCCCAAGCCGCAGAAGAAAGTCTCCTCCGTCACCGTGCAGGCCGGCGGCATGGACAGGACCGTGTCCCTGCGCTGCGACGTGCGGGGCATGGCCCTGGACGAAGCCCTGGACGCGGTGGACCAATACCTGGACGAAGCGATGATGGCCGGCTATCACGAGGTCACCATCGTCCACGGCAAGGGCACGGGCATCCTGCGGGAGGGCATCCAGAAGCATCTGAAGGCCTATCCCCAGGTCAAGTCCTTCCGCCGGGGCAAGTACGGCGAGGGCGAGGAAGGCGTCACCGTGGTGGAACTGAAATAACGGCCCTATCCCGCGGAGCATTGCGAGGTGTTTTTATGAACGACAGGCAGACCATCATGATCGTGGACGACGATCCCAACATCGCCCAGCTGGCGAAGCTGTATCTGGAAAAGGAGGGCTACGCCGTCACGGTGGAAACCCGGGGCGATACGGCCCTGGAGGCGTTCCAGAAAAATCCGCCGAGCCTCATGCTGCTGGATATCATGCTGCCCGGCATGGATGGGCTGCAGGTATGCCGCGCCGTGCGGCAGATGAGCGCCATCCCCATCATCATGCTTTCGGCCAAGGATGAAACCTTCGATAAAGTGCTGGGCCTGGAAATGGGGGCGGACGATTATATCACCAAGCCCTTCGAGGGCAAGGAGCTGACGGCCCGGGTGAAAGCCGTGCTGCGCCGCAGCGCGCCTTCCGAGCCGGAAAAGGCCGCCCTGTCCTTCCCCGGGCTCACCGTCAGCCTGGAAAAGTACGAGGTGCGCTTCCAAGGCAAGGTGCTGGAAATGCCGCCCAAGGAGCTGGAGGTGCTCTATTTTCTGGCGTCCCATCAAAACCGGGTATTCACCCGGGAACAGCTGCTGGAGCAGGTGTGGGGCTTTGATTTTTACGGCGACAGCCGCACCGTGGACGTGCACATCAAACGCCTGCGGGAGAAGCTGCAGGGCAGCGAAAGCCTGGGCTGGCAGATCCGCACGGTATGGGGCGTGGGCTATAAATTCGAGGTGAAATAGGGCATGCGCCGTCTCAGTCTTTTTTCCCGGCTGCTGATCGTGTTCCTGGGGGTCATCCTGATCTGCGTGATCGTCGTTTCCGTGATCTCCTTTGTGAACCTGCGCAACAACACCATAGAAAACCGCATGGACGCCCTCAAGACCCAGGCCCGGGAGATGGCGTACCTGGCCAGCCGCCGGGAATACGGCCCCATCGTCCAGACCCTGGAGCGCAACACCGTGACGGAAAGCTACATGCGCTGGAAAAGCCAGAAGATCTACGAGGAATACAACGCCTATATCATGCTGGTGGACCGCTACGGGAAAACCTACCTGTACTACAGCGAAACCACCCTGAACGATAAGAGCATCGGCTCCGTCCCCTCCAAGGAAGAAATCAGCGTATATATGGATCAGGCCCTGCGGGGGGAAGAGGTGGTCAAGCAGCGCGTGAGCGCCTCCGGCCCTCTGTTCACGGTGCTGGTGCCCTGGGGAGATACCAACGCCGCCGGGCAGATGACGGTGCGGGGCTTCGTCCTCATCCAGACCGCCGCCCAGACGGTGCACGCCGCCTATCAGGGGCTGCTGTGGCAGATCGTGCTGGCGGCGCTGGTGATCTTCCTGCTGGCCGCCGCCATCGTGTTTGTGACTGCCCGGCAGATGACCCGGCCCCTCACCGCCATGGCCCAGGCGGCGGGGCGCATGGCCCGGGGGGATTTTTCCGCCCAGGCCCCGGAGGGCGGCAGCCGGGAGATCCGGGATCTGTCCCTGTCCTTTAACCGCATGGGAAAGCAGCTGTCCACCCTGGAGCAGTCCCGGCGGGATTTCGTGGCCAACGTATCCCACGAGCTGCGCTCCCCCATCACCTCCATCCAGGGCTTCGCCCAGGGCATGCTGGACGGCACAATCCCCCCCGAGGAGCACGAAACCTACCTGCGGGTGGTGTCGGAGGAGACCCACCGCCTGGCCAAGCTCATCAACAGCCTGCTGAACCTTTCCCGCATGGAAAACGAGGAAATCAGCCTGGCCTACACCGATTTCGATATCTGCGAGCTGGCCCGCCGGGTGCTGATCTCCCGGATGGCCCAGATCGACGAAAAGCAGCTGCAGATCGAGGCGAAGCTGCCGGAGGAGCCCCTGACCGTCCGGGCGGATGCGGACCAGATCCAGCAGGTGCTCATCAATTTGCTGGATAACGCCGTGAAATTCACCCCGGAGGGCGGCACGGTCACCCTGTCCGCCGAGGACCGGGGCGGCTGCGTGGCCTTCCGGGTGAAGGACACCGGCATCGGCATCAGCGACGAGGACGCTCCCCACATTTTCGACCGCTTTTACAAGGCGGACAAG
Source organism: uncultured Eubacteriales bacterium (assembly GCA_902761755.1). GTDB lineage: Bacteria > Bacillota > Clostridia > Christensenellales > Aristaeellaceae > RUG563. The sequence goes on along the minus strand of CACWLP010000002.1, from coordinate 57,163 downwards.
GCCCACACCGTGGGCAACGGCACCGGATTGGGCCTGGCCATCTGCTACCGCATCATGGAGCGCCACGGCCAGAGCATCCGCCTGGTCGGTTCCAAAGGCGGCGCGGAATTTGAAATCACCCTGGAAAAAGCCGGCGAAGAAAAGCGCGCAGGCGATGGGCGGCGCGCCCGGCACGCCGGGCCCGAGCCGGCGGACGGCGGAAAGGCGAACGGATGAAGATACAGGCGCGGGGAAAAATCAACTGGACGCTGGACGTAACGGGCCGCCGGGCGGACGGGTATCATCTGCTGGATATGCTGATGCAGCCCATCGCGCTGCACGATACGCTTTCGATCCTGCCCGCCGATGATCTGGCCCTGGCCATCGACGGCGCGCCGGATCTGTCCCCCGGGGAGGACAACCTGATCCTCCGGGCGGCCCGGGCGCTGCAGAAGGAATACGGTGTCCTGTCGGGCGCCCGCATCGCGCTCACCAAGCGCATCCCCATGGGCGCGGGCCTGGGCGGCGGCAGCGCAGACGCGGCGGCGGCCCTGAAGGGCCTGAACGCGCTGTGGGGCCTGGGGGCGGATCTGGCCGCGCTGTGCCGCATCGGGGAGAACTTGGGGGCGGACGTGCCCTTCTGCCTCCACGACGCGCCCCGGCGGGCCCAGGGCATCGGGGAACGGCTGACCCCCATCGAAAGCCGCGCTTATCCCCTGGTGCTCCTCCAGCCCTGCGCGGCGCTGTCCACCAAGGAAGTGTTCGCCGCGTATCACGCCGCATCGGATATCGCGCCGCCGGACACGGAGAAAGCGGCGCGGGCCCTGGCGGAAGGGGATCTGTACGCCCTGCGGGATTGTGCCGGGAACGTGCTGGAGGGCGCCTCCATCCCCCTCCGGCCACAGATCGCCCAGGCGAAGGCGGATCTGTACCGCTTCGGCGCGGCCTTCAGCCAGATGACGGGCAGCGGCTCGGCGGTGTTCGGCGCCTTTGAAAACACAGAAACCGCAGCCCGGGCTTATCGCATCCTGCAGAGGCAATGGCCTGTCTGCCTGTTAACGGAATCGGCGCTGTAAGCGGAATACCGCGGAGAAAGCCGCTGAAGCTTTCCACAAAAAACGCCCTGTATACCGGTTTTTTCCGGTATGCAGGGCGCTTTTCATGATTCATTCAGTCAGTTCCGGCTCTTCTTCCGGCCGCTATGCTTGGGAATGCAAGCCCTGATCTCCCCGCCGGCTGCCCTGTTTTCCGCGAAGCCGCCTCCGGTTCCGTCCTGCCCGAATCAACGCCGATGCATGAACCTTTTCCATTTGATACTGCTTTCTCACAGCTTTGATTTGGACAGTAAGCATACCATCTCCACGTGCCTTGGGACAATAGCGTGAATAAAAACGCCGTTATCTACGCTGCTCACACGACCCTCGGCGTCAGGAATATGCCGTTGACCGTTTAAGCGGAGATTTCAGATGAATGGTATTGTCTCGGAGAATCGGATTTCACAGCTTGTATACGGCTGGAATTTCCTGATCCTCTTTCCAGAGCTCTTTCTTTTCTTCAAATCCAAACGACAGATACAGCTTCCTCGCCACCTCATTTTCCGGCTCATAAGACAGCCAGCAGTATTCGGATTTTCCGCTCGGAGAAGTTTTTATAAAGTCTACGGCAAGCTTTAACGCTTCTCTCCCGTAACCGTTGCCCTGATATCTTTTATCGATCATAAAACGCCAGATGTAATAATAGCCCCTCGGCAGATCGTAATACCGCTCTGCCCACGGAACGTCGTAGCCGATCATCAGAAAACCGACGGGCTTTTTCCCGAGATAGATACCAAACGTATATACGGGGAATTTCTCTTCCGTCAAAGCAAAATAAGCGTCGATCATACTGTCGCGGTTCGTGGCAACGAATTCCTTTTGCTCTTTTGAGACCTTAAGCTTCAACACGTCGTCAACCGTGTCCCAAGTAAGCTTTTCAAGGTGTATGTTATTCATGATTTTTTCCTTTCTGTTCTTGTCATCGATACTACCGTCTCCACATGCCCCGTCCAGCAGAACATGTCCACCCCCCGGCACTTTTCCGCCTGATAACCGGCGGCGCAGAGGATTTTTACATCCCGGGCCAGGGTAGCCGGATCGCAGCTGACGTATACGATGCGCTCCGGGCCGGCGTCGATCAGGGCGCGCAGCACGCTTTCTTCGCAGCCCTTCCGGGGCGGATCCAGCACCACGGCGTCGGGGCGCAGGCCCTCTTTCACCAGGCCGGGCAGGAGGCTTTCCGTTTCGCCCGCCAGGAAGCGCACGTTGGAAACGCCGTTCCGCCGGGCGTTCTCCTCCGCGTCCCGCACCGCCTGGGGTACCACCTCGATGCCGGTCACCTGCTTGGCGTGCCGGGCCAGCAGCAGGGAGATCGTGCCCGCCCCGCAGTACAGATCGCAGACCGTTTCATCCCCCCGAAGGCCCGCAAATTCCAGCGCGGCGCCGTACAGTTTTTCCGTCTGCACGGGGTTCACCTGGAAAAAGGACTGGGGCGAGAGCAGGAATTCCGTGCCGCAGAGGGTGTCCCGCAGCCGTTCTTCCCCGAACAGCAATCGGCTTTCCCGGCCCAGGATCACGTTGTCCCCCCGGGTGTTGATATTCAGGTACAGGGATACGGTTTCCGGCACCGCGGAGCGCAGCAGGGCGGCAAGCTCCCGTTCGTGGGGCAATTCCCGCCCCGCGGCCACGATCACGGCCATCACCTGCCCCGAGCGGGATACCCGGCTCATCACATGGCGGATCAGCCCCGTGCGGGTGCGCTCGTCATAGGGCGGCACGCCGAATTTTTCCATCCACAGCCTGACCGCCCGGCACACCCGATTGCTTTCCTCCCGGGCGATCAGGCATCCGTCCACCGGCACGATCCGGTGGCTCCGGGGGGCGTAAAAGCCCATGAGCGGCGCACCTTTTTCCCCGCCCACGGGCAGGGCGGTCTTGTTCCGGTAATGCCAGGGGTCCTCCATGCCCAGCACCGGGGGCACGTCGATCCCGATACCGCCGATGCGCAGGAGCGCGTCCCGGATGCGCTCCCGCTTCATTTCCAGCGTCCGCTGGTAGGCCATGTGCTGGCACACGCAGCCGCCGCACTTTTCATAGTACGGACAGGGCGGCGTCCGCCGGTCGGGCGAAGGATCGGCCACCGAGAGGGCTTTCAGGAACGCGTGGGTCTTTTCCACCTTCTGCGCCCGGGCCAGAACGGTTTCCCCCGGCAGCGCGCCCTGGACGAACAGGGTCATTCCCTCCAGGTGGGCGATGCCCATTTCCCCGCCGAAGCGTTCGATCTTCACCGTGATCTCATCGTTTTTCCGCAGCATGCTTCAATCCCTGACGATCTTCCGCGCTTCCAGATAATAGCGCTTTTCGTTGGCCTCGCCCATGGAGAAGGTCTTCCGGGGCAGGGGGCCGTTGTTGGCCACCGCCGGGAACAGGAGCGCCTTGTCCATGGCGGGCAGCAGGATCCCCACCGCGTTTTCCTTTTCCACGATCAAGCGCACCGCGTCCTCCCCGTGGACGTAATCCAGCCGCAGCCCCGCCTGCCGGTCCAGAAGCTTCTGCACCGTGCCCACCGGCAGATCGTGCAGGGCCTTCGTGATGCGCAGCGGAAGATCCCCCCGCCGGGTCACCAGCGTAAGATCCGGCCGGTCCGCATCGCTGACCGGCTCCGCCTCCGCCAGCATCTCCAGCGCTTCGTCCCCCGTGACGCCGAAAAGCACCCGGTGGATGGGCTCGAAGATCAGGGCGGGATCGTAAATGTTATTCAGCTCCACCATGGCGAACCGGGCGGGATGGCCCTCCCGTTCGCTTTCGGGCAGCGTTTTTTTGATTTCCTCCCAATGGGCCTTCGCCGTAGCCAGGGAATGGTTGCCATCCCCCACGGCGAAGAGGATGCCGTTTTCGGGCAGCTTGTCCCGCAGCGTCCGGATGGCCCCGGCGATCTGCTCCAGGGTCTCCCGGTCCTCCACGGCCCAGCCCCGGGCGCGCCCGCCCCCCAGCATCAGCGATACGTCATACAGGAGGCGCAGGGAATCCCGCCGGGCGTACACAGGCTCGATCACCGATCTTTCCGGATCGTCGCACAGCAGCAGCACGTGGGAAAGCTCCAGCGCGGCGCCCCGGCGCACCTTCTGCCTGGGCGGGATGCGGGATACGATGGTGCCCTCCGTGGGCCGGACGGGAGAAGCGCTGTCCGGCGCGAAATCATAATCCTCCAGGTCCACTGTCAATACCAGCCCCAGCCGGGAGCCGCTCTGGGTGGTGCGCTCCAGGAGCACCATGCCCTGCGCCGCCTTTTCCAGCACGCCGGTATCCAGGTATTCCGCCATGGCGGACTGCACTGCGGGTACCCTCGCGTCGCTTTCCTCCAGGTACGCTTCCGGGATGATCAGGCGCAGGGCGGAGGGATTGCTCCCGGCGAAACGGTCCATCTGCTCCCATTTGTCCTTCTGGGCGGTATACTGATCGCAGGCCACCACGGCCCAGCTTTCCAGGCTCACGTCTGCCCGGGGCAGATAAAATTCCCCCGGCCGCACGCTCAGCCCCTTGAATTCATCCATCACGATCACCTCCCGTCCATGATACCAGCCGGGCCGCCGAAACGCAAGAGGGAGGCCGCCCCCGCCGGGAAAAAAGCCGCCTCCCGAAGCGCATAAATACAGCGTAAGAACAGAATCCCCCCTCCGGCCGTGTTGACACTGCCGGGAAGATGGGGTATATTGGGCATAGCGTCCGGATCTGATCCGGACGGAATAGAGGCGCGGCTGACAAAAGTAGCGTGCGGGAGCCCGGCCGGGGCTGCGAACGCAGGCGAAAGGGGACGCCGCCGAAACGCATTTGCCGCGGCAGGGCGCCTGCGTTGGGCAAGGGGAGAATATCCGCTTGACTGTCATGGTTCCAGGCCATGGAGCGCTATTCACGATCAGCCCACCCTATACGGAAGCGATGCTGGCGGTGAACGGCGCAGGCCGATTCACCGCTGTTTTATGTTTCCCGAAAAAAGGAGGACGAAAAAATGAAGAAAATGCTTGCCCTGCTCATCGCCCTGATGCTGTCCCTGTCCGTCTGCACCGCCCTGGCCGACGTGCCCAGCGGCGTGGAGGACGGCGTGCTGACCATCGCCATGGAATGTGCCTACGCCCCGTATAACTGGACCCAGAGCGACGACAGCAACGGCGCCGTGCCCATTTCCAACGTGCCCGGCTCCTACGCCAACGGCTACGATGTGATGATCGCCAAGAAGATCTGCGAGGCCAACGGCTGGCAGCTGGAAGTGATCCAGTCCGACTGGGATTCCCTGGTGCCCGGCGTGCAGACCGGCACCTTCGACGCCATCATCGCCGGCCAGTCCATGACCGCCGAACGCGCCGAGCAGGTGGATTTCGCCGGCCCCTATTTCTACGCCACCATCGTGTGCCTCACCAAGGCTGACGGCCCCTACGCCGGCGCGAAGGGCCTTGCCGATCTGGCCGGCGGCAGCTGCACCGCCCAGATCGCCACCATCTGGTACGATACCTGCCTGCCCCAGATCACCGGCGCCAACATGGTGCCCGCCGCCGAGACTGCCCCCGCCATGCTCATGGCGCTGGAGACCGGCATGGTGGATTTCGTCTGCACCGATATGCCCACCGCCCAGGGCGCCGTGGCCGCTTATCCCGATCTGAAGATCCTGGACTTCTCCGGCACCGACGGCGACTTCCAGTTCACCGAGCAGGAGCGCGCCGAGAACGTGAACATCGGCGTTTCCATGATGAAGGGCAACACCGTGCTGAAGGAAGCCGTGGACAGCGTGCTCTCCACCATGACGGCGGACGATTTCAACGCCCTGATGGCCTACGCCATCGAGATCCAGCCCCTGTCCGAATGATCTGAATAAACGGCGGTTTCCTGAGCGCTGGGAGAAGCAGCCTTCTCCCGGCGCTCAGCCATTCATGATTGAAAAGGAGCCATCCTGATGAATAAGTTTACGCAGCTTGGCGCGGATATCGTCAAGCTATGGGGCAAGTACGGCAATTCGTACCTGAGCGGCGTCGGGAACACGCTGGTGCTGGCGCTGGTGGGCACGCTGCTGGGCTGCCTGATCGGCTTTGTGTGCGGCGTGCTCAACACCATTCCCTTCGGCCCGTCCACGCACCCCGTCAAACGCATTTTCCTGCGGCTGATCCGCGTGATCATCCGGGTGTACGTGGAGGTGTTCCGCGGTACGCCCATGGTGCTGCAAGCCGTTTTTTTCTATTACGGCCTGCCGTATTTTACCAATAACACGCTGAAATTCGCTTCCATATGGGCGGCGGCCATCGTGGTGGTCTCCATCAATACGGGCGCGTACATGGCCGAATCCGTGCGCGGCGGCATCATTTCCGTGGACCCGGGGCAAGGCGAGGGCGCCAAGGCCATCGGCATGAACCATTTCCAGACCATGACCAGCGTGATCCTGCCCCAGGCGCTGCGCAACATCATGCCCCAGATCGGCAACAACTTCATCATCAACGTGAAGGATACCTCCGTCATGTTCATCATCGGCTTCCCGGATTTCTTCGCCGCCCACCGTGCCGCCGTGGGCGCCAGCTTACTGTATTTTCCCTCCGCCACGGTGGAAATGGCGGGGTATCTCACCATGACGCTGATCGCATCCTTCCTGCTGCGCTGGCTGGAAAGGCGGCTGGACGGCTCCAGCAGCTACGAACTGGTGCAGGAAGACGCGCTGACCCTGACGGCGGGCACCTACAATCATCCCGGCCGCAGCACGCCCTTTGACGGGGAAATGCCGCGGCGGAAAGGGCGGTGAGCGGCGTGGAGAAGCATATCCTTCAAATCAATCATCTCTCCAAGGCCTTCGGCTCCAACGTGGTGCTCAAGGACATCGATTTCATCGTGGACAAGGGGGACGTGATCAGCATCATCGGCGCTTCCGGCTCGGGGAAATCCACGCTTCTGCGCTGCATCAACCTGCTGGAGACCCCCAATTCCGGCGAGATCCTCTTCCACGGGGTCAACATGCTGGGCCGGGGCGTCAGCGCCTCGCGCTACCGCGCCCGGGTGGGGATGGTGTTCCAGTCCTTCAACCTGTTCAGCAATATGACGGTTTTGCAGAACTGCATGGTGGGCCAGATCCGCGTGCTGGGGCGCAGCCGCCCGGACGCCAAGGCCCACGCCATGGAATACCTGGAAAAGGTGGGCATGGCCCCCTACGTGAACGCCAAGCCCCGGCAGATCTCCGGCGGCCAGAAGCAGCGCGTGGCCATCGCCCGCGCCATGGCCATGGATCCGGAGGTGCTGCTCTTCGACGAGCCCACCAGCGCCCTGGACCCCGAAATGGTGGGCGAGGTGCTCGCCGTTATGAAAAACCTGGCCGAAAGCGGCATGACCATGCTGGTGGTCACCCACGAAATGTCCTTCGCCCGGGACGTGAGCACCCGGGTGGTGTACATGTGCGACGGCGTGATCCTGGAGCAGGGCCCGCCCGCCGAGCTGTTCACCAATCCCCGGCAGCCCCGCACCCAGGAATTCCTGCGGCGGGTGCTGGAAAGGCAGCTGTAAGCGCACCGGAAAACAAACGGAGGCGTTCTCCCCCATTTCGGGAAAGAACGCCCCCTTTTTTGTTCCGTCTGTTTACTGCGCCTGCAGCGGGATGGCCTCCTCCGGGTGCTCGCCGCCGTCGGCGTACACCGGCACCAGCCGCAGGTTTTCCGTTTTTCCGCCGTGGCGGAGAATGGTTTCATAGGTCAGCACGCCGCCTTCGCCGCTGACGCCCCGGTCGTTGCCTTCATCGCCGATGCGCTCCTCCCCGCTGTACAGCGCCCAGCTTTCGATCAGGTCAAAATCCCGCTGATATTCCCAATCCATCCAGGCCCGCACCCAGCTTTCCGGGCATTGCAGCGTCACGGTGGCCTTCAGATCCACCCGGTTCAGGGTACATTCCGCCCGGGCGGTATACAATCCGTCCACGGCGGAGGCGCCCGCCAGCCGGGTCACATCCGTTTCCTTCCGGACGGTGAAGGGCACGTCCGTTTCCTCCGGAACGCGCTCATAGGCAGCCCGCAGGCCTCCGTCCGTTTTCTGGTAGGTGGTCGTGACGCGGAACGCCACGGCCTTGCACGCCAGCGTATCCCCCGCCAGTTCCTGCGGCACCTCGCATTCTTTCCAGCCGATCACCGTGCCGTCGGGCAGCAGCCGCTCCTCTCCGCCGATGATGTCCAGATACGCGCCGTCCGAAAGGCGCAGGCCGTCGTGCACCGCCGTCTGGGTCACGCGGACCCAGTCCCCCGTTTCGCCGGTTTGCAGCGTTTCCACGAGGGAGGCGGCGGGGCTGTCCGGATCCAGGGCGATCCCGTAATCCCCGGGATCGAACCAATTCACGCCCTCCAGCGCCCCGCGGCCCGTTTCCACCCGGGTCAGGCCGCCCGTGATCCGATAGGAAATGAACACCCTTTCCCCATCGTAATACGCCTGTTCCACCGTGACGGCCACGCCGTCGGCGGCGGTCACCTTTGCCTGCACCGGAGCCGCCACGGCGTCCAGGTCCTCCAGCCGCCGGTCCGGATCGTGGGCGGTGGCCAGTTGGCCGAACGCCCCCAGCCCCGCGGCCACGGCGGTGGCGGTCAGGAGCAGCATAAGCGCCAGCGCAAAAGCCAGCGCCAGAGACATTTTCTTTTTCATTTTTGGTTCCTCCTTCCGGGAGGGAAGCGAACGGATCAGCGCGTCCATCCGGGCGGAGAATTCCTCCGTCATTCCGGGGTACGCCCGTTTGAGTTTCTCCGGATCGAACTGCTTCATAGCGACGCCTCCCTTCCCCATTCCTTCTGCAAGGCTGTCCGCGCCCGGTACAGCCGGTTCTTTACGCTGGTCAGCGGGATGCGCAGCGCCGCGCCGACCTCTTTTTCCGTCATGCCTTCCATGTATTTAAGCAGGAAGGGCGTGCGCAGGGTCTGCGGCAGGCGCCGGATCATATCCAGCAGCGCCGCGTATTCCCCGTCGCCGGAAGAAGTCCTTTCCTCCGGCACCTCCGCCACGGGCACGGCGCGGCGGCGCTTCCGGCACAGGTCGTAGCTGGCGTTGATCACGATGCGCATCATCCACGCCCTCTCCGCCCCCGGCCGGGCTTTTTCCCGGTGCTGCCAGGCATTGAGCAGCGCCTGCTGCACGGCATCCTCGGCGTCGTGCCGGTTTTCCAGGATGCTGTACGCCATCCGGAACATCCCCGGCATGGCTGCCTCCGCAGCCGCCGCATAGGTCTGATCGTCCATGGTTCCTCCTCCGGTTGGGATTGCAATCTCACTGATAAAACGCGGGACGGCCGGAAAAAGTTAGCCGCCGCCGTATATTTTATCACGGCGGGCAAGCGCCCCTCCCGCGCCGGCCGGCGCGCCGATCCAAAAAACAGCAGGAATACAATCCACGGTATTGACATTCGTTTCCGCTCCGTGCTACAATGCGGTAAACCGTTGAAGAAGAGCAAGTACCCGCCGATGGTTTTCTCAAGAGAGCCGCCGAGGATGGAAACGCGGTGGAAACGGCGCCGGGGAATGGACTTCCGAGGGCGAGCGGAAACGGGGCGAAGGCCCCCGAGTATGCGAGACGGAGATGGCCCTCCGTCATCAAAGGCCGGCATGTGGCAGCATGCGCTAAGCGGGCGCGGATAACGCGCCAAGCCGGGTGGCACCGCAGGAAACGATTTGCATCGATCCTGTCCCAGCAAAATCACTGGGACAGGATCGTTTTTCTGTCCCGGACCAAAAAACGGATCACAGCATCCGAAAAAAGAAGGGAGCCGAAGAAACATGGAAAACAGCAAAGCCATCCCCTACAAGATTTATCTGGAAGAAAACGAGATGCCGAAGTCCTGGTACAACGTGCGGGCGGACATGAAAGTGAAGCCCGCGCCCCTGCTGAACCCCGGCACCCTTGCGCCCATGACGGCGGAGGAGCTGGGCGGCGTGTTCTGCGCGGACCTGGTGGAACAGGAACTGGACAACGACACCCGCTTCGTCCCCATCCCCCAGGAGATCCGGGATTTCTACAAGATGTACCGCCCCTCTCCCCTGGTGCGGGCCTACTGCCTGGAAAAGAAGCTGAACACCCCGGCGAAGATCTACTACAAGTTCGAGGGCAACAACACCTCCGGCAGCCATAAGCTCAATTCCGCCATCGCCCAGGCCTATTACGCCAAGAAGCAGGGCCTCAAGGGCGTCACCACCGAAACCGGCGCCGGCCAGTGGGGCACCGCGCTGTCGATGGCCTGCGCGTACCTGGGGCTGGACTGCAAGGTGTTCATGGTGAAGGTCAGCTACGAACAGAAGCCCTTCCGCCGGGAAGTGATGCGGGTCTACGGCGCGGACGTGACCCCCTCCCCCTCCATGACCACCCAGGTGGGGCAGAAGATCCTTGCGGAGCATCCCGGCACCACCGGCTCCCTGGGCTGCGCCATTTCCGAGGCCGTGGAGGTGGCCGTGGGCAACCCCGGCTACCGCTACGTGCTGGGCAGCGTGCTCAATCAGGTGCTGCTGCACCAGAGCGTCATCGGCCAGGAAACCAAGGCGGCCCTGGACAAGTACGGCATCGTGCCGGACATCATCATCGGCTGCGCCGGCGGCGGCAGCAACCTGGGCGGCCTCATCGCCCCGTTCATGGGCGAAAAGCTGCGGGGCGAAAAGGATTACCGCATCATCGCCGTGGAGCCCGCCTCCTGCCCCAGCTTCACCCGGGGCGTGTACGCCTATGATTTCTGCGATACCGGCATGGTGTGCCCCCTGGCGAAGATGTACACCCTGGGCAGCGATTTCATCCCCGCCCCCAACCACGCCGGCGGCCTGCGCTACCACGGCATGAGCCCCATCCTCAGCCAGCTGTACCACGACGGCTACATGGAGGCCGTATCCGTGCCCCAGACCAGCGTGTTCGAGGCGGCGGAGGAGTTCGCCCGGGTGGAGGGCATCCTGCCCGCGCCGGAAAGCAGCCACGCCATCCGCGTCGCCATCGACGAAGCCCTCAAGTGCAAGGAGACCGGCGAGGAAAAGACCATCGTATTCGGCCTCACCGGCACGGGGTATTTCGATCTGGTGGCCTACCAGAAATTCCACGAGGGCCAGATGGACGATTACGTGCCCACGGACGAAGAGCTGGCCCAGTTCCGCGCCCGCCTGCCCAAAGTAGACTGACACAAGAATCCCTTTTCCCGGCCCTGCGCCTTCCTCCTCCTTCGGCGCGGGGCCGTTTGTTTTTTCGGAAAACCATTTGACGATTCTCCGGGCGGCATATATAATAAACCTGACAAATGAATAGCCGGTGTATCTGCGCAGCGATGCGCGGCGCGCTTTATGAAGAAGCGCGCCATAGGAACCGGATGAGAGTTCCGGGCTATCCCAGTAACCGTGAAGCGGACGAACGCGCGGGCCGCAAGGCCAAAGAAGCCACTGCGAAAGCGGGAAGGTGCGCAAGTAGGATGAGGCCAAGCCGGGAGACTTGTTTACACCGTGAAACCATCGATCCCCTGGGGGTGGGATATGCTATCGGGCTTGTGACGACGCCGCAGGCCTGGTTGGCGTTCCTCAGGGAGGAACGCCTTTTTCGTCGCTTCGTAAAAAGGCCCCTCCCGCTGATTCATTTGATCATCATTTGAGGAGGGACATGCCTATGTCCAAGAAACTCTGTTCCCTGTTCCTGGCGGCGCTGATGGTATGCTGCGCCGTCCCCGTCCTGGCGGAAGGCCCCGCCGTCGCCGTGACGGACATGATGGGCCGCGAGATCACCCTGGACGCGCCCGTCACGCGGATCGTGGCCCTCACCGCCGCGGACTGCGAGATCCTCTGCGCCCTGGGCTGCGAGGACGTCCTGGTGGGCCGCGGCGAATACTGCGATTACCCGGCCTCCGTGCTGGACAAGCCCTCGGTGCAGTCCGGCTACGAAACCAATCTGGAGCAGATCATCGCCCTGCAGCCCCAGGTGGTGCTGATGGGCACTATGGCCCAGTCCGTGGAGCAGGTGGAGGCCCTGGAGCAAGCCGGCATCCGCGTGGTGGTCAGCGACGCCCAGAACATCGAGGGCGTGTACACCGCCATCCGCATGATCGGCGCCCTCACGGGCAAGGACGCGGAGGCGGAAGCCATCGTGGCCGATATGCAGGCGGGCTTCGCCGAAATCGCGGAAAGATCCCAGGATACCGGCAAGACCGTCTATTTCGAGGTTTCTCCCCTGCAGTGGGGCCTGTGGGCCGCCGGCAAGGGCACCTTCATGGATGAAATCGCCGGGCTCTGCGGCCTGACCAACCTCTTTGAGGATATGGACGGCTGGGTGGAGGTATCGGAAGAAACCGTGCTGGCGCGCAATCCCGATTACATCGTCACCACCGCCATGTACTTCGGCGAAGGCCCCACCCCCGTGGAAGAGATCCTGAGCCGCGACGGCTGGGGACGCCTGGACGCCGTAATGAACGACGGCATCTTCAACGCCGATTCCAACGCCATCACCCGTCCCGGCCCCCGGCTGCTGGAGGCGGCCTGGGCCCTGTTTGATTTCGTGAACGGAGAAGCGGCGGAAGAACCCGCCGCGTAAACGCATCGGGGAGCGGGCCGGCCCTCCGGCCCCTCCCCCTTTGATAAAAAATGCAGAAAACGAAAAGAAACACCTTTACCGCCGCGGACTGCCTGCTCTGCACCCTGGCGCTTCTGCTGGCACTGGGGCTGTGCGTGCTGCTGGGCAGCGAGCCCCTGGCCCTCCGGGATATGGCGGACGCCCTGCGGAGTATGCTGACGGGAGGGGAACCGCCGATCCCCTATATCGCTTCCATCCTGTCCCGGCGGATCCAGCGCTCGCTGTGCGCGGCGCTCACCGGCGCGTCCCTGTCCCTGTGCGGCGCGGCCATGCAGGGCCTTTTGCGCAACCCCCTGGCGGACGGCTCCACCTTGGGGGTCTCCACCGGCGCGTCCCTGGGCGCGGTGGCGGCCATGGCCTTCGGGATCACCGTTCCCGGGGTGCCGTACGCGGGCACCATGGTGACGGCCATGGCCTTCGCCTTCGGCTCGCTCCTGCTGATCCTGGGGCTGGCCTACGCGCTGGACCGGTCCTTTTCCACCCACTCCATCATTCTCATCGGCATGATCTATTCCATGTTCGCCTCGGCGCTGATAAACCTGGTGATCAACTTTTCCGGGGAGAAAATCAAATCCATCACCTTCTGGACCATGGGCTCCCTGGCGGACAGCATGTACCGGGACGTGCTGATCCTCCTAATGGCGCTGGCCGTCTGCGGCACGGTGCTTCTGTTCAGCAGCCGGGCGCTGAACGCCTTCGCCCTGGGGGAAGACAACGCCCGCCACGTGGGGGTGAATGTGAAGGCCGTGAAGCTGACGGTGCTCATCGCGGTGTCGGTGCTCATCGGGGTGTGCGTGTCCATCGGCGGCACCATCGGGTTCGTGGGCCTGGTGATGCCCCATATCGCCCGGATGCTGGTGGGGCCCAATCACAGGCGGCTGCTGCCCGTATCGCTGTTTTCCGGCGCCATTTTCCTGCTTTTGGCCGATCTCATCGCCCGCACGCTGCTGGGCAGCCGGCAGCTGCCCATCGGCGTGGTCACGTCCCTGGCGGGGGCCGTGACCTTCGTGGTGATTTTTTACCGCACCGGAAAGGCGGGGAACAAACGATGCTGACGGGCAGCCATATCACCGTGCGCTACGGGGATTTTCCCGCGGTGGACGATGTTTCCTTCTCCCTGGAGGCGGGCCAGTGGCTGATGCTGGCGGGGCCCAACGGCGCGGGGAAATCCACCCTGGTGGAGGCCGTCGCCCAAGGGGTGCCTTACGATGGAAAAATCCTCCTGGACGGCCGGGACCTGCGGGCCCTGAAGCCGGCGCAGCGGGCCCGGGAGATCGGCGTGCTGTCCCAGCGGAACGCCGCGGCCTACGCCTTCACCGTGGAGGAGGTGGCGGAGCTGGGCCGCTACGCCCACCGCTCCGGCCCCTTTTCCCCCGGCAGCCCTCGGGACCGGGAAATGGTGGACCGGGCGCTGGAAATGACCGGCATGCAGTCCCTCCGCCGCGCCAGCATGCTCACCCTTTCCGGCGGCGAAGCCCAGCGGGCGTTCCTTTCTCAGGTCTTCGCCCAGGACCCCCGGGTGCTGATCCTGGACGAGCCCGCCAATCACCTGGACCTCAAATACCAGCGGCAGATTTTTACGCTGATCCGGGAATGGCTGAACGCCCCGGGCCGGGCTGTGCTGTCCGTGGTGCACGATCTGAGCCTGGCCCGGCGCTGGGGCACCCACGCCCTGCTGATGGACCGCGGGAAATGCGTGTGCCGGGGGGAGATCGGCAAGGTATTGACGAAGGAAAACCTGCGTGCCGTCTACGGCATGGACGTGTACGCCTGGATGCGGGAAACCCTGTCTGCGTGGCAGGAATGATCCCCGCTTCCACCCCTTGTTTTTTTCCGCCCGGCGTGGTAGGATAAACGGGACAAACCGGCATGCTGCGAAAAGGAGTGTTTTTTATGGAACGCGAAAACGCCTGGAAGAAATACGATCAGAAAGCCCTGAAAGCGGTGGAGAGCGCCGCCCAGGGCTACAAGGCTTTTCTGGACAAGGGCAAGACCGAGCGGGAATGCGCCGCCGAAGCCGTGCGCATGGCGGAGGAGAACGGGTATCTCCCCCTGGCCGCCGCGGTAAAGAAGGGCGGCGGAGTCCGGCCCGGGGACAAATTTTATCAGGTGCAGATGGGCAAGGCCGTGATGCTGTTCCATCTGGGAAAGCAGCCCCTGGAAAAGGGCCTCAACATCGTGGGCGCCCATATCGACTCCCCCCGGATCGACCTGAAACAGAATCCCTTCTATGAGGACGCCGATATCGCCTACGCCGACACCCATTATTACGGCGGCATCAAGAAATACCAGTGGGTGGCCCGGCCCCTGGCCCTGCACGGCGTGGCGGTGAAGAAGGACGGCACGGCGGTCTCCCTCGTGATCGGCGAGGACGATAAGGACCCCGTGGTGGGCATTTCCGATCTGCTGATCCATCTGAGCCAGGAACAGATGGCCAAGAAGCTCAGCGAAGCCATCACCGGCGAAGGGCTGGATATCATGCTGGCGGGCCGGCCCTTAAAGGGCGAGGACAAGGAGCCCGTCAAGGCCGCGCTGCTGAAAATCCTCAAGGACAAGTACGGCCTGGAGGAGGAGGATATGCTCTCCGCCGAGATCGAGGCCGTGCCCGCCGGAAAAGCCCGGGATTACGGCCTGGACCGCAGCATGATCCTGGGCTACGGCCACGACGACCGGGTGTGCGCCTACGCGGAGCTGGCCGCCATGGCCACGCTGCCCGAAATCCCGGAATACACCTGCTGCTGCCTGCTGGCGGACAAGGAGGAGATCGGCTCCGTGGGCGCCACGGGCATGCAGGCCCGGTATTTTGAAAACGCCGTGGCGGAGCTCATGGCCCTGACCGGCGAGGAAGGCGATCTGCGCCTCCGCCGCGCCCTGGCCGCCAGCCGCATGCTCTCCTGCGACGTGAGCGCGGGCTTCGATCCCCTGTACGCCGCCGCCTTTGAAAAGAAAAACGCCGCTTTCCTGGGCCGCGGCGTGTGCTACAATAAGTTCACCGGCCGGGGCGGCAAATCCGGCAGCAACGACGCCAACGCCGAATTCCTGGGCCGCCTGCGCAAAATCATGGACGATCATAAGATCTCCTGGCAGACCGCGGAGCTGGGCCGGGTGGACCTGGGCGGCGGCGGCACCATCGCCTACATCTGCGCCCTGTACGGCATGGAGGTCATCGACAGCGGCGTGCCGGTGCTGTCCATGCACGCCCCCAACGAGATCATCAGCAAGGCCGACCTGTACGAAGCCATCCGCGCCTACGCCGCCTTCCTGACCGATATGGGCGGGCGCTGAACAAACAAGGGGCTGTTGCACAGCCCCTTCGATCAAATGGATCCTCCAGCGCAAGGAAAGCATTTTTGCTCTCGCAGGGCATGCTCTGCTTTAGCAAAAATGCTCCTCGCAGCGCACAGGTCGCTGCTGCGGATTCCGCTTGGAGGGACTGCGGTCCCTCCAAACCACCCCGGGGTTCTTCGATTTCCCGGTATTCACTGTTGGTCATTCTTTTTTTGAAAACCAATATCCCTGTAAACAAAGAGGATGTTGCAGATTGGCTTTACGCAACATCCCCTTTTCTGTTTTGGACGATTACTGCTCCATCTGCCGGCCCACAATGCCGGCGGCGGTCTCCGCCACCTTCACCTCCGTGTCCCCCATCTTGGCCCCCTGCTCCCGGGACAGCAGCAGCACCGCGCCGATGGCCTCCCCGTCCGCAATGATGGGCGATACCACCTGGGCCGTATAGCCGGATACGTCCTCCTCGTTGGTGACGGGCACGATCTTGCCCCCGCTCATCCGGCTGGAGCTCACCGTCTGCCGCGCCTGGATGGCGCTTTCCAGATCGGGGCTGATGGGCTTGTCCCACAGTTCTTTCTTGCTCACCCCGCTGGCCGCCACCACCTGGTCCCGGTCCACGATGCAGGCGATGTGCCCCAGCGAACGGAACAGCGATTCCGTATAGTCCTTGGCAAAGGACGACATCTCCCCGATGGGCGAATACTTCTTGAGGATCACTTCCCCGTCCCGGTCCGTGTAGATCTCCAGCGGGTCGCCCTCGCGGATCCGCAGCGTTCTTCTGATTTCTTTGGGGATCACCACGCGCCCCAGCTCGTCTATTCTTCTTACGATTCCCGTCGCTCGCAATGCATTGCGCCTCCTTGACCGTTTTCAGCCATAGGTTTTCCATGGCAGGAGGATTTATGCGAAAGCCAGATGCGGGAAGATTTGGCAGGCGCAGCGTTTTTCTGAAAACCGCGCGGCAAAAAGGGCCGGCTTTCTGGCCGGCAAAATTATTGAGCGCTTCCCAGCACGCCGTCCTGGCCGGCGACGACGATCCGGATATTCAAAGTGCCCTCCTGAGGCGTTGCGACCCCACTGATTTCACAGCCTGCGGATACGAGCGCAAAGGTAAGGGCCAGAAGAATCGCTGCTGTTCTTTTCATGGTGGATGTCCTTCTCGTTATTTTTCGTTTCTCCGCATCCGCTGCACATGCGCGGCGTACAGCCGAATCGTTTTGTTTTCCGAAAGTACTATATTGCATTTTCTTCCACCCTGTCAATCGAGGGAACCCCTTCGTTTTGTTTTTTCCGTCATCCCGGCCCATTTTTACGAAAAATCCTGACAGCAATGGCCGCTCTGCCCGCGCCGGCGGGGGCTGGACGAATGCTTGTTGGTATGATACAATCAAGAAAAAAAGAAAGGGGTATCCACCTATGAAAAAACTGCTTGCCGCCGTCATTGCGCTGTGTATGCTTCTCCCCCTTGCCGCGTCGGCTGAAACCCCGGACGCCTATACCTCCGCCTCTTCCACCAAGACCGTTCTGACCGGCGAGGCTCTCATGGCGGCGGAAAAAATCCTGGTGGCCCAAAGCTCTTTGCTTTCCTCCGCCGATGAAGCAAAGGCCGAAGGATACGTGGCAAAGCAGGGCGCGTCCACCGCCCAGATCATGAGCATCAATCCGGACGGTTCCGTGGGCCTGAGCACCATCAGCGAATGGAAATACGAAGACGGAAAAGCGTACGTGCGGCTGACCCAGGGCCAGAACGCGCTGAACCTGGCCGAAACCGGCGCCACCGGCACCCTGCTGGTAAAAGGCCAGGGAGCCTTCTATCTGCTGCATCTGAAAACCGTCGACGTCGTCGTGCTGGAATACAGCGAGGAAACCGCAGGGCAGTTCGACCAGTATTATTCCGGCGCAGCCAATCAGCTCAACGAATACGATATCACCTTTGAAGTAAGCACCATTGAGCAGACCTTCGCGCTCATGTTCTGATTACAGGCACGGCGGGAATATCCCGATTGGATCCTGTCGTCTATGCAGCTGATGCCTTTCCTGCGGTTGTTTGCAGAACAGAAGGAGGCTGCCCCCAACGGGGCAGCCTCCGGATTTTGTTTTGGGCTTTATTCGGCGATCTTGATGGTGTTCACGGCGTCGCCGATTTCGATGGTGTAATCACCGGGAGCGTCCACAGTGATGTCCATCTGCACCACGCGCCAGGAGCCGCCTTCCACCGTCATGATCTTTTCAGCCACCACTTCGCCGTTGACCTTGGCCTGGGCGGTGGTGAGGCCGTCCGCGCCGTTGTTGCGCAGCAGGCAGTACACGGTGAAGGGCTCGCCGGCTTTCGCCTGGTTCCACACGGTGGTCTGCGTGCTGGTGGAGGAGCCGGATTCAACCTCCTTGGTTTCCATGGTCACGGGCACGATCAGGGCGGAATACTTGAATTCCGGATCCTTGCCGTAGCTCATGCCGAACTGGTAGGTGACCAGCGGATCGCCGTAATTGATGGGAGAAGCGTGGTTGGGATCGTCTTCCATCAAGGCCTGCACAATCAGCCGCACGTAGGGAGAAGCGCCCTGATCGCCGGCCAGGTCTTTCCACTGCTCGTTGTCGGCGGTCACGTCCCGGGCGATTTCCTTGTTGATGACGCCGCCGGGCTCACGGTCGCCGAAGATCAGATCGGCATAGACCCAGGGGGCGGTGCCGGTGATGAAGCCGCCCTCGGTGGAGCCGTGATCGGCGCCCTGGCTGTAGCTCATGTACAGCAGCGCGTCGGCGCTCTCGATGGCGAACTGGGTGGGCTTGGTGCAGTTCAGCGTCAGCACGATGGGCTTGCCGGCGTCCTGCGCGTCCTCGATGAACAGCTCGGTGGCGTCGTTGATGGTGCCGAAGTCGCCCACCACCACGTCGGCGTCTTCCATTTCCTCCACCAGGGTGGCGCCCTTCTCGGTGAAGTACCGGGCATAGGCTTCCTTGGCGTCCTTACTGCTGGCATCCAGGTAGATCTTGGCGTCCTTGGCAAGGGGCAGCAGGTTATTGTCGTTCTTCACCAGCACGGCGGATTTGGCCTGCAGCTTTTCGGTCAGCTCCACTTCGTAGGGGTTCCGGGCAGCCCGCAGCTCTTCGTCGTTGGTGATGGGGGTGGGATTGGCGGCCCACTCGGCGCTGGCGCACAGCTCCACGGCGGCCTGCACGTCGCAGTAGGGATTCTCAAACAGATCCTTGTTGTACTTGAACCGCAGGATGCGGGTGGCGGCCATATCCACGTTGGCCTTGTCCACTTCGCCGCTGGCCAGGCCGTCGATGATGGCCTGGGGATAGTTGGAGGAGGGAGACTGCTCCCAGTTGCTGTAATCGCGGATCATGGAGCCGGAGCCGAACATGTCGGTGCCGTTGGCCAGGGCTTCGTTGTACAGCCAGCCGATGGTCTGCTGCCCCAGGTCCACGCCTTCGGGAGTGATGCCGCTCATACGGCCGGGGTTGCTGGGACCGCCGCCCAGGGCCCACCAGTCGGTGACGACCACGCCGTCAAAGCCGATTTCCTTGCGCAGGTAATCCATGGTGGCCTTGTCCCACTTGACGTCCACGGTGTTGGTGATGCCGGTGCCGCCGCAGTTGGTCATGACCCACTCGGAGCCGCCGGACAGCGCGGCCTTCCAGCCCACCATCCAGTTGTCAAAGTTCTGGGCAACGGACCGGGCCTTGCCGAAGGCGGAGTCGCCGCCGCGGCCGATCCAGTGTTTGGTGCAGGAAGCCAGGCCGTTTTCTTCCAGGCCCTTGATTTCCTCATGCACAATGGCGGCGATGTATTCGGGGTTCTCGCCGTACTGGGCGCCGATTTCCTCGGCGTAGGGCTCGAAGGTCACGTGGATGCCCACGGCCCGCATGGCCTTGCCGTAGAAGCAGGCCAGCTGATAGGCCAGTTCCGGATCGTTGGCGGTGCCGAAGCCCTCGTGGGCCTTGTCGATGTAGCCGCCAAAGGAATTGTATTCACGGTCGGAGGTGAACACCCCAGGCGCTCCGCTTCCGCGGCGGCCTGCAGGTTGTTCAGGGTGTTGGTGATGGTGATGGGGGTGCCGTTCAGGTTGAACAGCTGGCAGGTGAGGGCGTATTCCTTCACCATGTTCCGGGCGTCGTACAGCTGGGTGTTGACGCAGAACAGCAATCCCACTTCTTCTTCGGGGGTCATCTGGCTGATCAGGTCGGCCACGCGGGTGTCGGTCTCCTCGCGCCAGTCCTCATACACGTCCAGCTCGCCGTTCTTGTTCAGGTCCTTGAATTTCAGGCCGTCCACTTCCAGGATGGGGGTCACGCCCTCGATGTAGGAGAGCTTCTTCTGGCCGGTGGTTTCGTCCGCTTCGATCACGGAGAATTCACAGTTGCCCTCCAGGAAAGCCTGCTCCGCGGCGGCGACTTCCGGGTCCACCTGGTTGGCGCGCACATCCATGACCTGGTTGGCGCCTACGGGTTCTTCCGCGGGGGCGCCGGGGCCGGCGGGGCCGCCCTCAGAGCCTTCCGCAAAAGCGCCGGATACGCAGCTGAGCAGCATGATGACAGCCAGCAGCCATGCAAGTTTCTTCATCGTCCGTTTGCTCCTTTCAAATCGTCGGTTGATCGCGTCCCGTGTGCAGAAAAGCTCCCTTCCGACGCGGGGCGCTTCCTTTCACAGGTTTCTGATCCTATGGTAGCACGGGAAACGGACGGGATACTGTAAAAATGGCGCACCGATCCTGCCAGTTTTGTGCATGAAACCGTCAAAACCGGAAAATCCCGCACAAACACCCCGAAAATCCCGCACATGAATAAATAGGAAAAGCCCGGCTGCCGCAAAGACAGCCGGGCCGATGGGTTTATTTCAGCGGGATCATTCGACGATCTGGATGGTTTTGCTCAGGTCGCCCACGGTGATGACGTGCTCGCCGGGCTGATCCACGGTGAAGGTCATTTCCACCACGCGCCAGGAGCCGCCGCACACGGCCATGATCTTTTCCGCGATCACTTCGCCGTCGCAGGTGGCCTGCACGGTGGTGATGCCGTCGGCGCCGTTGTTCCACAGCAGCACGTAGGCGGTGAAGGGCTCGCCGGCCTTGGCTTCCACCACGGATTCATAGCTGATGCTGGTGGAGCCGCTGGACTCGGTTTCCACTTCATGGGTGGCCCGGGGCAGGATCAGCGCGTCGTAGACGAAGTCGGGCTCCGCACCGTACCGCATGCCGTACTGATACTGAACCAGGGGATCGCCCCAGTTGTTGGGGGTGGTGTTGTTTTCGCTGGTCTTCATGACAGCCAGCAGCATCATGCGCACCCACTGGTTCGCGCCCTGGTCGCCGGCCAGATCCTTCCACTGGGCGTTGTCCATGGCGGAATCCCGGGCCAGCTCCTTAACCACCATGCCGGCAGGCTGGGCGTCGCCGAAGAGCAGCTGGGCGAACACGATGGGCTCGGTGGTGGTGATGAAGCCGCCGGCGCCGGTGCCGTGGTCCGCGGGACGGGAGAAGGTGAGGCCCAGCACGGCGTCGCCCTGCTCCAGCAGGAAGGTGTCGGGATCGATGCAGTTGGCGATGATGACCAGCTTCTTTTCCGCGTCCTTGGCGTCCTCGATGATGAGCTCCGCGGCGTCGTTGTTCTGGGTGCAGTCGGCGATCACCACGTCGGCGTCCTCGATTTCTTCCACCAGCTCGCAGAAGTCGGGCAGCACCTTCTTGTAGCCCTCCAGGGTGATGGCGGAAGCGGTGGAGCCGATGTACACTTTCGTGCCCTTGGCGAGGGGCAGCAGGTTATTCTCCCTTTGCCTGTATCTTAACGGAACGGCGCTTCCTCCGCTTATGGATATTTCGTACAAAGGTATGGAAAAAACGCATTGTCCATCCGGATTGTAAAAATCCTGTCAGAAAGCTATAAAAAAACGGGCGGGGTGTCCAGGCCCGCCCGAAAGAAGAAGGATTTGTTTCTGTTTTTTTATTCCGCCAGCGTCACGCTGCCCCACAGGCTGGGATCCTTGTCGATCTTCTGGCTGCCGCACCAGGCCATCTGCGGGATGTATTCCGTGCCGGGGCAGGGATAGCTGATGTCGGTGATGACAAAGTTGCAGGAGAGCACGTCGCCCGCGGCGGGGGTGTATTTTTCCACCTTGTTCTTCTTGGCCAGGGTGTTTTCGCTGGACAGATCGGCCCAGGGGATCACGGCTTCCCAGGTGAAGCCCGTAACCGTCTTCTGCACGGCGCATTCATAGCCGGGCAGCACGCTCTCGCCGCCGTCCATGCCCAGGCTGACAAAGCGCTGACGGGCATCCTTGGGCACCATGGAGCGGTCGATGGCGGTATCCCAGAAGCCTTCGTCCATCACAAAATAGATGAGGAAATCGTTGGTGCCGTATTCGGTGCGGTCGGGATCGGCGGTGGGATCGGTGGAGATATAGAGCTTCAGGTTGTCCTCGCCGTCGATGGGCAGCATTTCAATGGCGCCCAGGGGGGTATCCTCGGTAACGTCCGCGGCGATATACAGGTTGTCTTCATTCCAGGCCAGGTAGAATTTGGCGGAGCAGTCCACGGGCCCCTGCCAGAAAACCACGTCCCGGATGACCTGCGCGGCGTCCGCCACCACGGCGGGAGAATCCAGGTTCCATTCGCCCAGATCGCCGTCGATCACGGCGTCGCTCAGCTTATGGGCGACGATGGAGGGACGGGCAGATTCCTCCGCCAGCGCGGGAGCGGCCAGCGTCAGGGCCAGCATCAGGACGGCAATGACTGTCAGCAGTTTTTTCATGGTGTTTCTCCTTTCGATTGCTCCATTCGTCGGCGGAAAGCAATCCTCTGCGTTCCATTTCTGACAGTGAAATCATATCAGATAAAAAGCAAGAAAAAGCAGGATATTTTCACACAGGAAATGGGAAAATCCAAAACCCGCGTCAGTCGGACAGGCCAAACCGGTCCGCCGCGCCGGAAAAATCGATCGGCAGATCCACGCTGTTTCCGATCCACACGCTGCCGCCCAGCGTGCCCGCGGCCTGGACGCTTTTCTGCCTGCTGCCCGTAAAGGCATTCCCGCTGAACCGGCTGAAGCCGATGTCCCGCAGGTACAGGGCGCAGCACGCCGAATCCTCGAACAGATTGTCCGCCATGTCGAAGGAAACGCCGCCGTAGGCCATCACCGCCGTCCAGTTGTCCCGCAAGGTGTTCCGGACGAACACGGTGGGGGTGGCGTCCAGCCGAACGCCGCAGACGGTGCACCCTTCCGCCGTGCAGCCGGTCATCAGCACGTGGCCCTCCTTCTGCAGGTTGAAGCCGTTTTCACATTGAACGGCGGCGCAGTCCGTCAGCGTGTTGCCTCCGCCCCCGGCCATGAAATAGCCCTGGCCCGTGCCGGTAACGGCGCAGCCGATCATGGCGCCGTCTTCCACCAGGGAGAAGAAGAGCCCCTGATCGCAGTCCGCCGCGGAGCAGTCCCGCAATACGATATGCCGGCTGGCCCGGATATCCAGGCCGTGATTGGTCTCCCGGGCGGAGCAGCGCGTCAGCGTGCCGCCGCCGCACTTGGCTACGTAAATGCCGAACACCCCGCACCGGTCCGCCTTGCAGTCGGTCAGTATGACCTGTCCGTTATACGCCAGCACCATGCCCATGGAGCAGTCCGATACGTCCGCCCCCTCCACGGTCACTTCCCCGCAGCCGCAGACGATGATCTCCCCCGCGTCCGCCGGCGCCGTTACGGCAGGCTGGGACACGGCGTAAAACAGGGGCTTGCCATTCACGGTGCAGCTTTCAATGGTGTGGGTGACGAAATAGTCGGCATCCTCCCCCACCTCGAACAGCCCCGTCAGCTTGGGCAGATCCGCGCTCTTTTCAGATAACGGCGGCCCGGCCAGGGAAATGCCGCAGCCCGCAAAGGCGCAGGAGCGCACCGTCATGCGGTATATGCCGCCGCACCACATGCCGCAGGAGGAGGTGCGCCATTCTTCCTCCGCCAGGGAGATTTTGCAGTTTTCCACCGTCAGATCGTTTCCGATGGCGTAGATGCCCGTGCGCCGGAAACGGATGTCCAGGCCTTCCAGGGTCACGCCGTCCGTTTCCACCCGAAGCGCCGCCTTGAACGCCGGCGCGTCGATCACCGGGGACGCGCCCTGCGCCGCCCGGACCGTCACAGCTTTGTCGATCACAAGGGGAAAAGATTCCGCATCCTCGCCGTAAACGCCGTCTGCCAATTCAATCACATCCCCGTCGGCACAGGCCGCCAGGGCGTCCGTCAGCCCGCCCGGCGATACGGTGCGCGTATCCGCCCGCGCCGCCAGCGGGATCAGCAGAACCAGAAGAAGAAGCCAGATGATTCTTTTCATATACATCACCGTTTATCCGATCTGAGCCCGGATGGTTGAAAATGAAACCGGACAGCCAGGGGCCTCCGCGGCCCCTGAAACCCCGCGGCAGGGTGCGCCGCACCCTGCACCCATCCTGACGATCCGGAATGATAACACAGGCATACAGCCCGCGCCTGCAGCTGAAGATATGTCAGGCAGGCTCCCGGGCGGAAGAAAAGCGAAGGATCAGCCGTAAAATGTGTTTACACATTTTACAGCCTGTCCTTTCGCTTTTCCCTGCGCGCAAAGCGCACAGGCCGCCAGCTTCGCTGGCCGCCCGGGAACAACCGATTTCCCGTTTGTGCAGCAGCGGAGTTTTGTTTGCTTTTTCGCTCAGCGTTATCCGCAGCTGGCGGGGTTCGGGGAGGGACGCCCTCCCCGATGGGGTTTGGGGCAAAGCCCCAACGGTTCCCCCCCGTTCATCATTGCTGA
Organism: uncultured Eubacteriales bacterium; assembly: GCA_902761755.1. Taxonomy (GTDB): domain Bacteria; phylum Bacillota; class Clostridia; order Christensenellales; family Aristaeellaceae; genus RUG563. The sequence continues at coordinate 32,509 of CACWLP010000002.1, read as the reverse complement.
ATGAAGAACAGGCTCGTTACAGAAGCCGGGAGGCAACTTTGCAGCGCCTCCCGGCCAGGATGATTCAAATCAGTTTATTCCTGCACGGCGATGGTGATGCTGTTGTCGCCCACGGTGAGCGCATGCTCGCCCACGCCTTCCAGCGGCACGTCGATCTTCACGACCACGAAGGAGCCGCCGGCCACGCTGATGTACTTACGGGCCAGCACGGTATCGCCTTCCTTGACTTCCACCACGGCGGAGCCATCCGCGCCGCGGTTCTCGGCGATCATGTACAGCCTGGCGCTTTCGCCGCTGCGGACGATGCGGTTCAGGGCTTCCACGGAGGTCTGGACGCCGGAGGAAGTCTCGGTTTCCACCAGCTTGGTTTCCTGATCGCTCACCAGGGTGTTGATCACGATGTCCGCATCATTGCCATAGGCCATGCCGAAGTGCGGCGGCACTGCCACGTCGCCCAGGTTGTTGGGCAGGGCGGCGGTGGGGTTCTGGCGCACGGTGGCGGCCATGAACAGGCGGAGGTAGGTATCCACGCCGGTATCGAACTGCAATTCGCCCCAGTCCAGGGTGGCGTCGTCGGCGCTGCGGGCGATTTCAAACACGGTCCTGCCGGCGGGCTGCTTTTCGCCGAACAGCATATCCGCGATCACGGAGGGCAGGGTCTTATGGTAGAAATTGCCCATGGAGGAGCCGTGGTCCGGCGTGCAGTCGTAGGTGAGGAACAGCACGGCCGCGCTGTTTTCGATAGCCCAGGCGCTGGGCTCGTTGGAAACGCCGCCGTCATAGAGCAGCACCAGGGGCTTTTCCTCGTCCTGGGCGTCCTCGAAGAACATTTCGGTGGAATCGTCCATGGCGGTCACGTGGGCCACCACCACGTCGGCGTCCTCGATTTCTTCCACCACGGTGGCGTATGCGCCGATGGCTTCCGCATCCATGGATACTGTATCCTTGGAGGAGCCCACCACGCAGACCTTCACATCCCGATTCAGGGGCAGGATGTTATCGGTGTTCTTGAGCAGCACGGTTGATTCGGTCTGGAGGCGGATATCCCATTCGTTCATTTCTGCGGTACGGGCGCGGTAAATATCGTCGATGGTGTTCAGTTCGAAGGCTTCGGCCTTGTATTCGTCGCTGGCGCACAGTTCCAGCGCTTCGTCCAGATTGGAATAGGGATCTTCAAACAGGCCCAGCTCAAACTTGTTGCGCAGCACCCGCTTGGCGTGCCGGTCCACGGTCTCCTGGGCCAGGGTACCCTTTGCGATCTCTTCCTTCACGGCTTCGGGCCACATGGGCTGCATCATGCCGGGATACCGGGCCACGACCGCATCGTAATCCGTGGGCACGTCGCTTTCCACCATGAAGAAGCAGCCCACCTGATCCACGTCGGCGTTGAAGATGATGGCGTACAGTTCGCCCACGGAGCAGGTGGACAGGTCCACGCCCTCGGGGGTGACGCCGGAAGCGGAGGGCACCTGGAACCACATGGGCCAGTCGGTGACCACGCAGCCGTCGTAGCCCACCTTCTCACGCAGCACCGCCATGGAGGCGCTGTCGTAGCACACGTTGCAGGTGTTGAACAGGGGGCCGTTGTTCAGCATGACCCAGCCGGAATCGCTGTCGATCACGGCGCTCTTCCAGCCCACCAGCCAGCTGTCCAGCAGGTCCGCCGGGCTCTTGGCATTGATGTAAGAGGAGCGGCCGCCGCGGGCCACGAAGTGCTTGGTGGTGGCGTTGACGCCGTTCTCCTGATAGGCCTTGGTTTCCAGGCCCACCATCTTGGCGATGTAGTTCACGTCGTCGCCGTACCAGGAGCCGATTTCCACGCCGTAGGAATGGAAGGGCAGATGGAAGCCGATGGCGCGCTCTTCCTTGGCGTATTGGGCCACCATATCGTAGAGCAGCTCTTCGTCATGGGCGATGCCGAAGGCGTAGTTGGGCATGTTCACCATGCCGGCCCAGGTGTTGTAGCTGCGGTCGCAGCTGAGCACCACGGGCACGCCCAGGCGGGAGGATTCGGCGATCTCCTGGAACGCGTTGTTCTCGTAGATCAGCGTGTCCGGGGTGCCGTTCACGTTATGCAGGTAGGTGGTCACGTTATCGGAGATGATGGAGTGGTACATGGGCACGTAGCAGTTGCCGTCCTGATCCGTATAGGTGGGCTCGTTGGAATAGAGCCACTCCTCGGTGTACGGATACATGGAGGTGAAGGTGCCGCCGGTGGAGGCATGCCACAGCAATCCGATCTCCTCGTCGATGGTCATCTGGGAGAGCAGATCGTCCACGCGGGCGTCGACGGGCTGGCGCCAGTCCTCATAGACGTCCAGCTCTCCGTTGCCGTTCAGATCCTTGAATTTCAGCCCGTCCGCTTCGATGATTTCCTTGGTGCGGGCTTCCAGGCGCTTTTGGCCGGTAGTCTCGTCAGCCTCCACGATCACTTCGTTCACTTCATAGGGCTTGACGAAGGTGGTGGGGTCAATGAGCGCCGTGCTGGTGGTGGCGTTGAAATACTGCTGTTCCGCCAGGGCGGGAACAAAGCAGCTCAGGGCCATCATCGCAGCCAGAATCAGGGCAATCCTTTTCATACCATTCGCTCCTTTCATTCTGTCGGGACACCGTTGGGACACTCGCCCAACTTCACTGCTTTTATTATGGCCGGAAATCCGTTCCCGCAAGCAGGAAAAAAGCCGCGCCCGCCCAGGAAAAAAGCCGCTCCTCCGCCCGGCATGGGAATATCCGGCACAGGGAACCGGAAATTCCGGTCCTGTGCTGAATTTTCCCAATCCGTGTGGTATACTGAATGCAGAATCAGATCCGGGAGGCGAGGCCATGTACCGCGTATTGATCGTAGACGACGAAATGCCCGCCCTGCGCTTCGTGCGCAGCATCATTGAGCAGTACGCCAAAAACTATCAGGTGGCCGGCACCGCGGCCAGCGGCGAGCAGGGGCTGCTGTTTCTGCAGCAGAATACCGTGGATCTTCTGATCACCGATATCAGCATGCACGGCATGAACGGCATCGAGCTGGCGAAGGCCGCGCGGGCGCTGCAGCCCAACATCCATATCGTGATCATCAGCGGCTACGGGGAATTCGAATACGCCCAGGGGGCCATCCAGGCCGGGGTGGACGAGTACCTGCTGAAGCCCGTTTCCATCAGCAAAATGACGGCCATGCTGCAGTCCCTGGAAAAGAAAATGGACGTAGACAGCTCCGACCTGGCAGCCTCCGTGCTGCCCGCCATGGCCTGCGGCCAGCCCTATTCCAAGGAAACGGCGGATCAGCTGTACCGGCGCAAAAGCTTCCGCTTCGCCCTGATCCGCTGGGGCAACCTGGATATGACCCTGCCCAAGACCCTGGGGGCCACCTCCCTGGTGCAGCCCCGGGACGAGCACTTCCAGGTGCTCCGGGGCCGGGACGACGACGAGCGCATCCTCATCGCCCCGGACGGGCCCATGGAAGAATTCCTGAGCAATCTGAGCGTATACATGACCAAGCCCGGCAACCTGCCCACCTGGACGGCGGTGTACACCCCCACCGCCCGGGATATGGAATCGCTGCCCGCCTTCATCGAATGGGCGCTGACGCTGCTGTACCGCAAAACCGTGATCGGCAGGCACCAGATCATCCAGTTCGCCGGCGGCTCCCCCACGGAGGACCGCATCCGCCTCCCCGCGGCGGATCTAAAGCAGCTTTCCTATTTCATCAGCATGACCAAATACCGCATGATCAAGGATTACTTCTTCTCCCTGGCCGCCGCCTGGGAAAAGGAGCAGATGCCCCAGCGCCAGGTGTGGCACATGGGGCGGCAGATCATCCACCAGACGGCGTCCTCCTATCCCCCGGTGGGCAGCCAATTGGAAGAAACGCTGACGGAATTCAACGGCATCATCCGCTGCGCCGGCTCCTACGGCGATCTCATGTCCGGCCTGTACGCCCTTTTGTTCGATAACGGCACCGTCCGGGACAGGAAGCTGTCCACCCAGGAGCTGTACGATTACGCCGTGCAGTACATCGAGGAAAACTACGCCCAGCCTTTGAGCATGCAGAGCGTGTGCGACGAGATCGGCATTTCCCAGACGTACCTGAGCCGCCTGTTCCGCAAGTACAGCTCCACCACCTTTAACGCCTTCCTCACCCGCTGCCGCATGGAAGCAGCCATGAAGCTGCTCAGGGAAAAGCCTGATCTGCTGCTGCGGGACGTGGCCGCCTGCGTGGGCTACGACGACAGCAGCTATTTCACCAAGGTATTCCACCAGTACACCGGCAAAACCCCGTCCCAGTTCACCTCGGGGGAAGCATGAGCTGAAACGTCTGCGGGCTGGGTTGTCTCAAAACGGGATCGTCCACCGTAGGGGCGGATATCATCCGCCCGTGGCCTCGTCCATCGTAGGGGCGGATATCATCCGCCCGTTGCCTCCTCCACCGTAGGGGCGGATATCATCCGCCCGTGGCCTCGCCCATCGTAGGGGCGGATATCATCCGCCCGTGGTTTCGTCCATCGTAGGGGCGGATATCATCCGCCCGAAAAAACGGTACGCAAACGCCGGGAAAGCGGCGGAAAGCAGCATGTCACGGCGGGCGGATAATATCCGCCCCTACGGACCGGGCGCGCAATATGTGCGGTTTCTCGCCCACCTGAACAGATTCCCGAATCCTCCATCGTCCCAATGAAAACAGCCTGGAAATTCCACCGATCCGGCAGGATTTCCAGGCCGATTTTTATATTTTTTCTGAGGAGATACTTCCTGATGCGAATTCGTTCCGCATCCCGGCGCGCCGACCGGAGGCAGCGGCATTATTCCCCGCCGTGTTTTTCAGGCTTTTCAGGCTTTCCTTCCGGTTTGCCTCCGGGCCAGCCTTCGGGCATTCCCTCGGGCCTTCCTTCCGGCATCCCTTCCGGCCTTTCTCCGGGCCAGCCTTCGGGCATCCCCTCGGGCATCCCTTCCGGCATGCCGGACGGCATCCCGCTGGAGGGGCCGAACACCTCGTCCACGGTAAAGCCGTGGGCGCCGCCCACGTTCAGCAATTTCAGGTCCACGCCCGTTTCGGAGGGATTGTAGCTTTCCGGATCGTAGGGCTTCGCCGCCGCGCCTTCGGCGACGTGGCAGGCGGCAGAATTCTGCAGGATCTGGGGCTCCACGTTCTCCGCATAATTCCGCGCCCGGCTTTCCGTCCACACGGAGGACCCGGAGGCCCAGCAGCTGATGAGATAATCGTCAAAGCTGCCCAGGGCCGGCGCCGCTTTCCCCGCTCCGCCCTGCTTCGCGTCGAAGGAGCCCAGGTATTCCCCGCCGTCAAACACGTTGATCTCCACCTGCCCGCCGCCGGTCACTTCGCCCTCCAGCCGGCTTCCCGCATACAGGTTCACGGTCACGGAGCAGCCCTCGGCGCACTCGATGTTTCCGATCAGCTCCGTATCCCACAGGTTGACCGTGAGGATGCCGGCGCTGCGCCCGGAAGCGGATATCGCGGTATCCCCGCCCGCCGTACATTCCACGCCGATCAGGTTCACCGCCGTGCGGCCGCCGGATTCGCCGATCACGGCCCCCGTTGCGCTGGAAAGGCTGCCGCCGAAGGCATAAAATACGCTGCCGTCCGAGGCCGCCGCGCTGGGCAGGGCCTGCAGGCCGCCCACCGCCGTTCCGGCGGCGTTCACTTCGCAGTGATCCAGCACCACCGCCGCGTGATCATGGGCCACCACGATGCCGGTGGCCTTCGCGGTGGTGAATACGGAGTCCTTCAGATAAATCACCGTGGAGCCCGCGCAGAAGATGCCCGGGGAGCTGCCGCCCTCTGTGGAGCAGTTCAGGCGCTCGCCGTGAATGAAGCCGCCGCCGAAATCGGTGGCCAGGGCGCCGGAGGTTTCGCCCCGGGTGCGGATCACGGTGTCGCAGGCATAGACATGGCCCATGTAGGTGGCGTCGATGCCGTGGCCGGAGGAATTGTCCGTGTCGATGGTGCCGCCGTTCACCGTGACGTGGGCCATGGCCGCCGCGAAGACGCCGTTGGCGTAGCTTTCCGGATCGGAAACCACCGTGGGCTGATTGAGGATCACTTCCGTCCCCTGGCCCGCGGCCAGCACCACGGCGCACAGGCCGTACTGATTGGGGATCTGGTCCTTGATTTCCTGATCGCCGGCGTAGCCCGCGCCGTAGAAATACGCGTTCTCCAGCGTCATCTTCTCCCCGGAAACGTACAGGGCGGACGCTCCGGGCAGGGAATCGCTCACATACCGTTCGCCTTCGGTCACTCCGGGCGTCGGGCGCTCCGCCAGGGCGCACGTCCCCGCGGACAGAATCAGCGCCGCCGCGCACATAAGCGATAGGATTTTTTTCAGCATGATTTTCCCCTCCCGCTATTTCTTACAGCGTGTCCGCCGTCAGGGTGCAGCCGGTGTATTCCGTGCCGTTCACCGTCAGGGTCACGTTTTCGGGAACGATCACCTGCGCGTCCCCCTCGATGGTCAGGGAAGCGATCAGGGAGGTGCCCGTCACATGCCACACGGCGCCGTCGGCCAATGTAACGCGGACGGGGTTCGCGCCGTTATCGTTCACCAGATTGGCCACCTGGCCGATGGAGAAGTATTCGTTGATGGTGAAGGACGTGTTCTGGTACTGCGCCGCGAACGCCGCGGCGGTTTCGGCGTCGTCGAAGGCGAAGCCGCCGTTTTCCCGGATCTGCGCGGAGCCGTCGTAGCTCACGTGGACGGCGGCGGTGGACGCCACGGCCCCGGAGTATTCCGCGCCCGCGCCGAAAGCAACCTGCAGGGCGCTGCCGTTCAGGCCGTCCGAGCCGGAAGCGTTGTAGATATTGCCGCTGTATGTCCCGTTGGTGAAAGCAAAGGTCTGCACGTCGCTGCCCGCGGGGGCGGCGGCGGTATTGAACCCGGCGTTCTCGGTGTGGACGGGCTTGAAATTCTGCATGCCGCCGTTGGTGTTGGCCGGGTCGTCCGCAGCCATCATGCCGCCGTTGGTGGCGTCGTCGTTGTCCATCACCTGGATCAGCACGCCGCCGTTTGCGATTTCCGCGCCGTCGATCACGGCGGCGGTGGCCTGATTGGAATAGCCCGTCTTGATCAGGAAGGTGGCAAAGCCGCTTTCCACCTTCGTGCCCTTTTCGATGGTGATCTGATTCCGGTTCTGATGCGCCATGAAGCCGAAGGTGTCCGAATGGATCTGCGTCGCTTTGTCCGCCTTCGCTTCATACACGGCGGTGGTCTCCCCCGCGCTGTTCTTCAGCTCGTAGGTTTTCCCCTCCTCCAGCGCGGTATAGGCGGCCTGGCCGCCGGTAAAGATGGTGGCGTAGGTGCCCACGCGGATGTCCGCCCCGGCGAAGGTCTCCACGGCGCTGCCGATGACGAAGGAGCCGTAGCCGCTGCCGTAGTTTTCCGTATAGGGATTATCCAGCGTTTGGGTGATCTGGCCGCCCTCCGCCTGGAGGGGATGCAGGCTTTCGTCGGCGTTGTTCAGCGTGAGGCTGCTGTTGTATACGTTCAGATACATATCGGTGCCCGCGTCGGTGGACAATACGGCCCAGGCCCCGGCGGAGGTTTCGGAATCCAGGACGTTGACGGTGGTGCCGTTGCCCATCAGGTTCAGGCAGCGGGAGGTGCCCATGATGCCCAGGATCCAGGGCGGGGCCACCATCAGCTTCTGGTCCGGCGTATTCAGGTAATCCTTATGCAGCGTGCCGCCGTCGGATTGCAGATGGGAACCGATCACCGTCAGCACGGCCCCGCCGTCCGCAAAAATGGGCATGGCGGCCACGCCGGAAGTATGCACGTCCGAATTTTCCAACGTCACATGGGCGTCCTTGCCGAAGACCGCCACGGCGGTGCCTTTGCCGGAAAAATCGCAGGTATCCGTGCCGTCGGCGTCGGTGAGCAGCTCGATTTTCGCGCCGGAAACGGTGTAATCGGCATCCGTCACGATGATGCCGTTGTGCCCGGACGCGCTGTCGCTGAGCACCAGATCGGAGGCGGCGCGGTCGTCAAAGCTGCCGGAGGACGCGCGGCCCATGTTGGATTTCGCATCGTCCACGCCTTCCGCCGTCACGTACAGCGCGGCGTCGTAGGCATAGTCGTTCTCCTCGCCCATGGACCAGGAGCCGATCTGCCCCTCCGCCTTCTGGCCGCCGCCAAAGTCCATGCCCCCGGGGAAGCCGCCTTCCGGCGGGGTCATGCCCTCGGGAAAGCCGCCGGGGCCGCCCTCGGAGGGAGAAAAGCCCTCCGGCGGGGTCATGCCTTCGGGGAAGCCGCCGGAGCCGCCCTCGGAGGGCCCGAAATCGCCGGAGGGGGGCGTCCCGCCGGAGCCGCCCTCGGAAGGCGCGAAGCCATCGGGCATGGCGGGGGGCTGATTTCCTTCGGCCAGGCCCGCAAAGCAAAGGCTGCATATCAGCAGCGCGGAAACGATCAAGGCCATCGTCTTTCTGATCATTCTGAATCGAACCTCCTGATTCGTTGTGACTGGCGCTTTTTCAAGCAAGGATATTGTATCAAACCGCGATCCAAAGAAATTGGGAAATATGAAAACAAACCGTAAAAAAATCAGCCCCATTCATGAACAGAATGTGAATGGGACGTGAAAAAACAGGCAGGACGGCCGCCTGCCTGTTTTTTGATCATTTCATCATCTGTTTCAGCCGGTTCCTGTCCAGCTTCATGGTGGCGGTGTAGGGCATTTCGTCCAGATGCACGTACTGATCCGGCAGCATGTACCGGGCCAGGCGCTCCTTCAGCGTGGCCTTGATTTCTTTTTCCTGCAAATCCCCGGTATAGAAGCACCACAGCTTATCGCTCTCCCGGTCGAACAGCACGCAGCCCTCCCGCCAGCCGGGAATCTGCTGCAGGGCGGCCTCCACCTCGCCGATCTCCATGCGGTAGCCCATGTGCTTGATCTGCGCGTCCTTGCGGCCCAGCACCATCAGCTGCCCGTCCTCCCGGATGTACCCCATGTCCCCGCCCCGGAAGAAGCGCTCCTGCCAGCCCCGGTTCAGGGGATCGACCACCCAGGACGCGGCGGTGCGATCCTTGTCCCGGTGATAGCCCACGGCAATCCAGGGGCTGGAAAGCAGCATTTCTCCCGGCGTCCCGGGCTTGGCCTCGTCGCCGTTCTCATCCAGGAACAGGATGTGCGCCAGGGAAAAGGGCTTCCCCACCGGTAAGCGGTCGCCGCTTTGGTGGTTTTTGTCCACCTTGCCCACCGCCACGGAAAACATTTCGGTGCTGCCGTAGAAATGCCACCAGTCGGCGTTGGGCGTGGCGTCCATCCAGACCTTCAGGGGATCCCAGGGCATGGATTCGCCGCTCATGATGCCCCATTTCAGTTCCGGCAGGCAGCCTGCCGTCAGCACGCCGCCGTTCACCACGCTGATGAAGCTGGAGGGCGTCATGCACAGGCAGGTGACGCGCTGTTCACGAAGACAGGAAATGAATTTTTTGGGGAAGGTCAGCGCCCCGGCGGGCAGCAGATACACCGTGGCGCCCAGGGCCACCGGCGGGAAAATTTCCAAAATGGAATTGGCATAGAAAAACGGCGACTGATTGCCGAACACGGCGTCCCCGGTGAGGCCGTACATTTCAATGGTGGCCTCCGTCCAATGGATATAGCTGAAATGGGTCTGGATGGAGCCCTTGGGGATGCCCGTGGAGCCGGAGGTGTAGAGGATGGACAGGGGGTCGTACGCGCTGGCCTGCCGGCGGACGGCGGCCAGCGTTTCTTCGTTCACGGCGCAAGCAGCGGCGTCGTCATATGCGATCAGGGGAACGCCGGTGAGGCCGCAGCCCTGATACGCCCTGCTCCCTTTTTCATCCACCAGCACCGCGGCGGGCTGCAGAAGGTCCAGCAGCAAACGAAGCCTTTCCGGCGGCATCGTAATATCCAGCGGCGCGTAGGCGCAGCCGGCATACAGCGCGCCGAACATCGCCGGGATATTGCGGATACTGCGGGGGTCCATGAGCAGGGCCACCGGCTGCCGGGGCGCGGCTGCCTCCGCCAGGCGGGAGCCGATGCTTTTGGCCGTTTCCAGCAACGCCGCAAAGGACATTTTTTCGTGGTCGTCGTAAAAGGCGGTCTTGTCCGACAGGCGCTTCGCCGTTTCCTCCAAGTATTCCAGCATGTTGGCTTTCACGCGCTTCATCTCCCATCTGCTTTCTCATCGCCGACGTATCAACCGGTTTTCCCGGAAGGGGGATTCGGGGGAAAACGCTACTTTTCAAACCAGGGAAGCGGATGCTCCTCCCATTTCGCGGATTCAAAGGTCGGGTATTTTTCAAACCACTGCTCCGCGCATTCGTCATACGACGAATAATACGGGTCGCCCCGGTGATCCGGCAGATCGAAGAGCATTTCCAGATCGGCCCCCAGCTTCCGGGAGAAATTGACGCTGCCCTTCACGTTCAGGTGCTGCCAGTCGGCAAAATCGGAGGAATAGCGCAGGCCAAAGCGTATGCCGGGATCGTTGTAGTTCAGGCCGTGCACGCCGTATTCCTCCGCCACGGACCACAGGGCGTTGTAATACATATGGTCGTTGGCGTAATCCGGGTTGGGCAGGCCGATGAGCAGGATCTCGATGTCCTCGTCCCGGCCCAGTTCAAAGATCTTCCGGGCGTATTCCTCTTCCCGGTCGTTCATGTTGCGCCGCACGCTGTTCCACACCAGGGAGGGCTTCTGATGGTGCTCCACGGCGTCGGATTCGATATGTCCCTTCCAGCTCGCGCCCCGCCCGCCGTTGTCCGGCGGGAACGCGAAATCGTCGGCCGTCAGCCTGGCGTAATTGCTGTGCACCTCCGGCAGGCCCAGGATATAGCCCATGGCGTCCCGGGGCTTTTCCACGCAGGCCAGGATGGCCCCCACCCGGTTTTCGATCCCTTTGATGCCGAAGGTGGACAGGATAGTGCGCCCGCGCTTGGAATAATCCCGGGTGTAGATGGCGGGCTTGGCGTCCAGCAGGATCACCCGCGGATGCTGAGTTTTCAGGGCTTCTTTGATGGTATAGTAGCTCACCCAGAAGGGCTGCTCGGCGCTGCACAGGTCATAGGTGGCGATGCCGTACTCCTCCCACAGCACGTTGGTATTGATCCCCGCGTAGGCCAGGGACGTGCCCACCGCCAGCACGTCCACAGAATCCTTGGGCTGGCGGTACAGGTTCATCATGGAGCAGATGCCGTAATCGTGCTTGGGGGTCAGGACGAAATTGGCGTAGGTCAGAAGGAGCACGGTCAGCGCGGCAAAGCAAACGGCGCGCAGCCAGAAAAGCGCGTTTTTCTTTTTTCGGGATGCAGTCTGCTCCGCCATGGGTGCCCCTCCTTTCTCAGAATTGCGTATACAGGAACGCCGCGCCGTCGTACCCCGCGCCGTACATGCCGAACACCACGATGGCCAGGATCAGCAGAAGCAGCAAGGGCCAGCGGATGAAGAAGTGCGTTTTGGCAAGCCTGCCGCACACGTCGATCTTCTTTTCGCAAAGCAGGTCCACGATCAGCACGATCAGGCACCCCGCACCGGCGATGATCCACTCCAGCGCCGCCATGACCTCCGTAGTCTTTTCCGCAAAGCCGGCAAAGCTCCAGTTTTGGAACGTGCCCCCCAGCAGGGAAAGCCCCTGGGCGGGGTTCAGGGTAAAGGCGAAGTACTGGGCGAATAGGATCAGGATCCAGGTGCGCGTAAGCCGCAGCGGGGTCATCCAGCCTTTTTTCGGCAGGTTCAGCGTCGTGCGCAGCAGCTTCCACACCGGCTCCAGCAGCATGGACGCGCCCATCACCAGCCCGAAGTACCCCCCGAACGCCACCGCGTTCCAGTTGGCGGCGTGCCAGACGCCGATCAAAAGGAACACCAGCAGCGTCGCCAGGGCGCTGGGCACCGCCCGGCCCGTTTTTTTCCCGAAAGCTTTGGACGCGGCCTTCCCCAGGGCGATGCCCGCTTTGGAGGTGGTCAGCGGATAAAGCAGGTAAGACCGGAACCAGGCCCCCAGGGTGATGTGCCACCGCCGCCAGTATTCCGATACGCTCTGGGAAAAGAAGGGGCGGCGGAAGTTTTCCGGCAGCTCAATCCCCAGCATCCGGGAAACGCCCCGGATCACGTCCATGCCCCCGGAAAAATCCGCGTACAGCCGCACGGCGTACAGGATCACGCCGCCCAGGATGAACCAGCCAGGCAGGTCGCCGCCTTTCAGCAGCGCGTCCGTGGTGGCCGCCAGGCGATCCGCAATCATCATTTTCTTGAAAAAGCCCCACAGCATAAGCTGAAAGCCCGAAACGAAGCCGTCCGGCTCGAACCGGTGGCCGGTCAAAAGCTGATTTCCCAGCTCCTTCCAGGTGGAAATGGGCCCCTGGCTGAGCTGCGGGAAGTAGCCCACGAACAGCCAGGCTTTCAGCGGGTTTTTCTGTGCCTCGGTTTTTCCGCGGTACACGTCGACCAGATACCCCGCGGACTGGAAGGTGAAATAGCTGAGCCCCAGGGGCAATATCCACTGTGCGCCGGACAGGGCGGGATAATACTTCAAAAAGGCCATGGCCCCCAGATCCAGAATTAAGAAAAGCGCCAGCAAAAGGCGGCTCTTTTTCTTTTGCAGCAGCAGCCCGCCGCCCCACATAACGATGGCCACGGCGGACAGGTGGGCGGCGCTCTGCCACCCGGAAAGCGCGACGAAAGCCGCGCTGCCGCACAGCAGCGCGATCCACCGGATTTTCAGCGGCAGCAGGTAATATACCAGCATCACGCCCGCCGCCAATGCCAGAAACTCAAGGGATAAGATGCTCACGTTCCGCCTCCCGCCTGAGGGCGAGCCTGTCGATCTTGCCGCTGCCGGTGCGGGGCAGGATTTCCCGCTTCAGCAGAATATCCGGCAGCATGTACTTGGGCAGCGCCGCTTTGAGGGCGGCTTTCAGGGCCTTTTCGTCCGGGTTCCCGGTATAGGCCGCAACGATTTTTTCTTTGTCCGCGTCATAGTAGCAGCAACACAGCTCGATCCCCGGCGCGTTCTGGAGGGCGCACTCGATTTCGCCCAGCTCGATCCGGTAGCCGCTGCGCTTGATCTGGCTGTCCCGCCGGCCCAGGAACATCAGCTCGCCCCGTTCGTTGTATGCCCCCAAATCGCCGGTCCTGTAGATGATTTCGGGAATCTGCGGGCGCAGGGGGTTCTGCACGAACGCCGCGGCGGTCTTTTCCGGCGCTTTGTAGTAGCCGGGCGATAAGCACGTGCCGCCCACGCAGATCTCCCCGTTGATGAGGTCGATCCGGGTGTTCTCGCAGGGGAAGCCGATGGGCAGGCTGTCGGTGTCCAAAAAGTCCCGGTCCACCCGATACCAGGCGCACACGTCGGTGATCTCCGTGGGGCCGTACATGTTCACATAGTCCGCGTCGGGCAGGGCCCGCTTCCATCGGTTCAGCGTGGCGCAGGGCATGACCTCGCCGCAGAAGAACACCCGCTTCAATTCCGGCAGGCAGCCGGGAGAAAGCACGTCCGCTTTCGCCAGCGCCGTCAATGCGGAGGGCACCCAGAAAACCGTGTCGATCTGCGCGTCCTGCAAGCGGGCCAGCAGCCGTTTGGGGAACATGAAGTCCCCCTTGGGGATGAGATACAGGCTGCCCCGCATGCGCATGGCACAGTAAATATCCAGCACGGAATTGTCAAAATAGAAGGGGGCCTGGCTGCCGAAGCGCAAGCCTTCGGGCAGGCGCAGCGCGCCGCAGGCCCATTCCACAAAGTCGATCACGCTGCGGTGGGTGATGGACACGCCCTTGGGGTTGCCGGTGGAGCCGCTGGTAAAGAGCACGTATAAAAGATCGTTGTCGATATGCCCCCTGCGCCGTTCGGCAAGCAGCGCGTCATTCACTTCATCCGGGATTTCCGCATAGCACAGAAGCGCCGCGTCCCCGGCGATGCGCTTTGCTGTCTCGGCAAACTTCTCTTCATAAAGAACGGCGGCGGGGTGCAGGGTTTCGGCGATCAGGCGCATCCGGTTTTCCGGCATGGAGGAATCCAGCGGCGTGTAAAAGCAGCCCGCGTATGCCGCGCCAAGCATGGCGCACAGGCAGTCCGGGCTTTTTTCCATCAGGATCAGCACGGGGCTTTGGGGCGGGATCCGGGACGCCAAACAGCTCCCGACGGCCCGGGCCCGCCGCTCCGTCTGTTTCCAGGTGATTTTCCTCTCCGGCTGCTCGAAGGCTGCGGCGTCCGGGGAGCGCCGGGCCGCGTCCGAGAGCCAGTCCAGTACGTTCCGGGTGCTCATGCTTCCCGATACCTTTGCACCATGGCCAGCATGGCGTCCACGCTGTTGAAGTTTTCCGGCTCGATCTCCCCCGCGGGGATGTGGATATCGAAAGCCTCGTCCAGGGCGGCGATGATCTGGGTCAGGTCCAGGGAGTCGATGACCCCCTCGTCCACCAGGCCGTACTGGCCCTCAAAGTCCACGTCGTCCCGCACTTCTTTCAGCGCGGAAAGCAGCTTTTCCCTGTCGTCCATGTTTTTTACCTCTGCAATAAAAGTGTGGAGAGCGGAGCTATATCATGATTATACACGACCGATGCCGCATAATCAATCACGATATATGCTCCGCGCTCCACGCCGTCCGTCAGTCGTTGATGCGGTTCTGGGTCTGGGGGTCAAAGAGATGCAGCTTCAGCATGTTGGGGGTGAGCAGCAGGTCCTTTTCCGCGGGCGCGTGCTCGCCGGCATACTTGAACACCACCACTTTTTCGCCCACCCGGACGTAGATCAGGAACGCGTCGCCCAGGGGCTCGATGGAATCCACGCGGGCGGGGATGCCGTTGACGCCTTCCTTTGCCAGCTCGAAATCGGAGGGACGGATGCCCAGATCCACCTGTTTGCCCACATAAGCGGCCAGGGAAGCCTTCACCTGCTCCGGCGCATGGAGGCGGAAGGAGCCGGCGTCCAGGATCAGATCGCCGTTTTCCTGCTTCACGTCGCAGGGGAAGATGTTGATTTGCGGCGTGCCCAGGAAGCCCGCCACGAACTCGTTGGCCGGATGGTCGTACAGCTCGTTCGGCGTGCCCTCCTGCATGATGTTGCCGCCGTTGAGCAGCACGATGTGATCCGCCATGGTCATGGCCTCGGTCTGGTCGTGGGTCACGTAAACGGTGGTGATGTTCAGTTCCTTTTGGATCTTCTTGAGCTCGTAGCGCACCTGGTCCCGCAGCTTGGCGTCCAGGTTGCCCAGCGGCTCGTCCAGCAGGAACACCTGCGGGCTGCGCACCAGGGCCCGGCCCAGGGCCACGCGCTGGCGCTGGCCGCCGGAAAGCTGGGCGATGCGGCGGTCCAGCAGCTCCGTCAGCTCCAGCTTCTCCGCCTGCTCCATCACCAGCTTGTCGATTTCTTCCTTGGGCACTTTCTTGGTTTTCAGGGAGAAGCCCATGTTTTCCCGCACCGTCATATTGGGATACAGGGCGTATTCCTGGAACACCATGGCGATGTTGCGCTCCTGGGGCGGCACGAAGGTCTTTTTCTTTCCCTTCTCCATTTCGGTCATCTTGGTGTCGTCGAAATAGATCTCGCCCGCATACGGTTCCAGCAGGCCGGCGATGGAATACATGGCGGTGGATTTTCCGCAGCCGGAAGGGCCCAGGAACACGCAGAATTCGCCGTCCTTGATTGCCAGGTTCAGCCGATCCAGAACGAAGGTCTTTCCTTTGTTGTAGCTGACAGACATGTCCTTGATGGTAATCGCAGCCATGATCCTTACCTCCCGAAGCTCTCGGTCTCGATGCCGAAGCCGTATTCGTACAGCGGGTTTTCAATGTCCTTGGGCAGATCTTCGCGCTGGGCAAGCACCTGATCCATGCTGGCGGGGATCTGGAAGGGCAGATGGCCGCCGATGGCGTTCTCCCCGAACAGGGTATCGGCCACCGCTTCCGCGCCCACGGTGACGCCGGGGCGGTACACCAGCAACACGCTGTCCGCTTGTTCAGCGATGGGGGTCAGCACGTAGGGGCGGTTCATGACCACCACGGCCACCACGTTGGCCCCCGCTTCTTTCAGGGCCCGGATCAGGTCGACCTGCTCCTGGGGGAATTCCACGGTGGACGCGCCCCAGGCGGGATCGTGGGTGCCGCTCTTTTCGCCCACCACCGCCACGGCGGTAACGCCGGCGAGATCGGCGGGCACCTGGGCGGCTTCCGCAATGTAGGTTACGTTTTCTTCGCCTGCTTTGGCTTTCAGCGCCTCCAGGATGGTGACGCCCTCAATTTCGACGGGCTCTTTGGCCGTCCAGCCGCTGTTGAGGCAGCGCACGTTATCGGCCAGTTCGCCGGCCACGATGAACTGCTGCCCCGCCAGAGAAGCGGCGTTTTCATATTTCACCAGGGTGAAGGACGCGGCGGCGGCTTCCTTGGCGACCGCTTTGTGCGCGTCGCTGCCGATGATTTCCTCGGCCCTGGCTTCGTCCACGTAGGGGTTCTCGAACAGGCCCATCCGGAATTTGGCGATCAGGATGCGGCGGCAGGCGTCGGTGAGCCGTTCCTCGTCCACCTCGTCCACCAGCTGCCGGGTGGAGCGCACGCCCGCGCCGCCCAGGATATCGGCCCCGGCGTTGGTGGCGCCCACGAAATTCAGCCCCCAGTCGGTCTGGATGATGCCGGTATAGCCCATCTGGCCGCGGAGCAGATCGGTCATGACGGCCGCGCTCTGATCGGCGGAATTGTCCACCGCGTCGCCGCCCAGGAAGGGCACCGTGGAATAGCCGTAGGGCATCACGGCGGCCACCCCCGCGTCGATGGCGGCCCGGAAGCCGGCCAGATGCAGGTCAATGGAGTCTGCCTGAATGGTCAGGGGCGTGCCGTCCACGCCGCCGGTCTGGGCCCCCGCGCCGGGGAAGTGCTTCACGCAGGCCAGAACGGAATCGGGGGTCAGGTCGCTGCCGTTCTGCAGGCTCTGCACCGCAATGGCGATCAGCTTCTGCACCACTTCCGTGTCCTCGGAATAGCATTCCTGATTGCGGCCCCAGCGGGGATCGGTGATCAGGTCGGCGTCCGGGGAGAGGGCCATGCGCACGCCGATGGCCATGAGCTCTTCCTTGAGCACTTCGTAGTATTTCGCGGTCAGCGCTTCATCGTTGGCCGCGCCCAGGTTGACTTCGTCGGGCAGGAAGGTGGCGGACTTTACGAAAGCAGCGCCCGCCTCGGTATCCATGGAGAAGATCACCGGGATGCCCAGATCGGAGGATTCGGACAGCTCCTGGATCTCATTGGTCAGCACGGCGGCGTTCATGGCGTTGCTGGTGATGGGAAGCGCGTCCTCTTCTTCGTCTTCGTCTTCCTCATCCTCGTCCTCTTCGTCGGGTTCTTCCATTTCAAAGATGTATTCGTACACCAGGGCGAAGCCCACGTTGTCCTTGGTGAACCAGCTGTCCTTCTTGGTAACCAGGGTGAGGTGCACCATCTGGGCGGCCTTCTGATTGGCGTCCATCATGGACAGCAGGTTTTCGGCCCGCTCCTCGGCGGTGAGCCGCCAGTCCTCGTAGGGATCCAGCTCCCCGTTGTCGTTCAGGTCCTTGAACTTAAGCCCGTCCACTTCGATAATATCCTTCACCCGGGCCACCAGCTCCGGCTGCGCGGGGGCGTCCTCGGCCAGCACAGGCAGGACGCCCAGCATCAGCAAGGCTGCCAGCGCCAGGGAAACGATCCGTTTGATAGCTTTCATTATCAATCTCTCCTTTCAGCCTTACGATGCCGTCACGGCGCCGCTCATCTGGCCGCTGATCAGGTACTTGCCCATGAAAATGTAGATCATCAGCATGGGCAGGGCCAGGATCATGGAACCGGCCATCAGCTGGTTGATCTCCACGCCCGTGGAGCCCACGAACCCGTTGAGCACGATGGTGGCCAGCGGCGCGTTGGCGCTTTCGCCCTGGGCGGCCAGGATCAGCGCGAAAAGCATCTCGTTCCAGATGGACGTGCACTGGAATACGAAGGTGGTGACCGTAGCCAGCTTGGTATTGGGGATCACGATCTTCCAATAGATCTGCCACATGCCGTTGCCGTCGACCATGGCCTGCCGGATCAGCGCGTCCGGCACCTCGGCGTAATATCCCCGCATCATGGTGGTGCACATGGGCATACCGAAGATGGCGTGGGCCAGCACGATGCCCCAGATGTTATCGTACAGGCCGAAATTGGTCACGTTGTTCAGCAGGGGGATCAGGATGGCCTGGAAAGGCAGGTAGGTGGCCGCCACCAGGGCGATGAAGAACAGGTTGTTCATTTTGAACTTCCATTTCCCCAGGGCATAGGCACAGATGGAGCCCAGGAATACGGACCCCGCCGCGCCGAACACCGTCACCACAAAGCTGTTGAGCAGCGACACCGCCAGCAGGTCCATGGCGCCGCTGTAGCCTTCCATGGAAAACTGCTGCGGCAGGGCGATGGGCGAGGTGCTGATGGCCTCGGTATTGCTCTTGAAGGAGGACACGACGGCCCCCCAGAAGGGCAGCATGTAGAACACCAGAAATGCGATCATCACCAGGTAGTAAACGATATGCAGCACGGTCATGTGCCATTTGGGCTTTACCCGCAGGGTTTGGGCCGCCTGGCCTTCCCTGCTTCTTTCGGGACTCAATGTGTTCTGCATATCAGCCCTTCCTCCTGTTCGTCAGATACGTCAGCGGCAGGATCAGCACCAGCACCAGCGCCAGCAGGAAGCAGCTGATGGCCGCCGCGTAAGCATAATTGTTGTGGGCGTACATCTGATTGTACATCATGATGGGCAGCGTGGTGGACGCCGGGTTGGTATAGCTGGTCAGAGAGTAGATCAGGTCAAAGGAGCGCAGGGCGTACATGGCCAGGATGGTGATGCAGCTGCCCATGGCCCCCGTCAGCTGGGGAATGACCATTTTCCGGTAAATCCGGGGCATGTAGGCGCCGTCCAGCTTGGCGGCGTTGATGATGTTGGTGGGCACGTTCTTGATGGCCGCCAGGAAGATCACCGCCACATAGCCGGAGAACTGCCAGACCATGACCAGCATGATGGAATACATCACCAGCGTGTTATCGCCGGTCCATTGGATGTTTTCCGTGATTCCCAGAAGCTTGAAGAATTCCACCAGGATGCCGCCGTTGCCATTGAACATCTGCTGCCAGATCAGGCCCGTGACCACGAAGGACAGGGCGAAGGGCAGCAGGATCAGCGTCCGGAATACGGCGGTGCCCTTCAGCTTCTGATCCATGATCAGGCCCAGCACGATGCCCAGCAGCAGGCAGATGGGAATGATCATGAACAATTTGAGCGTATTCAGTACGGCATTCCAGAAATCCGGGTCATTGAACATCTTCACGTATTGGCCGAATCCGCCCCAGCCGTAGGAGGCGTTGATCTTATCCTCCGTCTGGCCCCAGTCGGACACGGACACCCAGATGTTCCAGCCGATGGCCACGTACACGAAGTAAATCAGCAGCGCGGCGGGAATGATGAGCCACACCAGGGGATGCTTGCTCATGAACCGCTTGATCCGGGCGTTATACACGAAGATCAGCGTCATGGCCACCGCGACGAAAACCGCGAAAACCAGCCAGCCGGCCTGCAGCCGGAAGTTTTTCCAGAAAGCTTCCTTTCCTTCGGAATTGGACATCATCAGCGTTTTATTGCGGTAGACGTACCGGCCCGTTTCCTCCGCGCCGCCGTCCAGGGCCGCAAAGCTGTAGGTGCCGTCGGGGCGGAAGGTCAAAGCCGTGCTCCCGTCGGCGCTGGTCACAGTCACCTCTTCCGCCACGCTTTCCACGCTGGTCTCGATGACGAACAGCTCTCTGAACCCCTTGATGCTGTATTCCTGCTGGTAGGCTTTCCCGGTGGCGGGGTCGGTCAGGGCGGCGGTGTACCGCAGCTTGGTGCTGGTCTTCCCCACCTTGGTTTCTGCTCCGTCCGCATCGCTTGTCAGCGTCAGCACCTTGTCCGCGTAAACGTACCGGCCCGTTTCCTCGGCTTCGCCTTCCGATACGCGGACGCGGTAGGTGCCGTCGGTGAGGAAGGTGATGCCGGTGGCGCCGTCCGTGCTGACAAAGGTATAATCACTGGAAACGAATTCGGAGGGCTCCTTGGATGTGAGATGCCCCAGGATATCGGCGGATGCGTAGGTCTGCTCGTAGGCCTTGCCCGCAGCGGGGTTTTTCACGTCCGTCTGATAAGCCAGGTCGTTCTTGCTGCTTTTCGTCAGCTGCTCCCAGACGTAGGCTTCTTCCGGCGTCCTGCTGTCCAGGGGAACGTAGTTGCAGGTATTGATGAACAGCACCGTGAAAACGGCCAGCATCAGCACCGGCACCAGGATCAGGGGTTTTGTCCTGTTCTTCACCCATTTCCTGATCCTGTCGGAAAACAGATAAACCAGGACCAGAATCAGCACCGCCAGGCAAATGCCCCAGAACGCGCCTTTGCCCTTGAAGGTCATTTCACTAAACTTTTTTAGAAATAACTGGATTTTATCCATCAGCAGCACTCCCTCTCAATAAGGCCTGCGCAGGTCCGTTTCTGGATGCGGGCCTGCGCAGTTTCTGCGGTTCGCTTACTCGCCGTAGCTCAGCCCCCAGCCGAAATCGTACAGGGGGTTCTCCAGGTCGAAGGAAACGTCGCCGCTCTGGTTGTTGACGCTTGCCATATCCCGGGGGAACTGGATGGGGGTCTTGCCGGTGGGGTTGTTCAGCCCGAAGAGCGTTTCCGCGATGGCGATGCCGCCCTGCTGGCCGGGATAGTAGGCTTCCAGGATGGCGTTGGTGTTCTCGTCGCACCAGGTGAGGATGTAGGGCCGGCCGCCGGTTACCACCGTGACGATGGGGGTTTCGGGAGCGGCGGCCTTCACGGCCTCCAGGATCTCCTGCTGCACGGGGGTGATCTCCAGCGTGGCGTAGCCCCACGGCGGATCGTGCTGATAGCTGGGCTCGCCCACGGAGGCAATGACGATGTCCGCGTCCTTGGCAAGCTCGGTGATGCGCTCGATGTCCTCGGCTTCATAGATCACGGTGGCGTTTTCACCGGCGTATTCGGCGATGGCCGCCGCAATGGTCAGCCCCTCCTGGGAGGAGGACCAGCCGCCCACCAGCGAGTCCATGTCCCCGGCGCGGGGGCCCACCACCAGGATGGTCTTTTCTTCGTTTTGCTTCAGGGGCAGGATGCCGTCGTTCTTGAGCAGGGTCATGGATTTCCGGGCGGCTTCCAGGTTCAGCGCAACGTGCTCCGCGTTGCCCACGAAGGACACGGCGTAGTCCACGTCGCAGTAGGGATTTTCAAACACGCCCAGCTGGAATTTGGCCAGCACGATGCGCTTGGCGGCGGCGGTGATGATGGCTTCGTCGATCTTGCCTTCCTCCGTCAGCTCCTCCATCTGGTCGATGAGGCGGATGGATTCGCCGCCGATGCCGTCCACGCGGCTCTGGGTGACGCCGATGATGATGGCTTCCTCATCGGAGATCTCCTGGCCGCCGAAGGTGCCCAGGGCTTCCTGGATGGCCCAGATCATGCCCCAGTCGGTCTGGATGATGCCGGTAAAGCCCATCTGATCCCGCAGCAGATCCTGCAGGGCGGCCTTGGAGCCGATGGCGCTGTTTTCCATATCCAGGGCCAGGGGGATGGAATAGTAGGGCATCACGGAGCCCACGTTCACTTCGATGGCGGCGTAGTAGGGCTTCAGATGGATCTGCAGCGTTTCATCGTCCGCCACGATGGGGGAAGTATCCTTGCCGTCCATCTGGGGGCCGGCGCCGGGGAAATGCTTGATGCAGGCCACGATGCCGTCCTTGTTCACGCCGTCCTCGCCATTCTGGAAGGCCACGATCTGGGCCCGCACCATGGAGGTGACCAGGTCCGGGTCCTCGCCGAAGGTTTCCATCACGCGGCCCCAGCGGGGCTCGGAGGCGATGTCGGATTCGGGAGACAACGTCATGCGCACGCCGATTGCGATGTGCTCTTCCCTGGCCATTTCGGCCAGCTTGGTAACCAGTTCTTCATCCCGGGTGGCGGCCAGGCCCAGGTTGTGGCCGGTCACCGTAGCGCCGGTCACGTAGGACAGGCCGTGCACCGAGTCCATGGACACCAGCACGGGCACGCCCAGGCGGCTGCCTTCGGCGTATTCCTGCACGGCGTTCATGGTTTCCGCGGCGGACTGCACGCTGTTGAGCTCGCGGATCAGAAGCATGCCGATGCCGTAGTCTTCACAGTATTTCTTCAGGTACGGGGCGATCTTGCCGTCGGCCCGGGGCAGGTAAGTGGGGTGCTGCATCTGGGCGATCTTTTCCCGAACCGTCATCTGGGCCACCAGATCGTCGGCGCGGGTCTCGGCGTCCAGGCGCCAGTCTTCGTAAACATCCAGTTCGCCGTTGCCGTTCAGGTCGATGAACTGAAGGCCGTCGGCCTCGATGATGCTTTTTACCCGGGGGTTGAGTTCCGGCTGTTCCAGGGGAGCAGCTTCGGCCATGGCGGCGCCCGCCAGGCCGCAGACCAGGGTCAGGGAAACCAGCAGCGCCAGCGCGCGGCGCATCCAATTCTTAGTCAACAAGGTTCCAATCTCCTTTCACGCCTGCTTCCTTGAGGATGTTCACGATCCGGTTGGCATAGTATTCCGCGTCATGGTTGGTGGAGGTGGCGTATTCCTGGATCTGAGTCTGGAGGCTGGTGGAGGCGCTCCAGGGAATGGCGGTGCCGTGGGTGATGCTGGGGTACACCTTCGTCTCCGGATCCAGCAGCTGCTCCTTGAAATGCAGCGTCAGTTCGTTGTACACGTCGTCGGGGGTATCGTTATAGGGAGAGATGGATTCCTTGAGGGCGGAGAAGTATTCCTGCACGTCCTGGGTGCACACGCTGTACGCCCAGCGGACGCCGCCCTCCACGTTGGCGGAGTTGTTGCTCACCACGAAACCGTCCACGCACATGCCGAACCAGCCGGCGGTGCCGGGGAAGGTGAACACGCCGTAATCCTCGCCGTAGACCTGATCCATGTTGGTCATCAGGGGCTGGGCCCAGGCGCCCATGATCTGCATGGCGTAGGTGCCGTTCACCATGGCGCCGGTGGCGTGATACCAGTCGCGGCTGTTATGGTCGGGGGCCACGTAGTCCATGAGCCTGGTGTAGGTTTCCATCACCCGGGTCACGTCGTCCACGTTATAGTCGCCATTGATGAAATCCTGATAGATCTTCGGGTCGGTGCCCAGCAGGATGTTCTCGAACACCTGGCAGGCCGGCCAGCCCTTCTGGTCGCCCAGGTCCAGGGGGTATTCGCCCTCGGGCATTTTCGCGGCCAGCTCGTCGCAGATGGCCCAGAATTCATCCCAGGTGATGTCCTCGTGATCGGGAATGGCCACGCCGTACTTCTCGAATACGTGGATGTTGTACAGGATGATGTTGGTCTTATGGATGCCGATGGGCACCACGTAATGGTTGCCGTCGCCCGCGGTGCACATGTCGATCAGGCCGGGGATGGCGCGGTCTTCCAATTCGCCGTATTCCCACACCTGGTTCAGGTTCAGCAGCAGATCGGAGGCCAGATAGGGCTCGATCTCCTGGCCGGGATGGGCCTGGAAGGCTTCGGGGCTCTTGCCCGTCTGCTGCAGCACCTTCACCTTCATCACCATGGCGCCGCCCGCGCCGCCGGGGATGGCGTTGGATTTGGCGGGGCGGTCCGCGTCGTCCTCCAGGTATACCGAATTGAATTCCGCCACGACGCTCTCGATGGCGTCCTTTTCGCCGCCGGCCGTCCACCAGTGATACACGTTCACGTCGCCTTCGGCTTCCGTATCGTCGATGATCGCTTCAAAGTTCAGGTCGTCCGCGTTCACCTTGGGGTTCTTGGCGGCCAGGGCGCTCGTGCAGGTCATCGCCAGGATGACCGTCAGCAGCAGCGCCGCGATTCTTTTCATGTTCATACCGTTCTCTCTTCCCTTCTCATATCGGTCGGATGATGGCAACTGGCTTTCTCAGAGGGGTTTCCCCCGGCTTTCGTCAGTCCACGAAGGTCAGCGTCGCCCACAGGCTGGGGTTGTGGTCCACATCGTGCATTTCGGGCTTGCGGTCGCGGCCGTCCAGCTCGGAGGAGAACTGCATCCGAAGGGAATGGATGCCGGGGCAGGGCAGATCCACGTCCAGGATGGAGAAATCAAAGCCGATGGTCATGCCCGCCGCGGGTACCAGCTGAGCGATTTTCTTGTTGCTCAGGTTGTGCAGCGGCAGCTTGCTTTCCCACACGATGCCGCCGTCGATGGAGGCGATGGCCGCCTCGTAATCGTCGAACACCACTTCGTCGCCGTATTCGCCCTGGGTGTCCCAGCCGCCGTTGTCGGCGATCATGTCGCGGTCGATGTAGTTGAAGAATTCATAGTCGCCCTTGTAGCCGTAGGCGCTCTGCACGATGCGCCAGTCGGTGGCGGTGTATTCGGTGCGCTCCGGGTCTGCTTCGGGGTCGGTGGAGAGGAAGAAGATCACGGCGTCCAGTTCGTCCAGGGGGAAGCCCTCGCGGTACACCAGGGGGGTATCGTCCAGGATCTTCATGGCGATGTAGAGGTTTTCTTCATCCCACATCACGTAGGCTTCCATGGCGCAGTCCTTTTCCCCGTCCCAGTGCTCGATCTGGTCGGTGATCTGGTTTACATTGTCGATCCGCAGGCATTTCGAGGTGTCCCACTCGCCCAGATCGCCGTCGATCACTACGTCCTTGGCTTTGGGGGCTTCCAGGTTTTTGTCAGAATACGCCAGCGCGGAAGCGGACAGGCCAAGCGTCAGCGCCAGCGTCAGCACAAGAGCGATCATTTTTTTCATGGAAGTTTTCCTCCTTCACTTTGCGGGCCTATCGTCCATTCCCGCTTTTGTCATGGACATTGTAGCAAGTCAAGGGCCGCGCCACCCGTTAAGATACGAAACCCGAAACTGCAAAAAAACAGCATATGCCCCGGCGGTTGGAATATCCGGCACCGGCGGCAGGAATATCCGGCACAATGGGCCCATCCGCCCGTCCGGCGCTTTTCATTCCGTATGAAAATATGCTATAATTCCGTATCCTGACCGGGAGGTGCTGATTTTGAAGCTGAGCGTCAAAATGGTGCTGATTTTTTCGGCGATGATGCTGGTGGGCCTGCTGATCCTGTCCTCATACGCCGCCAGCGTTTCCGTCATGGGGGCCACCGCCTTTACCGAGGCGCGCTTCCGCAACATGAGCACCAGCATCGAGCGGGCCGTCCAGCAGGATGTTTCCATGATGGAAATGACCCTGCGGGAGCTGAGCGAGAACACCACCTTCATGGCGGCGCTGAACCAGATGGTGCGGGACGACAGCGAAGAAAGAAAAATGGGCATCGCCGCCGGCAAGTCCGCCATCAACCAGCTGCAGCACTCTCCCCTGGTGGACACCTTTTACCGCGTCACTTTTTACACCCGGGACGGCATGTTCCTGACCACCTATGTGGACGCGGTGGACCGGGATTACAAGCTGATCCCCGGCTCGGAGGAGGCGAAGGCGGCCATCGACGCCCTGCCCTGGCTGGACGAAGCGGATGAAAGCGCGGATTTTGTGCTGCTGCCGCTGCATAAGGATATTCTCTCCGCCGGCCGTCCGGTATCGGTCTACGGCATCGGCCAGCAGATCAGGTATCTGGGAAAGCCCCTGGGATATCTGGAGGTAGCCAGGCGCAACGAGGACACCGCCCAGGTGATGAAATACATCGACGATGAAAACGTATGCCTGGAAATGTATTTCGACGACGGCGATCTTCTCTTCCAAAGCCAGGAAACGGCCTGGATTTGGCCGCAGGACCTGGCCCGGGACTGCATGACCACCGTGCAGCTGGGAGACGGCCTGAGCCGCATGGTCTATCACACGCGGATCAACAGCCTGGGGCTGCACCTGTACATCAGCCAGGACGGCGCCATCAGCACCGAAAGCAACGCCCTGCTGCGCAGCGCCATGTTCCGCCGGGCGGCGTACATCATGCTGCCCACCCTGGGGCTGATCCTCCTGGTCTCCCTGGGCCTCACCCACTCCATCAACCGGCTGACCCGGAAGGTGCGCCAGGTGCGCGCCGACAGCGTGATCCGCCGGGACGAGGAAACCACCCGCAGCCTGCTTTCCACCGTTACCAGCCCCGGCGACCGGGAAACCTACGAATTGGAGCAGGGCTTCAACCAGCTGATGCTCCGCCTCAGGGAAAGCACCGCCAACGAGCTGAGCCTGCGGGAAGGCACCCTGCAGGCCCAGCTCAGCGCCCTGCAGACCCAGATCAACCCGCATTTCATCTATAACACCCTGAATATCATCAGCGCCAAATCCATGGAAAGCGGCAATCTGGAGGTGATCGAGATCTGCGATCAGTTCGCCCAGATGCTGCGCTATTCCACCGATACCCGCAGCAAAACCGCCACCATGGCCGAGGAAATCGAAAACGTGCGCAATTACCTGATGCTTTCCAAGGCGCGGTATGAGGATAATCTGGAATACGTGATCGACGTGCCCGAAAACCTGAACAGCATCACCGTGCCCAAGCTGACCTTGCAGCCCCTGGTGGAAAACGCCATGATCCATGGCTTTGACGGGAAAAACGTGCTGCGGAAGCTGTCCGTCACCGGGCAGATCCGGGAAAAGCAGCTGATCCTGGAGATCCGGGACAACGGCAACGGCTTTTCCGACGAAATGCTGCAAAGCCTGCGGGCCCGGATCCGGGACATCGAGGAAGGCAAGGTGGCCATCGAGGAATCGGGCGGGCATATCGGCCTGGTGAACACCTGCCTGCGACTGCATTATTACAGCCAGGGCAAGATGCACATGGACATCCGCAACGACGGCGGCGCGGTGATCACCATGACCATGCCCTGCGCCTGAAGCCGGGCCGCGGGCAAAAAGAAGGGCCCGGCCTGGCGCCCCAAAGGAGGGAAAGGCGCCATCCGGGCCTGCAGAGGAATGCACGTTGTTGCGGCCCTACCGTGCGCTCTGCCGTTGCTTCGGGCTGATCCTATCACAGATCTGGCCCCGGAAAACCAGACGATCCAAATATCAAAGCAGGAAAATCCGGCACTATTTTCGGGCAAAAGGAAAATCCGGCCGACCGCCGGGAAAAACCGGCAGCCGGAAAGGAGGATGACGATGATCAGAAAAGCGCTCTGCCTTGTGCTTTCCCTGCTCCTCCTGCCGCTGTTCGCCGCCGCGGAGGAAGCGTCCGATCCCTTCGCGGGGAGCGCGGGCCAGCCGGCCGCCGGGGGATTTCCGGAAGGGCCTGGCTTTTCCACGCTGACGGAGGAGCAGTTTTCCGCAGACGATCTGCCGGAGGGCATTCTGGAAAGCTGCGATCAGCCGGGGCGGGTGGAAAAGCTGCGCTATCGCGTGTCCGGCGAGGATCAAAGCGTCAAATCCGTCATGGTATATCTGCCCCGGGGGTATGACGAATCCGGCGATGCGTACAACGTGCTGTATCTGCTCCACGGCGCCAGCAGCAGCCCGAAAAACTATCTGGATCCCAAGCGGGTCACGGCCTTTCAGAACCTGCTGGATCACATGATCGCGGAGGGAAAGCTGCGGCCGCTGATCGTGGTGGCCGCCACCTATTACCCCACCGAAGGCTTTACCCAGTTCCTCCCCCTGGCCATGCAGGTGGAAGTGGCCGCCGCGTTCCCCCGGGAGCTGGGGGAGGACATCCTCCCCGCCGTGGAAAGCGAATACCGCACCTTCGCCGCCGCCACGGACGCCGACGGCATCCGCGCCTCCCGGGATCACCGGGCCATCGCCGGGTTTTCCCTGGGCGGGGTGACGGCCTGGTATGTGCAGGCCTTCCGCTGGTTCCTGCCCATCAGCGAGGCCAGCTGGGACGACGGCGAGGGCGGCACCACCGGCATCTGGGACAGCGACGTTTCCGCCCAGGTGCTGTACGACGCGGTGAAAACCCAGGGCTTTTCCAAGGACGATTTCCGCCTGTACGTGGCCACCGGCACCGACGACGAGGCCTTCGGCGTGTCCACCAGCCAGATGGTTTCCCTCCTGGAATACGACGACATGTTCAAGCCCGGAGACAACACCAGCTGCTCCATGATGATCGGCGGCACCCACACCATCCAGGCGCTGTACACCTATCTGTATCATATCCTGCCGGATTTGTTTGTGTAGCCCCGCCCGGAAAATCGATCCGGCCCACGGCCTGCGCATTTGGTTGCTTCCGATATTGCTGATTTAACAAGAGAATCATCCCGCTATGAAAAACCTGCGGCCCTGATTTGCTTCAGGATCGCAGGTTTTTGATGTTATTATCGCTTCCGGCTCCATTCCGCCCGCTCTTTCAGGCGGTTTTCGTCCTCCCCGTCCCGGATACGCCGGGCGGCCACCACCCGGCGCATAGCCCCCGCCGCCCGGAGGAAGCAAACGCCGATCTATCCCGCCGGCCCGATGATAAATAGCCTCAGAGATTGAATCTTTCGCTGCTTTCGGATATAATACAGGAGAAATATGCCTGCAATCCAGGAAGAAACCATCAGCAACCGGTGAATAAAAAATCTTTGAAGAAAAAACCGGATCGCAGTAAGGAGTTCCCATGAGAAAAAACGGCTGTGTGGCAATCGGCGATACGGACATGTACTACGCCGCCTTCGGCGAAGGCAGGAAAAGCCTGGTGGTTCTGCCGGGGCTGTCGGACGGGCTGGCCACCGTGAAGGGCAAGGCGTGGATTTTAGCGTCGCCCTACAGGAAATTCTTTCAGGACTACACCGTATACATGTTCAGCCGGAAGAACGAGATGCCGGAAGGATATACGATCCGGGACATGGCGGACGACCAGGCGCAGGCCATGGAGCGCCTGGGAATCGACCGGGCGTACGTGCTGGGGGTGTCCCAGGGCGGCATGATCGCGCAGTGCCTGGCCATCGGCCATCCGGAGAGGGTGGCGGGGCTGATCCTGGCAGTCACGGCCCCCAGCACCAACGCCGTGGCGCAGGCCGTGGTGTCCGGCTGGATCGGCATGGCGAAGCGCGGGGATCATACGGCGCTGATGGTGGACACCGCCGAAAAGATGTACTCGGAAGCGTACCTGCGGAAGAACGGGCGGTTCTTCCCGCTGATCGCCCGGCTCACCAAGCCCAAGGATTACGGCCGGTTCCTGAAAAACGCCGACGCCATCCTGGGGTTCGACGCCCGGGAGGAGCTGGCAAAAATCTGCTGCCCCACGCTCATCCTGGCCGGCGAAAACGACCATGTCGTGGGAAACGACGCCGCCAACGAACTGCACGGCGGGATCGCCGGCAGCGACCTGTATGTTTACGAAGGCCTGGGCCACGGCGCGTATGAGGAAGCGAAGGATTTTTACGGCCGGGTGCTGGATTTCTGCAATCGGCATTGAAGCCGCCGCTTTCGCCGGCTGCGGATCGCCCGGCCCGTTGGGCAGGGCGGCAGCACGCTATCCTGCCTGACAGAGAGCACAGGAAGGCAAACGACATCCCGAAAGGAGCAGCGCAATGAGAAAGAACGGATGGAAACGCCTGTCGGTTCTGCTGGCCGTCATCCTGCTGGTCGGCAGCAGCGCATACGCGTTTGAGGACCTTCAGGAAACTGACGACAACTTTTTCGTGAGCACGGACCCGGCGTATGAAGCCCTCGTCAGCCGGGTGAAAAAAACCGCTCACAGCAACAGCTTCACCGGCTCGATCCTGCTTGCGACAGAGGATCACGTGATTCTTTACGGCGGCCCGAAAGCCATGACAAGGGAAGGCAAGCCGGCCGATCCGTATACGACGTACGATATCGGTTCCTGCTCGAAAACCTTTACGGCCGTGGCTGTTTTCCAGCTGATCGAAGCCGGGCTCATCTCCCTGGACGATCCCCTCAGCCGGTATTTCCCGGAATACGAAACCGGCCGGGAAATCACGGTTTATCAGCTTCTCCATATGCAGTCCGGCATCGCGGACTATACCAACGATCCCGAGACGTTCTGGGGCGAAATGGGCAAACAGGACATGGAAAAATTCACCTCCATGTTCTTCCATGACGAGCTGACGGACGAGGATTTCCTGCAGGCGCTGTATGCCGCTCCCCTGTATTACGCCCCCGGCGCCCAGCAGAGCTACAGCAATACGAATTACCATCTGCTGGCCATGATCGTTGAACAGGTATCCGGGATGGCGCTCAACGAATACCTGGAGGAACACATCTTCGCTCCCTGCGGGATGGAGCATACAACGTCCATGACTGTCGGGGACGAAACCAGCGTTCCCAAGCTCTTCGATGATCTTCTCAGGGCGGGGATCGTGAATGAAGACGGGTATTCCCCGCAGCCCAGAACGGAACGCGGAGCCGGAGGGATCCACACCTGCGTGGCGGATCTCTGGGCTTTCGACAAGGCGCTGGTTTCCGGGCGGCTGGTCAGCAGCAATTCCCTGGAGGAAATGACGCATTTTGATATGGACTACGGATGCGCGCTGTACCCTTACGGAAAGAACGGATACGGGCATTCCGGAAGAAACGCCACCTACACCACCCAGAACGTGATTCTTGAATCGGAGCAGTTCGGGCGGGTCTTCTTCATCGCTTCTACCTCGACGGACGCGGGCACTTACGGGCTTGACGCCCTGACAAGGCTGATCGGCGGGATTTAACGTTTCCGCAGGCGGTCTGAAAAAACGGAAGAACCGGAAGCGGCGGAAAAGGAAGGAAGAAAAATGAAGCTTAAAAGCTTCCTGATCGTAGTAAAGGATATCGAAAGATCCAGAAAATTCTATCATGATCTGTTCGGTATCGATATGATTCATGATCATGGCGGAAACATGATCCTGACGGATGGCCTGGTATTGCAGGAAGAGAAATACTGGAAAAAGTTTCTTGGAAAAGAAATCATTCCGGAAAACAATTCCTGCGAGCTCTACTTTGAAGAAGCCGACATGGAAGGTTTTATCGAAAAGCTCGAAAGGTATTACCCGGAAGTGCAATACGTCAACAGGCTCACGACGCACAGCTGGGGGCAGAAAGTCATCCGTTTCTATGATCCGGACGGCAATTTGATAGAAGTGGGAACGCCGATGTAAAATGGCAAATATCATAACTGGAATCAGGATCGTGTTCAGCGTCGCTTTGCTGTTCTGCCCGGCATTCTGAGGGCATCCCGTAACACGAAATGCGATTGATCGAGGGGAAAGATGGACTATCGGGTAGATGATCGGCAACTGAATGCAGCGGCTTTTCTTTCGTTTGTGAATCAAATCTGGCCGGGCAGCTATGACGCGAAACGTACACAGAATGCCTTATCCAGAACATTGAACATCACGGCCTACGACGGTGCAAGGCTGGTGGGATGCCTGCGCATTCTTTCGGACGGGTATTATTTCGGAACGATCACAGAATTGCTTGTTCTTCCGGAATACCAGAATAAAGGGATCGGAAGTACCCTTCTTCAGTTGGCAAAAGCCAGCACGCCGACCATGCTGTACTTTGGCGCGCAGCCGGGAGCAGAAGGTTTCTACGAGAAAAACGGCTGCAAAAAGGGCATGCAATCCTACACGATAGAAAAGAAAAGGGAATAGATCGCTTCCGGTTCTTATCGGGATCGGCAAAATCAGCATGTACGGAGGAAACTATGGGATCAATCAGGAACGGCGGAACGGACGCAGACGGGATCTCCCCTTTCGTGAGAAAAGCGAATATGGACGATTTATCGCGGATCGCAGAAATCCAGGTTTTTAACTACCGCCTGTACTTTTACCCGATTTTCAAATCGGATGAATATTACTTTGACGAGCTTGGCGTTCCGTCTCTCATGCGGGAATATGAATCTGCTCTTGACAGCCTGTACGTCTATGACGACGGCGCAGTCAAAGGCTTTATCAAAATCGAGGGAACGTATATCGCGCGGCTGTTCGTGGAGCCTGTTCTTCAGAACGCTTCCATCGGTTCTCAATTATTGGAATATGCAATCCGGGAGCACGGCGCCGATCATCTCTGGGCCCTGGAAAAGAATACAAGGGCAATACGCTTTTACGAAAGGCATGGGTTTGCCGCAACCGGAGAGAAAAAGCCGGAAGAAGGAACAGACGAGTATCTTGTGCTGTTAAAAAGAAGCAGCAGCCCGGGAAAACAGGCTTTACAAAGTGCAAACGCGTATGTCCCCTGAACGTGGATGTAACCGACATTTGAAGGAGGAAACTATGGTAAAAGATTATGAGATAAATAAACCGG
This sequence comes from uncultured Eubacteriales bacterium, assembly GCA_902761755.1. Taxonomy (GTDB): domain Bacteria; phylum Bacillota; class Clostridia; order Christensenellales; family Aristaeellaceae; genus RUG563. The sequence goes on along the minus strand of CACWLP010000002.1, from coordinate 395 downwards.
TTCTTGAAACGGACAGATTGATTATTCGTACGATTAACGAGAACGATGTGGCTGATTTAAAAGAGTGGCTGGGGAGAGATGAAATCTATACATATTGGGGAAGAAAAGCGAGCAAGGGCGAGAAAGATCCTGAACTTATGTTTATTGATCCCCGCCCTTGGGTAAAAAGAAAACCTTCTCCTGATTTTGATTGGGGAATTGTATTGAAAGAATCCAATAAAATGATAGGCATGATTGCGGTATTTGATATCCAGAATGCCAGAATGGGTGATATAGCATACAGAGTTCATCCGGATTACTGGAATATGGGAATTACTACAGAAGCTTTAAAGGAAGTGGTACGGTTTATATTTGAGAACACGGAAATAGACCGATTGAATGGGCGTGCAGATGTA
>CACWLP010000001.1 GCA_902761755.1 uncultured Eubacteriales bacterium | reverse complement strand
TGCCCAGAAATGCCATTTTACAGAAAATTGATGTACCCATCGAAAGACTGCTTTAGCTGGCTTTCGATGGCAGGGTGTCGACTTTGTCGACACCCTGACGGGCGGAAGCAGATACGCTTCCGTCCGTTTTTTGAGCGTCGTCAGCATTGGAAAATTTCCGTTGACAGCCGGCGCGCGAGGCATAATAATAGAGGCGGGATCAAAAGACGAGAAACAAAAAGGAGCCCGGGAAAAATGAAAAAAATCGCCGTATGTCTGCTGGCGCTTTTGCTGATGCTGCCGGCCGGGGGGACCCGGGGGGAGGAAAGGCGGTCCTTGCCGGCCCGGTATCTGACCGACTGCCCGGAGCACGGGGAAATCCATTCCCTGCTGTTCCAGGGGGAGAGGGAGCTGCTGGTCTGGACCCCATACGGCTACGACGCCGGGGAGAAGTATGAAGTGGTGTTCCTCATGCACGGGGATCTGGACGATATCAACGGCTGGTTCCGCCAGCCCCATGCGGTGGCCGGCGGCAAAACCACGGGCCGGAATATCCTGGACTGGATGGCCTACGAGCAGGTGTGCCGGCCGTTCCTGGCGGTGGCCATAGACAACAACGAAGACACCTACGGCGCGCAGATCCTGGAGGATCTGCCGAAGGCCCTGGTTTTCGTGGCGGGCAGGTTTTCCACCTACGCGGCGGAGGGAAGCGCCGAAGCCGTCATCGAAGCGCGGGAGCACTTTACCGTGGGCGGCCTGTCCCGGGGCTGCATTTACGCTTATTCCGTATTGGAAAACGAGCCGGAGTACGCGGCCAATTACCTGTGCCTGTCCTGCGGGGGCAGGCGGGATGCCCTGGAAGCGGCGCTCAAAAATACGCCCTACGGCCTGAGCCGCTATTTTGCGGGCATCGGCGCCAGGGATGAAACCTTTTATTCCCGCACCAAATGGACCTACGAAGGGGTGAAGCCCTTCGCCGGACAGGCGGAAATGGCGGTGTACGCCTACGGCCATGACTGGAGCACCTGGTTCAACGGCCTGTACGACGGGCTGCGGTTCCTGCTGCCCCTGGAAGAGGACGCCGGGCCGGAGGGGGAGATCTTCTGAGATCCGGGCTTGTGATTTTGGGGAAAATATGGTATATTGAATGCAGAATCCGGAAAGCAAACCAAGAATAATGATACCGGGAGCCATCCTTCCCATCGAACGAACAGAGGGAGTGAAAGAAATGGAAACGATCAAGAGGATTGGGGTTTTGACCAGCGGCGGGGACGCGCCGGGCATGAACGCCGCCGTCCGGGCCGTGGTGCGCACCGCCATTGCCAACGGCCTGGAGTGCATCGGCATCCGCCGGGGCTGGCAGGGGCTGATCAACTGCGATTTCGTGCAGCTCACCCGGGAGAGCGTGGCCCATCTGCTGTCCCGTGGCGGCACCGTGCTTTATACCGCGCGGAGCGAGGAATTTATGACGGAAATGGGCCGGCAGAAGGCGGTGGCCACCTGCCGGATGCTGGGGCTGGACGGCATCATCGCCATCGGCGGCGACGGCACGTTCCGCGGCGCGCTGGAGCTGTCCCGCCTGGGGGTTCCCGTGGTGGGCATCCCCGCCACCATCGACAACGACGTGGGCTGCACCAACTATACCATCGGCTTCGACTCCGCCTGCAACACGGCCATCGAATGCATCGACAAGCTGCGGGATACCATGCAGTCCCACGAGCGGTGCTCCGTGGTGGAGGTGATGGGCCGCAGCGCGGGGTTCCTGGCGCTGTACGTGGGCACCGCTGTGGGCGCCACCGCCGTGCTGGTGCCGGAGCATAAGGTGGATTTCGAGCGCGACGTGGTGGAGCGCATCCGGGCGTCCCGGCTGGCGGGGTACACTCATTTCATGGTGGTGGTGGCCGAGGGCGCGGGCAACGCCATGGATATCGGCCAGAAGATCCACGAAGCCCTGGGCATCAGCCCGCGGATCACCGTCATCGGGCACATCCAGCGCGGCGGTTCGCCCACGGGACGCGACCGCGAAACCGCCACCCGTATGGGGTATTACGCCGTGCAGTCCTTCGTGGAGGGCCGGGGCAACTGCATCATTGCCACCCAGGAGGGCAGCATCGTGGAAATCCCCATCGAGGAAGCCATGAAAATGGAAAAGCATTTGCAGATGGATCGCTACCGGATCATGGAAGTGATGCAGTTCGGCAACGGTCAGCTGCATGAGCGATAACTCACTTCAGGGGCCTGCGCAGCCCCTGAAACCCTGCACCAGGGGCTATCGCCCCCTGGACCCATTCGGGCGATGTTTGCAGAAAAGACGAACAAACAAACTGCGCCTGTAGCTTGAACCACGCCAGGCGAGTTTCCGGGCAAAGAAAAGCCGGACGGCAGACCGCAAAATGAATGAATTCATTTTCGGTCTGCTGCCCGGCTTTTGCTGTACGCTTTGCGCACAGCCCGGCCAGCGAAGCTGACCTGCCCGGAAACTTCCCGCAGCTGCGGGAAGCTGTTTGATGAGCAAGTTTCGTACTATCCGCAGCCGGCGGGGTCTGGGGCGCACCTTGCACCCCAGCGGGAGCACGAGGGCGGAGCCCTCGTCGTGCCCCCTGCTCTTCCTTCACCCTTTCCGGCAACTTTCTTAGAAGAATCGTATTATTCCGTCAGCGCCGTCAGGCGGATGCTGCCGGAAGTGGTGCCGATCTCCACGCTGGCGCTGCCGTCGCCGCAGACGTAGACGTCGCCCTGCTTGACCAGGGGCAGATCGTAGTCCAGGCCGCCGCTGGTGCGATTCAGGCGAGCGGTGAAGCCCAGCTCCGCGGGCAGGGCCACGGTGACGGCGCCGGAGGTGGCGCCGATCTTCAGGCTGTCGAACGCCGCGGCCTTCAAGTCGATGCGGCCGCTGGTGCTGCCGATCTTCACGGCCTTGGCCCGGCCCAGCACGGCTTCGATGCTGCCGGAGGTGGACGCGGCGGTAAAATCCTCCGTCTCCTTCACCGCGGCGCGGATGCTGCCGGAGGTGGTGCTCACATGCACGGCGCCGCAGCCCGCGGGCGCCTCCAGGCGGATGCTGCCGGAGGTAGCCCCGGCGGTGATTTCGTCGGCATTGCCGCTGATCCGCAGCACGATGTCGCCGGAGGTAGCCCCGGCGGTGATCCGGCGGGCGGCGGCGTCAATGTCCATGCGGCCGGAGGTGGCGCTCAGGGCCAGGGTATCCGCCGTCAGGGCGGGGACGGTGAGCTTTCCGGAGGTGACGGCCAGGCTCACGTTTTCCAGCGCCGCGCCTTCGGGAAGGGTGACGGTGAGCGTCTTTTGCAGGTTCCAGTGCAGGCGGAAGCCTTCCTTCTCATAGCGGATGCGCAGGGTGTCCCCGTCCAGCCACCAGCGCAGCCGGGTATCGGGGTCCAGATCCTTGTTGGCGGTTTCCTGAACGGAGACGGTATTGCCGCTGTGGTAGGCGATCTTCACTTCGCCGCTGGTCCAGTCCACGTCCAGGTTCTTTACCGGGCCGGCAATTTCCGTGGGCCCGGCGGTGTATTTTTCGGCGTTGGCGTAGTGATACCCCGCAAGGCCGAACACGCCGGTCAGCCCTGCCGCCACCGCGCAGAACACCAGCGCGGCGCAAATGACGGATACGATCTTCAAGCCCTTTTTCATGTCAATCTTCCTTTCTGTTCCGCAGGATTTCAGATACCACATAGCCGGCGCCGGCAATCACCCCGACGGTGAACAGCACGGTGCGCAGGCTGAAGCCCTCCCGGAAAAAAATCATGTTCATCATGTTCACAAACAGCGCCGCGTCCAGTACCAGCACCATCAGCCACGGCTTGCTGCCGCCGATCCACTTTTTCACCGGCCGTGCCCGGATCACGAAGGGCAGGAACACCGCCGCCAGGCCGAAAAGCGACGCGCTGGCCGCGATGAAGAACCAGGAGCCGTGAGAATAAATGCAGGTGACGGCCAGCAGCACCATGAGGCTGGCGGTGAAGGCGCAGAAGGTCCAGAACGCCTTGTCCCGGGCCACCATCAGCGGCACGATCACCAGGGAACCCGCCACAGCCAGGGCGGACAGCACCACGAAGAACCAATCCAGCGCCGCGCCGGACGCCAGGTTCACGATCAGGCATACCAGGATCGGCACCATGAAGATCCCGGCGATTACCGAGCCCGCCTGGGCGGAGCGGCGCTTGAATTTCTTTGCGCCGTATTCGATGACGGTATCCTTTTCGGTGCGCAGGTCGCTTTCGATTTCGGTTTTTTTCAGCTGTTCCAGCATCTCCCGGCAGGCCGGGCATTCCGCCAGGTGGGCGGCCACCATATCGCGGCTTTTTGCGCTGCAGGCATCGTCTGCGTACAGCGGCAGCAGGTCGCGGATCACTTCACAGTCGTTTGTCATTGCTCTTCCATCCTTTCCCGCAGTTTCAGCCGGGCCCGGTGATATGTGACCCGGGCCCAGTTCTCGGTTTTTCCGAAGATGGCCCCCACGTCCCGGAAGCTGAGCTCGCCGAAGATCCTGAGCTCGAAGACCTCCCGGTACGGCTCCTCCAGGGCGTGCAGCGCCACGTGGATGCGGAAGGAGGTGTCCCGGTCTGCGGCCCGCTGCTCGATGCTCCCCGCCGTGTCCGGCATCTCCTCCGGCATGGGCGCTTGCCTGCTTTCCCGGCGTCTGCCGTCCACGAACAGGTTTTTTGCGATGGCGCACAGCCAGGTGGCTTCGTCCGCATCCCCGCGGAAGGCGCTTTGCCTGGCGAACGCCCGGAAGAAGGTCTCCTGGGTGATCTCCTCCGCCTGCTCCCGGTTTCCGGAAAGGGTCATCGCGTAGGAAAACACCCGCATGTAGTACGCCTCGTACAGCTTTTCGCGCGCATCCTGGGCCACATCCACACCTCCTTCCATCCGGTCTCGCCGATTAGACGGGCCAAGGGAAGATTCGTTACAGGAAAATTCAAAAAGTTTTTTGGGACGGTTTATTGCCGCGTCCCAGTGCTTCATGATAACGGCAGTGCGGGGCGCTGTCAAGCGCTCCCCTATCAATAGGACAGAAAAAACCGCCCGGTCCCTCAAGCGGAGACCGGGCGGTAAAGCAACGGGCCGTTATTTCCGGATCAGCACCATTTCGATCGGCTGGTATTCCTCACTGTAGGGGCTCCCCTTTTCATCGTAGAAGCACATCGTTTCATAGGTGACGGTCATGGTGTTCCCGTCCTCGGACAGGGTATAGCTGAATTGCTCCACGGTCTCTATGAGGCCGGTTTCTTCGCTGAGCGTAACGATATTGAATCTGTCGGGCTCGACCATCAGCAGCTGCTCCGGCCCCTGCTCCCCGGCGACGGTGGACGAGGCCGTGCCGTCCTGCCTCAGTTCCATCACCGCCTGGTGATCCTCGCTCTCCCAGGTGCCGAAGATCTCGTCGAAGCGCCGGAAAACGGAGTCGCCGCTGCTTTGCTGCCGCGCCTGTTCCTTTCCTTCCGCGTCATAAACGACCATCTCAGACATTGTCAGGGTCAGTTCTTTGCCGTCTTCGGACAGGACATAGGACATGGTGATCTCGCTGCTTTCGGAATAGGAACCGTAATCAAGGGTCTGCGCAAGCACAAACTGCTTTTCGTCGAAGGATTTGAGCGTCCACATGGTAACGCCGCTGCTTGCGTACCCCAGCACGATGCCGTCCGGCGTGAAAGATATGCTGCCGTGGCCTTCCGCCGGGACCCAGCTGCCGTTCAGCCGATCCAGATTCCCGATGCCGCCAAAGCCGGTCAGCAGCAGACAGGCCGTAATCAGAAGGATGAATAAGAAAATTGCCGATCTTTTCTTCATGGGGATTTGCCTCCTTGCGATCTTTTCTTCTGAATTGTATCATTGCCGGCATTTTTGATCAATACGAACGGACACATGAAAACTGTGTCCGTTCGTTTTAATTTTCCAAAGCCGGTTTTCAGCGCTGCACCTGGCCGGAAAGATCCGCCATGATCCGGGGGAAGACGGGCTGGAGGGCTTTTTCCGCTTCGGCCAGCAGGGCGTGATCGTAATTGATCAGGCAGCGGGGGTTTGCATCCAGCACCATGGTGTGCTCCTCCTCCGGGGTGCAATTTGGCCAGGCGGGCAGGAGATCCGTCGCCGGGCTGCCGGTGCGGGCAAAGGCCATGACGGACCGGAAGATCTGCTCCTGCAGCTTTTCCGCGCCGGGCACGCCGCCGGGGTATTCGATCATGTCCGCGTTGTGGAACACGTAGGGGATATCGCTGCAGTGCCAGGGGCACAGCCCGCCGTACAGGGGCTGATCCATATTGAACAGGTAGGCGTAGGTTTTCTCATTCAGGGCGGACCGGGCCGCCAGGTAGCGCACCGTGGGCAGGCGGAAGAGCAGATCCAGCCGCAGAAGATCCATGAGCGGCCGCTCCGGGTACGCTTCCCGGAACAGCTTTTCCAGTTTTTTTTCGTCCCGGGCGTCCAGGTATTGGAGCACCACGGCGCGCTGCTCCTTTTCCGTCATGGCGTGTTTGTCCCAGGGGCCGGGGGCGAAGGCGGTGAATTCGCCGTACACCGTGCCCACCAGCAGCGGCACGCGGGCCGTCTCCTTTCGGAAGCCGTGCACCAGGGGATCGCCCAGGTAGTGCCGGTTGGGGTGGGGCGCGCAGCCCACGTATTTGCCCGCCTTGCGGAACCGCGGGGCAAGGCGGTTATAGGCCGCGGCCAGATCGGCGTAGGGCACCTTTTCCAGTTCCTTCACGCTGCCGATTTTCAAGGCGCGCATCATGGCCCGGGCGAGTTCCTTTCCGCTGCCCACCGCGTCGGTGAGCCGGTCCAGCACGCCGCTCATGTTGAAGCCCTTGGCGTACAGCCCGTCCGCCGCCGGGGACTGGAGCAGGGCGGTGATCTTCCCGCCGCCGCCGGACTGGCCGAAGAGGGTCACGTTCTCCGGGTCGCCGCCGAAGGAAGCAATATTGTCCCGGATCCAGCGCAGGGCGGCGATCAAATCGGCGGTACCGGCGTTGCCGCTGTTTTCGTATTCCTTCCCGAAATCGGACAGGTCGAAATACCCCAGGATGTTCAGCCGGTGATTGACCGACACCACCACCGCGTCCCCCAGCAGCGCCATGTTCCGGCCGTCAATGACGATCTGCTCGATGGCGGAGCCGAAGGAGAACCCGCCGCCGTGGAGCCACACCAGCACCGGGCGCTTCCCGCCGTCCAGGGCGGGCGTCCAGATATTCAGGTTCAGGCAGTCCTCGTCCTGGGGCCAGAAGCGGTGAGGCACGTACAGTTCGCCCTGGGGATGGTCCTTCGCAAGCAGCGGGCAGACGTAGCCATAGCTGGTAGCGTCGAATATGTCCGCGTGCCGGGGGGCCCGCCGGGGGGCGTGGAAGCGTTTGGCCACGGCGTAGCGGATGCCCCGGAAGCAGAGCACCCTGCCCTGCTCAAAGCCGCGGACCCGGCCTTCGGTGGTGTCGGCAATGGGGTAATCCCTCTCGAAACGGAAGCTTTGCATGGGGTTTTCCTCCTGTGTGCGGCGTATGCATGAGAAGACGGAATGATGCTGGAAATATATTAGCATATCCGCAGGCGGAATGGCAAGCCCAAACGAAAACGCCCCGGGCACAGCCGGGGCGCGGAAGATAAGAGAATCAGGCTTCCGGGGCGGGATCGGGCGCCGGCGCGTCGGCTTCCTTGGCCGCTTTGCCCACCAGCCCGCCGGTGCTGACATCCCGGAGCATCTTGGGGATGTCCAGGCCCACGGACTGCTTCACGGCCTCGAAGGTCTGCAGCATGGTGCCGGCGGTGTCCCGGGCCATGGAGGAGGCCCCGCCCTCGCCGAAGAGGATGATCTTTTCGGTCTTGCTCAGGGGCTCGCTGACGGAATGGGCGATGTCGGGCAGCTTGTTCACCACCATTTCCAGCATGGCGGCCTGGCCGTAGAGCTGCATGGCCTCGGCCTTGCGCCGGATGGCTTCGGCTTCGGCTTCGCCCCGCATGCGGATGGCCTCGGCTTCCTTCTGAGCGGCGTAGAGCGCCGCGTCCGCCTCGGCCTGGCGGCGGTATTTCTCCGCCTCGGCCTCCGCGATCTGGCGGTCCTTTTCAGCGGCGGCCTTTTCGCGGATCTCCACGTTCAGCTTTTCGCGCTCGATTTCCACGGCCTGGCGTTTGAGCTCGGTCTCCCTTTCCAGGCGGGTCATTTCGGCGGCGGCGTGCTCGGTGACGAAGGTTTTGTTGATGCGCTCCTGCTCGATCTTATAGGCCATTTCCGCCTTGGCCCGGGCTTCCTCGGTTTCCTGCTTGAAGGCGGCCTTCTGCACCTCCAGGTCGCGGTTCTGGCGGGCGATCTCCGCGGCGGCCTGCATTTCGGCGAACTGGGATTCCTTTTCCGCCTCGGCCTGGGCGATGCGCTTGTCCTGCTCCTTTTCGGCCACGTTCCGGGCGGCCATGGTGTCGATGACGTTGCCGTCCTTGTCGGAGAAGTTCTGAATGGTGAGGTTGATGATCTCCAGGCCCATGTTGGCCATATCGGCCATGGCGGCCTTGATGGATTCCTGGGCGAATTTATCGCGGTTCTGCACCAGCTCGGCAATGGTCATCTGGCCGATGATCTCGCGCATGTTGCCTTCCAGCACGTCCTTGGCCAGCATCTTGATCTGCTCGCCGTTGTAGTGCAGCAGCTGTTCCGCCGCAGTGGCGATGCTCAGATCGTCGGAGCCGATCTTGATGTTCGCCACCGCGTCCACCAGCACGGAAATGTATTCCTTGGTGGGCACGGGCTGGGCCGTGCGGATGTCCACCTGGTTCAGGCACATATCCAGCCGGTCGATGCGCTCGATGGCGGGGATGTAGAAGGTGGCGCCGCCGCGGACGATGCGGTAGCCGAATTTTTTGGTGGATACGCTGCCGTCGGGGTTGCGCACCTTATAGCTGCGGCGCAGCAGGCCGGAGATGATCAGCGCGGTGTCCGGCGGGGCCACCTTGTAGCGGGGCAGCAGCTTGATCAGCAGGATCAGCCCCAATGCCGCCGCCAGAATGATCCACCAATAATTGCTGAGGAATTTTACCACTTCATCCATAGTGAATCCTCCTTTTCTGTCGGGATGCACGCCGCTTATGAAAGCGGGAAGGAAAACTTTCATCGGAATACAGGATAGCACACTCCGGCCCGGAACGCAACGCCGGGCGGATCAACCTGTCAAAAACGGCGGCTCAAATGTCGCGGGGAGGGCCGGGAAGGCCCCGCTTGCAGGAATCAATGTGTTTTACGGCGAAAAAATTATGCAGATATGGGAACTTTTTCCGCGATGCTGCGTCCAATAAGACGAAAGGAAGCCCGGAAGGGCATAAGGAGGAAAAGAAGATGAAGAAGCTGTGCTGGGTAATGCTGGCGGTGTGCCTGCTGACGTGCCTGACGGCGCCCGTCCAGGCCTGGGGCAGTCAGCCCCGGATCATTTTATACACGGCTTACCGGCAGGTGGGCTGGGGCGACCTGGTGGAGATCGGCTGCGTGGACGAGGACGGGAACCTCTGGAAGATCGTAGGCTACGACGGGGAGCTGGGCTGGCCCTACGGCTGGGAGGACCAGATCGAGTATCTGAGAAAGAGCAAAAAAGAAAAGATCGGCGAAATGGATTCTGACGATCTGTTCGACCTCAAGGGCCTCATCAGCTGCGCGGAAGAGGGCGAAGGCAAGCCCCGGGGCTGGATGAACGACGCCGGCACCGAAACCAGCCGGGCCGTGCGCTACGATTCGGACGGGAAAGCGGAGCAGATCCTGCTGGGCATGTCCGGGGACGATCTGTTTGAGAACAAGGACCCCAACGCCCAGGCCCTCTACCGGAAAGTGCACGCGCTGTTCCCCTTCGTCCACTGCTATGCCGATGAAAGCTGGGGCTTTCAGGCGGTGCCCCTGCGCACCTTCCTCAGGCAGAACGGCGTGAGCGTGAAGGGCTGCCGGGTGGAGATCGCCTACAACGACTGCGAGGCCGGCCGTATCGAAACGGAAGTGACCCCGGAGGACGCGGTGGAAGCGCTGACGCTGATCCAGTACGGCTGGGTGACGGGCAAGGAAAACGCCACCAGCGTCACCGGCGGCACCTACACCATCAGCTTCGCGGACGAAAACGGCAAGGACGTGTGCTGGTTCACCCTGTACCGGGGGCTGCTGGTTGCCCGGGACGGGATGTACAACCTGGAAGTGCGCTACACCACGCCCCTGGACAGGGATGCGCTGACAATCGGCATCGGCGATAAGGATTACGTGCTGGGAAAGAGCACCGCGCAGGAGCTGGTGGACGCGGGCTGGGCCTGGGAGCAGGAAAGCGACGGCACCTTCGGCTTCACCCCGGAGGAGGGCAGCTGGTTCTACGTGGAAACGGAGGACGGCACTCTGGAGGGCGCGATCGTATCCGTGAACCTGCTGTGGGCGTACACCGGCCTTTCCTTCCGCTACTGCGGCTGCACCGATGAAAACGGCAGGCTGTGGAGCTGGCTGGAGGAGGACCTGGGCGGCGCGCCCACCGAGGAGGGCACCATGACCGCCTATGCGAACCTGACGGACGGCGGCGCCGTGCGCATCGAAACCAAGGACAGCCGCCCCCTGCTGACGCTGATCCGCTGACGAAAAAAAGCCGGAGACGGCCCCGGACGGGGCCGTCTCCGTTTGCAAGCAGGACGCGATGTGAGGAATACAGGCTGATCGGCCGCTTTGGAAAAGATTATTCCTGGAGCAGGGAATCCAAGGCGGCTTCATATTTTTCCGGATAAGCGCCGATGATCGGATCAGCGAGCACAAGTCCGTCCCCACCGACGAAGATTGTGCACGGAACAGACTCCAAAGAGAAGAAGTCGTTCAGCGTTTCCGGTGCAAAAACGACGGGATAGGTGATGCTGTTTTCCTCCATCAGCCGACGGGCGGTTTCCAGATCATCATCCAACAGCAAGCCGACGACGCCGCTTTTCTTTTCCTGCATGCGGGCATGAATCGCCTGCAGGTCCTCCATTTCTGCGGTGCAGGGGTTGCACCAGGTGGCCCAAAGGTTGACCATGGTGATCTCGTTTTGTCCGAACAAAACTGCGGATGAAACGGGGTTCCCGTCAAGATCCGTGGTGGTGAATTCAAATCTGGAGCCGACCAGGCCGATATACGGGTCGGGCTTTTCCTGCACATCAAAGAAGGAAAATGCAGCGGCAATATCATCCGCGGCGCCTGCCAGCACGGTATACTCCGCCTTGTAAGTGGGATCAATCACCTCCAGAAAATCAGCGTTAGGACCTTCCATAAACAAATAGTAGGTGATATCGCCATGCTTGCCGATTTCACGGATATATTTTGCCGGAATGGCATTCCCGTTCTGTGCGTTAAAGCTTTTGAATGTCATGCCGTTTCCGATAGAGAGCACATAGAACAGGGGAATGATCCGATATTCCGCAGGGGCGTTGGAATTGTGGTCGCTGTACCATGCCGTCACCTCTTCTTCCGTCATGGCATAGTACATCCAGGAGGAAAGCAGGACCCCCTCGCCGATTTTATATGTACCGTCCAGGACCGCGAGCCCTGCCGTATCCCGGAATGATTCCGGGAACGCAAAGCAAAAACCTGCTTCGGGGACCTCGACGGCGCCCGGAATTTCATCTTCCGCCAGAGAGACGGCGCCCGCGGCCAGAATCAGCGCAAAGAACAGAAACAGCACTTTTTTCATCGGGAACGCGCTCCTTATCCACAGGTCGTTTTTTGAATAAACTGATAAATCTCTGATAGCTTCCGATACGTTGGCCCGGGCTTTTTTGCGGCAGCTGCCCGGCCTTGCTCCGGCAGGGATTTTTTTGCGCTGTGGGCGGTGGGGAGTTCAAAGGAAACGCACCCGGATCAGATGCTTTCGGCGGAAAGATCGATCCAGAAAACGGGGCGGACCACGAGGGTGACCACGTTGTCATAATTGTGGTACAGAGAGCCGTCGGGGAAGATGAGCGAGGGGAAGGTGCGCACGGCGCCGGGGGTGCGCAGCCACCAGTATCCGGCCAGATAGCCGCCCGCGGTTTTATAATTGCTGTAGGAAAACGCCCCGTTTTTGATGGCGTAGGGGGTGGGCGTGATGCGCGCCCTGTCGCTGTCGCTGGAGGAATCGCCGAAATACCGGGCGGTTTCCGCATAGCTCAGGAGGAAGATCTTATCCTGGGTGGTGTTCTGGTCCTCCCTGAGCCCGTTCCGGAAGGCCTGCTCTTTGCTGTTGTCCACCGCTGTGGTGAGGATCTGCTTCTGTTCCTCCTCCGAAAACGCCCTTTGCAGGAATTCCCCGTTCAGCCAGGCCCGCAGGCTGCAGGTTTCCCAGGTGATATCGTTTCTGTCCGTATGGTACTGCCTGGCGTCCAGGCCGTATTTGCTGATCAGCAGCGATTTTTCTTCCTGCGTATCCAGCACGATCCATTCGATGGGCGTGCTGTCGCCGCCTTCCTCCGTCTGGGGATAGGCGCCGAAAAGGACCGTATTGCCCACCGTCTGGAAGGACTGCCGCTTCGCTTCCCGGGCCAGGGCGTCGTTGCTGGCCAGCAGGCTGTCCGTATCCTTGTATCCCCGGATCCCGGTGAGGATGGCGGTGGCCTCCCCGTATTTTTCTTCCTGAATCAGGGCGAGGGCGGATTGATATTTCCGCTCGGGAATGATGTATCGGGTGACCGCCAGGAATCCGGCGATGAGAAGGACCGCCGCGGCGGCGGCGGCAGCGAGACGCCGGCGGGCCTTGCGCTTTTTCAGAATGGCGGCCTCCCAGGCCTGCTCGGCCATCTGTTCCTCCGACAGGCTGTCTGTCTCCGCGTGAGGGTCCTGCGCGTTCCGGACGGAAACGTCCTTTTCTGTATCTGCCATGGGGAAACCTCCGTTTTTTCAAATCTTGTATTCGACACTGCGCGGACTTGCTTTCTTTCCTGAATTGTATAATAGTTTCCGCGGCGTGTCAAGCGCGGGCGGGGAGCAATGAAAAAGCCCTGCAAACCCATGGTTTGCAAGGCCTGTGTTTGGTCGAGGTGGCGGGATACCAAATTCGGGGCGGCCCGTTCCGCCGAAAAGAAAAAGGGCCTTCCTCCGATGGGAGGAAAGCCTTTTCTGCGATTATTTGGCGATCTTTCTGACAAGCCATACGACCAGGCAAGAGCCTGCGATTGCCAGAATGATGCTGGAAACCCAGCCGCCGCCGATTCCGATCAGGTTCCCCAGGAATCCGCCCACGAGACCGCCGACGATCCCAAGCAGCGCATTCCAGAGAATCCCTTTTGAATTGCCCTTCATGATGGTATTGGCAACGTATCCGCATACAGCGCCGATAGCCAGTGAAACCAACAGTTGAATCAACATTTCGTTTCGCTCCCTTACTGACAATTTGGCAAACGCCTTTTCCAGTCAGAATTATAGGAAACAGGGGCAATTTTGTCAAGGCAGGGCGCACCGTTTCCCCAAATACAAGCAAAAAGCCCTGCAAACTTTTGATTTGCAAGGCCTGTGTTTGGTCGAGGTGGCGGGATTTGAACCCACGACCTTTTGGTCCCGAACCAAACGCGCTACCAAACTGCGCTACACCTCGGAGTGGAGCCGATAAAGGGACTCGAACCCTTGACCTGATGATTACGAATCAGCCGCTCTACCAACTGAGCTATATCGGCACGCCGGCGATCTTGCCAGCAACAGGTATTATAGCAAATCGCCGGGGGAAAGTCAATCGCTTTTTTCCGGGATAGGAACAGGGGCGGGTTTGTTGCTGTCGGGCCCTTTATATTCCAGGCACAGCATGGTCAGATCGTCGAATTGCTCCGCGTCGCCCACGAAGGCGTCCACCGCTTTGCGGATGCGCAGAAGGATGTTCCGGGGCGTATCGTCCACGCCCTGATTCAGCGCGCCGATCATGCGCTCCGTGCCGAACAGCTCCTTGTTCCCGTCGGTGGCTTCAGGCACACCGTCCGTGTAGACGAAGATCTTGTCGCCGGGCTGCAGATCTATGGCGTATTCCCTGTACCGGACGTCTTCAAGCCCGCCGATGACGAAGCCGTGCCGATCCTTGAACAGGGAGAACTGCCCGTCGCTGCGCTGGTACAGGGCCGGATATTCGTGGCCCGCGTTGGCGGCGGTGAGCCTGCCGGTGGAGATTTCCAGGATGCCCAGCCACACGGTGACGAACATCTGCATGGGGTTGTTGGCGCAGATGATCTGGTTCGTCCGGGCCAGGATCTCCGCGGGCGTCCCGCCCTGCATGGCGCAGCTTTTGAGGATGATCTTGGATGCCATCATGAACAGCGCCGCGGGCACGCCCTTGCCGCTCACGTCCGCCATCACCAGGGCCAGATGGTCGTCGTCGATCAGGAAGAAATCGTAGAAATCGCCGCCGACCTCCTTGGCCGGGTCCATGGAAGCGAACAGATCAAATTCGACCCTGTCCGGGAACGGCGGGAAGATGCCGGGCAGCATGCCCTCCTGGATCCGCTTGGCCATGTGCAGCTCCGTGCCGATCCTTTCCTTTTCCGCGGTCACGCGCCGGACCTCGTCCACATACTCGATCGTTTTGTGGGACAGTTCGGCGAAGGATTCTGCCAGCACCTCGATTTCGTCCCCGGTGCGGAAGGCGTCCTCCATTTTGAATTCGGGATTCTGCTCGTCCAGGGAAGTGATCTTCCTGGTGATGCTGTTCAGCGGCTTTACGATCCGCTTGCCCACGATCAGCGCGGCGGCGGCCGCCGCCAGGGCCAGAAGCCCCAGCAGGATCATGGAGGAAACGCCCCGCTGGTGGACGTTCTCCTGATAGGTCGTCCTGGCTTCGTCCGTGATTTCCGCATAACTGTCCAGCAGGGTGTTCTCCACCTGATCCACAGTATTCCGGGATATCGCGTTGAACAGCGTCCAGTTCACGGTGGGAATGGAAATGCCCTGCATATAGTACGCTTCGCCGTTGACGCTGACGGTCCTCACGTCGGTACGGTCCGCCATGGCGTCGCTGATCAGCCCGGCCAGCTCCCTGTTTTCGGAGCTGCGCAGGTCAATGGCGTTGGCGCTTTCCTCCACCTGCATCACTTCCGGGTTGGGAGAGTAGATCACATGCCCTTCCCGGTTGACGATCCAGCAGTACCCGCCGTCGACGGCCAGCCCCTTCACCGCGGTATCCATCGTGTGGAGGAAAAGGTCGGAAGCCACCACCGCCGCCACTTCTCCCTGGGGGCCGAACACCGGCACGGCGCACGTCACGCACAGGTCCCCCGTGTTGGCGTCCACTTCCAGATCGGAGAAAACGAGGTCTTTCGCCTCCACCGCCTGCTTGTACCAGAACCGGGTCCGGGGATCATAGCTCATTTGCGATCCATCCTCCCGGAACCAGTCCCCGGAGGTGCGGTTGACCATGAGAAAGAAGCCTTCCGGAAAACCGATGTAAATGTTATCCAGCCCGGAAGTTTCGCACAGGGAAATCATCAGATCCGAAAGATTGGACGCCAGCCCCGCCCGGGCCTGCAGCGCCGGGTCGTCCGGGTCCGTGCCGTCCGCCCAGATCAGCTGCGCCGTCAGCTGTCCGTCCAGCTCTTTCTGCGGGCCCGCGTAGGGCCTGGCCTGGAAGCTGTCCGGATCGGCAAACAGCTTCGCTGCATAATCGGCCACCAGCAGAACGTGGCCCCGAATCCCCTGAAACATTTCATCCACGAACCGGGCTTCCGTATCCGTGGTGCGTTCCATGGTTTTTACGGCCACTGTGCTCATGGTTTCGGAGATGATGCCGGAGGTGGCCTGCTGCTGGCGGACGCTGGTATCTGCGGTCAGCGCAGCAAGCATCCTGCTCTGGCTGGCGGTCACGATGGCGAACGCGCCGGTCAGCAGGATCACGGTCAGCAGGATCAGGTTAAAGATCTTGGTTTCGATGCCGCCGATGATGAGCTTCCAGATTTTTTTCATGCTGGTTTCTCCCTTTATCCGGTCGTTGGGGAAGCAAGGGAAGGCTGCCGGTTCCCGAAGCGCAGCCCATAGGGCCGGCGGATCACGTTCTGCGGGGCTGCTT
Organism: uncultured Eubacteriales bacterium; assembly: GCA_902761755.1. GTDB lineage: Bacteria > Bacillota > Clostridia > Christensenellales > Aristaeellaceae > RUG563. The sequence goes on along the minus strand of CACWLP010000001.1, from coordinate 144,718 downwards.
TTCCCGTCGGGGTTTCCCATGATCCGGCTGACTGCTGTTTTCATTATAAACCGGATAAAGCGAAAAAAGCAAGCCGTGTTTGTTCACGGCTTGCCGGAATCCTTGGGAAGGGGGGCTGCCCCTTGGGCCTGCATCATCTGGAGGGCCGCATGCAGCAGGCCGGCCCTGTGGTAGCGGTAGATCTGCCTTTCGTCGTAGTGCAGGTTCATGGCGATGCGGAAAAAGGGCAGCCCCTCCAGATACCGCATTTCCAGCACCGCCCGGTGCCTTTCGTCCGGGATCCGGTCGATGAGGCGCTGCACGTTTTCCCGACGGCGCGTCAGCGCGTGGTAATCGGCCAGCAGCTCCTCCTCCAGATGCCGGATATCCTCGGCTGCCGCCCCGCCTCCGATGGGCCGCAGGCGCTTTTCCTCCTCCCGGATCCGGTCCAGCCGGGCCAGCTTCAGGGCGATCAGCCTTTCCAGCGGCAGGGCGGAGGACAGCGCCTTGCGCGCCTGGGCGATCCCGGCGTCCATGACCAGGGCGTACAGCCGGTCTTCAGGCTTCATTCCCGCCCTCCCGCAGGGCGAAGAGCTGATCCAGCGTCATGCCGCACTGCAGCGCCTGCTGGATGCGCCGGGCTTCCGAAAGGTGCAGGGGCGACGCGCCCCGCAGCTTCCGCCGCAGGGACGGATAGCTCACCCCGGCCTGCTCCGCCAGGGTGCGGCTGTCCCAGCCCTTCAGATACATTTGCACCATCACCTGCAGATAAATACATTCTCCCCGCATGCTTTCTTCACCTCTAATGGGAACAAGCGTTCCCTTATTTGCAGGGCCAGTATACTTCTTTTTCACCCGGATGTCAACCGCTGACGGAGGAAAAACAGGAAATGCCTGGAAGAAACGTGCAGTTATGATCGCGGACGATCAGTCTGCGCCGCTGCGCCGGGGACGGAAAGAAAAAATGTGCGTTCATAAACGGGAAAAGCGGCGCATAGGCTGTGGCATGGACTGGCAGCTGATGATTCCGGGAACGGAGGGGATCCCGCCGCAGATCTTGGCGGAGGCCCGGGAGGTGCGCCTCCGGTGCGGCGCGCCGGCGGCGGTGTGCACCGGCACGGAAACGGCGTGGGGGACGCGCAGGCTGACCGCCGGCGAAGTGGTGCGGGCGGCCCAGGCGCTGTCCGGCCATGCGCTGGCGGCGCGGCAGCGGGAGACCGCCCGGGGGTTCCTGCCCCTGCCGGGCGGACATCGGCTGGGCGTGTGCGGCGTGATGGGGCCGGAGGGGCTGCGGGAAATCACCAGCCTGTGCCTGCGCCTGGCCCGGGAGAAACGGGGCGTGGGAACGGAAACCTACGCCCGCATCCGGGGGAAAAGCGCCCTGATCATCGGCGTGCCCGGATCGGGGAAAACCACGCTGCTGCGGGATCTGGTGCGCCTGTATTCCCGGGACGGGCTGCCGGTGGGGGTAGCGGACGAACGGGGAGAGATCGCCGCCTGCCGGGACGGGGCCGCGCAGCTGGACGTGGGGCCCATGACGGACGTGGTGACGGGGATGCGGCGCAGCGAAGCGTTTTTCCTTCTGCTGCGGGCCATGGCTCCCCGGGTGCTGGCGGCGGACGAGATCGGCGGCGCCCAGGACGTTTCCGCGGTGCGGGAGGCGGCGCGCTGCGGCGTGATCGTGCTGACCACGGCCCACGGATCGTCCCTCCGGGAGGTGCGGAAACGGCCCGGGGTGGGGGCGCTAATGCGGGAAGGGGCCTTCGCCTGGGCGGTGACGCTGGAGGGGCCGGGAACGCCGCCCCGGGTGGAAGCGTGCGGGGAGGAAAACGGCGGATGAGCATTGCGGCGGCCTGCATCGCGGCGGCGGCCTGCATCCTGGCGGGCGGCGGGGCGGCCCGGCGCCTGGCGGAACGGGAGAAAACGCTTTCGGCCTGGGAGGAAAAGCTGATCCGGATGGAAGACGAGGCGCGCCGGGGCGGGGCGGCCCTGCCCGCGCTGCTGCGGGAAGGAAGCGCGGGAGAAGCAGACGCGCTGCGCGCCCTGGCGGATCGGCTGGAGGCGGAGCCCGCCGCCGACGGGGAAGCGGCGATCCGGGCGCTGCCCTGGCCCGCGGCCTTTTCCCCGGAGGAAAAAGCGGCGCTGACGGAATGCCTGCGGGGGCTGTTTTCTCCGGAAAAGGAAAGCCAGCTCCGGGCCCTGCAGCGGGCCGGGGAGCAATGGCGGCGGTTTACCCTTGCGGCCCGGGAAAACCGGGAAAAGAACGCGGCGCTGTACCGGAAGCTGGGTTGGCTGGCCGGGGCGGCGGTATTTATTCTGCTGTGTTAGGAGCGTGCGGATGCGGATCGACGTGCTGCTGAAAATCGCCGGGGTGGGGCTGCTGGTGACGGTGATCTGCCAGGCGCTGACCCGGGCGGGGCGGGAGGATATTTCCACCCTGGCGGGCCTGGCGGGGATGCTGGTGGTGCTTCTGTCGGTGCTTTCCCTGGCCGGGGAGCTGCTTTCCCAGGTGCAGTCCGTGTTTCAGCTGCCATGAGCGAAGCGCTGAAAATGACGGCGTTTGCCGCGGTGACGGCTGCTGCGGCGTTCCTGCTGCGGGCGGCGAACCGTCAGGCGGGGGCCGCGGTGGCCATGGCGGCGGGGCTGATGCTCTTTGTTTTCGCATCGGAGCATTTGTCCGCGGCGGCGGCCCTGCTGCGGGAAATGGGCGATCGGGCCGGGATCGGGGAGGAGACGGCGGGGCTGCTGATGAAGCTGGCGGCCATGGCGTACCTCACCGAGTTTTCCGTGCAGGCCTGCCGGGACGCGGGGGAAGAGGGGCTGGCTGCCCGGGCTGCCCTGTGCGGAAAGGCGCTTCTGATGGCGGAAACGCTGCCCCTGGCCGCGCGGATCGGGGAACTGGCCCTGTCGCTGACGCCATGAAGCGGCTGCTGGCGGCTGCGGCGCTGCTGCTGCTTCTGATTCCGTGCCCCGCCCGGGGGGAGGAATTGACGGACAGCCTCTCCGCCGTCCTGGAGGAGCTGCCCCTCACGGAATGGCGCGCCGCCTATGGCCGGATCTTTCCCGAAGGGGAGGATTTTGACGGCCTGGTCGTGCGGCTGGCCCGGGGAGAAAGGGTGGTGGACGGGGAAGGGCTGCTCCGGCAGCTGGCGCAGTCGCTGCTGGGCACGCTGACGGGCAGTGCGTGGCGGCTGACGCGGCTGCTGCTGCCGGCGGTGTTCTGCGGGCTGTTTGCCCATCTGCGCACCGCTTTTGCCCGGTCCGCCCTGGGGAGCGCGCTGAACGGGGCGTGTTTTCTGCTGCTGGCCGGCGTGCTGGCCCAGGATCTGGGGGATCATATGCTCCTGGCCCGGGATGCGGTGAACCGCATGGCGGAATTGATGCAGGGGCTGTTTCCCCTGCTGCTGACGCTGCTGGCGGCGGTGGGGGGCAAGGCGTCCTCCGCCTTTTTCCAGCCCGCGGTGGTGGCGGCCTGCGGCACCATGACGGCGCTGGTGCGGTCCGTGACGCTGCCGCTGGCCATGTCCTCCGGGCTGACGGTGATCCTGTCCCGCTTGTCCCCCCGGGTGCGGATCGGGCGGCTGGCCGCTTTCCTGCGCACCGCTGCGTGCTGGACGCTGGGGGCGGCCTTTACGGTGTTCCTGTCGGTGACGGCGCTGGAATCCCTGGGGGCCGCCGCGGCGGACGGGGTGTCCATCCGCACGGCCAAATACGCGGTGGACCAGTTCGTGCCGGTGGTGGGCGGCATGTTTGCCGACACCATGGACGCCCTGGTGGGGGCGTCGCTGCTGATCCGGAACGCCCTGGGCCTTACGGGGCTGATGATGCTTCTGTCCCTGGCCGCGGCCCCCATGATCCAGACCCTGGGCAGCGTGATCCTGTACCGGGCCTGCGCCGCGCTGCTGGAGCCGCTGGGGGACGGGGCGGCGCCCGGGTGCATCCAGGATTTTTCGGACGTGCTGATGCTGCTGTTCATCATCCAGCTGTCGGTGGGGGCCATGTTCCTGCTGCTGGTGGCCCAGATGCTGGTGGTGGGGAATTTGACGGTGATGCTGCGATGACGGCGTTTCTGAGGAAAATCATCGGGCTGGGCCTGGCCCGGCTGATCCTGGATATGATGCTGCCCGAGGGGGACGCCGGGCGGTATGCGGACCTGGGGGTGGGCCTGTGCATGACGCTCTGTATGCTGGAGGAGATCCGCAAGCTTTTGTAGGCCCGGGGAGGCGGCATGAAAGACTGGCTGGAAAAGATCAGGGGGGTGAAGGGCGGGGGATGGATGCTGGCGGCGGCGTGCTGCCTGATCGCCGTGCTGCTGCTGCCCCTGAACGCGCCGGCGGACCCCGCCTGCATGACGGAGGAGGAGCAGCGCCTGAGCGCCACCCTGAGCCGGATCTCCGGCGCGGGGGAAACCCGCATTTCCCTGTTCTGCGCCCAGGACGCCTCCGCCTTTGGCAGCGGGCGCAAGGAGATCGTGGGTGCGGTGATCGTATCCCGGGGAGCGGGGGACCCGGGGGTGCGCCTAGCGCTTGCCCGGGCGGCGGAAGCGCTGCTGGGCATCGATGCCCGGCAGGTGGAGGTGTTCCCCATGGAGGAAACGGAATGAAGGGAAAGGTCATGAACGCGCTGCTGCTGCTCACAGTAGGGGCGGCGCTGTATTTTTCCGTGGGGACGCGGGAAAAGGAGCCCCCTGCCCTGTCCGCCTTTCCCGCCGCCCAGGCCCTTCCGGCCGCCACCGAGGCGCCCCTGTCCGCCTTCCGCAGCCGCCGCGCCCGGGAGCGCGCCCGGGAGCAGGCGGCCCTACAGGCCGTGCTGCAGGATGCCTCCGCCCCGGAGGAGGAGAAGGCGGAGGCCCGGAGGCGGCTGCTGTCCCTGAGCGAAAGGATGGAAACGGAGCTTTCCGTGGAGGCGGCCCTGGCCGCGGCCGGGGACGGGCAGGGGATCTGCGATGCGGGGGACGGGGAGGTGACGGTGTACGTGACGCGGGAATTGACGGCGGCAGCGGCGGCGCTGATCCTGGATACGGTGCGGTCCGGCGCGGGGCTGCCGGCGGAGTGCGTGCGCATCGCCGTGTTCTGACCCTTGACGCATATGATATGATAGAAATACAAAGGAAAGAACGGGGAGGGCAGGCGCATGCTGCGGACCGGAAAGGTGATCGGCGCGGAGAACGGGGAGATCGAGGTATCCTTTCAGCGGCCGGAGGCCTGCGCCCATTGCGGCGCCTGCCACGGACAGAAGGAGGAGACCCACATCCGCATGCCCGGAAACGTACCTGCGGGCCGGTGGGTGGATGTGGACATGCCCGAGGCCCAGGTATTGAAGGCTTCCGTGCTGGCGTACGCCCTGCCCTTGGCGCTGCTGCTGGCGGGCATGGGCCTGGGCAGCCTGATTTTTGAAAGCGAAGCGCTCTGGGGCGTGTGCGGGATCGCGCTGATGGGCTGCTCCTGGTTCATCCTGCGCCGGATCGAAAAAAGAATGAAAAGCCAGCCCCGCTGGCAGCCGAAAATCGTATCGGTGCACGAGGAGGGCTGGGAAGCGCCTACCGCCTGCGGGAAATAAAAAACGGGAAAAACGAAAACTGCGGAGCCGGGACAAGCCCGAGCTTCGCAGTTGTTTTCATTGCACGCGGCCCCGCACCGGAGCCGCGCCGAACGGGGCGGCGGAGGGCACACAAGAGACATAGAACAGTAGCGCGCCTCCCCGGTGAGAGGCGCGCGGACCAACTCAGAATAGGGTGACTTGATTGGTTTCCGCCAGGCCCTCCAGACAGCCGTGCTCCCGCAGCAGGTCCAGCACGGCGGAGGAAACCTTGCCCCGGTTTTTCAGGTCCTCCACGGAGATGAAGGGATCGTGCCGGGCGTCCACGATGCCCTGGGCCGCGGCTTCGCCCAGGCCGCCCAGCGCGGTGAAGGGTACCCGCAGGGAATGATCCCCTTCGGGGAGGAAGCGCCGGACATCGCTCTTGTACAGATCCGCCGGCAGGAAGGAATAGCCCCGGGCCATCATTTCCAGCACCATCTCCAGGGCGGTGATGGAATCCTTGTCCTTGGCGGTGGTTTTCTTTTCCTGGTCCAGCTGGTACATTTCGCTGAGCTTCTGCCGGATCTGCTCGATGGGCAGGATCATGGTGCAGGCGTCGAAGCCATCGCCGCGGATGGTGAAGTAAGCGGCGTAGTACGCCAGGGGGTAATACACCTTATAGTAGGCCACCCGCAGGGCCATGGTGACGTAGGCGGCGGCATGGCCCTTGGGGAACATGTACTTGATCTTGCGGCAGCTGTCTTCCACCCAGGCGGGCACGTTATGCTCGTGCATGGCCTCCACCATTTCGGGCTTCAGCCCCCGGCCCTTGCGGACGGATTCCATGGTGTCGAAGGCCATTTTTGCGGGCACGCCCATCTGCATCAGCTGGTTCATGATGTCCTCGCGGGTGCACAGGCACTGGCTGAGGGGCACGACGCCTTGGTCGATCAGGTCCTTGGCGTTGCCCAGCCATACGTCGGTGCCGTGGGAAAGGCCGGAAATGCGGATCAGCTCCTGCATGGTGGAGGGATGGGTGTCCTCCAGCATCTGGCGAACGAAGGTGGTGCCCATTTCGGGGACGCCGAAGGTGCCCGTATTGCAGCCGATCTCCTCCGGGGTGACCCCCAGGGCCTCCGGGGAGGAAAACAGGCTCATCACCTTTTTATCGTCCAGGGGGATCTTTCTGAAATTGACGCCGGTGAGCTCCTCCAGCATGTGCAGCATGGTGGGATCGTCGTGGCCCAGGATGTCCAGCTTCACCAGGATATCGTGCATGGAGCCGAAATCGTAGTGGGTGGTGACGGTCTGGGATTCCATATCATCGGCGGGGTGCTGCACGGCGGTGAACTGGCAGATATCGTATTCCTTGGGCAGCACCACCATGCCGGCGGGGTGCTGGCCGGTGGTGCGCTTGACGCCCACGCAGCCCTGGGCCAGCCGGTCCTTTTCCGCTTCGGAAACGGTGAGGTTTCTTTCCTCCAGGTATTTGAGCACGTAGCCGTAGGCGGTCTTTTCCGCCAGGGTGCCGATGGTGCCGGCCCGGAAGACGTATTCCTCGCCGAAGAGGTCCTTGACGTATTGATGGGCCCGGGGCTGGTATTCGCCGGAGAAATTCAAATCGATATCCGGCACCTTGTCGCCCTTGAAGCCCAGGAACGCCTCGAAGGGGATATCGAAGCCGTCCTTGACCAGCGGCCTGCCGCAGACGGGGCAGTTCTTATCCGGCAGGTCCACGCCGATGGTGTACTGGGGCGGCACGTCGAAATCCGCCTTCCGGCAGTGCTCGCACCGGTAATGGGGCGGCAGGGAATTGATTTCGGTGATCCCGGTCAAAAACGCCACGAAGGAGGAGCCTACGCTGCCGCGGCTGCCCACCACGTACCCGTCCGCCAGGGATTTTTTCACCAGCTTCTGGGCGATGGAATACAGCGTGCAGTAGCCGTAGCCCACGATGGCGGACAGCTCTTTGTCGATGCGTTTGCTGACGATTTCGGGCAGGTCGTCGCCGTAGAGGCGGTGGGCGGTGCCGTAGGTCAGATCCTTGATATCCTGCTCGGCTTCCGGCCAGAAGGGGGAGAAGGTGGTTTTACCCTCGGGGTGCTTGGGGAAAAGGTTCACTTCCCCGATCCGGGAAGCGATGAGCTTGGGGTTTTTGATGACGACCTCGTAGGCCTTTTCCTTCCCCAGGTATTTGAATTCCTGCAGCATTTCGTTGGTGGTTTTGAAATACAGGGGCGGCTGATTGTCCGCGTCGGCGTAGCCCTGGCCCGCCTGGATGATGGAGCGGAAAATCTTGTCCTCCGGATCCAGGAAATGCACGTCGCCGGTGGCGCACACGGGGATGCCCAGCTTTTCCCCCAGGCGCACGATGCGCTTGTTGTATTCCTGCAGGGTCTTCACGCTGTCCACCCGGCCTTCCCGGATGAGGAATTCGTTGTTGCCGATGGGCTGGATCTCCAGATAATCGTAAAACCGGGCGATCCGGGCCAGCTTTTCGTCCGTCGCCCCGTCCACCATGGCGCTGTACAGCTCCCCGGCTTCGCAGGCGGAGCCCACGATCACGTCCTTGCGGTACTTCTGCAGCAGGGACCGGGGAATATGGGGCCGGCGGCGGAAGTATTTGAGGTGGGATTCGGAGATCATGTGGTTCAGGTTGGTCATGCCGTCCTGGCTGGCGGCCAGCAGCACGATATGCCAGGAATTGCCCAGGGTGCAGCCCGCGCCCACGTCGTTCAGGTCCCGCAGGGTTTTGGCGCCCTTTTTCTTTGCCTCGTCGATCATCCTGGCCAGGCACTGGGCGGTGGCGGCGGCGTCGTTGACGGCCCGGTGGGCGTCCTTGAGGGAAACGCCCAGGCGCTTGCACACCGAGACCAGCCGGTGGGATTTGAGCTCGGGGTACAGCTTCCTGGCCAGGGTCAGGGTGTCCACCTGGGGCGCGTCGTAAGTCAGGTTCAGGCGCTTGAGCTCGCTTTCCAGCACCGCGCAGTCAAATTTGGCGTTGTGGGCGGCGATGGGGCAGCCGTCCATGAACTGGAGCAGCCGGGGCAGCAGCTCCGCGGCGGCGGGCTTGTCCCGCAGCATCTGATCGGAAATGTGGGTGATTTCGGTGATTTTGGAAGGCAGCAGCATCCCGGGGTTCACCAGCTCCCCGAAGGAATCCACCACGTGGCCGCCCTGCAGCTTCACCGCGCCGATTTCGATGATGCGGTCCTTCGAGGTGTTCAGGCCGGTGGTTTCAAAGTCCAGCACGATGATGGGGTCGTCCAGGCCCCATTCCCGGTCGCCGGTGACGGCGGTATCGTCGTCCGTCAGGTATCCTTCCACCCCGGGCAGCAGCTTGACGCCGTATTTTTTCGCCGCGCCGAAGGCTTCCGGGAAGGCCTGCGCCACCCCGTGGTCCGTGACCGCGATGGCCTCGTGGCCCCATTCCGCCGCCCGCTGGATCAGGGCGGTGGCGGAGGAAACGGCGTCCATGTTGCTCATCTGGGTGTGCAGATGCAGCTCGATCCGCTTTTCTTCCGCTTTATCCTCCCGTTTGGGCAGGGTGCAGGCGGAAATATCCCGCACCATCAGGGTGGTTTCATGGGCATAGTTGTCGTATTGGGTGTCGCCGCGGACCAGGACGCCCATGCCGGGCTTCACGGCCTTGACCACTTTCCGCACGGTCTCCCGTTCTTCCTCGGTGATGGGCGGGGCGTCCTCCTCGTCCTTGCGGCGGCGGGGACGGTAGCGCAGGAAGGCCTTGCAGCGGATGGTGCTGGTAAAATCCGTCACCAGGAAGGTGAGCAGCACCATTTCTCCGCCGGAGATCTCCTTATCCTCCACGGAGAGCACCTTGCCCCGGATCACGGCGGCGCCGGTATCGTCGGTGAGCTCCGAAATGGGCACCGGCGGATCGGCGATGGCCCGGCCTTTGATGCGCGGGTCCTTTTCCTTGGGCTTTTCCTGGATCTGGGCGGCGATCTCCTCGTAGCGCTGGGCCCGCTCCGCCGCCACCCGGTCCTGCTCCTGGCGCTCCTGCCGCAGGGCCTGCAGCCGCTTTTCCTCGTCGCCGCGGACCTTGAGCAGCACCTCCGTTTCCACCCGGAACACATCCTTGATGGCGGTGGCCAGCTGCTCCCGGGCGCCGGCCCTTTCCAGGAAATAGCGGGAAAACTCGTCCGGAGTCTCCAGCGTTACCCGGCCGTTTCCCGGGGTCCAGCGCAGGTCGAATTCCCAGGAGGCCGCGGCGGGAAAGCGGCGGATGAGGAAATTGTTGAGGGGCGCACAGTATTTGTCCGGGTTCTGGAGAAATTCTTTGGCCAGGCCGGGAGAGGCGATGCGCAGGGAAAAATTCAGCCCCGGAAAAGCCCGGGCCAGGGTTTTTTTAATCTCGAAAAAGCCCTTCTCCCCGATGAGGATATCGGAGAGAAAAGAGATGTACGCCTTGTTTTCGCTTTTCACATAGCGCACTCGCTCGATGGCCAGCTTGCCCTCGGTTTCGGGCAGGGCTTCCGATACGGCGCGGAGCAATTCATCGTATGTCATGCTGTGATTCCGTCATCCTTTGATTCGTTAGCAGGGAAGCTTCCCGGGGCGGTTTTTACCTTTCGGCCGCATCCCGGCCCAGGTATTCCCGGACGGCCCGGACAAATTCTTCATCCAGCGCTCCCGTCATTTTGCGGATGAATTTGCCCCGGACGTAAAGCGCGCCGCAGTCCTTGCCGCCACACAGGGCGATGTCCGCGTCCCGGGCTTCCCCGGGGCCGTTGACCACGCAGCCCATGACGGCCACGGTGACGGGCTTGTCCACGTCGGCAAATTCCTTCTGCACCCGGCTGGCGATCTGCTCCACGTCGATCTGGGTGCGGCCGCAGGTGGGGCAGGAAACGAAGCGGATGCCCCGGCGCAGGCCCAGCGCCCGCAGGATGTCCAGGGCGGCCCGGGGCTCGTTGACGGGATCGCCGGTGAGGGAGACGCGGATGGTATCTCCGATGCCGTCCAGCAGGAGCGAGCCGATGCCGATGGCGCTCTTCACCGTGCCCAGCCCCGGCAGCCCGGCTTCGGTGACCCCCAGGTGCAGGGGATAATCGCAGGTATCGTGCATCAGGCGGTAAGCCCGCACGGTGGTGGGCACGTCGCTGGCCTTCAGGGAAATCACGATGTCGTCAAAGTGCGCTTCCTCCAGCAGCCGGATGTGGCGCAGGGCGCTTTCCACCATGCCCTCCGGCGTGGCCCCGCCGTACTTCTCCACAATGTCCTTTTCCAGGGATCCGGCGTTCACCCCCACGCGGATGGGCACGCCGTGGGCCTTGGCGCAGTCCGCCACCCGGCGCACGTTCTCCGCCGAGCCGATGTTGCCTGGGTTGATGCGCAGCTTGTGGATGCCGTTTTCCATGGCGGCGATGGCCAGGGTGTGGTCGAAATGGATGTCCGCCACCAGGGGCACGGGGCTGAGCTCCACCAGGCGTTTCACCGCCCCGGCGCAGGCCCGGTCGTACACCGAGACCCGCACCAGATCGCACCCGGCGGCGGCCAGGGCCTTGATCTGCTCCAGGGTGGCGTTCACATCCCGGGTGTCGGTATTGGTCATGGACTGGACGGATACCGGCGCGCCGCCGCCGATGAGAACGCCGCCCGCCCGCACTTGCTTTGTGGCTGCCATCAGAGATCTTTCCTTTCGTATGCCGCGTTTTTTCCGCTCAGCGGAAGAGACGCAGCAGGTCTTTATAGGTCAGGACGATCATCAGCCCCATCAGGAGTATGAAGCCCGCCGTGTGCACATAAGCCTCCCATTTCCGGGGAATGGGCTTGCGGCGGACGCCTTCCACGGCCAGGAACACCAGGCGGCTGCCGTCCAGCCCGGGAATGGGCAGGAGATTGAACAGCCCCAGGTTCACCGAGATCAGCACCAGCAGCTCCGTATACGCGGCAAGGCCGGTGCGCTTTGTTTCCTCCGCGATCAGCTGCACGATGCCCACGGGGCCGGCGCTTTCCTCAAAGCCGCGGCCGGTGGTGATCAGGTCCCGGAGGGAGGAAAGGATGGCGCCCCCGGCCTGCACGCAGTAATCCGCGGCCAGATACAGCGCCCGGCCCGGCGTCACGGGGGTGTAGACCGGGTGGTAGCCGGTGTTGAGATTGACGCCCAGCATGTAGCGGCCGTACTGCGCATCGTAAACGGGCGCGACGGATACGGTCATTTCTTCCTCTCCCCGGCGCACCGTGACGCGCAGCGGGCCCTGGGCGGGGTCAAAGCCGTCGATCAGCGCGGACAGCTTCATCTTTGTGCCCGTTTCATCCCTTCCCAGGGCGTCTTCGCCGTTCACGGCCAGGAATACGTCTCCGGGCAGCAGGCCCGCCTGATCCGCGGGGCCGCCTTCCGAAACAGCGGAAATGCAGGAATAATCGTAGTATCCCTGGGTGTCCTCGCCCACGGCCCAGCACAGCACGAAGGCCACCGCCAGGGCCAGCACGAAATTCATGCCCGGCCCCATCAGCACCGTCACGAACCGCCGCCATACGGGGTAATTGCCGAAGGAACGGGGATCGTTTTTCGCTTCCGTGCCCTCGATGTCGTCCTCGCCGTAAAACATGCAGTAGCCGCCGGCGGGAATGGCCCGGAGGAAGAACGTGGTGTCATGCTTTTTGCTTTTCCAGGAGAGCAGTTTGGGCCCGAAGCCGATGGCGAATTCCTTCACGGGGATGCCCGTCAGCCGGGCGGCGAAAAAATGCCCGCCCTCGTGAATGGTGATCAGGATGCCCAGCAGCAGAAGCGCCGCCAGAATATAAAGCAGCAAGTGGGAATACCCCCTTTCGGAGCGTTCGGTTCATGGGTTCTCCGTCTTTATCCTATGCGTTTCCCTCCGCCTTCATCCGGAGCCCGGAGGGCCCGCCGGGCTTCCTCCCGGGCCAGGGCGTCGGCCCGGTCGATCTCATCGAGGGTGCGGGCCGGCAGATGGCCGTGCTTCTGCAGCGCGGCGTCCACCGCCTGCGGGATGCGGCCGAAGGGGATCTCGCCCCGGAGGAAGGAAAAGCACGCCTCCTCGTTGGCGGCGTTGAGCACGCAGCAGGCGGCGCCCCCGGCGCGCAGGGCCTGATACGCCATATTGATGGCGGGGAATTTTTCCGTGTCGGGCCTTTCAAAGGTCAGCCGGTTCAGGGCGAAAAGATCCAATTCCGGCGCGCCGGTCTCCAGCCGCTCCGGATAGCTCATGGCGTAGAGGATGGGCAGCCGCATATCCGGCACGCCCATCTGGGCGATCACCGCCCCGTCCCGGAACTGCACCGCGGAATGAACGATGGACTGGGGGTGCACCACCACCTGGATCTGCTCCGGCCTCGCGTCAAAGAGCCATTTCGCTTCGATGATCTCCAGGGCCTTGTTGAACATGCTGGCGCTGTCCACGGTGATCTTGGCGCCCATGCTCCAGGTGGGATGGCCCAGGGCTTCCGCTACGGTGGCGTTTTCCATCCGCGATTTTTCCCAGGTGCGGAAGGGCCCGCCGGAGGCCGTCAGCAGGATCTTTTCGTAGGCGTTGGGGCCCGCCCCCTGCAGGCACTGGAAAATGGCGCTGTGCTCGCTGTCCACGGGCAGCAGGGTGGGGCCGTTTTCGTCGGGCCGGCAGGCGGCCGTCACCATTTCGCCCCCGGCCACCAGGGTTTCCTTGTTGGCCAGCAGCACCCGCTTGCCCGTCTGCCGGGCGGCCATCACGGCCTTGAGGCCCGCCACGCCCACCACCGCGGCCAGCACATCCCGGCCTTCGGCGATCCGGGCGGTTTTTTCCAGGGCGTCGGGCCCGAAAAGGAATTGGCAGAAGGAAAGATCCGGGGGCACCGGCGCTTCCTCCCCGGTGAGCGCCGCCAGCCGGGGCCGGAAGGCGCGGACCTGCTCAAATAAAAGCGCCGCGTTTTTGTGGGCGGTGAGGGCCGTCACAAAAAAGCGGTCCGGGTGCAGGGAGATGACCTGCAGGGCCTGCCGGCCGATGGAGCCGGTGCTGCCCAGAATGGCGATGCCGCGCATGCGCGCCTCCTTTGCGGATTGGCTGTTTTATGCCATCATGATCAGATTCAGGTAGATATACAGTACCACCGTGGCCCACAGCACGCTGTCCAGCCGGTCCATCACGCCGCCGTGGCCGGGGAAAATATTGCTGAAATCCTTGACTCCGCAGTGGCGCTTCACCAGGGAAGCGAACAGATCGCCCATCTGCCCCGCCAGGCCGCCGGCAAGCCCCAGGAGGGGGAAGTGCCAGAAGGGGGGGATGGGGGCGAAGGCCGATACCGCGCCGGCGCAGCCCAGCGCGAACAGGATGCTGCCCACCAGCCCGGCCACGGCGCCCTCCACGGATTTATGGGGGCTCACTTCGGGGCAGAGCTTCCTCTTCCCGATGCGGCTGCCGATAAAGTAGGCCAGGGTGTCCCCGGCCAGGGGCACGCCGAAGGCCAGCAGCGTCAGCAGCAGCCACAGGGGCTTATCCGGGGCGTTTTGAAGCCCCAGCATGCAGATCCCCGGCATGGCCACCGCCAGCAGCGGCATGGCGGAAAGCAGGGTATCCTCCAGGGTGGGGCCGGAGCGGAAAATGACCACGACGGAAATCAGGAAAAACGTGCCCGCCAGCAGCGGCGTCAGCAGCGTCACGCTGCCCGCCACGTTGAAAAGCACCAGGCTCACCGCCATGCAAAGCCAGCAGGGCCATTCCACGATCCGGTGCCCCGCTTGCTTGAGTGCCTTGAGCATCTCGTACATGGCCGCGCACAGGAACAGCATAAATAAAATGGAAAAAACCCATCCGCCCATCCACAGGGCGAAGGCCAGCAAGGCCACCAGGCACAGCCCGGTCACGATTCTCTGCATCATGCTTTGCGCCCCCCAAAGCGCCTGTCCCGCCCGGCGAAGGCGGCCAGGGCCGCGTGATAATCCTCCAGGCCGAAATCCGGCCACAGCGTTTCCGGGAACAGGAATTCCGCGTACGCGCACTGATACAAAAGGAAATTGCTCAACCGCATTTCGCCGCTGGTGCGGATCAAAAGATCCACGTCCGGCAGCCCGGCGGTGTACAATTCGTTCGCCAGGGCGTCTTCGCCGATGTCCTCCGGGGCAATTTCCCCCCGGACCGCCTTTTCCGCCAGCAGCCGCGCCGCCCGGGCCAGCTCCGCCCGGCCGCCGTAATTGATGGCGAGGTTCAGGTTCAGCCCCGTATTGTCCCGGGTGCGCGCTTCCGCGTTGATCAGGGCGGCGCGCTGCTTATCCGGCATGCCGTCCTTGTCCCCCAGGATGCGGATGCGGACGTTTTTTTCGTCCAGCTCGTCAATCTCGGAGGTGAAGTATTCCAGCAGCAGCCCCATCAGCGCCGCAACCTCCTGGGGGCTGCGGCGCCAGTTTTCGGTGGAGAAAGCGTACAAAGAAAGGGCCTCGATGCCCAGATCGCTGCTTTCCCGGATGATGGCCCGCAGGGCTTCCACGCCCTTGCGGTGCCCCAGGGCCACTTTGATTTTGTGGGCCTTGGCCCAGCGGCCGTTGCCGTCCATGATGATGGCTACGTGACGGGGAAGGGGCTGGCTCATTTTTCCTCTTTTCCTTGCGGCGGCAGATCCCAAAACCGCGCCGCAATCCAGATATCCCCCCGGCGGCAGACCAGCCGCAGGGTGCCGTCTCCGCGGGTCTGCCCGTTTTTCGCCGGCGCCGCGGTGACGGCCACCCGGGGCGCAGGCGCGCCGGGGGGCAGCAGGGACAAGGCTTCCTCCAGGGGGAGCCCCAATAAATCGGACATTAAACCTCCATGATCTCCTTTTCCTTTTCGGCAGCGATCTTGTCCACGTCCTTGATCTGGGCGTCGGTGAGCTTCTGCAGCTCGTCCTCGGCCTTGCGCTGATCGTCCTCGGTGATCTGGGAATCCTTCTTGAGCTTCTTGATCTGCTCCATGGCGTCCCGGCGGGTGTTCCGCATGGCTACCTTGGCTTCCTCCGCGCTCTTGCGCACCACCTTGGTCAGCTCCCGGCGGCGTTCCTCGTTGAGCTCGGGCACCACCAGGCGGATGAGCTTGCCGTCGTTGGAGGGGTTCATTCCCAGGTCGCTCTTCTGGATGGCCTTTTCCACCAGGGGGATGGCCTTGGGATCCCACAGCGCGATGGTCAGCAGCCGGGGCTCGGGGCTGTTGATGTTGCCCATCTGGCGCAGCGGCGTCTGGGTGCCGTAATAATCCACCGTGATCTTGTCCAGGATCTGGGGATTGGCGCGGCCGGCGCGCAGAGACAGCATATCCTTCTGATAATAGTCCTTCGTTTTTTCCATTTTGCCTTTTGCGGTGTCAATGACTGCGCGATACATACGATTCCCTCCGTTCAGATTCGATTTGCTGATCTATATATTACTCTTTTTTGGGGCGTTAGGCAATAGTTTCTTCATTTATTTAATATTTCATCCGATGGGAAGCGCCGCCGCAGCGCGTCCGGCACGGGCCGGCCCAGCATTTCCTCCGCCCGGGCAAAATCCCCCGCCTGCAGGGCGGCGCGCAGGGCGGTGGTGGAGATGCGGCTGCCGTCGGGCAGGGTGACGGGAGGCACCACCGTCAGGCCGATCCCCGCTTCGCCGCACAGGGCGCGCAGCTCCTCCGCCCCCCAGGCGCCCCGGTAGCCGAAGCGGTGGTCGTCGCCGCAGATCACGTGGCGGGCGTTCAATTCGTCCAGCACGATCCGGCGGAAAAACTCGTCCCCGGGCATGCGGCGCATACCGTCGTCAAAGGGGCTGACGGCCACGGTATCCGCCCCGGCTTCCCGGAGCAGGGCGATCCGCTCCTCCAGGGTGGTAAGCGGCGCGCCCTTCCCGCCGGGGGGAACATCGAAGGTGTGGGCGCAGACGGAAAGGCCCTCCCGCCGGGCGATCTCCCGGGCGGCGGACAGCAGCGCCCGGTGGCCCAGATGCACGCCGTCGAAAAAGCCCAGGCAGACCGCCGCGCCCCGATCCCGCTTTTCCATGGCCCCTCCTTCCGCCTTTCCGGCCGTTCAGAAATTGCTTTTTCATATTATCATAATTTTCTTTTGTGTGCAATATCGGGGCCCGGCAGGGGAAAGGAGAAAGACCAAAATTGTATTTTTATTGTATATAATTTAGGCCGATAAAGAAAAAATTACATTTATGATTGATTTTTTGGCGGATATCCGGTATAATCGTACGCATCGGTGGCGGCGAACACGCCGGCCGAACAAAAAATGATTTCATTCATCAATTTTATTTGGTGAACGAAAATATTAAAAATGGAGGAATGACCCATGAAAAAGTTCCTGTCTATGCTCCTGGCCATGATCATGGTCCTGGGCGTCGTGGGTGCCAGCGCTGAAGCCGTGACCTATGAACGCGGCGACGACGAAGACATCTACGAAGAAGTGCTGGGCGACTTCGAAGGCCTGATGGCCGCTGCGGAAGCCGCCGAGACCATCGACGAGCGTTTTGTTCTGGAAGCGCAGGCTGAAGCCTATCTTCTGGACAGCGCCGTGATGATCCCCACCACCACCCAGGGCGGTGCCTACACCATGACCCGCATTGCGTATCGCACCATCCCCTATGCCAACTGGGGCAACGATGACGACCGCTGGGGCACCATGGTGGCCGCCAACGAGCTGATCAAGAAGGAAGACCGCGAGGTCATGAAGGAAGCCTGGAAAAAGGCCGTGGCCGGCGAAGAAGCCTACGACCCCGCCAAGATCCTGACCGACCTGGGCTACACCCTGGCCAACGAATACAAGACCACCTTCTCCACCGCTCCCGTCACCCTGGACTGGCTGAACACCTCCTCCCAGAGCGACACCGAGATCACCGTGCAGACCGTGGACGGCCTGGTGCAGTACAACAACCTGGGCGTTATGGAGCCCAAGCTGGCCGAAAGCTGGGAAATCAGCGAAGACGGCCTGACCTACACCTTCCACATCCGTCAGGATGCGAAGTGGTACACCTCTGAAGGCGCTGAATACGCTCCTGTGACCGCCAACGACTTCGTGGCTGGCTTCCGTCACATGCTGGATGCCAAGGCCGGTCTGGAATGGCTGGTGGACGGCGTTGTGGCCGGTGCCGGCGAATATTACGGCAATGGCGGCGCCTGGGAAGACGTGGGCTACGAAGCGGCGGATGACTACACCCTGGTCATCACCCTGGAAGCTCCCACTTCCTACTTCATGACCATGCTGACCTACTCCTGCTTCCTGCCCATCTGCGAGGATTGGTATCTGAGCCACGGCGGCGTCTTCGGCGTTGAAGAATATGCCGCTGCTTCCGCCGACACCAACGCCTACACCTACGGCATGAACACGGACGTGGCCTCCCAGGTCTACTGCGGCCCGTTCCTGCTCAAGAAGCTGGTCACCGATTCTGAAATCGTGTGCGAAAAGAACCCCAACTACTACGACGCCGACAAGATCAACATGAACAAGATCACCTGGATCTTCGACGCGGGCGAGAATCCCACCCAGACCTACAAAGACGTGGTTGACGGCGTGTACGCCGGCATGGGCCTGACCGAAGCCTCCGGCACCCTGGCTCTGGCCAAGGAAGACGGCAACTTCGACAAGTATGCCTACGTGTCCGACACCACCTCCACCTCCTACTTCGGCGGCCTGAACATGAACCGCGGCACCTTCGCCCTGGCGTCCGGCGCCTGCGCTTCTCCCAAGACCGAACAGCAGAAGATCGACACCCAGACCGCTCTGTGGAACAAGAACTTCCGCAAGGCCCTGCAGCATGCCTTCGACAAGGGCACCCAGAACGCCACCTCCCGCGGCGAAGACCTGAAGTACGCCAACCTGCGCAACATGTACACCCATCCCGAGTTCGTGCAGCTGAGCGAAGCCACCGTGGACCAGAACGGCCATGAATTCCCCGCCGGCACCATGTACGGCGAGATGGTCCAGTACTATCTGGACGAAATGGGCTGCAAGGTCAACGTGACCGACGCCATCGACGGCTGGTACAATCCCGAAGCTGCCCAGGAATACCTGGCTGCCGCGAAGGAAGAACTGGGCGACACCGTTGCCTGGCCCATCCAGATCGACGTGGTGTACTACGGCCCCTCTGCCGCCAACACCGCGCAAGCTCAGGCCTATAAGCAGGTCATCGAAAAGACCCTGGGCACCGACAGCGTGATCGTGAACCTGATCGAAGCCACCACCACCGAAGACTTCTACGCCTGCGGCTACCGCGCTTCCAACGGCGAAGCCGGCAACTTCGATATGTTCTACGGCTCCGGCTGGGGCCCCGACTACGGCGATCCCAATACCTACCTGAATACCTTCCTGGGTAATGGCGCCGGCTACATGACCAAGGTTATCGGCCTGTTCTAATAAAACAGTTCGGCCTTGCCTCATAAGCAAGAAGCAACAGCCCATGGGGAAGCGGCGTCATGCCGCTTCCCCACGTGTTGCTTTTGCCGGACGAAAAAATTTTAAGCGTAAGTTGGTGTGTTCATGAAAAGATACATGGCAAAACGTATCCTGTTTTCCATCTTTTCACTGCTGGTGGTGGTGGCCGCAGTCATGCTGCTGGTCTTTTCGCTGATCAACCGCAACGTGATTTTCCAGATGGACGATACGTGGAACAAGAAGAACAATAACGACCGCATCGTGTACGAGTACAACCAGTACGCCAGGTACGGCTATCTGGATTATACGGATTACACGGCCTTCCTGAAAAACAAGTACGAAGCGCTGTACGGCAGTGAATACACCAAAAAGCCGGATTATAAGGCGGATAAGGAAGCGATCCAGGATGAAAACACGTACCTGGAGAACGCTTCCGTACAGGAATTTATCGAGCAGAACGAGAAGAAGGGCATGCAGATCCGGTACCTGGAGCCCATGCGCTCCAAGAGCGGCAAGGTGAAAACCGGCGGCAACGGCTATCTGCTGGCCATCCAAGAAAAGAGCGTGTTTACGCGCCTGTGGAATTACATCACGGGCTTCATCACCGTAGAAACCACCAACGACGTCAAGGATACCGAGGATCTGGTGCTGGCGGAGCGGTATATCCGCCTGGAGAAGGATCCTTACAGCGGCTTCTACGCCCTGGTGGGCAGCGGGACCACGCATAAGTACCTGCTGTTCGTGGACGGCCGCTTCCCCTTCATCCACCAGAATTTCATTCATATCAACCTGGGCACCTCCTATACCCGCTTCCGCGGCCAGGAGATCACCGACGTGATCCACCAGCCCAGAGGGGATCAGGAGAAGGTGCGCACCCAGTATCCGGCCAAGCTGGGCACGGACGAATATGTGGAAACCGCCATCGATTTCCACAGCCTTACCTATAACTACAATCCCCGCACCAAGACGGAGGAAAAGCAGTTCCCGGACCAGTATACCACTTACAGCTACCGGTACGGCGGGCTGTCCATGATCGAAAACAGCTTTGTGATCGGCCTTATCGCCACCGTGATCGCGTACCTGATCGGCCTGCCCCTGGGCATCCTGATGGCGCGGCACAAGGACGGCTTATTCGATAAAATCGGCAACGGCTATATCATCTTCATCATGGCCGTGCCTTCCCTGGCGTATATCTTCCTCTTTGCCACCATCGGCACCACGGTGTTCAATCTGCCGTATAAGTTCGCCAATGCCGAGATCAAGATCCTGGCGTACATCCTGCCTGTGATCTCCCTGGCGCTGCGCGACATCGGCGGCCTGATGAAGTGGATGCGCCGCTACATGATCGACCAGATGAACAGCGACTACGTCAAGTTCGCCCGGGCTGAGGGCATGAGCGAAAAGGAAATTTACCGCAAGCACATTTCCCCCAACGCCATGATCTTCCTGGTGCACGGCATCCCCAGCAGCATCCTGGGCGCGCTGGTGGGCGCCATCTACACCGAGAGCATTTACTCCGTGCCCGGCGTGGGCAATTTGCTGACCAAGGCCATCAGCGGCCACGACAACGGCATCATCGTGGCCTGCACGGTGTTCTACACCACCCTGTCCATCGTTTCCATCATCCTGGGCGATTTGCTGCTGGCCAAGTATGACCCGCGGATCTCCCTTTCTTCCAGCAAAGGAGGTGGCAGGTGATGTCTGAGAACACCATGCAAAAGAATGACGACCTGTTCCGCTTTATCGACAAAGACACCATCCAGTCCGAAAAGATCACGGCGCCCCGGTATTCCTACTGGGCCAGCGTGTTCCGGGTATTTTTCCGCAAGAAGGTCAACATCGTCCTGATCTGCCTGTTCGTGCTTTTGTTCCTGTGCGTTTTCATCATTCCCATCTTCATGCCCTATTCCCCCTATGAAAACGTCACCGACGCCACCACCTACCACCTGAGTCCCGCCGCGGCCATGAACAAATTCGGTGGGTCCCTCAAGTGGATCTTCGGCACGGGCAGCGCGGGTAACAGCATATTCGCCGGCATCATGGCCTCCGCCCGGACCAGCCTGGTGCTGGCGGTGATCTGCGCCTCCATCAACATGACCATCGGCATCCTGCTGGGCGCCGTGTGGGGCTACAGCAAGCGGTTTGACCAGGTGATGCTGGTGGTGTACAACATCATCGCCAACGTGCCGGATATCCTTTTGATCACGGTGCTGGTGTACATCATCGGCTCCGGGTTCTGGAGCTTCGTATTCGCCCTGACAGTGACGGGCTGGCTGGGCATCGCGTATTTCTTCCGCACCCAGGTCATGATCATCCGCGACCGGGAATATTCCCTGGCTTCCCGGTGCCTGGGCACGCCCATTCCCCGGATGATCGGCAAGAACATCCTGCCCTTCCTGACCTCCGTCATCGTGACCCTGCTTGCCACCCAGCTGCCCGGCTACATTTCCTTCGAAGTGTTCCTCACCTTCATCGGCGCGGGCCTGAGTGCGGACGTGCCCTCCCTGGGCCGCATGGTGCAGGAAGCCCAGAGCGCGTTCATCACCTATCCCTGGGAATTCTGGCCGCCGGTGTCCATCGCCGCGGCGGTGACCATCATTCTCTACGTTCTGGGCCAGAACCTGGCGGACGCCTCTGACCCCAGGACCCATATGTAAGGAGGGCCGACCATGTCTGAAAATGAAAAGCGGAAAGTCCTCCTTTCCCTGCGGAACGTCAGCGTCAAGTTCAACGTGCGCGGCCGCATCCTGACGGCCATCCGCAATGTGTCCCTGGATATCTATGAAAACGAGGCCATCGCCATCGTGGGCGAAAGCGGCTCCGGTAAATCCGTGCTGACCAAGACCTTCGCCGGCATGCTGGACGCCAACGGCTTCATTCCCGAGGGCAGCGTCATCTTCGCCGACGACGATCTTTCCCAAACCAACGTGAAGCTGACGCCGGCCAATCAGCGGCTGCTGAACCATCTGATGAACACGTATTACCGCTATGCCGTGGCCACCCGCGGCGCGGCGGAATACCGCAAGATCGAAGAAAAGAAGGCCGCCATCCGGAGCGCCAAGGGCCTGAGCGAGGAAGAAGAAACGGAATTCCGCGCCAGGATCAAGGAGCTGCAGGACGATCGGGTGGACACCAACAACTACCTGCTCACCCTGGACCGCCACAGCGCCAAGGACCAGCCCGAGATCAAAAAGTGCCAGGAAAAGATCCAGAGCCTGATCCAGCAGGAAGGCGAGCTTACGTCCAAGCGCGCCCAGCTCATCAGGAGCCGCACGGAAAGCTATCAGCGCGATACGGCGCGCCAGGCCGCGGATAAAAAGGAACTGGAAAAGCTCAGCGCCCTGCGCCAGCAGAAGATCAGCACCCCGGACAATCCGCAGAACCCCCACGGGCTCAGCGACGAGGCGGTGGACCGCTGCAACAGCCTGGCCTACGATGTGCTCCTGTCCGTGGGCCGGTATCCCATCAAGGACAAGATCAAGTATGTGTACAAGCTGAACAAGCAGATCCGCCAGGCCATGATCCAGGGGGAGGACCTGGACAGCAAGGAAGTGCGCCGCAGCATCATCCAGACCTGCGCGCTGTACGTGGAATTCCGCCAGCTGAACAAGGCGGAAAACCAGCTGGAAGGCTACGCCGTCATCGACTGCGCCAACGTGAAGTATACCAACGACTGGCAGCAGATCCGCGGCCGCCGCATCGCCACCGTGTTCCAGGACCCCATGACCAGCCTGAACCCGGTTATTCCCATTGGCAAGCAGATCATGACCGTGATCCTCAAGCACCAGAAGTGCTCCCAGGCTGAGGCGAAGAAACGCACCCTGGAGATCATGGACAAGGTGGGCATCCCGGAGCCGGAAAAGCGGTTTGACGATTATCCCTTCCAGTATTCCGGCGGCATGCGGCAGCGCATCGTTATCGCCATCGCGCTTTCCTGCCAGCCCAAGATCCTCATCTGCGACGAGCCCACCACCGCCCTGGACGTGACCATCCAGGCCCAGATCATCCGCCTGATCAAGGATCTGCAGAAGGATCTGGGGTTCACCACCGTTTATATCACCCACGACCTGGGCGTGGTGGCCAACGTGGCCGAACGCGTGGCCGTGCTGTACGCCGGCCAGATCGTGGAGCTGGGCACGGTGGAGGACGTGTTCTACGATCCCAAGCACCCCTATACCTGGGCGCTGCTGTCCTCCCTGCCGCAGCTGACCCCCCGGGACAGCGAGCTGTTCTCCATCCCCGGCACGCCGCCCTCCCTGTATAACAAGATCGTGGGCGACGCCTTCGCCCCGCGCAATCAGTACGCCATGGCCATTGACCTCAAGGAGGAGCCGCCCATGTTCCAGGTGAGCGACACCCACTTTGCCAAGACCTGGCTGCTGGATCCCCGGGCGCCCAAGATCGAAACCCCGGAGATCATTCAGAACCTGCATGAAAAGATGGTCAAGGTTTACGGCGACGAAGAGGGGGTGGCACAATGAGCTTTATGGGACAGGCCATTCTTTGGGGCATTTTGATCGGCGCTGTGATCAGCATTCCCATCGTGATCTTCATCCGGATCTACATGAACAAGCGCATGCAGGCCCGGGTCGCCAAGGAAGAAAAGGAATACGAAGAAAAGGTCCGCGCCGCGGAAGCGGCGGGCGGCAAGCAGGTGCTTCTGTCCGTGCAGAATCTGGACGTGGTGTTCAAGCAGGGCAAGAACAGCTTCAAGGCCGTCAGCGACGTGAGCTTTGATATCTACAAGGGCGAAACGCTGTCCCTGGTAGGCGAATCCGGCTCCGGCAAGACCACCATCGGCCGCGCCATCGTGCGCATCAACCCCTGCAGCAAGGGCGCCATTTACTTCAAGGGCAAGCAGATCTCCGGCAAGCTGCCCCGCTGGCTGGACCGGGAAGTGATCCGCAAGATCCAGATGGTGTTCCAGGATCCCGCGGCGTCCCTGAACGAGCGCGCCACCATCGAATACATCGTATCCGAGGGCCTGTATAATTTCCACCTGTTCAACAGCGAAAAGGAACGCATGGCCAAGGTGGAAAAAGCCATCAACGACGTGGGCCTGCTGCCCGAGCATCTGACCCGCTATCCCCACGAGTTTTCCGGCGGCCAGCGCCAGCGCGTGGGCCTGGCCCGGTCCATCGTCATGGAGCCCGAGCTCATCGTGGCGGACGAGCCCATTTCCGCCCTGGACGTGTCCATCCGCGCCCAGGTGCTGAACCTGCTCAAGAAATTCCAGCGGGAGCGGGGATTGACCTACCTGTTCATCGCCCACGATCTGTCCATCGTCCGCTTCATCAGCGACCGTATCGTGGTCATTTACAAGGGCCGCATCATGGAAGTGGCTGAGACGGAGGAGCTGTTCCAGTATCCGCTGCATCCCTACACCAAGTCCCTGATGTCCGCCATTCCCATCCCGGATCCCATCCTGGAGAAGAAAAAGAAGCTGTTCGTTTACGAGCCCCGGGAATACGCGGCGGACGGCGAGCAGCCGCAGCTGGTGGATATCGGCAACGGGCACATGGTGTTCGGCGATTCCGAGGAAATCGCGGAATACAAAAAGATCCGTTTCGGCGAGTAAACGCCGCCTGGACTGCCGCATGCTTTACGGATGCGGCAGTTTTTCTGCAATCAGGGAAGCGCCCGGTGCCTGTGCCGGCGCTTTCCAGGGAAGGAAAGATCGCTTTTGACGAAAAAACGCAAGACGGTGGTCCGTCTGATTCTGTTTATTCTGGCGGTGGTGGTGGCCGTGGGCGCGTTCACCGCGGGCATACTGGGCCTTGGGCACCGGGAAAGCGGCTATCAGGACGTGGAGTTCACCGATCAGGCAAAGGTGGAGATCTACGGAAGCGGGCTGCACCTCAAGTATTATGCGGAGGGCAGCAGCGGCGAGATCCGCATGAAGATCAAAGAAGTTCAGAATATGTATTCCCAAGCGGCGCTGCGGGCCTGGCGGCTGACCAGCGCGGACACGGAAACGCCGGGGATCGTGAACCTGGCCTGGCTGAACAGCCATCCGGGGGAAAGCGGCACCCTGGACCCGGATCTGTACCGGATCCTGGAGGACGCCCTGGAAAAAACCGCCCGCGGGGAGGGCTACAGCCTGTTCGCCGGGCCGCTGCACCGGGAATGGCAGGATCTAAGGTATCTGGACGAGCCCCAGCCCTTCGATCCCGTGATGAATGAAAACGAAGCCGGGCGCCTGGCGCGTTTGACCGCCCTGGTCAACGATCCGGCCAGCTTTTCCCTGGCATTGAACGCGGAAGACCGCACGGCCTGCCTGACGGTGGCACCCGACGCGGCGAGGACCCTTTCGGACCTGGAAACGGACGCGCCCATCCTGGATCTCAACCTCCTGCGGGACGCGTACATGCTGCGCATCATCGCCCGTGACCTGGTGAGCACCGGATGGACGGAGGGGTATCTGTACACCGATTCCGGGCTCTCCGTGATGCTGGAGGCGGAAGGAACCGCGGCTTACGGCATCTGGTACGCCGCGGGGGATACCGCGGCGGAGTGCGGGGAAATCACGCTGCCCTCGCCCAGCGCGTATTGCCAGTGGACGGCGTTTCATCCCGAGGGGAAACGCTACGGCTATTATGCCGTGCAGGACGGGGCCGCGGTGCGGCTGCGCCATCCGCTGACGGACGCCCGCACGGGCGGCTTCGGGGACCTGGCGATGACCGTGTCCGTGGGCTGCAGCCAGGAGGAGATCGTGGAGGCGGCTTACCGGGGGGCGGTGCTGTTTTTCCAGCGGGACCGGGAAGCGCTGCGCGCCTGTACGGCGGACTGGCCGGAGGGGCTGTTCCTGGCCTTTACCCTGCAGGATGAGCCCGGGGTGCTCTACACCCTGCCGTCCATGACGGAGCGGATCGCCATGAACGAAAAAGCCGGATTGGAACTGCGGGCCTGGTGACGCATGCGCCGCCCGGCGCGCACAGAAAGGGGAAAAACCGTGTTTATTGATATGCACCATCATTTGGTTTACGGGATCGACGACGGGGCGAAATCCTTCGAGGGGACGGAAAAAATGATCCGGGACGCGGTGGAAAACAACGTGGACACCATCATCACCACCCCCCATATCACCCCCGGGCAGGAGCCCTTCCCGTATGAGGATTACCAGAAGCGCCTGGAGGAGATCCGGGCGTGGCTGGAAAAGGAAAAGATCGATCTTAAGCTGTACACCGGCGCCGAGATCCTCTATACCGCCCACACCCCCCGGCTGCTGCAGGAGGGCCGCATCCCCACCATGGCGGGCAGCCAGTACGTGATGCTGGAGTTCTCGCCGGACGAGCAGTACAAATCCATTCTCGACGCCGTCAGCCAGGTGGCGTCCACGGGGTATGTGCCCATCCTGGCCCACGTGGAACGATATATGCAGATCAAAAAGATGGCGCAGCTGGAAAAAATGCGCCGGGAATGCAACGCCCTGTGCCAGATGAACAATTCCACCGTGGTGCACAAGCACGGCTTTTTCCAGGAGAGGTGGAACCGACGGCTGCTTCGGGAAGGGCTGATCGACTTTGTGTCCTCCGATTCCCACGATCTGCCGGGGCGGAAGAACCGCATGCAGCGGGCCTATGAGCGGCTGTGCCAGGATCTGGGCGAGGGAATCGCCCGCGCCCTGACCTGCGGGAACGCCCGGCGGCTGCTGCTGAATCAGGAAGAATAACACCCTCGAAAGGCGGGAAATGCCGTGCGCGTATTGTTGGTGGAGGATGAAAAAGGCATCTCCTCCGCGATCTGCCAGGTGCTGAAAAAAGAAAACTTTTCGGTGGACCCGGTGTATACCGGCACCGACGGGCTGGACTATGCCCTGACGGAGAATTACGACGCCGTGGTGCTGGACGTAATGCTGCCGGAAATGGACGGGTTTCAGGTGCTGAAGAAAATGCGGGAACAGGGCGTGCGCACCCCGGTGTGCATGCTCACCGCCCGCGCCGGGCTGGAGGACCGGGTCAAGGGCCTGGAAACCGGCGCGGATTATTACCTGCCCAAGCCCTTCCAGATGGCGGAGCTGATCGCCTGCCTGCGGGCCATCACCCGCCGGAAGGAAGAAAAGCCCGTGATGGCGCTCTCTTTCGGGGACGTGGAGCTGAACGCCCGGGAGGCGAAGCTCTCCTGCTCCGCCACCGGCCAGAGCGTGAAGCTGGGGGGCAAAGAATATCAGCTGATGGAGCTGCTGCTGCGCAATCCCCGCCAGATCCTGCCCCGGGAAACGCTGTTTGACCGGGTGTGGGGCTATGACAGCGAGGCGGAGTACGGCAACCTGGAGGTATACCTGTCCTTTCTGCGCAAGAAGCTGGCCTTCGTGGGCTCCCGGGTGAAGATCCGGGCCACCCGGGGCGTCGGCTATTCCCTGGAGGAAGAAGTATGATCAGGACGTTGAAAATCCGGCTGATCCTGGTGGTGCTCTGCGGGCTGATCCTGGCCTCCGCGGGGCTGGTGGCGGTGATCAACATCCGGAATATGAACAGCGTGGAGGCCCAAGCCCGGGAAACGCTGCAGATGTTGGCGGAAAACGGGGGGCAGCGCCCGGTGCGCACCCCGGAAAAGGAAAGCCGGGAGCTGTCCGCCGGGGAAAAGCGCGGCGCCGCCGGACGGGAGAGCCAGCGCCGCTTTTTCGGCGGCGAGCAAATGAACGCCGCGGGGCTTTCCAATTACTATACGGTGAAGCTGGATGAAAACGGAGAGGTGATCTCCTGGCAGAGCGACCGGGCGGACCTGTATACCGATGAGGAGATTGCTGCCCTGGCGGCGGAGGTGAAGGCCCGGGGCACGGACAGCGGCCGGGTGGACACGCAGTTTTACCGGGTGACGGAGATCGACGGGGAAAAGCGGCTGATCGCGGTGGACGCCCGCATGGAGATCCGGAATGCCCGGCAGGTGCTGCGCACCACGGTGCTGGTGGCGCTGGCGGAGGACGCGGTGCTCTTCCTGGGCGCCGTGCTGCTGATCCGCCGGGCGGTGCGCCCCGTGGACGAAGCCATGGAGAAGCAGAAGCAGTTCGTCTGGGACGCCAGCCACGAGCTGAAAACCCCCCTGGCGGTGATCTCCGCCAACGCCGAAGCCCTGGCCGCCGAAGCGGGGGAGAGCAAGGCGCTTTCCTACATCCAGTCCGAGGTGAAGCGCACCGATCAGCTGATCCAGCATCTGCTGACTTTGGCCCGGATGGAAAAGGGCGGAAACGTGCCCAAGGCGAAGTTTGATCTGGGCCGCGCGGTGGAGGAAGTGGCGCTGCCCTTTGAAAGCGCCGTGTTCGAAGCGGGGAAAACCATGGAGCTGCGCATCCCGGAAGGCATCGCCTATACCGGGAACGAGGAGATGATCAAGCAGCTGGCGGTGATCCTGCTGAGCAACGCGGAGAAATATTCGGACGCCGGAGGAAAGATCACCGTGACGCTGGAGGCCCGGGGGGAAAAGCGCGTCCTCACCGTGCACAATACCGGCCCCGCCATCCCCAGGGAAGCCCGGGAAAAGATCTTCGATCGGTTCTACCGCGTGGATTCCGCCCACAGCCGGGCCGTGGAGGGCAACGGCCTGGGCCTGGCCATCGCCCGGAGCATCGTGGACATCCACAAGGGCAGGATCGGCGTGATCAGCGAGGAAGGCAAGGGCACGGCCTTTACCGTGACCCTGTAAGGACTTACGCGCCCGGCTCCGGACTGCCGGACGGGGGCAGCCTTCTAACGGACGCATCAAAAAGGGGCTGTTGCACAGCCCCTTCGATCAAATGGATCCTCCATTTGATCGACATAAAATGCCTTTTCCTCTCGTCCCTGCGGGACTCCCGGGCGGAAAAGGCGCAAGGAAAGCATTTTTGCTCTCGCAGGGCATGCTCTGCTTTAGCAAAAATGCTCCTCGCAGCGCACAGGTCGCTGCTGCGGATTACACTTGGAGGGGCTTTTGGCCCCTCCAAACCACCCCGGGGTTCTTCGATTTCCCGGTATTCACTGTTGCTCATTCTTTTATGAAAACCAATTTCCCTGTAAACAAAGAGGATGTTGCAGATTGGCTTTACGCAACATCCTCTTTTTCGTCCATTCATTTCCGGATCATTTCCCGGGCGTGCTTTTTGGCGCTGTCCTCGTCGCCGCCCAGCATCCGGGCGATCTCGCTGACCCGCGCTTCCCCGGCGAGGGGCGTCAGGCGGGTGTGGGTGCGGCCGTCCTCAAAGTACTTTTCCACCAGGTAATGATGATCCGCCAGGGCGGCGATCTGCTGCAGATGGGTGACGCAGAGCACCTGGCGCTCCTTGGCGATGGCGGCCATTTTTTCGCCCACCACCTGGGCGGCCCGGCCGGAAATGCCGGTGTCGATCTCGTCGAAGATCATGCTGGGCACGCCGTCCCGCCGCGCGGCCACGGTTTTGATGGCCAGCATCAGGCGGCTCAGCTCGCCGCCGGAAGCGATCTTGCTCAGGGGCTGCATGTCCTCGCCCCGGTTGGGGGCAATCTGGAAGGCGGCGGTTTCGCTGCCCAGGGGCCCGGGAGGGCAGGCGGGCAGGAACACCCGGAACCGGGTGCCGGCCATGTTCAGATCGCTGAGCTGGGTTTCCATGTCCTTTTCAAACTTCCGGGCCAGGGCTTCCCGGGCCTGCGTCAGCTGCCCGGCGGACTGCTGATACTGCCGGGAAAGGCGCTGTTCTTTTTTCGCCGCGTCGTCCAGATCGGCGTCCAGGCTTTCAAACCCCGCCAACTCTTCCTCGATGGCCCGTAGCTTTTCGATCATCTCCCCGGTGGAGGCGCCGCCGTACTTGCGGCTCAGGCGGCGGATCAGGTCCAGCCGGGCTTCCACGGCTTCCATGCGGTCGGGGTCCGTATCCAGGGAGGAGAGCAGATCCCGCAGGGTGAGGCCCGCGTCCTCCGCCTCGTAATACAGCGCTTCCAGGCGCTTTCGCAGGGCGGCGTACCGGTCGTCCAGCCCTTCGATGGGCTTGAGGGCGCTGGCCGCCGTGCGCAGGGCGTCGGCGGCGGGGGACGCGCCGTCATAGACCGCGCCGTAGGCTTCCCGCAGGCCGGATTCGATCTTTTCCGCGTGGCGGAACCGATCCCGCTCCCTTTGCAGCTCCTCTTCCTCGCCCGCCGTCAGACGGGCGTTTTTCAGCTCCTTCTGCCGGATGCGCAATAGCTCCATCCGTTCCCCGGCCTGTTCGCTTTGCTTCTGCAGCGCCTCCAGCGCCCGCCGGGCCTCGTGCCAGGCTTCAAAATCCTGCCGCACCCGGGCAAGCAGCGCCCGGTGGCCTTCGTCGCCGGAGGCATCCAGATAAGCCAGATGGTGCTTTTCATCCATCAGGGCCTGGTGGGTGTGCTGGCCGTGGATGTCCATGAGCAGGGCGGTGAACTGCTGATACTGGGAAAGGGGCAGCAGCGCGCCGTTCACCCGGCAGGCGGAGCGCCCGGAAACGGTAATCTCCCGGGAGAGGATCAGCTCCGTCCCCTCGTCCAGCTCCTGTTCCTTCAAAAGCGCCTGCACGGCGGGGCAGTCCGTCACGTCGAACACGCCCTCCACCCGGGCTTTTTCCTCGCCCGTGCGGATCAGCTCCTTCTGGGCGCGGCCCCCCAGCAGCAGGGCCACCGCGTCCACCAGGATGGATTTGCCCGCGCCGGTTTCGCCGGTGAGCACGTGCAGGCCGGAGGAAAACTCCACCTGCATCCTGTCCATCAGCGCGATATTGCGGATCGATAAGGATAACAGCATTTGATTGCCTCGCGATCGGCGGTCTGGTTACAGCATATCCTGGAAGGACGCCACGGTGCGGGCGGCCTCCGCCTCGCTGTGGACGATGGCCAGGATGGTGTTGTCCCCCGCCATGGTGCCCAGGATCTCGGGCAGGCGCATGGAATCGATGGCCTCGGCGGCCACGTTGGCGCTGCCGGAAAGGGTTTTGATGACGATGATGTTCCCGGCAAAGCTGATGGACAGGACCGAATCCTTGAACATGCGCACGAACCTTTCGCTCAGCCCGTGCTCCGCCTTGTCGGCGGTGGCGTACTTATAGCCGCCGCTGGCGGAAAGGACCTTCAGCAGCCGCAGCTCCTTGATGTCCCGGGATACGGTGGCCTGGGTGACCACGATGCCCATGTCCTTGAGTTTCTTGGCCAGATCCTCCTGGGTTTCCACGTCGTTCTGCTCGATGATGCTCAGAATGGCGGCCTGCCGCGCGTTCTTCATGGTGCTCACTCCTGTTTTTCTTGTCTGTTTTCGATGAAATTCCAATCCACCTGCTTCCGGCGCAGGGTGTCGAAAAAGCGGTGCTCCCGGGGCTGGATCAGCTTTGCCCGCACGTCCGACAGGGTGATTTCCACCCGGGCTTCGTCCGTCACCGGCAGAAGCGTCTGCCCGTCCACGGCCAACTGCAGCCGCCGTCGGGCCTGGCCGTGGGCCAGAAGAACGATCCGGGCGCTGAGGGGCAGGATCACGGGCCGCAGCAGCAGCTCCCGGGCGCACAGCGGCGTGATCATCAGGCAGGGCGCGTCGGGCCGCACGATGGGCCCGCCGGCGCTCAGGCCGTAGCCGGTGCACCCCAGGGGGGTGGATACCACCACGCCGTCCCCGTGGGCGGTGAAAATTTCTTCCCCGTCCGCCGTCACCCGGATCTCCATGACCCCCGGATGCTCCCCCCGGGTGAAGGCCAGGTCGTTCAGGGCCAGGTATTCGCCCCCTTCATAGCGGATCTGCAGCAGGGGACATTCCATCACGGCATAGCGGCTTTCCGTCAGCAGCCCGGCCAGGCGCTCCGCATCCCCGGGACTGCCGGGCATCAGGAACCCCACCGTGCCGGTGTGCACCCCCAGCATGGGCAGACCCCGCCGGACGGCGTACTGCGCGGCGCGCAGCAGCGTGCCGTCCCCGCCGAAAACCGCCATGGCCTCCGTTCCCTCCGGGATGCTTTCAGGCGCGCACTTTTCGCCGATGCCCAGATCGGCCAGCCACGGATCCGAAAAAACACGCGCGCCCCGGGCGGTCAGCCCGCGCAGCAGCGCCCGGGCGGCGTCCACGCTTTGGGGCTGGTAAGGATTTGCATAGAAATAGAATCGCCGGTCCATATCCTGCCTCCGTTCTGCCTGAACATCATAGCATATTTATACATTTTTCTCAACCCCATTTCCCGGAAATGCAGAAAAAAACCGCGGAATACTTGACAAATCCGCCGCCTGCGCCTATGATAAACCGGTCCCGGGGGGACTGTATATACTGAATAAGGAAGAAACAGGATGCATATACAGAAAATGTATATGCGTCGGGAGGAAAAGATGATTTTCGATACGCGCTGCCTGCCGGCGGATGCGGAAAGCCTTTTGCTGGCGGCGGAGCTGCTGCGGCAGGGCCGGGTGGTGGCCTTTCCCACGGAGACGGTGTACGGCCTGGGTGCGGACGCCCTGAACGAGAGCGCCGTACGGGCGATTTTCGCCGCCAAGGAGCGCCCGGCGGACAACCCGCTGATCGTGCACGTATGGCGGCGGGAGCAGCTCTCAGGGCTGTGCGCGGTGACGGAAGCGGCGGAAAGGCTGATGGACGCCTTCTGGCCGGGGCCGCTGACGCTGCTGATGGAAAAAACGCCGAAGGTGCCCGACGTCACCACCGCCGGGCTGCCCTCCGTGGCCATGCGCAGCCCGGATCATCCCGTGGCCCGGGCGCTGCTCAAAGCCTGCGATCTGCCCATTGCCGCCCCCAGCGCCAACCGATCCGGCCGGCCCAGCCCCACCAGCGCGGCCCACGTGCTGGAAGACATGCGGGGCCGCATCCCCCTGATCCTGGACGGCGGGGAATGCCGGGTGGGGGTGGAAAGCACGGTGCTGGATCTGACGGGGGAGATCCCCACGGTGCTGCGGCCCGGGGCCGTGACGCCCCGGATGATCGCCGGGATCACCGGGCAGTGCGCCGTGGCGCCCAGCGTGATGCGGCCCCTCATGGAGGGGGAAACCGCACCGTCTCCCGGGATGAAGCACAAGCATTACGCCCCCAAAGCGAAAATGACCGTGTATATCGGCGCGGATGAACGGGTGGCCCGGGTGCTGCGGGAGCAGTACGACCGGACGGAAAACGCCGCCCTCCTGGCCCAGACCCAGGTGCTGCCCCTGCTGGGGGACAGAAGGGCGTTTTCCATCGGCAGTACGCCCGCGGAGGGCGCGCATCTTCTTTTCCAGCGGCTGCGGGAAATGGACGATCTGGGCGTCAGCCGCATTTTCGCCCAGGGCTGGGAGCCCGAGGGCGACGCCCTGGCGGTAATGAACCGCATGGCCCGGGCCGCGGGGTTTGATATCGTGCATGTATGAGAAAGAAAGCGGGGGAGGGACGCTCTTTGGAGCTGCTCCGCGCGCCTCTCACCGGGGAGGCGCGCCACTTCTCCATATTGCTTGACCGTTGCCGCGTCGCAAACCCACAAGGGGTTTGCTCCTTATCCGCGCGCCTCTCACCGGGGAGGCGCGCCACTTCTCCATATTGCTTGACCGTTGCCGCGTCGCAAACCCACAAGGGGTTTGCTCCTGAAACGGTCCTCCCCCGTGCCCCCTCTCCAAGAAAGACAAATAGGGGGGTTTTTGGTTGTTTCATAGCTTCTCTTGACACATAGAGCTTGTTTTCCTTATAATACTTATGAGCCTCGGGGACGGCACCCATCAGAAAAAACGGCAGGCTTACACCGCAAGGGGGAGGATACCCATCGAAAAAAACATTGTTGTGGTGGATGAAAACGGAACGGTATTTGAATCCACTTGGCCCAAACGAGCCAACGGTCTTGTGAAAAAAGGCAGGGCGCGCTGGCTGGATGAGAAAACGATCTGTCTTGCGTGTCCGCCGGAAAAGATGGAGGACGAAGAAATGGAAAACGATCAGCAGGCAGAAGCCGTAACGCAGCATATCGCTGAAATCGAAAGCATCAGGCAGCAGCCGGAGGGAAAACCGGGCGGACTGACGCTGGAAAGCCTCCTGGACCGGATGGATGCCATCCGCAGGGAAATGCTCGGCATGAAAGAGCTGCTTTCGACCATGGAAGCCATCACGAATCAAGGCGGTGAAGACGACGCGGGCCACATCGCGGAAGCGGCCAGCCAGGCGTTCATCGCCCGGGAAACCACCTGCCAGCGTCAGCTCGGTTTCCTGGAAACGATCTACAAGGATCATTTTTCCGCCCCTTCCGAGGATGCAAGGGCCGCCAGGATGCGGATCCTTCTGGACAAAATGAATGAGTTTTTGTCTTGCATGGATTACTCGGATGAAAATGAAACCGGAGGCTGTGTCGAGGCGCTCAAAGTGGTTACGGCGTTCTACAACGAACTGCTGAACCGGGATTGACCTGAACATCTTTTGGACAAAAAGCATCCCTCAGACATATTCGCCTGAGGGGTGTTTCGTTCGTGTGGGCGCGGAGCCCCCGACGGTCCTTATTCTTTTCCTTCGTACTGCCTACACAGGGTATACTTGGATACGGCGGTCTGCACGGCCTCGGGGCAGGCGTAGGAAAGCAGATCCCGGATATGGGGAGGCAGGACGCGGTTGTACTTCACCTCCAGCACCGTTTCGTCGTGGGGCAGCACCGGGACGGTGGGCACGGCGGGGTTGAACAGGTCGATGCTGCTCAGGCCCGAACGCACCTTCCTATCAAAGGTGATGCGCACCTCCTCGGCGGGGTGCAGATACGCTTCCCGCTCGTAATCCACGATGACCACGGGATGCAGAAGCCGGGTGCGCATTTCCCGGTACACGTCCCGGAGCAATCCGCTGCGGGTGTTTTCCAGGCCCGTGGGATCCCCGGCGATGAGCTGCTCCGCCAGGTCCCGGGGGATCTTCACCGAGCGCTTGGAAATCAGCGTGCCCACCTTGGTTTTACATTCCAGGAAGATTTCCCGGCCGTTCATGTTATAAATGCGCATGCGGTATTTATCGCGGTTCATCACGCCGCTGTATTTTTCGTACAGGGAATCGTCGAACACCGTATCGAAATACAGGGACCGGATATGATAAAACCCGCCGTTTTTCACGGCGTTGGGGTCCAGGTGCAGAACGGGCGTGACCACGTGCCGCAGCACCTCCAGCTGGGTGCGCGTCACCAGGAATTTCAGTTCATGGCGAAGGGGGAGGGCCATTGCTTACGCCCCCGTTTCGGTTTGGCAGGCCACCAGGGTGGCGTCGAATACGTTCTGGATATCCAGCATATCGGTGACGATGTTCACCCTGCCGTCCAGCCGCACTTCCACGGTCATTTCCGCGCCGGAGCGGGTGACGGTCTTGCTGCGCATGCGGTAGGACCGGGTGTTGCGCTTCAGGGTGCTTTCGATATCCCGCAGGGCGGATTCGTCATAGTGCAGCACCAGCAGGTAATTGTTCTGCTTGCGCAGGCGCAGGTAGGAAATGGCCAGCATGATCACCGAGATGGCCAGCACCGCCACCACCGCGATCACGTAAGCGTTGGCGCCGATCAGGATGCCCATGGTGATGGCCCAGAACATATAGGCCGTATCCAGCGGGTCCTTGACCGCGGTGCGGAAACGCACGATGGAAAGCGCGCCCACCATGCCCATGGACAGCGCCACGTTGCTGCCGATGGCCATGACCACCGGGGTGGTGACCAGGGTGAGCAGGATCAGCGTCAGGGCGAAGGAGGGGGAATAGAGCACGCCCCGGTAGGTCTTTTTGTATACCAGCGCGATGATGACGCTCATGATCAGCGCGGCGATCAGGGCGATGGCCACGTTGATCGGCGTGAAATTGGAAAGCTGATTGGCAAACCAGTCCGCGAAGGTTTTGCCGTTGGCCACGTCGTTGAAGGTGATGTTGGTGTTCATAATGCCTTTTCCTCCTGTAAAATCCACGCTGTAATACTACACCGTTTTTTGCGGCAAGTCAATGCGGGGGCGTCAGGTGCCTCTGTTCTCGGGCTGCGGGCCGAAGTAATGCAGCATCTGGTCGTTGGTCAGGTTGAATTGCTTCTGGATGAACGCCCAGATGAAGTGGGGGCGTTTGCTCAGCACGTTTACGGAGCGGCTGACGCGGGAGCGCCAGTAGCGCATATAGCCCTCCGAGGTGGAGGGGGATTCCTTGTTGATGATCCGGGTGTCCGGATGGCCCGCCCACCGGGCCCAGTGCATGGGCAGCTCGATTTCGATCATGCCGGTGCACTCATTCAGCTCCTGGATCATGACGTCGGTGGTCAGGGTCTTGAGGATAAAGCCCAGGCGGGTGAGGAATTTATCCCGGATCTCGTCGGATTCCATCATTTTGCGGAAGATCACGTTGTTGATATGCGCCGTGCCCATGCCCTTTTCCTTGAGGTAGCTCTTGGGGCTGTCAAATTCGGAATTGTACAGCCCGTAATCCAGATCGAACATCAGGCATTTCCATTTGCCCCCGGGCAGCTTGTAATACATGATATTGCCGGGGTCGGAATCGCCGAAATACATCTTGATGGCCAGCCATTCGATGTAGCTGTCCACGTCGATGTGATCGTAGATATACTGCAGGTCCTCGGGGTTTTGGTTGGGCTTGAGGGTTTTGAATTTTTCCACCATCGCCTTGTATTCCTTGTTGCTGCCCTGATCGGCGGCGAAGCTGCCCCGGAGGATGGTGGCGTTTTCGTAGATCTCCTTGTCCTTTTCCAGGTCCAGCCCCTCGTGCTGGGCGATGGAGAAGCGGTCCTTGCGCTCCCGCAGGTTGTAGTGGCCCCAG
The DNA here is from genome assembly GCA_902761755.1 of uncultured Eubacteriales bacterium. Taxonomy (GTDB): domain Bacteria; phylum Bacillota; class Clostridia; order Christensenellales; family Aristaeellaceae; genus RUG563. The sequence continues at coordinate 108,223 of CACWLP010000001.1, read as the reverse complement.
TACTGCCCGTTCAGGTACACGATCACGGGCCGCCAGGCCAGGGTGAGGATGGGGGAATCCAGGTATTTGTCGATGAGGCGGGTCTGCATGCCGTCGTTTACCCGGGTCCACACGTTGTCGTTGCCGGAATTGCGCAGGGTGAAGGATTTATACTGGGTATAGGGCCTGTCCGGGAACAGGGGATAATTGAAATATTTTTCCCCCAGGGCGGCCTGGGCCCGGATCTTGAAGGATTTCTGGGGCATGTCCAGGCTGTAGGCGCCCATCAGGTCCATCTTGATGCCCTGGGAAATGTAGCATTCCCCGGTTTCGATATTGAAGAATTCGATATAGCCGGGCCGGTCGTCCTTGCCGTAGGAGCGGTACACGGGGGTCCTGAAGGGCAGGTCCGGCTCGCCGTTTTCCTTCTGCTTGATGATTTCGGTGTCGTTGGGGTTTTTGCGGTTGCGCTCGCTGTGGTCCTGCTCCTCGGAAAGCAGGCCGGTCTGGGGATCCCACAGCTCGTTGGGCTCGCACACCAGGGAGATCACGTCCAGGGTGTGGTAGGTGTTCATGATGTAGGAGGCGGTGACGGTGTCCGAAGGCTGCAGCCCGCCCTGGAAGGCCCGGGCCCGGATCACCACCGATTCGGTGATCTCGATGGGGCCGGAATAGGGCAGGCTGTTATCCAGGGTGGGGATGGAGCCGTCCGTGGTATAGCGGATCTGGGCGCCGTTTTCCGCCGTCAGCTGCACGGCGATGGTTCCCAGGTACAGGCCGCTGGGGGTATCGAAGGCAGGCTTGAGGCTGAAGCCGGAAAAGCCGCTGCCGTTGGCCTGGCCGGGGGTCGGCGCGTCATAATAAAAAAAACCGTTGGCCTCCAGGGTGCGGCCGTAGGAGATATCCGTGGGGATCTCGGGCAGGTACATCCGGTCCAGCACCCGGCCGGTGGCGTCGGCCAGGGTGAGCAGCTCCCCGCCCGCCCGCTTGAGCCCGAAGGAAGCCCGCAGCTGGGACAGGTTCACGCTGTTCCCACTGTACTTGTCCAGCAGGATCACCTTGTATTCTCCGGGAGAAATGGACGTTCCGTCGGGGAACGTCCATTTGTGCGGCCAGCCGATATTGTCGCTCAGCCCCCAGCCGGAAAGATCCTGCACCTGGGCGGAGGAATTGTAGATTTCCACATAATCGCCGGGGCCCAGATCCTCGAAGGCTTTGATCCTGTTGGCGGAGGACATGACCTCGGAGATATAGACGCCGGAATGGTTCATGGCGCGAAGGAACTGATCCGCCCGGTTGGCCCCGCTTTGATCGTTGGGCGCGCCGGGGGTGGGCAGGGTGAACACGCGCCATTCCAGCGTCAGGGGATCCCGGCCGTAGCTCATATCCCGGCCTACGCCTGTGACCGTCACCCGGTCCACCATCTCGCCCAGCAGGGTGGAGAGCACCAGCGTTTCCTTTTCGTTGTTGATGGAAAAATTGGTGTGGGCATACCGGGCGCTGTTTTCTTCGATTTTGTCTTTGCCGGAGCAGAAGACGATGTAGTATCCCCCCGCGGGGATCACCGCGTCCTTGGGGAAAGTCCATTTGACGCGCTTGGTTTCATCGTCGGAGAGGGCGAAATTGCCCAGCGGGATGTCCTTATCCCCGGCGTTGTACAATTCCAGCCAGTCGCTCACATCCCCGTCCCCGTCCACCAGCCAGACGGACATGGGCGTGGGCATCACCTCGTTGATGTAAAGCGTGCCCGGCGTGACGATGTAGGCGGAGAGATACTGGGCGTGGCCCTCGGGGGTGTTTTCAAAGCCGGGGGAATAAGCCTCCGTTTTCATCCATCCGTAAACGGGGGCTGTTTCCCCGTTCTCGTCTTCGGATTCCGTTTGGGCGAAAATATAGCTTTCGTTGGCGTTGAGGGTGGGCACGGCCACGGAGTCGATGGATACCCCGGAGGCGTCGAACAGGAACAGGTTTTCGTTGCCCGTGGATTTGATTTTGAATTTGGCGTGGAAAACGCCGGAAGGATCATCCTGATTGATCCCGTCGCAGAACACCACCACCCGGCCGTGGGCGGAAAGCGTTACGTCCGGGAAGAGGAATTTGATGCGGTCGCTGCGGTCCGAAAGGCCCACGCCCTTGAGGTTCATGGGCTCGTCCAGGGTGTTTTCGATCTCCAGCCAATCCCCGAACCGGCCCGATTCGTCGGGCATGGCGGAGGCGTTGTCCGTCATGACTTCCGACAGGATCAGCCCGGCATGGGTGCTCACCTGGCCGGAGGCGGTGACGTTCAGCGCTTTCACAAAGGGCTCTTTCGGCATGAAAACAACAAACAGCACCAGAACCCCCGCCAGGATCAGCAGCAGGGGCAGCCGGACATCCTGTTTGTTGGCGTATTTGCGTTTTTTCCGCCGGGACTGCGCCATGGTGCAGCCTCCTTTCGGGAAAGAGGTTGATTCCACTCGCGGTGGAACACGATTATTATACCGTTTTTTGCGCCGGAGCGCAAGGTGTCAGGGCGTCCAAGCCAGCTGCCGGGCGAGGGAGAGGAGCGCTTCCGTTCCGCCGGCGGGGACGTAAAGGGCGTAGGCGGCGGACTCGTTGGAAAAATACAGGCAGGCCTCCTGCCCGCTTTCGGCCAGCAGCGCGGGCAGGCCCAGCACCGCCAGGTCTCCCCGGGCGGAAACCTCCATCCGTTCGCGCAGCAAAAGCGGGGCCGCCGCGGCGGGCTGCACGGCGTATACGGCGGCGTCGTCATAGAGCAGGCACGCCATCCGCGCGATGCTGCCGTCGTAGGTGCTGTTGCCGGCCTGCCCCCGGCAGTTCCGGCCCGGCACCACGGGCAAAGGGCAGCCGAACAGGCCGGCCAGGGCCGCTGGATCGTCCATGGCGGCGGACTGCATCCGGGTGACTGCCGGGGCGCTTTCCTCCGCCGTCCGGGGCCTGTTCGTTTCGTCGGGGGACTGGAGCAGCACGGCGGCCAGGTATACCGCCGCCATCAGCAGCAGCGACAGCAGCGCGCCGCCGATCCGCTTCGCCCAACGGCGTGCCTTACCTTGCTTTCCGTTTCTGTCCGCCACGGCGTCCTCCTTGCTGACTGCGCTTTTTCCATTCCTGGCCCGCCACCGATCCGATCAGGGACAGAAGCAGGCATATGAGCCCCATGCCCACGCTGGCGTATACCGGCAGCAGCAGCAGCGCCCCGCCCACCGGGAAAAACGCGGCGAAGGGATGCACGCCGCCCAGCCCCGCCCACAGCGCCAGGAAAAATGCGCACAGGGGGATCACGGCGTAAAGGTGGATCAGATACAGGAGCACGCCGCCGTCTCCCTCCATGAGCGTGAAAAGAAACGGGATGCCCTGCAGCGCCAGCGCGGACAGGACAAGCACCGCAAAGCGAAAACCCGCCCTGCGCAGGGACCCTCCGACCGCGTCCGTCCTTTGCCTGTTCATCCGCTTCTCCCGTACCCTGAGATCCGCCCGCCCGCTTCCGTGGGCACGGCCGGCTTTCTCTCCGGAAGCCGGCAGGACGGCCAACCGCGCTGCCGCGTCGGCTGCCCTGTTATTATACCACAACCGGGGGAAGGATACAATCGTTTACGACAATAATGTTACAAATTCTTTTCAAATTTATGTGGAAAAAGCGCGGGCGGTATGCTATACTGGAGCATGCGGGCGTATGCCCGCGGACAAAAGGAGGAATGACGTTTGGAAACGCCGGTGGGCGGTTTGCTGCTGATCCAGGTGGTTCTGATCGCGGTCAACGCGTTTTTTGCCGCGGCGGAGATTGCCGTGGTGTCCCTGAGCGAAACGAAGCTGCGCCGCCGGGCGGAGGAGGGCGATAAGGCTTCCGCACGGCTGCTGAAAATGGTGCTGGAGCCCTCGGGCTTCCTGTCCACCATCCAGGTGGCCATCACCCTGGCGGGGTTCCTGGCCAGCGCCTTCGCGGCGGATAATTTTGCCGCGCCGCTGGTCCGGACGATCCGCGGCTGGGGATTTACGGCCTTTTCGGACGCCGCGCTCAATACCCTGTGCGTGGTGCTCATCACGCTGATCCTGTCCTATTTCACCCTGGTGTTCGGCGAGCTGGTGCCCAAGCGGGTGGCCATGAAGAAGCCGGAGAAGGTGGCCCGGGCGGTGAGCGGGGTGATCCTGGGCGTATCGAAGGCGATGAAGCCGGTGGTGTGGCTGTTGACCAAATCGGTCAACGGCGTGCTGCGGCTTTTCGGCATCGACCCCAACGACAATGAAGAAGAAGTCACCGAGGACGAGATCCGCATGCTGGTGGACATGGGCGAGGAGAAGGGCGCCATCGCGGGCAACGAGCGGGACATGATCGAGAACATTTTCGAGTTCAACAACATGACCGCCGCCGACTGCATGACCCACCGCACCGACGTGACCGCCCTGCAGGTGGATGCCGGGAACCGGGAGATCATGCGCACCATCCTGGAAAGCGGGCTGAGCCGCTTCCCGGTGTACGGGGAGGACCTGGACGACGTGCTGGGCACCATCAACACGAGGGATTATCTGCTGGCCCTGTCCACCGGCGGGAAAAAGACGCTGCGGGAGATCCTGCGCCCGGCATATTTCGTGCCGGAATCCGTGCGGACGGACGTGCTGTTCCGGGACATGCAGAAGAAAAAGACCCACATCGCCATCGTGGTGGACGAATACGGCGGCACCAGCGGGCTCATTACCATGGAGGACCTGCTGGAGGAGATCGTGGGCAATATTTACGATGAGTACGATCCGCCCCTGCCCCCGGAGATCCAGAAAACCGGGGAGAACCAGTACCGCATCGCGGGCGGCACGCTCATCGAAGTGATCAACGAGGCCCTGGGGCTTTCCCTGCCCACGGATCAGGGCTACGAATCCCTGGGCGGGCTGATCTACAGCCGGATGATGACCATTCCCAAGGACGGCAGCCACCCGGTGGTGGAGTGCTGCGGGCTGCGCATCCGGGTGGAGGAGATCATCGACCGGCGGGTGGAATGGGCCACGGTGACGGTGCTGGAGCCGGCCGCAGAAAAGGCCGTCCCCGGGCCGGAAACGAAAGAGGAGGCATAACGGCGATATGCGCATACGAAAGCTGACGGCGTTCCTTTTGATCCTGCTGCTGGCGGCGGGCTGCGCCCCCGCGGCCTTTTCCGCCCCCCAGAGGGAGGCGCAGGCCATGGCTTTTGATCCGGACGAAGGGCTGCAGACGATCCTGGACATCCTGGCCGCCGCCCTGGCGGATGCCGAAGAAACGGGATGCGTGCTCCCGGAAGGAGCGGCCCCCGCGCCGGCGCTGGGCGAGCGGATGCTGGCCGCCGCGGCGCTGAAGTGCCGGCCCACCACATTCCTCACCTGGGCGGAGGCGGAAACGCTGTACCGCCAGCTGTTCACCGCCGGGGCTTATGCCCCCGGGGAAGCCCCCGCCGCGGCGGGCATGCTGTTTCAGCGGGACGGGATCGCCCTTTCGCCGGATGCGTCCGGCGCCTGCGGCGCGTATCTCTACGCCGTGGAGGATGACGGGGCGGACGTGACCGTGGACTGCGATTTTTATATGAGCGACGTGACGCTGGAGGACGGCGGGGAGATTTCTCTGCTGCCGGAGGACGCGGTGCTCTGGCTGCGGGGGGCGGAGGTATCCCTGCGGAAAAACGCGGAGGCGGAATTCGGATACACGGTGAACGGCATCGTGCTGACGCCGCGGTACGAAAGCGGCTGCTCCGCCCTGTGGCGGGAAGAAACGGACGAGGCGGCGGGGTATTCCCTGCGGCTGCCGGAATTTCTGCTGCCCGGGGAAAACGCGGGCGAATGGCGCAGCGCGGACGGGAGCGCGGCGGTGCAGATCCGGCGGGGCCTGGCGGACATGTCCTTCGACGAAGCGGAAAAGGCCTTTGAACAGGCCCATCCCGGCTGCCGGATCGCCGCGGACCGGGCGTTCAGCTGCATGGAAGCCCTGGGGGAAGGGGAATACCATCTGACCGTGCTGGCCGAAGATACGGGCAGCCTCTACGCCCTGACATTGCGTTTCCCCGCGGAGCGCCAGGCGGAATACGCCTTCTATGCGGAGCTGATCCGCAATTCCTTTATCGTGTGGGAGCTTGCCAATGGATAAGAAGAAAAAGCTCTACTGCCTGGCGGCGGGCGCGCTGGCACTGGCGGCGCTGGCATTCGCGCTGCTGTACCGGCCGGGCGGCGGAGGGGAAGAAGCCGCCTCCGCATCCCGCAGGACGCAGGAAACGGTGGCCGATCAGGGATATTTCACGGTCAAACGCCTGGCGGGGGAAGCCTATTATCCCGACGAAAAAAACTGGACGTATCATTTCACGTACGCCTATCCGGCCGTGGAAGGGGACACCTACACCGCGGCGCTGATCAACGATACCTACCAGATGGCGCTGGGGGAAACGAAGGACATCGCCCTGCCCATGTTTGCCGCGTCCCCGGACATGCAATTCGACGGGCATAACGAAGTGGAGCATGATTTTTCCGTCCTGTGCAACACCGAACGGCTGCTGAGCATCCTGCAGCGCCAGCGGCAGACCCGGGGGGAGCGGCCCCCGTCCCTGCAGCTGGAGGCGCAGACCTTCAACGTATCCGGCGATACCGCCGGGGACGTGATGACCCTTCGGGGCGCGGCGCTGATCCTGGCCGGGGCGGACCCGGAAAAGCTGGAGGGCATCACGGCGGCGGATCTGCCGGATTTCCCCGGGCTGGTGAACGGCTCCTCCGACGAAATGGAGGAGGCGCTGCTGCCGGTGCTGTACGCGGAATTTGAGAAGCTGCAATCCGCGGGCGCCGTCCGGGCCGACGCGGACCGGGACGATTACGAGATCGACTTCATCCCGAGCCGGGATTTCTATGTGTCGGCGGAAGGGAAGATCGTATTTTTCTTCCCGCCCTCCCTGCTGGCGGAGCCTTCCTTCGACGTGCCCGAGTTTTCATTCACCCCGGCGGAGATCGAGGCGCTGCTGTAAGCATTTTTGAAAACGATCCGACACTAACTGGCCGGTATTTGTACCCTTTATGCTTATATTTGCTTGTGAAATCAGATATATATGTTATAATTCGAATAGATAATAATGCACCAAAACAAGGAAGGAGAGGTGGTTATGGGCATTAAGGATTCTCAAATACAATCCAATCAATCTTTAGACGATGGTTCTAAAGATAATAATGATAAAACGAACCCAGAGAAAGATAATATGAAGGCATTAAAAGAATTCCTTCTGGACATTGAATGTCTTGATCCGTTGGCAGAATGGACGCGAAAATTTAATCTCTTTGATATTCTAAAAATTTCACGTGTTGAAATCCGTCATAGTAATATGCTTGCCTGGTTACTGAATCCAAATGAGAATCATGGACTTGGAGACAGCATACTCAGGGGGATTATCCAGCTTGCTACAACCGGAACTGACGATGAAGTTTTCGAAAATCTGCTGATGGATTGCGGAGATTTTACTGTTTATCGGGAATGGCATCATATAGATATTCTTGCCGTATCCGATCTAAGAAAGTTTGTACTATGCATTGAAAATAAAATAGATTCCGGGGAACACGATAATCAGCTTAAACGATACCAACACCAACTGGAGGAAGCTTATCCAGATTATAAGAAAATGTTGATTTATTTGTCGCCAGATGGTTATGAATCCAGCGATCCGAACAATTGGACTTCCATAGGCTATCAGGAAATTCTTTATATTGTGGAAAAAGCAAAAAGGCGGACGAAGCTATTGCCTGAGTCAGAGCTATTGGTAACCAATTATCTTGATACGATTAGGAGGGATATTGTGGGCGACGATAAGCTGAAAAAGATCTGTGCGGAGATTTATGCAAAGCACCAGAAAGCGTTAGATCTGATTTTTGAGAACAGACCAAACAAATTCACCATGGTTGCCGATATTCTTCGTGCCTGGGCTGTTCAAAAATCAGAGGAAGGAACAATCGAATACGTACCGGACAAATCAAATAACACCTATATTCGTTTTAAGACGAAGACAATGACTGAAATTATACCGGATGCTCAAAATGCACAGAGCGGATGGGGCACATCAAATTATTATTTTTATGAGATTAGAAATCTTAATGCAGGAAGTGAAGCGTGCATTCAATTTGCGTTAAGCTCAAAAGATATTCCGGATAATCTTCGCGTGATATGCGAAAAAATCAATGAGCATTATCCTTCACGCCAACAAAAGGAAAACTGGCAATGGCGTACGCATTATTCGACGAAACACGTCAAAATCGACGAGGAATTAGATGAAGCGAAAATCTTTAGTCAATTAGATAAGTGTTTCGAAGAAATAGTAAAATTTGAAGAAAAACTGAAAAAAATATTTACCCATGAATGACGGACACACGCTCTTTAGATACATATTTGATGATTATTGTTTGTGAAAAGGGGAACTAAAAGAGGAGGATGTCACGGGAATGCTGAGAGAAAAAGTTTGGCGTGATTTGCTTGGATACGCCATATCTGACACCAGGCCGAAGATATTGACACCAGAAGAATTTGATGCATATGAAGGCATGAAAAAACAAATCGAAGAAGACCATGCAAAAGGCTTCTACCCAACGTATGAAATCCCAACAGATCTGCCAGAGCACGGTGTCAAATTCACTTTTTCGGGTTATCCGTCCCATGAAGGAGTAAGTGTTGAGGAAGCTCTCTGTTTTTCAGTGATAGCCGAAGAGATAAATCGTTTTTATGAGCGGCACAATTTGAATTTTGAAGATGGGAGTGTGAATATTTCCTGGGATCCTTTTGCGAAAGCACTTTGTTTAAATCGTTCTGCTTTTCCTTCAAGCATCAAAATGGCGATTATATCACAGCCCGGCATTGAAGAAATAATACGTCAATTGTCTTATGGAATCACGGCTTGTTTGATAAAAAACTATGAAGATGAGCGGGGCAATGGGAAAATAGAAGATTTATTATGCAGAGTAATGGAATTGGTGCTTCTTGGACATTTCAAAAGAAACTGGGATTCGATTGGTGTCAAACTGGCAGATAATGATGCCGATACACAGAAGGACATAGCTTCACTTATCCAGCAGATCAAATTGGGAGATAGCGTTTTGCAGGTTGTCGAAACAGCAGAAGAACAAGATGGGTGTAAAGGGAAAAATATATATAGCATCATGGAAGAATCAAAAATTCAGCATGCAGAAGCAATGAAAATGTTTAAAGTTTTTAAGATTGTTGATCTTGTGCCTATGATTCAGATTCGGGCTTATATGAAAAACGATGGGACTCTTATGCCTGATTGGCTAATCAGGAATTATCCAGATAGCGCATTGATTCACGAACTCATTAACGCCTGAAATATGTGGAAAAATAATTCAAGCGATAAAATAAATAAAAAAGTCTATCCTTCTAATGCTCATTCTCACCTAAAAGCATGAATGAAAAAACGGGGGGGAGATTCTTCACTGGCGCTTCGCTATAAGAGTGAATCGTTCAGCCAACGTACAGATCTTTCGACTCCGTTCCGCTCTCGCTCCACTCCGCTCAAGATGACAGATGAACGTTTCTTGTTTCTTTCTCTGGCTTTTTGTGAGGGCACAAAAAACAGCTTTCCTTATAATGGGAGAGCTGTTTTATATTTTTACGCGTCTTATTCTTCTGTCTTGTTTTCCGTTTGTTCAGCACTTGCGGCTTTATACTTCTGGATGGCGCTGCGGCCGTAGATCACCAGGGCGGTGAGGGTCAGCGCCACGGCGCACCACAGCACGATCCAGTGCACCGGAACCCCCAGCTGCATGAACTGCTCGTGGAAGAAGCACAGTATCAGCCCCGCCACCGTGGTGGCCTGGGCGATCTTTCCGATCCAGATGGCGTATACCACCACGCCCTTGTTGTACAGGATAATGCCGCCCAGCACCATCAGCAGCTCCTTGAGCAGGATGATGGCCAGGGCGGGCCAGGGGGCCATGCCCTCCAGGGCCAGGGAAAGCATCACGCTGAGCACCATCAGCTTGTCGGCGAAGGGGTCCATCAGCTTGCCGAAATCGGTGATCAGATCGTATTTCCGGGCGATGTAGCCGTCCGCTAAGTCCGTCAGGCTGGCGACGATGAAGATCACCAGCGCCCAGGTGTGGTGGCCTTGCATGAACACCGCCCAGTAGACCGGGATCAGCAGCGCCCGGATCATGGTGAGGGTGTTGGGGACGTTCAGGATCTTTTCGTTCTTTTTTTCTTGCGTCATGGTGATAGCCTCCTTGGTAAGCACGCAGGTATTATAGCATTTTTCTCCGCGCTTTACAATGCCGCATCGCTTTACAGCGGCGGGATTCTTTGGTAAAATATACGGGAAAGAAGGAATGAAACATGGCGAATGAGGACCGGGCGCGGATGCAGGGCGCGCTGCTTTCCACCCTGGCGGGGCCGGGCGCGCTGCTGGGCATGAAAACGGTGCGGGCCTGCATGAAGGACGGGGAGATGCGCGTTTTCCTCGGCCATGCCCTGCTGCACGAGATCATGCCCTCCATGGGCCGCAGCCGGGAGGCGCTGGATCCCGTGGCCATGGCCGTCTGCGCGGAGATGGAATCCCCCGCGGTGGAGCAGCCCCTGGCGCTGGTATTGCGCAGCGCCGTGGCGGGATGGGAAAAGCAGGCGCTGCCCCTGATCCGGGCCTATGGGGAACGGGAGGGGAAAACGCCCGCCTGCCTGTGCATGGGCCTTTCGGCGCTGATCATGCTGTATGCCGGGGCCCGGCGGACGGAGGACGGCCGGTACGCCTGCCTGTCGGACGGGGAGGAAGTGCCCCTTTCAGACGACGGCGAGGCGCTGTATTCCTTCTCCCGCCTCAGCTGCGATATGCCCCCGGAAACGCTTTCCTACGCCGTGCTCAGCGACCGGGCCATCTGGGAAGAGGATCTGCGTGAGGTGCCCGGGCTGGAGGAGAGGATCGGGAGCCAGCTGCAGGATATCCAGCTGCTGGGCCTGCGCGCCGCGCTGGAGAGGGCCTGGCAGGAAAGCAAACGGGAAAGCTGAAAGGAAACAGGCATGCACGTCGTTTTATATGCGCCGGAGATCCCCCAGAACACGGGGAACATCGCCCGCACCTGCGCCGCCACGCGGACGGATCTGATCCTCATCGAGCCCCTGGGCTTTTCCCTGTCGGACAAATACATGAAGCGGGCGGGGCTGGACTATTTTTCCATGGTGGATATTTCCGTGCTGCCGGATTTTGAAGCGCTGATGCGGAAATACCCGGATGCGGCGTATCATTTCGCCAGCACCAAGGCGCCCCGGGCGTATACCGAGGCGCGCTACGGGCCCGAGGATTTCCTGGTGTTCGGGTGCGAAACGAAGGGACTGCCGGAATCGCTGCTGTCCCGGGTGTACGATCGGTGCGTGCGCATCCCCATGCGCCCCGACGCCCGCAGCCTGAACCTGGCCAATTCCGTGGCCGTGGTGCTCTACGAGGCCCTGCGGCAGCAGGGGTTCCCGGGGCTGAGCGCGGAAGGCGCCCTCACCGGCCGGCAGGACGAAAGCGCGCCCTGGATGGATTACGTTTGATCGGAGGAATGAAGGATGATGACCCGGCAGCCAGGCCGTCAGGAATACGAACAGCGGAAAAAATGGGAAAAGGAAGACCGGCGGGAGCATTTCCGCCTGGCCGCCGGGATGATGGATTTCCTGGGCGTGGTGCTGGGCGTGATCGTGATCCTGGTGCTGTTGGCGCTGATTTTTTCGCTGGTATCCTGGCTGGCCCAGGATGTGTCCAGCACCTTTTCCATCCTGCGCACCCGGTTTCAGTAACGGCGGGAAAACCGGGCATACTAAGGAGGCGTTGGCATGGAGGTTTCCTGGGATTCGCTGCACGCGGAGATCGAAAAGTGCGAAAAATGCGGCCTGTGCCGGCAGATCCATCATAAGGTGCCGGGGCAGGGCAGCGGCAGCGCGGATCTCATGTTCATCGGCGAGGGCCCCGGCGCGGATGAAGACCTGCAGGGCCTCGCCTTTGTGGGCCGGGCCGGGCAGCTGCTGACGAAAATGATCGAAGCCATCGGCATGACGCGGGAGCAGGTGTATATCTGCAACGTGGTCAAGTGCCGCCCGCCCCAGAACCGGGCGCCGCTGCCGGAGGAGGCCGCGGCCTGCATGCCGTACCTGCGGGCTCAGTTCGCCCTGGTGCGGCCGAAGGTGATCGTGCTGCTGGGGGCCACCGCCGCCCGGGCGGTGCTGGGCGATCAGATCCGCATCACCCGGGATCGGGGCATCTGGGCGGAAAAGAAGGGCGTGTGGTTCATGCCCACCTATCACCCCGCGGCCCTGCTGCGGGACGAAAGCAAGAAGCGCGACGCCTGGCACGATCTGCAATCCGTGCGGGACAAGCTGAAAGAATTGGCGGACGCCTGACGGGAGGGATACCGTGGCCGGGGTAGAAAAGGTGTATCAGGAAATGCTCTCGTTTTTCCGGCCCCTGTGGCCGGGGGAGGATAAGCCCCTGGTGCTGGGCGAAGGGAAAAGCGACGGCCCGGCGCTGATGCTGGTGGGCGAAGCCCCCGGGGAAACCGAGGTGGTCAAGGGCCGGCCCTTTGTGGGCAAGGCGGGGAAGAACCTGGATGAATTCCTGCTGCTGGCGGGCCTGAAAAGGGAAGAAATCTTCGTTTCCAACGCGGTGAAGATCCGCCCCACGGAAACGGGCCCCACCGGGCGGAAGCGCAACCGGGCGCCGAATAAGGAGGAGCTGTCCCTTTTCACGCCCTGGCTGCTCCGGGAGATCGCGGCGGTGCGCCCCCGGGCCATCGTGACGCTGGGCAACGTGCCGCTCCGGGCGCTCACCGACGGCAAGCGCACCGTGGGGGACTGCCACGGCACCTGGATGGAAAGCTTGGCGGGAAGGCCGCTGTTCGCGCTGTACCATCCCGCTTCCATCATTTACCGCAGGGCCCTGGCTCCGGTGTACGAGCAGGATGTGAAGGCCCTGGCGGCGGATCTGCGGCGCGGACTGTGACATTTCAGACGCGAAAAGCGGGTTTTGGAGCAAACAGCCTTTTCAGCGGCCCGCCCCCTGTGCTATGATGTTTCCGTCAAAGTGCAAAAAGGGAGGCGAAGAAGCGTGGAAGCGGTATTTGATTTTATCGTGACCAATCTGCCGCTGATCTTATGTCTGCTTTCAGGCGTGGCGCTGCTGGTGGTGGAGGTGTTCGTGCCGGGGTTCGGGCTGCCGGGGATTTCCGGGCTGATCCTGACGGCCATCGGCATCTTCATCACCTGGAACCACTATGGCCCGGCCGCAGGGCTGGCGGTGACGCTGATCACCCTGGCGCTGGCGGGGATCGCCATATCGGCATCCATCAAGTCCGCCGCCACGGGGAAGATCAGCAGATCCGACCTGATCCTCAAGGAAGTGACCCAGACCATGGATCACGAGGAGACGGAGGCGCTGCTGGGCAAGGAGGGCGTCACCGTTACGGTGCTCAATCCCGTGGGATTCGCGGAATTCGACGGGGTGCGCCTGAACGTGGTGTCCGAAGGCCAGTACCTGGAAAAGGACGTGAAGGTCCGGGTGGAAAAGGTGGAGGGCGCGAAGATCGTGGTGCGCGCCGTCCGCGGATAACGCATCAGAAACGAAATGCTGAATCAATGAGCTGAAAGAAGAAGGGAGAAAGAAACAATGAACGCGGAGCTGCTGTGGGTCATTCTGGTTGCCATCGTATTCATCATCGCTGTCATATTCTTCCGTTACGTGCCCGTGGGGCTGTGGATCAACGCCCGGGCGTCGGGCGCTCCGGTCAAGATCGTGTCCCTGATCGGCATGCGCTTCCGCCGCATCAGCCCCCAGAAGATCGTCAACGCCTACATCAAAGCCCGAAAAGCCGGCCTGGATGTTACCACCGATATGCTGGAAACCCACTTCCTGGCCGGCGGTAACGTGGAAAGGGTCATCAACGCCCTGATCTCCGCCAAGCAGGCCAGCATCAACCTTTCCTTCACCACCGCCTGCGCCATCGACCTGGCCGGCCGCGACGTGCTCCAGGCCGTGCAGATGAGCGTGCTGCCCAAGGTCATCGAGACTCCGCCCGTGGCCGCCATCGCCCAGGACGGCATCGAGCTGCGGGCCAAAGCCCGGGTCACCGTGCGCACCAACATTGAGCGTCTGGTGGGCGGCGCCGGCGAAGAAACCATCATCGCCCGCGTCGGCGAAGGCATCGTGACCACCATCGGTTCCTCCACCACCCACAAGGCCGTGCTGGAGAACCCCGATTCCATTTCCCAGACCGTGCTGGACAAGGGCCTGGACAAGGGCACCGCTTACGAGATCCTGTCCATCGATATCGCGGATATCGACGTGGGCCGCAACATCGGCGCCCAGCTGCAGATGGATCAGGCCGAGGCCGACCGGCGCATCGCCCAGGCGAAAGCCGAGGAACGCCGCGCTATGGCCGTCGCCCACGAGCAGGAAATGAAGGCCGCCGTGCAGGAGATGCGCGCCAAGGTGGTGGAAGCCGAGGCGAAAGTGCCCCTGGCCATGGCCGAGGCCCTCAGGGAAGGCAAGCTGGGCGTGATGGACTACTATCAGATGCAGAACACCATCGCCGATACGGAAATGCGCACCGGCATCGCCAAGGCCGCCGCGCCCGCCGCGGAAGCCCCCAAGCCCCTGGACGGCAAGAAGTAAAACGCGACCCGCCGGGAGGGGCGGCATGACGCCGCCCTTCCCGAGCCTGCGGTGAAAGGAGGCCGCGAATCAATGCCCTACGCATGGCTGATCTTTGTGATCATTTCCGCGATCATCAGCGCTGTGAACAAGAACAACGAGAAAAAACGTCAGCAGCAAAGAGCCGCCCAACAGCAGCAGATGCAGCAGAACGGCGGCGCTCCCCAGCAGCGCGCTCCCCAGCGGCACCAGGCGCAGCGGCCCCAGGCTCCCCGGCCCATGCAGCCGGGCAGGCCCATGCAGCCTGCGCCGCGCAAGCCCCTGGCGCAGGCCATGAACGCCCGGCCTGTGCATCCGGCCGCGCCCCACGTGACCAAGCCCATGGAGCCGCACATGCACTCCCCGGCCCCGGTGATGGGGGTCGAGGGCGTGGGCACCGAGGGCGAGGACTGCTGCCATGACTACATGCTGAACGGCCCCGTGGTGGAAGATCTGGATAAGCCCACCCCGGGCACGGAGGAATTTTTGAACGCCCAGGCGCTTCTGCAGGGCGTGATCTACAGCGAGATCCTGGGCCGCCGGTCCCGGGCGCGCTGCGGGAGGATCCGGGCATGACCGAAAAGGCGCTGATTTCCGTTCTGATCGCCGACGACGACCCCGGCATGCGGCTGATCCTGCGCAGAAAAATCCAGGATACGGACGGATTTTTTGTGGCGGGGGAGGCCGTGACCGGGGACGAGTGCATGGCGCTGTATGAGAAGCTCAGGCCCCAGGTGGTGTTCCTGGACGTGGATATGCCGGGAAAAACGGGCATCGAATGCGCCCGGCTCATCCAGGATCAGAACCCCGCCTGCGTGCTGATCTTCGCCACCGGCCACGAGGAATACATGGGCGAAGCCTTCGAGGTGTACGCCTTTGATTACCTGGTGAAGCCCTTCCGGCTGGACCGGCTGGAGCAGACCCTGGAGAGGATCGAAAGCAGGCTGCGCCGTTCGCCGGAGCAGCCCCTGACCGCCCCCCGGCCCGCCGAGCCCAGGAACGCCGCCGGCCGGCTGATGCTCAAGCATCGGGACGGCGTCACTTTCGTGGACATGCAGGATATCCTCCTGGTGCAGCGGGAGGACCGCGCCACCGTGATCTACACCGAGAACAACGGGCGCTACGTGCTTTCCGAGACCCTGGGGGAAACCGAGGAGAGGCTGGATCCGGATATTTTCTTCCGCTGCCACAAGAGCTATATCATCAATCTGCGCCGCATCCGGGACATCACCCCCTACGGTCGCTGGACCTACGTGGTGCGCCTGGAGGGAACGGATCACGACGCGCTGATCACCCACGAAAAATACGAGGAGCTGGAAAAACGCTTCGGATAACGAAAGGGGCTGTTGCACAGCCCCTTCGATCAAATGGATCCTCCATTTGATCGAAATAAAACGCCTTTTCCTCTCGTCCCTGGGGGACTCATGAAAACCAATATCCCTGAAAAAAAGAGGATGTTGCAGATTGGCTTTACGCAACATCCTCTTTTTGCGGGGCCGCGCAGGGGCCCATCCGTTTCCTTTCTATCGCCACAGCCCCTTATGCCGGATGGGTTTTTCCATCCGGCTTTCCACATACAGCCCCAGCAGGGGGCCGGGGGCGTCGGCGGCGGGACGGTCGGTTTTGTCGATGCCCTTTTCCAATACGTCCCGCATCCAGCGCACCTGGTCCGCCGTGACGGCGCGCAGGCTCTGGCGCGCGTCGGCGCATTGGGGGCACACCAGGCCGCCGTTTTCCGTATCCATCAGGCGGATCTCCGCGTCCTCCATGCGCCGCCCGCACAGGACGCAGTGGCTGAGCCGGGGGCGGTAGCCGCTGATGGCGGAAAAATGCAGCAGGAACGCCGCGGCCACGGCCTGGGGGTCCTTCTCGCCGTAAGCCAGACGGGACAGGGACCGGGCCAGCAGCGTGAACAGCTCCACCGCCCGGTCGCCCGGCTGGGCGGCGGCTTCGGCGATGGAGAGCAGGTAGGTGGCGTACTGCAGACGCTCGTAATCCGTGCGCAGGGGATAAAAGGATTCGGAAACGTGGCAGGAGGTGACGGTCATGTGCCCCTTGCCGGTATAGAGCACGTACTCTCCCAGGGTGAACCATTCGCCGGCGGAGAGAAGCGGGCTGCCCGGGCGCTTGCAGCCCCGGCACAGGGCTTCGATCCGGCCCATGCCGGGGGAGAGCAGCGTCAGCATCCGGTCGTGCTCCCGGTAATCGGCATGGCGCAGCACGATGGCCTGGGTGGTAACGGACGGCATAGGATCAACTCCCCGTAGAGCGGTAATGCCGCATGGCATGCTGGAACAGGAGATACAGCGCGGAAAAGGACACGAGCCCGGACAGGGGCGTTACGAAGGCGGCCCAATCGGGCCAGCCGTAGAGCGGCTTGCCCAGGATATAGGCCGCGGGGCACTGCAGCGTCAGCGCGAAGGGCGCGATCACGGTGAAAAGCACCCGTAGGGGCCGGGGATACACGTCGATGGGGTATTCGCAGGCGCTGCGCCCGCCGTAGGTGAGGGCGTTCACCAGCTCCACGGATTTGACGGACCGGATGGTGAAGATCCCTTCGATGAGGAACAGCCCCAGGATCAGGATGCCGCCCATCGCCATGGCTTCGATCAGCGCCAGGGCTTTGAGGAAGGTCCACTGCACCGCCGCCATGCGGCTGCCCATCACCAGCGCCGCCGTGCCCACCGCGATACAGGCGATACGCCGGGGATCGATGGCCCAGCAGATCACCTGGGTCAGCACGCCCCGGGGACGCAGAAGCAGCGTATCCAGCTGCCCGGAGCGCACCATGGAGGGGAAGGACCCCGTGACCCCCCGGCCGAAGCACTCCGTCAGGTAAAAGGTAACGGACATGATGCCGAAAAAGAAGTACAGATCCCCCGCCGTCCATTGGTTCAGGTGGTCGAACCGGTCCACGATCAGGATCACCGCCAGCATTTCCCCGCCCTCCATCACCAGCTGCGCCAGGGTCTGCAGCAGGAAGGAGGCGGGGTACTGCAGCTGGCATTTGAGCTGCATTTTCATGGATCGGAGATAGAATTTCACGGTATCCATGCCTATCCTCCCTGCACGATCAGCTTTTTCTGGTTCCGGGCCCAGAGCGCCAGGCCCAGGGAAACGAGCAGGACGATCCAGACCGCCTGGATCAGCAGCGCCGCCGGGGCTTGGGAGAGGGCGTAGGCGCCGGTGTAGAGGCGGATGGACGTATCCAGCATCTGGGCGTAGGGCAGCAATGTGATTGCCCGCTGCCAGGAATCGGGGAACAGGGTCAGGGGCAGGATGTTGCCGGCAAAGGTGGCCATCAGCAGGTTCATCAGTGCGTATACGCCCCGGAAATCCAACGTGCGCATGGTGAAGCCCATGGAAATGCACTCCATGGCCGATACGCACAGCAGCCCCAGCATCACCCCGCAGGCGGCCAGCAGCAGCGCCGGCAGGGAAGCGGGCAGGGAAATGCCCCAGCCCTCCGGCAGCAGCGCGGCGAAAAGCAGCATGGGCGCGGCCCGCAGCAGGCTGCCCATCAGCTTCTGGGCGGTGATGCGGGCATAATAGAAGCCGTACAGCTGCACGGGGCGGCACAGCTCATAGGCGATGCCCCCGGTGCGGATCTTATCCATCAGCTCCGGATCGGAGGAAAGCAGCATCCGGAAAAACGCCTGCTGCAGCCAGACGTAGGTGGTGATGTTCGAAAGCCGCATGCCCGTCTGGGGATTGCCCAGATACAGCGCCCGGTACACCGCCACCAGCACCAGCCCGAAAAAGATCTGGCACAGGACGCCGCCGATCACCGCGCCCCGGTACTGCAGCTCCATTTTCCAGCGCATGCGGAAGGCGGAAAAATAGGCTTTCATAGGTCCATCTCCCGGTACATGGCGGCGATGAGGCGGTCCACATTCTGGCCCTGGATGGTCATTTCCCGGAGGGGCCCCGCGGCTTGCAGCAGGGTAATCAGGTCCGCCGTGGGCAGCTGCTCCGGGGAGTAGGTGATGCGGGCGTTTTCCCCGTCCCGCTGCACCTGGCAGCACGGCGGCAGCGGCGGAAGATCGCCGCCCAAGCGCACGGTCATCACCCGGTCGGTATCGTAGCGGGCGAGCAGATCCGTCAGCGCCCCGTCGTAGAGCTTCTGCCCGTGGCCCAGCACCATCACCCGGGGGCAGAGGGCGGCGATATCCTCCATATCGTGGGTGGTCAGCAGGATGGTGGTGCCGTTTTCCCGGTTTTCCTTCTGCAGGAATTCCCGGAGCGCCAGCTTGCTCACCGCATCCAGGCCGATGGTGGGCTCGTCCAGGAAAAGCAATTCCGGCCCGTGGAGCAGGGAGCCGCACAATTCCGCCCGCATCCGCTGGCCCAGGCTTAAGAGGCGCAGAGGCGTGCGCAAAAGGTCGGTGAGCTGCAGGGCTTCCGTCAGCGCTTCCAGGCGCTTTTCATATGCTTCCCGGGGCACCCGGTAAATGTCTTTCAGGAGGGAGAAGCTGTCCAGGATGGGCACGTCCCACCACAGCTGGGTGCGCTGGCCGAACACCACGCCGATATGGCGCACGTGCTCCTTCCTTTCCTTCCAGGGTACCCGGCTGCCCACGGTGACGCTGCCGCCGTCCGGGGTGAGGATGCCGGAGAGGATCTTCACCGTGGTGGACTTGCCCGCGCCGTTGGGCCCGATATAGCCCACCAGCTCGCCCTGCTCAATGGAAAAGGAAACGTCCTTCAGGGCCTGGACGGTGCTTTTTTCCCGCAGCAAACGGCCCTTTTCCCGTTTTTTGCGCACGGTAAAGGCTTTGTTCAGGGCTTCCACCGCAATGTAGCTCATGGCGTCTCCTTTGCAGGCCGGGCACGAAAAAGTGAAGATACAGCGTTTACCTGTATTTTACCATGCCTGTCAAGCCTTTCTCTGCCGGATGGGGAAAGCAGGGCATAAAAAATCGCTCCCTTTAAGGAGCGATGAAACGCGGTTCACTGAACGCCCGACGGGCGTTTGCCCTTCCGCATTGTTCCCGCCCGGGGCCTGTTTTCCGCTTTCCAGAAAGCGGAGCCAGGGACCTTTGCGGGATCCGGCTGTCATTACTTGGTGGCTTCTTCGACAGCGCTGGCGACTTCTTCCACCTTTTCGGTGGCATCCTTCACGGTCTCTTCAACCTTGCTCACGGTGTCCTTCACGGTCTCTTCAACCTTGCTCGCGGTGTCCTTGACAGCTTCCACGGCGGAGCTGACGGCGTCCTTGGCAGCGGGCTTCTTGAAGATCAGGATGGCGGCGACAACGAGAACGATGACGCACACAACAGCGATGATGGCCTTTTTCTTATCCATGGTTTGAGACACTCCTTTTTGATGTTTTTTTCTCCGTTTGAAAGCGCCGCTCAAGACGGAGATGCGCTTCAAGCGGGATTCAAACGGTGTTATTGTATTCTTTTTTGCATGATTTGTCAACGATTATTTATAAAAAATCTTTTTTTTCGTTTACTGCAGGCCGGCCATGGATAATACGGATGAACGCCGCCCGTTTGCCACATATGAACCCGGGCAGCGTGCCGGAAGCCGCCGTTTTCCGGCCGCGGGAAGAGAAGGAAAATGATTGACAAGCGGCGCGGATCACGCTATATAATAAGATGCTGCGCCTGCGTGCGCGCAAAAAGGAGGAAAAAAGAGGATGCGCTGTCCCCCCTGAAACCGTCCGGGAGTTTTTGAAAAGAAATTCTTGGAGGAGGATCATTTATGCCTGATTTAGCGAAAGAGGTGGCCTGCCGGCGCACCTTTGCCATCATCAGCCACCCGGACGCCGGGAAAACCACCCTGACCGAAAAACTGCTGCTGTACGGCGGCGCCATCCGCCAGGCGGGCAGCGTGAAGGCCCGCCGGGCCGAACGCCACGCCACCTCGGACTGGATGGAGATCGAAAAGCAGCGCGGCATTTCCGTCACCAGCAGTGCCATGCAGTTTGATTTCGACGGCTATCACATCAATATTCTGGATACCCCGGGCCACCAGGACTTTTCCGAGGACACGTACCGCGTGCTGGTGGCGGCGGACAGCGCCGTGATGCTCATCGACGCGGCGAAGGGCGTGGAGGAGCAGACGGTGAAGCTGTTCAAGGTGTGCCGTATGCGGGGCATTCCGATCTTCACGTTCGTGAACAAGATGGACCGGGCGGCGAAGGACCCCTTCGCCCTGATGGAGGAGATCGAACAGGTGCTGGGCGTGCGGGCCTGCCCCATCAACTGGCCCATCGGCGTGGACGGGGATTTCCAGGGCGTGTACCACCGGGACGAAAAAACGGTGGAGCTCTATTTCGGGGGCGACCACGGCAAAACGAAGGCGGGCAAAACCGTGATTTCCGTGGACGATCCCGCCTTTGAAACGGCCCTGGACAAGCATTACCGCACCCGGCTCTCGGAGGAGATCGAGCTGTTGGACGAGGCGGGGGACGCCTTCGACCTGGAGGCCGTGCGGAAAGGCGCGCTGACCCCCATGTTTTTCGGCTCCGCCGTCACCAATTTCGGCGTGGAGCCCTTCCTGTACCGTTTCCTGCGCTATACCGAGCGGCCGCTGCCCCGGGAGAGCGACCAGGGCTGGATCCAGCCTGAGGACGAAAACTTCTCCGGCTTTATTTTCAAGATCCAGGCCAACATGAACCCCGCCCACCGGGACCGGCTGGCTTTCCTGCGGGTGGTGAGCGGCGTGTTCCACAAGGGCATGACCGTGTGGCATTCCGGCACCAATAAGGAAATGCAGGTGAAGCAGCCCCAGCAATTCATGGCCGACGAGCGCGAGGGCATCGAGGACGCCTATCCCGGGGACATCATCGGCCTGTTCGATCCCGGCGTGTACCGCCTGGGGGACACCCTGTGCACAGGGAGGAAGATCCGGTTTGAAAAGATCCCCGTCTTCGCCCCGGAGCGCTTCGCTCGGGTGCGGCCGCTGGATTCCATGAAGCGCAAGCAGTTCGTCAAGGGCGTCAACCAGCTTTCCGAGGAGGGCGCCATCCAGACCTTCCGGCGCAACGAAACGGGGCTGGAGGAATTCATCGTGGGCGTGGTGGGCGAATTGCAGTTCGACGTGCTCACATACCGGCTCAAGAGCGAATACGGCGTGGACCTGGTGATGGACCGCCTGGGCTACCGCTTCGTGCGCTGGATCACGGAAAGCCCCGTCCCCGCGGACGAGCTGCTTTTGACCTCCACCACCGCCCGGGGCTTCGACGTGAACGACAATCCGGTATTGTTCTTTGAAAACGACTGGAGCATCCGCCTGGCCGGGGAGAAGAACAAGGGCCTGACCCTGGCGGAAATCGCGCCCAGGGCCAAGGAAAAATGAAAGGACATCCCATGAAAAAAGCGCTGTCGCTGCTGCTGATTTTATGCCTGCTGCCCCTGGCGGGCTGCGGGAACAAACAGGAAGAATCATCCGCGGTCACGGTCATGGCCACGTTTTACCCCGTTTACGTGCTGGCGGAAAACGTGCTGGAGGGCGTGGAAGGCGTGGAGCTGATCTCCATGACCCCGCCCTCCACCGGCTGCCTGCACGATTATCAGCTGCTGACCAGGGACATCAAAGCCCTCTCCGCCGCCAAAGCGCTGCTGTGCAACGGCGCGGGGATGGAGAGCTTTCTGGGCGACGTGAAGGAGCAGTACCCGGACCTGATGCTGGTGGACTGCTCCAGGGGCGTGGCCCTGCTCCGGGAGGAAGAGGAGCACGGGGAACACGAAGACCACGATCACGGGGAATACAACGCCCACATCTGGCTGTCGCCCAGGAACGCGGTGATCATGGTGGAAAACATCCGCGCCGCCATGGGGCAGATGCTGCCGGAAAAGCAGGAGCAGATCGACCGCAACGCAGCGGCGTACACGAAACGGCTATCCGATCTGGACGCGGAGCTTTCCGCCGCCATCGGGGCGCTGCCCCGCAAAACCATCGTTACCTTCCACGAGGCGTTCCCGTATTTTGCGGAGGCCTACGGGCTGCAGGTGGCCGCCGTGGTGGCCCTGGAGCCGGATGAGCCCCTGTCCCCCCGGATGCTGGCGGAGGTGGTGGAGAAGGTGAAGGCGGCGGGCAATCCGCCCCTGTTCTCCGAGCCCCAGTATGAAAGCGCCGCCCTCCAGGCCGTGGCCCAGGAAACCGGCGCGCGGGTGTATGAACTGGATCCCCTGGTGACGGGGGACGGCGCCCTGACCGCTTATGAGGATACGCTGCGGAAGAACCTGCGGGTATTGCAGGAAGCGCTGGGCGACTGAATCACGCAAAATAAAAAAGGCCGGACATCCGGCCTTTTTGCTTATCGGAAATAGCGGCTTGTTGGTTTGAACACCTTCACCCGAATGCGCTTGCGGATAATTTTGATCAGGAAGCGGATCAGGCGGATCAGCAGGAAAATGCCCAGCACGGGCAGCACCCCATACAGCACCACCAATTCCACCGTGATCCGCGGGAAGGGATTGGGGTCCTCCATGGCAGCGGCGATGATCTCCTCCGACGTGGGGGCGATCTGCTCCCGGGCGGCAATGGACCGGCTCGCCAGCAATTCGTACACCACGGGATTGCCGATTTCGGGATAGTAGGTCAGCGTGCCCATCACCTCGCCCTCCTCGATGGGGGCGCGCAGGTCCCGGGTGAAATCCGTGACGGTGATGGAGGAAAAATTCTGCACCCAGTAATCCATCTGCTGCCTGGTGGTGACGATCAGGTCGGACGCGTCGGTGGACACCATCCGGAGCTCCAGCTTCAGCTTGCCCACCTTGGGATCATCCAGGGCGAAATTGCGCACCTCCACCACCCGGGGGTTCTCGTTGTAGATCTCCGCGATGCTGGTGCTCAGATACTGAGCGAAGCCGTAGTCCATCAGGCGGACGGTGTCGGTATAGCGGGATTCGTCGGAGGCGGAGCCGAACACCACGGAGATCAGGTTCACCCCGTCCTTGCTGGCGCTGGCCACCAGGCAGTTGCCCGCCGCGCTGGTGGTGCCCGTTTTGATGCCGGTGGAGTAGGGATAGTAGCGGCTTTCCCGGCCTTCCGTTTTCGCCACGAAATAATTGAGGTTCTTGATGGTGCGGGAGCGGTAAATATTATCCCGGGGCAGGGTGTATTCCGACGCCAGCGCGATCTGGCGGAAGGTTTCGTTCTGCATGGCGACGCGGGCCAGGATGGCCATGTCCCGGGCGGTGGTGAAGTGGTTTTCGTCGTGCAGGCCGTTGGCGTTGACGAACTGGGTGTTTTGGCAGCCCAGGGCATAGGCGGCCTGGTTCATGATGGCGGCAAAATTCCATATGCTGCCCGCCAGCCCCTCGGCGATGGCGGTGGCGGCGTCGTTGCCGGAGGGAAGCATGGCGGCGTAGCACAGGTCGATGAGCCGCAGCTCCTCTCCCGCCTTGAGCTTGGCGGAGGATTCGTCCGCCGCCAGGTTCACCGCGTTTTCGCTGACGGTGATTTTCTCCTCCAGGCCGACCTGGTCGTTGGTGAGGGCCAGCCAGACGGTGAGGATCTTGGTGGTGGAGGCGGGGTACATCCTTTGGTCGGCGTTCTTTTCAAAGATCACTTCCCCGCTGTCCGCTTCGATCAGGATGGCCGAAACCGCGGAAAGATGGCCCTCGGACAGGAGCTCCGGATACTGGGGATCGTAATCGTCCGCGAAGGCCCGGGGCGCAAGGGACAGGAAAACAAGGACCGCCGCCAGCAGCCCCAGGATCCGTTTGCCCGTTCCGCGCATGTTCCGTCCTCCTGCGATCAGTAAGAAATCAACAATCCATTATATCACGGGATGCCCCGTCTGTACAGCCCGCCTCTTCCGGCGCATCCAGGCCGCGGATGTGGCGGTCGTCGCCGCACAGCTCCGCAACAGGCAGGGAAACGCCGCCTTCGCGGCGGGAAAAGCGGATGATGAAAATGCCCGTAAAATCCAGGTGCACCGTGGCGCACAGATAGGGGAAGGGCAGGGAAAAGACCCGGGCCAGCATCGCGGTGGAGGAGCCGCCGTGGCAGAACAGCGCTGCGGTGCGCTGCCCGTCGCTTTCCCGCAGGCAGCGGTAGGCCGTCCCTTCCCGGGCATAGCCCAGGATGCGCAGCCATTCGTCCGTTTTTTCGCCCACATGGGCGGCCTCCGCGGTGACAAGGTTGCGGGCGAAAAGCGGATGATCCGCCCAGTCCGTCCGGGTCATGTCCCAGCCCGCGCGGGCCATTTCGTCCGCCGCGTCCCAGGGATGGCCGTTAAAGGGAAGGGGCGCTCCGTCAATGCCGCCCCAATGCAGCTCGCGCATGAAAGGCAGCGTTTCCACCGGCAGGCCCAGGGCGCCGGCGGTATACTGCGCCGTTTCCAGGGCGCGGCCCAGGGGGGAGGAATACACGGCGGAGATGCCCTCGTGCCGTAGCCGTTCGGCCGCGGCAAGGGCCTGCCTGCGGCCCAGGGGCGTCAGGCAGTCGCGCTGGTAATCCGGCTCGCCGTGGCGGACAAGAATGAGCCTCATGCGTCCTCCTGCCGGTACTGCGCCGGCCCGGTCTCATACAGATTGCCGCCCACGCTGTCCATGAGCACCACGGCGGGGAAATCCCGCACGTAAAAGCGGTGGATGGCTTCGGTGCCCAGGTCCGGATAGCAGACCGTTTCGGTTTTTTCGATGCTCCGGGCGATCAGCGCCGCCGCGCCGCCCACCGTGCCCAGGTACACCGCGCCGCATTCCCGCATGGCGGCGCGCACCGCCTCGCTGCGCTTTCCCTTGCCGATCATGCAGCGCAGGCCCAGGCGCAGAAGGCGCGGGGTGTAAGCGTCCATGCGGTAGCTGCTGGTAGGCCCGGCGGCGCCGCAGGCGTGGCCCGGAGAGGCCGGGGCGGGGCCGACGTAATAGATCGTTTCGCCCCGAAGGTCCACCGGCAGTTCCTTTCCTTCGTTCAGCAGCGCGTCCAGGCGCTTGTGGGCTGCGTCGCGCCCAGTGAGCAGGGGGCCTGTCAATACAACGGTGTCTCCCGCCCGCAGCATCCCGGCGTCGGCGGCGGACAGGGGAAGGGTCAGCGCGTAGTGAGCCATGGCGTCCTCCGTAAGCAGAAATTACATCCTATTATATCACGCGCGCAGGCCGGGGCGCAAGACGGGAAGGCATACCGGCGCCGGGGAAGGCATAGGAATAGCGTGAAGAGGACGCGTGAAGGAGGCGGATGGGATGGAGCAGGATGCGGCCATGACGGTTGGGCCTGTGTATCGGGATATTGCGGAAAGAACGGGCGGGGAAATGTATATCGGCGTGGTGGGCCCGGTGCGCACCGGGAAGAGCACCCTGATCGCCGGGCTGATGGAGCAGATGGTGCTGCCCTTTATGGAAAAGGGGGCTAAGCGGGAGAGGCTGACGGACGAACTGCCCCAGTCTGGCTCCGGGCGCACCGTCACCACCACCCAGCCCGCCTTCATCCCCGGGGAGGGGGCGGCCCGGATCGACCTGGGCGACGGCCTGTCGGCCCGGGTGCGGCTGGTGGATTCGGTGGGCTATCTGATCCCCGGCGCCCTGGGCACCCAGGAGGGGGACGCCGCCCGGATGGTATCCACCCCCTGGTCCGATGCGGATATGCCCTTTGAGGAGGCCGCGGCCCTGGGCACCCGGAAGGTGATGGAGGACCATGCCACCGTGGGCGTGGTGGTGACCTGCGACGGCACGGTGGCCGATCTGCCCAGGTCCGCTTACGTGCAGGCGGAGGAAACGGTGATCCGCCAGCTGAAGGCCCTGAAAAAGCCCTTTGCCGTGGTGCTCAATTCCGCCCGGGCGGACAGCGCCGAATGCCAGGCGCTGCGGGACGGGCTGGAGAACAAGTACGGCGTGTCCGTGATGGCGATGAACCTCAAGGACATGC
Organism: uncultured Eubacteriales bacterium; assembly: GCA_902761755.1. Taxonomy (GTDB): domain Bacteria; phylum Bacillota; class Clostridia; order Christensenellales; family Aristaeellaceae; genus RUG563. Next base: position 81,776 of record CACWLP010000001.1, on the reverse strand, counting down.
AGCCGGAGGACATCCAGGGGCTCCTGTCCGGGCTGCTGACGGAATTTCCGCTGCGGGAGGTGCGCTTCTCCGTGCCCTCCTGGATGGGCGCGCTGGAGGAAAGCCATTGGCTCAACGCCCAGGCGCTGGAGACCGTCCGGGCGCTGGGAGAAAAGATGCGCCTGATGCGGGATCGGGACAAAGCCGCCGCGGCGTTTGCGGATTCGGCCTATTTCCTGCCGCCCCGGATGGAAAAAACGGATCTGGGGGAAGGCACCGTGGCATTTGAGCTGCCGGTGCGGGACGGATTGTTCAACCGGGTGCTCAGCGAACAGTGCGGGGAGGAGATCACCGGGGACGCCCAGCTTTTGTCCATGCTCAAGGAGCTGGTGAGCGCCAAGCGGGCCTACGACGTGGTGGCCGGGGCGCTCAAGGAGGTGCAGCAGACGGGCTACGGCCTGGTGACCCCCGCCATGAGCGAGGTGAAGCTGCAGGAACCGGAGCTGATGCGCCAGGGCAGCCGCTGGGGCGTGCGGCTGCGGGCCAGCGCGCCCACGCTGCACCTGATCCGCTCCGACATCGAAACGGAGATTGCCCCGGTGCTGGGCACCCAGGAGCAGAGCGAGGAATTCGTACGCACCCTGACGGACGCCTACCGCCAGGATCCTCAGAGCCTGTGGGATACCAACTTTTTCGGCAAATCCCTCAAGGATCTGATCCGGGAAGGGGTGACGGGCAAGCTGAGCCGCATGCCGGCGGACACCCAGGAGAAGGTGCAGTCCGCCCTGACGCGGATGCTCAACGAGGGGGAGGGCGGCATGATCTGCATCCTGCTGTGACCGCCGCGGGCCGGGGCTGTACTTTTGGAAGAAACTGCGCTATAATATGGAAGGGAGAGAACCATCATCTGAAACGAGAGGAACGATCATTTTGTATTCGGAACAGGATTATCAGGCGATCAGCGCCCAGTACAAAAGCAGGCTGTCGGCGGTGTGCCTGCCCGCCGCGGCGCTGCTGGGGCTGGCGGTTTTCTGCTTTGTCAGGCGCATCATCTGGCTGGGGATTGCCTCCACCATCCTGTGCGGGGCGGTGTGCATCTTCTGCATGGAGCTGTTCGTCCTGCCGGTGAAGCATTATCGCCGGCACCTGGACAACGTTCTCCACGGCCGGGTGCGCAGCACCACGGGCGCCTTCAAGGAAATGGAGGAAAAGGCCGTGCCCCGGGAGGGCGTGAAGTATTACCCCATGATGCTCAGCGTGGGCAATCCCGACAATCCGGAGGACGACCGGCTGTTCTATTACGATGCCAACCTGCCCCGGCCGGACTGGAAGGCGGGGGAGATCATCACCGTGACGGCCCACGATAAGGCCGTGGGCGCCTGGAGCCGGGAGGAGAAAGCGTCATGAACGGGCAAACGTGCGTGCTGGTATGCGTGACGGCGCAGAAGGACTGCGCGCGGCTGATCCGCCGGGGACGGGAGATCGCCGGGGAAAAGGGCACGGGGCTGAAGGTGCTGCACGTGTGCACCCGGAAAAGCCAGCCCCAGGAGGATGCCGCCATCCTGAACGAATTGTTCTCCCTGGCCCACGAGGCCGACGCGGAGGTGAACGTCCTTTATGAAGAAAACGTGCCCGCCGCCATTGCCCGGTACGCCGGGGAATGCGGGGCGGACACGCTGGTGCTGGGCCCGGACCGCAGCGGCAACGCGGGCCGGGTGCGCCTCCTGCTGGGGGACGGCGCGGAGATCGTCAATGCCTGAAAAACAAGAAAAAACACGCTCTGGAGGGAGACGCTTCGTAAAGAAGCGTCTCTTTCGGGCTTTTTTAGCGTAACGATTGCATATCCGAATGAAAATGATTACGCTGCGTAATGAAGGGATAATCGTTTTGACAAACCGGGATCAGAGGAGGCGCTTATGATGATTCAGGAAATCCGGTCTTTTGAAAAGTACGAGGGTTTTATCGGTGAATTGGCCGGGAATCCGTTTTATTCCGATCCCCATTTCACTTATGACAAGGATAATCTTTATCGTTCTTTAGCGAGCAAAGACGAATATGCTTTTGCCGTTTTGAAAAACGGAACAACCGAGGGGCTTTTTGTCTGGCTTGTTCTTCCGGATGATCGGTATATCGAAATGATCATAGGATTTACCAGGAAAGAAGAAGCGTTTACTGAGATGCTTTCCTATATGGAGCGAAACTACTGCGGATTCCATATGGACTTTGTATTCAATCCGCAAAATTCAGCGATTTTCCGGCCGTTGCAGATGAAAGGGGCAAAATTTGATCCGGAACAGCAGAAAATGATCCTGGCCGGATCACCCCCGAACGCAGCAACCGGCCAGATCGAGCTGCTTTCTGAAAAGTGGATGAAGCAGTACCGTGATCTTCATAGACCCGATACTTATTGGACAGCCGAGCGGATTCTCTCTGCTCAGGATAAATTCAGAGTCCTGCTGGCTGTAAAGGATGGACAGGTCCAAGGCTATCTGGATGTACAATGCTGTTATGAGATTCATGAGATCTATGACCTGTTTATAAGGCCTGAAGCCGCACGGCAGGGCTATGAACTGGCGTTGCTGGTAAAGGCGATAGAATTGAATCGGCCGAATCAGATGATGGTAGTGGTTGATGTGGATGCGAAAGCAGAAATAGAATTCTATACTGTTGCCGGTTTTCATCGAATGGAAGGGCAGAACAGCATTACCGCTTCCTATCAGGCAAGCGCATCATAGGCACTCGTTTGCCGAGGCGTTTTTCCTGTCTGCAGGGATTACGGGCTTCGGATGATGTGCCCGATAATCCAAGGCAGAGCGGCAAAACCGGCGTGACCGCAATGGTCACGCCGGTTTCATATCCTTCTTTGACGGCAATACTTATGTCCGGAGCAGCTTCCTTACGGAGCATGCGCTGGCGGGCGTGTTTTTAGGGTGGGGGAAGGATTACTGCTCCGCTTTGGTTTTCCTGCGCAGCGCCCGGGCGATGGGGCGCTCGAACAGATAGGTGATCAGCGCCGCCCAGATCAGGGCCGCCGCGAAGCAGACCAGGGTGTAGCGCACCTGCCAGCCGTATTCGCCCATCCAGGGCGTATCCGAAGCGCTGGGCGGGAAATGCCATGCCTTCAGCTGGACGGCGATGAGCTGGTGCCAGATATAAAACTGGAAGGAAACGGAAGCCAGGAAGCGCATCAGGGGATTGCCCAGGGCGAACCGGAGGGACGGCAGGCTGCAGGCGGCGCAGACCAAGGCGCAGCCGAGCGCTGCCGCCAGGGGAAACCGGCGCGCCAGCTGGCCGTGCTGGGTGGAGCCGTAAACGGGATCGTACGCCTGGCCCCGGCAAATCTGTATCAGCTGGCACACGCATACCACGAACAGCACGGTGAACAGCAGCCGGATCGCCCGATCCCATTTCTTGCTGCCCAGGCGCCTGCGCAGCGCGGCGTATACGTTCGCGGCGGCAAAGCCGCAGGCGTACACGTCCAGAAAGGCGGGCATCTGGTTGAAGAACATGGAAGGGTCGTCCAGGCGGAAGGCGTAATACCGGAAGCCGAAGGCGGCCAGCGCCATGCACAGGAAGGTGACGGCGGGCTTTTTGCGGAACGCCCGGGCCAGGAAGGGGAAGATGAGATAAAACTGCATTTCCACCGCCACCGTCCACAGCGCGCCGTTGGAGGGCGAGGAAAAATACGTGTCCCGGAAGAGGGTCTGGGTGAAGGTGAGGTGGGTGAGGATGTCCTTGACGGCGAAGGAAGCGTCCGGATATTTTCCCTGGAAAACGCAGATCACGAAGATCGGCAGGATGCACAGCAGATACGAGGGCAGGATGCGGATCAGCCGGCGCTTGTAAAACGCCAGGACGGAAGGGGCCTTGCCGCCGGCGGTATAGGGCAGATACAGCAAAAAGCCGGACAGGAGCAGCATCCCGTCCACCCACATATACCCGGAGCGCAGCAAAAAATCCAGGCTGCCCACCCAGGGAAGCGTGGGCGACAGCCAGCCTTGCTGCCAGATATGGAACCAGCCCACCAGCAGGATCATCAGCGCCCGGATCCCGTCCAGCACGTCGATGCGCTTTTCATCCGGCGGCAGGGAATAGGCGCGGAGGCGAAGGGTCACGTTTTCCATGGGTTTCTCTCCAGCCGGGTCATTCTTCCGCCCGGGTCATGCGGTAATACACGTTCTGCTTTACCTGCAGCAGCGTCAGCTTCCCGTCCCCGTGGGAAATGATATTATAGGTATAAACTGCGGTGTCCGGGCTGTCGCCGATGTGGATGGCGAAGGCGGAGGGAACGGTATAGAAGGCTTCCTTCCCGTCGATCACGCAGGAGCCGTCCTCCCGGAATTCCATTTTGACGCCCTTTGCCGTTTCCCATTTGCCCATGACCTGATACACGGTTTTTTTGAGCCGCTTGGTGCTCACGTCCTTGTAATCGGGGATCTCCCGGTAATACTTCAGCGCCTCGAAGGGCTGCTTGTCGGCGTACAGGTCGTTGGCGCAGCGGTAGCAGGCCTCCTGGTAGACCCCCGGCAGGTTTTCGTACGCTTCGGGCACGTTTTCCTTCGCCAGAGGGGCCAGGATGTCCGCGGCGGCCTTGTAATCCTTTTTCTCCATGGCCTCCACCGCGGCGGCGTAGGCGTCGGCGTAGTACCGGTCGGCGGTAGCCTGAGCCCGGACGGAAGCGTCCCGGTAATCCCCGGCCTGGGTGAACAGGGCGACGGCGCGGCTCAGATCCCCCTGGGCCAGGGCGGTTTCCGCCGCGTCATAGGCGTAAGCCCGGCGTTTGCTGTCCGCGTCCTGATAGCCGGGAATGGTTTCATACAGCGCCAGGGCGGTTTCCATATCGCCCGCCTGGGCGGACTGCTCCGCCCGGGCATAAATGCAGCCGTGCAGCTGATCCACGGCGTCGCCGTATTCCCCCAGCGCCTCGTAGATGGTCTGGGCGCCTTCCAGGTCCCCAGCTTCCTTCAGCTTGCCCGCCAAAAGGTAGCGGGCTTCGGAGAGCCGCTCCTGGGCGGACTGATAATCCCCCAGGGCGGAGAAAAGCGCCACCGCCTCTTCGTATTCCCCTTCGTTGACCCGCTGCTGGGCCAGGCCGTAGCGGGCCGTCCGCAGGGCCTCCTCGGTATCCGGCCTGCTTTCCAGGGCCGTCAGGATGCCGATGGCTTCCTCCCAGGCCTGATCCGCCATTTTTTGCCCGGCTTCCTCAAAGCGCAGGGCATACAGCAGCTCCGCGGCGTCCTTGTAATCCGGAATGGTTTCCAGCAGGGCGATGGCCCGCTGGGCGTCCCCGGCGTCCCGGGCGGCGACGGCCGGGCGGTAGACACACTCCAGCCGGGCGCTCTGTGCTTCGGGCAGCTCGGGCGCCAGTTCAAACAGCGCGGCGGCGGCTTCGTATTCTTCCTGCTCCAGCATATCCAGGCCCATATGATAATAGCACTGGGCCAGCAGATCCTTGGAATCCTGATAGGAGGGGATCTTTTCCAGGATGCCCGCGGCCAGGGCCCAATCGCCCTGTTCGATGGCGTTGACCGCCGGGGTGTACAGGCAGCCGGCGGCCCGGCGGTAAGCGTCGGAATAATCCCCGGCCAGGAGGAAGTATTCCGCCGCGGCTTCATAATCCTGGGATTCGTAGGCCTGGTCGCCGGCGGCGTAATACGCCCGCTTCAGCAGGAGCGGGCTGTCCCGGTATTCGTCCAGCTCCACGAAATATTCCGCGGCGGCCAGGGGATCGCCGTTTTCCAGGGCGTTCACCGCGGGCCGGTACAGACATTCCAGGGCGTTGGTTTCGGCGTCCTGGTAGGCGCCCAGGGAAAGGAATTTTTCCCGGGCGTCGGCGTAGCTGCCCTTTTCCATCAGGCTTTCGGCCCAGCAGTACCGGGCCAGGCGGGTTTTGTCCTCCGCGTCGGCATAGCCGGGCACCTGGGCGTAGGCGGCGATGGCCTCCTCCCAGTTTTCGGAAATGAAGAGCTTTTCGGCGTAAATGTAGCGCGCTTCCAGGGCGCGCTGGGCGCTGTCGCTGTAATCGCCCAGGGCGTCGAAGGCATTCTGCGCGGTGCGCAGGGAAGTAAAGGTGCCGCTGTTCAGGGCGGCGGCGGCGGCGCGGTAATCACATTCCAGGGCCATTTCCGCGCTGTCCCGGTAATCCTTCAGCGCCAGGAACTGCTCCTTGGCGGCGGCAAACTGGCCGTTGTCCAGGGTGCGGACGGCGGCGCTGTAACGGTAATTGGGGATAAAGTGAAAATAGACGCCGTAGCCCGCGGCGCCCAGCAGCGCCAGGGCGATCAGCGCGGTGAAGAGCAGCCGGCGCACCCGGCGGCGCTTCTTTTTCTTTGCTTCCAGCGCCTGGGCGGCGCGGCGGGCTTCTTCCCGGTCCTGCCGCTGCTTTTCTTCCAGGGCGTTCTGCCGGGCGATGAGGATCCGTTCGATGGCCGCCTCGTTGAGCTTGGTAAAGATCTCATGCTTGTCCCGGCGGCAGCGGCGGCATTTGTCCTCCCGGGCGGCGTTGGCCCGTCCGCAGACGCAGACCCACACCGTTCCCTGATCGCTGGGGCAGCAGGCGGCGTCCTGGCCGGCCAGCTCCCGCATGATCTGCAGCCGCTGGCCCTGCAAAAGCGGCGTCGGGCGGTATTCGGCGCTTTCCGCCGCGCCCCGGCGCCACACCGTTCCGTCCGAGAACCAGACCTTTTCGATCCAAACCTCCAGGTCCCGGGCGTCCACGCCCTCCTCCAGGTCCGCCGTGGCTTCAAACACGTGCAAGGCCGGGGCGGAGAGGCCCTGGATGCGCTCCACATGCCGGGCGTAGGGGCTGCCCTCCGCATCAAAGCACACCACGCAGACCTGCAGGCTGGAAACTTCCTTGTCCGACAGGTTATAGATCTGCATGGTGACGCAGGGGTATTGGGGGGTGGGCATTTTGCAGTGCCACACCTCCACCGGGCAGCTCAGGTCAATGCGCATGGGGGACACGCCTCCGAATACAACAGATGGAACGGCGGAGAGATTCGCTCCCCGCCCGGATCAGTTTACCGCATCAGCAAACGGGCTTCCTGCAGCTCGCCGTCGGAAAAGGTCATGTACCATACGACGGCGGCTTCCCCCTCCAGGGGCAGGGAATAGACCAGCGCGGCGGAATCGGCGGAATAGGACAGGCGGCCGTAGCTCTGGCTGTTCCCGTCGCCGTAGAGCATCACTTCGCCGGCGGACAGAACGGCGTAATCCTCCCGGTAGAACCGGTTGATCACCGTATCCAGGTAATCGCCGGGGCGCACCCCGCGGGGGCCTTCAAAATCGGCGTTGGTGAAGATCAGGCTGTCCGGCCGGAGGAAGGTTTTGTCGGCGGTGTAAAGCAGCTGCACGGAAACGCCGTCCCACTGCATCAGGCGGATCCATTCGCCGGTGGAATCCTCCGTCCATTCGTCCACGTTCGGGGCCCCGAAGGCGGCGATGGCGCTTTCCGCGGTGAGATCCAGGAAATCAATGCCGGAGAAGGACAGATCCTCCCGCTGGAAGGGCGCCAGGGCCGATCCGTCCTTGGACTGGGGATAGGCGCCGTATTCCCGGTTTTCCTGCATGGCGGCCACGTCGCTCAGCGTTTCCAGGGCTTCCGTTTCCTCCACGATGCGCTGCATATCCACAATGGAAATGGCGGTCACCGTGCCCTGATCCAGATCATACACGATGCTGCACTCCACCACGCCTTCCGGAGACCAGTGCTCCACGGTATGGCAGACCTGGGTGATGCGCTGGCCGTCCCGCAGGATGTAGCCCACGGTGGCTTCCGGCTTTTCCCCCCGGATGTAGAGCGCCGCGTCGTACCGGGTGCCGTACAGGCCGGGGTTATCGTTGGGGTAAGCGTCCAGCACGTCCTGGAGCGGGCTGCCCAGATACAGCCCCCGGGGGTCCTCCTGCCCGGGCAGGATGGCCGCGCCCACGACGGCGGTGCTGTCGGTGAGCTCCTCGTCGGCGATCTGCAGCGCCCCGCCGTCCCACACGGCCCAGGTGCCGCGCTCGTCGGACTGCACGGCGACGCCTTTGGCGGCCAGGGCAGCCTTCGCCTGGGCCGTCAGATAGATCTCCAGTTCTTCATAGGTCAGTTCCGCGCTTTCTTCCCGGGGAGCGCTTTCTCCCAGCGCGGGAATCGTGCACAGCAGCATCAGCAGCGCGGTCAGCAGGGCAATCAGCTTTTTCATGGCGGCGGTCTCCTTTTTATTCGTCCAGGGGCTGTACGCCCTGGGGGGTGATGAGCGCGTATAGCAGCCGCGCCCGGGGAACGGGAACGGGGGAGAAGCTGAGGGCGGAAAGGATGCTCTCCGCCGCCTCCCGGGCGCTTGCTTCCGTCCGGGGGTGCAGCGTGGCGATCACGTCGCCCTTCTTCACAAAATCGCCGATGCGCTTTTCCATCACGAAGCCCACGGCGGGGTCGATCACGTCTTCCTTCTTCACGCGGCCTGCGCCCATGCGCTGGGCGGCCAGGCCCAGGGCGGTGCCGTTCACGTGGCTGAGATAGCCTTCCTCCCGGGCCGGGACGGGCACGGTGGCGTCGATGTGGGGCAGCAGGGAGATATCGTCGCAGATCCGGGGGTCGCCTCCCTGGGCGGCGATCATTTCCTTCAGCTTATTCAGGCCCGCGCCGCTGGCGACGGCGTTTTCCAGCCGCGCAAGGGCTTCCTCCTCCGTATCGGCCAGGCCGGTGGCCATCAGCATCCGGGCGCCCAGGAACAGGGACACCTTTTTCAGCGGCCCGCCCGTGCGGCCGGCCAGCACGTCCACGGCCTCCTTCACCTCCAGGGCGTTGCCCACGTGGCTGCCCAGGGGCTCCTCCATGCCGGATACCACCGCCGTCACGCTGCGCCCCGCCAGGCGGCCGATGTCCACCATGGCTTTGGCCAGCTCCACGGAGGCTTCCAGCGTGGGCATCAGCGCGCCGGAGCCGGTTTTCACGTCCAGCACGATGGCCTTGGAGCCGCCGGCGAATTTCTTGCTTAATATGCTGGATACGATCAGGGGCACGCTGTCCACGGTGGCGGTCACGTCCCGCAGGGCGTAGAGCCGCTTGTCCGCCGGGGCCAGCTGGGCGCTCTGGCCCACCACCGCGCAGCCGATCCTGCGCACGATGGACACGAACTCGTCCTCGGGCAGGGAGGTGCGCATGCCGGGGATGCTTTCCAGCTTGTCCACCGTGCCGCCGGTGTGCCCCAGGCCCCGGCCGCTCATTTTCAGCACCTTGCCGCCGCAGGCGGCCACCAGCGGGGCCAGGATCAGCGTGGTGGTATCGCCCACGCCGCCGGTGGAATGCTTGTCCACCGGCACGCCGCCCACCTCGGGCTCCAGCATATCCCCGGACCGGGCCATGGCCATGGTCAGCTGCGCCGTTTCCTCCGGCGTCATGCCGTTCAGGCGGATGGCCATCAGCAGGGCGGACAGCTGATAATCCGGCACGGTGCCGTCCGCCGCTCCGCGGACGAAGTATCCGATCTGCTCCGGCGTCAGGGCTTTTCCCCGTTTCTTGGTTTCCAGGATAGAAAGCATGTCCATTCTGTTAATCCTTCCTTAATATAAAGGTGATACAGGCACAGTATAGCATACTTCTGCCGCCCCGTAAAGCGAATCGACAAAATATTGCCCCAAATTCGTGTAACAAATTTAAGAAAATGCTTGACGGCGTAACAAATATGTAATACAATGCAAAAGAAGGATTCTATTCTTCTTTTTGCGCGCTCATTTTCCCGCGTTCGACACGCGGAGGTCCAAATACAAGCGGATGGGGTGGAAGGGCTTTATGAAGCAAACAGGCATGATGAAACGGTGGATTTCCCTGGTGCTGCTGGCGGCGATGGTGCTGTCGCTGGCGCCTGCCCAGGCAGCGGAAACCGAAAAGGTGCGGATGGGGTATATCGTCATCCGCAACACCACCACCAACCGGGTGGTGAATTTCCGGCCCAAGCCCGGGTCCACGGATTATCTGGATCAGCTGCCCGAATACCGGGTGGTGGAGATCCTGGAGGACGTGACCTACAATAAAACCGCCTGGTACAAGGCCAAGCCCTACGGCTCCACCGCGGTGGGCTTCCTGATGGCGGAATTCGTGCAGGAAATGAACGATACGGAACGCGCCGAATGGGAGCTGACCAAGGGCCAGCTGTACCGGCCCGGCATGTCGTCCGTTTCGCCGGCTCCTTCGCCGACGCCTACCCCCGCCCCCGGAGTCGTGATCATCTCCGCGCCCACCACCGCCCCCGCTTCGGCGGCGAAGGGCTATATCCGCACGGTGCTGGACAAGGTGAACCTGCGCCAGACCCCCGGCGGCATTTCCCTGAATGAAAACAACCAGATTCCCCTGGGCACGGTGCTGGCGTATTACAGCGTCACCCGGTTCGGGGAATTTGACTGGGTGCAGGTGTATTACGACGGCAAGGCGGGCTATGTGCGGTCCGACTGCTATAAGCTGTGCGACGCCGCGGGCAACCTGCTCTCCGGTGCCAACGGCACCAATACCATCAACTATAAGGAAGGCGTCACCTACGGCCGCGTCACCACGGACAACGTCTTCTTCCGCAAGGATACGAACCTCAACGGCGATTTCTGGGCCCGCCTGCCCGCAGGCTGGGTGCTGGAGGTGCTGGGCACCGAAAAGAAGGGCGACGTCACCTGGTACAAGGTCAAGGGCGGCACTCCCACCAATCCCAGCCGCACCTATACCGGCTTTGTTCACGGTAATTTCTTCACCCTGATCGACAACCCCGCCGGCTCCACGACCCCCACGTCCCCCGAGAGCAATTACGGATTGATCACCGTGGACGGCGTGAACCTGCGCCAGACCGCCGGCGGCACGTCCCTGGCCGTGCTTTCGGCCAACACGGTGGTGAATATCTTCGGCAAGCCCGCCGGGAACACGGCGGACGACTGGTATATCATTGAAACCAATGGCGTGTACGGCTTTGTGCCCGCCACGGCGCTGCGGGTGCTGACCCAGGCGGAGCTGGGCGGCTACACCCTGCCCCCCGCCCCGGTCACCTCTCCCGGCCCCGCCACCCCGGCTACCGGCTCCGGCTATGTGAAGCTGACGCTGGACAAGGTGAACCTGCGCAAGACCCCGGGCGGCACCGTGCTGACTCCCCGGGCGGCGGACAAGCTGCCCGTGGGCACCGTGCTGGCTTATACCGCCGGCCCCACCCAGGCGGACAATTACAACTGGGTGCTGGTGACCTATAACGGCATCACGGGCTATGTGCGGTCCGACTGCTGGACGTACTGCGACGCTTCCGGCGCGCCCGTACAGGCCCCCACTCCCGCGGCGACGCCGGCGGCGACTCCCGCGGCCACCCCCGCCGGGCCTTCCGGCAGCACGGTGGTGGGCTATATCAAGCTGGTCAAGGGCGGCGTGAACGTGCGCATGAAGCCCTGGGGCACCTCCTACGGCCAGCTGCCGCTGGGCACGGAGCTGCCCTTCTACGGAACGGCGTATTCCGGCGGCTCGGAGCTGTGGTATCTGGTGTACTCCAATCAGTTTGGCACCTTCGGCTACGTGCTGGGCGATATGGCCAAGATCGTGAGCGAAAGCGGCTCCACCACGCCCACCACCCCGCCCGACACCGTCGTTACCACCGGCTACGCGGCTACCACGGCGTCCTCCGTGTGGCTGCGGCTCAAGCCCGAACCCAACGCGGAGACCGCCGGCCAGGTGAAGGAAAAGGGCACCGTGCTGCCCATGACGGGCGCTCCTGTCGCCAATGCCGGATACCTGTGGTATCCCGTGGTCACGGCGAACGGCACCCGGGCCTATCTCCGGGGCGATTTCGCCTATCAGCTGGCCGACTGGCAGCTGGATACCTATAAATCCACGGGCAAGCTGCCTTCGCCCACCCCCGGCGCCGCATCGCCGCGGCCCGGCAACAGCAACTACATCACCATCACCGCGGACAAGGTCTGGGTGCGGGAAAAGGCCAGCACCAAGGCCGGCACCCTGGGCCAGGTGAACAAGGGCACCGTGCTGCCCTTCACCAAGAAGGAAACCGTGGGCCAGATCACCTGGTACCGCGTCACCTATAACGGCAAGACCGCCTACATCCACGGCAATTTCGCCCGGGTGCTCACCAATGCGGAATACGACGCCATGCGCGGCACGCCCACGCCGCCGCCTAACGTGGTGACGCTGGCGCCCGACGCCACGCCCAACACCACGGATCTGAGCAACCTGGCCATGACCACCAAGGAAAAGGTGATCATCCGCAAGGATCCCTCCATGCAGGGCCGCGAGCTGACCACCGTGCGCACAGCCGGCACCATGCTGACCTACCTGGGCAAGTATCAGGCGCCCACCGCCCAGAACCCCTATTACTGGTTCAACATCCGCTACGGCACCATTACCGGCTGGATGCGGGGCGACCTGGTGCGGGTGCTGACCAACGCGGAAAAGAAGCTCTACGAGCAGACCGGCAATCCCAGCGCGCCCAAGGAAGCCACTTACCGGACGCTGTCCAAGAACGATACGGGCACCGATGTGACCGCCCTGCAGCAGAAGCTGGTGGAGAAGGGCTTCCTCACCGCCGATCAGGTGACCGGCACGTACCTGACCAGCACGGAGACCGCCATCATCAACTTCCAGAAGGCCAACGGCCTGACGGTGGACGGCATCGCCGGGGAGAAGACCCAGCACGCCCTGTTCGGCACCGTGCCCGTGGGTACCTATGACGGCAGCAGCGCCACCACCACGCTGTACCCGGTGGAGAAGATCGACTGGTTCACCGGCGGCATCCAGGGCATCTGGGGCGTGGGCACCGTGGCGGTGATCACCGACGTGTACACCGGCATTTCCTTCAAGGCCCAGCGGCTCTATGGCGACAACCACGCCGACTGCGAGCCGCTGACCACCGCGGATACCGCCGCCATCTGCCAGATCTACGGCGTGAGCAACGCCCAGGAGATCTCCGACCGGGAGAAAGAGCTGGAGTCCTGGCGCCGCCGGCCCCTGTGGGTCACCATCGGCGGGCGCACCTTCGCGGCCTCCATGTACGGCATCCCGCATAACTTCAAGGGCGACCGGATCCCGGACAACAATTACAACGGCCAGTTCTGCGTCCACTTCACCAACAGCAAGACCCACAATACCGATCACGTGGACGTGGACGCCAGCTACAACGGCTGGTTCGGTGCGGTGAGCGCCATCGAGTACGCCTATACGCACTCCAAGAGCGGCACCAAATAATCCCATGACTTACGATGTGCTGATCATCGGCGGAGGCGCGGCGGGTTTGTCCGCCGCGCTTTCCGCATCGAATCAGGGCGCCCGCGCAGCCGTGCTGGAGGCCGCCCCCCGGGTGGGGCGGAAGATCCTGGCCAGCGGCAACGGCCGGTGCAACCTGGCCAATACCGGGCCCCTCAATTACCCCGGCGGCGCTTCCCTGGCCCGGCGGGTGCTGGAGAACTGCCCGGCGGAGCGGGTGCTGGCGTTCTTTCACGGCCTGGGGCTTCTGACCGTGCAGGAGGAGCAGGGGCGGGTGTACCCCGCCTGCGGCCAGGCTGCCGCCGTGCTGGACGTGCTCCGCGGCGCGCTGGAAAGGCGGAGCGTCCCGGTCTTAAGCGAAACCCCCGCCGTCCGGATCGAGCAGGCCGGCGCGGGCTTTCGCCTGCACACCCCCCGCGGCGTATATGGCGCCCGGGCGGTGGTCGCCGCCTGCGGAGGCATGGCCGGGGGAAAGCTGGGCCACGACGGCGGCGCGTATCGGCTGCTGACGGATTTGGGCCACACCCTGATCCCGCCCCGGCCCGCGCTGACCCCGCTGATGGCGGAAAAAGCCGCGGTGAAGGGCCTGTCCGGCCTGCGGCTGCCCGCCATCCTGACCCTGTGCCGACGGAAGGACGGGAAGCCCTTCGCCCAATCCCAGGGGGAGGCGCTGTTCACCGATTACGGGGTCAGCGGCGTGTGCGCCATGGAGCTTTCCCGCAGCGCCGGGGAGGAAAAAGAGAAAAGCGGCGCGTGGCCGCTGCTGTACCTGGATTTTTCGCCCATGCTGGGCCTCGCGCCCCGGCGGTATTTCGTAACCGACGCGCCGGAGGGCCCCTTCCGGAATGAGCCGGCGGCCCTTGCATTGCTGAAGGAGCGGCTGCATATCCTGCCCCGGGAGGCGCTTTTGAAGGGGCTCGCGCCCCGGCTGCTGGCGGAAAGGCTGGCGGGACAGGACAAAGAAAATCTGGCGCGGAGCCTGACGGCTTTTCCCGTGCCCCTCGCCGGCGTGCGGGGAATGGACGCCGCCCAGGTCACTGCCGGCGGCATCCGCACCGGGGAATTTGACCCGGACACCCTGGAATCCCGCCTGGTCCCCGGCTTGTTCGCCGCAGGGGAAATGCTGGATGTGGACGGCGGATGCGGCGGCTTCAATCTGCTCTTCGCTTTCGCTTCCGGCCTGACCGCGGGGGAAAACGCCGCCCGCATCGCCCCGGACCGATAAAGGAGGACGCTTATGGAAAACGGATTCGTACAGCTCAAGCCCGGCACCCTGCTGGCCCCCGTGCCCGCGGTGATGGTTTCCTGCGCCCGGGAGGGCGAAAAGCCCAATATCGTTACCCTGGCCTGGGTGGGCACGGTGAATTCCGAGCCGCCCATGTGCTCCGTTTCCGTCCGGAAGGAGCGCTTTTCCCACGGCATCATCCGGGAATCCGGGGAGTTTGTGATCAACCTGGTGGGCGAGGAGCAGCTGAAAGCCACGGATTTTTGCGGCGTCAAGTCGGGCCGGGACGTGGACAAATTCGCTGCCTGCGGCCTGACCCCCGCGGCGGTGGAGGGCTTTTCCGCCCCGGCCATCGCCGAATGTCCCCTGTATCTGGCCTGCCGCGTCGCGTCCGTACAGGATCTGGGCAGCCATGATCTGTTTCTGGGCAAAATCGAACGGGTGGGCGTGAAAAAAGAAATGATGGACGATTCCGGCCGCCTGGATTTCGGCCGGATGAAGCTGATCGCCTACAACCACGGCGTCTATTACGCCCTGGGCGGGGCGCTGGGCTTTTTCGGGTACAGCGTGGCCGCGCCGGAGGTGCTGGAGCGGCGGATGAAGGAAATCAAATAAGGCGCGGCGGGCGGAATACGGCGCGCGTTCACAACGATCCCGAAACGGGGAGGAATGGATCTTGTATCAGGCTTTGTACCGGGTCTGGCGGCCCAGGACGTTCTCGGAAATGGTGGGCCAGGAGGCCATCGTGCGCACCCTGCGCAATCAGGTGACCACGGGGCGGATCGCCCATGCCTATCTGTTCTGCGGCAGCCGGGGCACCGGCAAAACCAGCGCGGCCCGCATCCTCACCCGGGCCATCAACTGCGAGCATCCCGTGGACGGCGATCCCTGCGGGGAGTGCCAAAGCTGCAAAACCATCGAAAGCGGCGCGTCCTTCGACGTGTATGAAATGGACGCCGCCAGCAACAGCCGGGTGGAGGAGATCCGGGATCTGCTGGAAAAGGTGGATTACCCACCCCAGTTCGGCAAATACAAGGTGTACATCATCGACGAAGTGCACATGCTCTCCAACGCGGCCTTTAACGCCCTGCTCAAGACCCTGGAGGAGCCGCCGGAGTACATGGTGTTCATCCTGGCCACCACCGAGCCCCAGAAGCTGCCCGCCACCATCCTCAGCCGCTGCCAGCGGTACGATTTCGGGCGGTACAGCGAGGATCAGATCGCGGGGCATCTGAAAACCGTGGCGGAAAAAAGCGGCATGACCGCCGAGCCCGAGGCCCTTTCCCTCATCGCCCGGGCGGCGGAGGGCGGCATGCGGGACGCGCTTTCCATCCTGGATATGTGCATGGGCGCCGGGGACGTGATCACCGAAGCCCACGTCCGGGACGCCCTGGGCACGGCGGACCGGGCTTTCCTGTTTTCCTTCGCCGACGCCCTGGCCCGGCAGGAGGGCGGGGAAGCCCTGCGCCTGATCGACGAACTGATGCGGGGCGGACGGGACGTGCAGGTGTTCCTCAAGGATCTGTCCGCCCACTTCCGGCTGCTGATGGCGGCCAAGCTCTGCGGCCCCGGGGAGGCGCTGCCCGGCGCCACCGGCGAGAACCGCAAACGCTACGCCGCCCAGGCGGAAACGTTCTCCGCGGAACGGCTGCTGCGGACGCTGGAGAGCTGCATGAAGGCCGAGGCGGACACCCGCTGGGCGTCCTCCGCCCGGTCGGTGCTGGAAATCTTCGCCCTGCGCGCCTGCGACCAGCCGGAGGACCAGGACGTGAGCGCCTTGCTGGAAAGGATCGGGGAATTGGAGAGGCGGCTTTCGGCGCTGGAAAAGAACGGGGTGCGCGCCGCGCCGGCGGCGTCCGAAGCGGCAAAGCCCGCCGCCCCCGCCCCGGCCCGGCCTGCCAGGCCTTCCCCCAAAGCGGCGGAGGAGCCGCCCGCGCCCGAGGGCGGAAAAATGCCCAAGGACGTGTGGAACGACGCGCTCAAGCTGCTCAAAAAGACGGATCCCGCCGTTTACGCGCCTCTGAGCCGGGGCAAATACGGCGGCTTCAAGGACGGGGTGTACCGGGCGCTGTTCGCTCCCGGGGAAGAAATTTTTATGAACATGCTGGCCAGCGCGGAGCGCCGGGAGAAGATCGAGAAGGCGCTGCATCAGTGCGGCGGCGGGGACGCCCGGTTCGAGGCCCTGCCCCAGGAGGCGGCCCCGGCCCCGGACGACGGCCTGCGGGAAGAAAAAACGCTGTCCGGCCTGATCGACACCTTCGGACGGGACAGGGTGCAGATCGACGAATGAGCCGGCGCCGGGATCAAATTCCGGCAGACGGGCGTTTTATGATGGGAGATTTGTTTTCGCCGGCGGAGGATTTTCGCGCGGGCTGAAAGGAGAACAGGATGAATTCCAATCGCGGTCAGTATAATTCCGCGCCGCTGTACAATATGAAGAACCGGCGGCATGCCCAGGCGGACAGGCCCGTCCAGCCGGGGGAAGGCCCCCAGCCCGCGGGAAAAGGGAAAAAGTATCAGGTGCTGTCCATCGTGCTGTCGGCGGTGCTGCCGGTGCTTTTCCTGCTGTGCCTGCTGATTCCCAATCTGTTTCTGCGGCTGCTGTTCCTGGGAGCCGTGGCGGTGTCGCTGCTGCTGATGTGGGCGGCGAAGGCTTTTGTGAAAAGCGCCCGCAGCACCCTCACCGTGGTGTACGCGGCCCTGGCGCTGGTGATCGTGGTGGCCCTCCTGGTGCCCGGCGGCGACAATGTGAACGGCGGCGCACGCGGCGGGGACACCCAGGTGAGCGCTTACGGGAATTTCAGCGTGTCCTCTACCCCCGATCCCACGCAGGAGCCCACCGATAACCCGGACAGTCAGGTGATGATGCCCGCCGCGCAGCAGCAGCTGGAGGGCTTTCTGGCCCAGTGGGCGCTGCTGCGGGTGGATGAAATGATAAAATACTGCCAGCCTGCCTGGGTGAGCACCCAGTCCTCCCCGGAGACCACGATGTACCAGCGGGTGAAGGGCAGCCGGCCGCTCAGCTTCGTGATAGAGAGCATCAGCGGCAGCGACGGTGACAATACCCGCACCATCACGATCCGGGTGCTGTTCAATGAAAATGACAATTCCCAGGTCTGGAAGCGGCTGCAGGTGCTGATGTACCGGGTGAACGACATGTGGTATGTGGACCCCGAAAGCCTGGACGGCGTGGTGATCCACGAATCGGAGCAGCAAGGGCCGGCGGCCACCATGCCCGCCTCCACCATCGCGCCTACCGCCACGCCCAACCCCGACGGCAGCAGCGCCATCACCGTGTATTACAACAAGGAGGGCGGCAAGTATTACCACGCCATGCCCAATTGCCCCGCGGTGGACGAGCGCTATTGGCCGCTGTCCAGCTTCTCCTTCGATCTGATCAACAGCCAGGAGTACAAAAACCTGGTGCGCTGCCCCCGGTGCAATCCTCCGGAGAGGCCCGCCGTGGGACGGTGATCATTCCGCCAGGGTATCTGCCCAGGCTTGCAGGCGGCACAGCGCGGCCAGATGGCAGTATTTGATCTGCGCCCCCAGCCGCACGCTTCCCTGTTCGTTCAGCGCTTCGGCCAGCGCGTCCGCAAGGAATGCGATATGGCCGCGCAGCTGCTCCGCCGGCTTTGGAGCGGCGCCCCCGAAGCATTCGTCCAGGCGCGCCGCCTGGGCGGAAAGGGTGTCCCGCCAGGAGGCGAGGGCCTGCCGGGCGGCGGATTCGTCCAACGTCCTTTTATCCAGCCCGGAGGAAAGGGAAAACAGCTGCTCCGCCGTCTGGGAAAAGATGCGCAGGGCGTCCTCCACGGCGTCCAGCTGATCCTTTCGCCCGGTGAGGCGGAAGCGGATTTCCGGCCAGGCGATCTCCGTCTGCGCCGTTTCCAGGCCATGATTGGCCAGCAATCGCTTCTGCACCTGCTGGGCGTCCGCCCGGGCGGGATAGGCCGCCGCCAGCAGGCGGTTTTCCCCATCCGGGTATCCCCCCGCGCCTCGGGCGCGGAAGCTGTCCGCAGCCTGCCGGGCCGCGGCGGCGTCCCGGTACGTGCCCAGGGACAGGGCGTACCACTGCCCGCCGGGCAGGGCCGCTTCCCGGGCCGTTATTTCCCCCTCGTACGGGGAGACGGGAGCGCCGGGCAGCAGGGAGATGAAGTAGGCCTGCAGCCGGGGAAATACGGGGCTGCGGGCCAGGAAAAACGCCCCGGCGCCCAGCAGCGCCAGCACCAGGAATACCCTGCGGCGGGTCCGGCGGACCCGGTAACGCCGCGTCTGCAAGCGCCCTGCGCGCATTTTCCCGCCCCCTTTCAGGCAAGGATATGCCCGGGAGCGCCCCGTTATTCCAAAGGAGGGCCTATGCGATACCATTTGGATACCATCCCTGTGTGGGACGCGGTGAAGCTGGAGGGCGAATGTCCCCTGTGCGCCCTGCGGCGGCATAACGAGCAGGTGGACGTGGACAGGTATCTGGGCGCGTCGGTGATGGAGCCGGACACCCGGATCCAGGTGAACGCCCTGGGCTTCTGCCCGAAGCACCAGGGAATGCTCTACGCCAAGAAGAACCGCCTGGGCCACGCGCTGATGATGCACTCGCATCTGAAGGAAACCATGCGCCGCCTGGCCCCCATTCTGGAGGAAGCGAAGGCCGGGGAGGGGAAAAAGCCTTCCCTGTTCCGCCGGGCGGAGGGCGGCGCTCCCGGCGCGGCGGCGGCGGAGAAGATCCGGGAGCTGACGGGCACGTGCATCCTGTGCCGGTCGGTGGAGGAAAACACCAACCGCTACGCCTATACCCTGCTGCATCTCTATGAAACGGACGACGCTTTCCGCCGGGCCTTTGCCCAGTCCAAGGGCGTATGCCTGAAGGACATGGCGCTGCTTCTGCAGATGGCGGGGGAGGAAATGAAGCCCGATATGTACCGCCGCTTCGCTTCGGATCTGTGCGCCGCGGTGGAAAAGAGCCTGACCAAAATGGAAAAAGATCTGGAGGGCTTTACCCTGAAATTCGATTACCGCAACGCCGATAAGCCCTGGGGCGACAGCCGGGGCAGCCTGGAGCGCACGGTGAACAAGCTGCGGGGCTGGTGCCTGGGCGAGGAGCCCTGGCCGCAATGAAGGGCGCGCGCCGCTGGGCGCTTTTGATCCTGTGCGCGGCGCTTCTGTCCGGCTGCGGCGCGCCGCCGCCCCAGGAGGAGGAAAAGCCGCAGCCCGTGGAGGATACGGTGCTGATCAGCGCCGATACGGGCGGGCTGTCCGCTTCGGGGTTCACCGCCGTGCTGTATTTCCGCTACGGGACCACGGGCTACCTGGCGCCTCAGACGCGGCAGGTGGAGGTGGGAAGGAACGAAGCGCCGGAGCACGCTCTGGTGCAGGCGCTGCTGGACGGGCCTTCCGGCGCATCGTCCGCCCTGGACGGCCTGTTCCCGCCCGGCACGGAGGTGCTTTCCACCCTGAGCCAGGGGGACACCCTGTTCGTGACCTTCAATGAAGCCATGATGGGCCGGTATGCCGACGAGGGGCAGGACGCCGCCGATAAAACGGAGGGCGCGCTGCGCCGGCAGATGTGCCTGGACGCCCTGAGCGCCACCCTCACCGAAGCCGGGATGTGCGCCCGGGTGCAGGTGCTGGTGTACCGGGGGGTGGACCAGGGGAAATCCCTGCGGCTCACCGCGGGATTTCTGGACCAGAGCGGGGACGAAACGCTTCTGCCGCCCCTGACCCGGCGGGAGGACAGGCTGCTGACCCCCCACAACACCGCCGAGCTGATCCTGAACGCATGGCAGCGGCAGGATTGGGCCGCGCTGTACGATCTGACGGCCCGGGACGATGCCCGTCCCCGGGAGCAGGCCGCCTGCGACGCCTTTGCGGACGGCGGCACCCTGGTCAGCTTTTCCGTGAGCCCGGGCAGCGTGAGCCCGGACGGGCAGAGCGCCGTGGTCAGCGCGGAGCTGACGCTGATGGGCGAGGCGGGCGACCGGGAGATCGGGGGCTATCCCCTGCGGATGCGGCGGGAGGACGGATTGTGGAAGATCGGGTATGACGAGCTTGCAACCATGATGAATCAGGACTGAGGGATGGAGCGGAAATGGATCGACGCTGGAAACGCCTGGGCTGCCTGATGGCGGCGGTGCTGCTTTTGTCCGGCTGCGTGGGCCAGGAGAAGGCCCCCGGGCCGCAGATGACGCTGCCGCCGGCGGAAAAACGCTACGAGGCGCCGGAAAACGATATGAACCAGGGCTACGAGCAGACGGTGCTGCTGTATCTGCCTTCCCTGGAGGGCACCCAGCTGCTGGCTTATCCGGTGAAGGCGCAGTTTTCCGCCTCCCGGCATAACGCCCAGACGCTGTGCGAAATGCTCCTGTCCCAGCCCTCCGCGGGGGCGGCCCAGGCCGTGGGCGGCGACGTGACGCTGACGCTGTCGGGCACGGACGCGGTGGAGGTGTCCGGCCAGGTGGCCACGGTGAGCCTGGGGGCTTCGGCGCTGCGGCTGTCCCATGAGCAGCTGTATATGGTGGGCCAGGCCCTGGCCAATACCCTGTGCCAGTTCGGGGATCTGCAATATGTGAACGTGCTCATCGCCGGGGTGCAGCCGGGGCTGAACGTGGCCTCCACCCTGCCGGCGGGGGCCTTCCAGCCCAACACCCGGGAGGATCTTTCCACCCTGTGGGCCCGGGCGGGCGCGCCCGCCACGGCGGGCCGGCGGTCCTTTGCGGCGGCGGTGTATTTCCCGGCACCGGCGGGCAAGGGCATCCTGTGCGAAGGGCGCACGCTGTCCTTTTCCAGCCAGGATCTGCCCGGCATGGCGGTGACGCTGCTGGAGGCCATCGGGGCCGGGGCGGAAAAGCTGCCCAACGCGCCCGCCTGTCCCCGGCTGCGGGAAATGCTGCTGGACAGCCCCGTGCTGGAGGAAGGCGGGGGCGTGCGGCGGCTTTCGCTGCACTTCCGGGAGGAAATGAATTCCGCGCTCATCGACGCGGGGATCACCCGGTCCGTGATGATGGCGGCCATGACGTATACGTTCACCACCTTCCTGCCTGGGTTGGACGGCATCGAGGTTACCATCGGCAATGAACGCATCACCTCTCTGACGCCGTCCGGCACCTATTCCGGCGCGGGAGAGCAGATCCGGTTTACGGACGGGCTGATGCGGCGGCGGGATTTTTCCGGCTTCCTGCTGGCCGAGTGCGCGCTGTATTTTTCGGACGGGAACGGAAGGCTGGCCCGGGTGCTGCGGCCCGTGCCCTTCTACGAGGCGTACAGCGCCCGGGCGCTGGTGCAGCAGCTGCTGCTGGGGCCCCAGCCCTTCGACAGCGTATCGGGCCTGCGGACCGTGCTGCCCCAGGGCCTGCGCCCGGCGGACCTGCTGGGGGTCAGCTATGCGGATCAGGCCCTGGTGCTGAATTTTTCCGAGCAGTGGCCGGCCCTTTGCGAAGGCATGGACGCCGCGGCGGAAAAGCAGATGATCTACGCCCTGGTGAACACCCTGTGCGAGCTGCAGGGGGTCAAAAAGGCCGCCTTCTTCGTTCAGGGCGAGCAGCCGGATTCCCTGGCGGGCCACATCTACCTGCCCGGGGATTTCCTGCCCAACGCGGATCTGGTTTCGCCCTGACGGAAGGGCTTGACGGCGGGGCGGGATCGCATTATAATAAGACCGACAACTGAATGAACGGCGCATCTTCAGGGCAGGGTGGAAATCCCGATCGGCGGTAAAGTCCGCGAGCCCCATTCCGTTTTTCCGGAGGGGCAGAGCCGGTGAGCATTCCGGCACCGACAGTAAGCCGCGGCGCGCAGCGCGCGGCAAGTCTGGATGAAAGAAGATGGACAGGGAAGCCTCAAATACGGCAGTCTCTGATCCCCTGAAAGATCAACGCGGTGCTTTCAGGGGATTTTTTGATGAAGACGGAGGGAAAACACATGAACAGCAAAACCGGGAAAATCACCCTGATCGGCATGTTCTGCGCCCTGGCCGTGCTGGCGGTGGCGCTGATCCGCATTCCGGTGGTGCTCTTCCTCAAGTACGAGCCCAAGGACGTGGTCATCGTGCTGGGCGGGCTGATGATGGGGCCGATGTCCGCGGCGATCATTTCGGTCATTTCGTCGGTGATCGAAATGGTCACCATCAGCGATACGGGCCCCTGGGGGCTGCTGATGAACGTGGTTTCCAGCTGCGCCTACGCTTGCACGGCGGCGGCGATCTACCGGAAAAAGCGCACGGCAGACGGCGCGGTGGCGGGCCTGCTGTGCGGCACGGCGGTCATGGCGGCGATGATGCTGCTGTGGAATTACATCGTCACGCCCATCTACACGGGCACCCCCCGGGAGGCGGTGGCGGGCATGCTGCTGCCCACCTTCCTGCCCTTTAACCTGCTCAAGGGCGGGCTGAACACGGGAATCACGCTGCTGATCTACAAGCCGCTGATCACCGCGCTGCGCAAGGCCCGTATCCTCACCGGGGCGGACCAGCCCAAGAAAACGGAGCTGAAGATGGATCCGGCCATGATGGTGCTGGGCGCAGTGCTGCTGGTGGGCTGCGTGCTGCTGGTGATGCGGCTGAGAGGAACGATCTGAAGAAATGGATGCTCCCATACGTAACGAACGTCCGCTGTACGTGCTTTCCGGTCCCGTGATCCACGGCCGGGGCAACGGGCGCACCGTGGGGATGCCCACGGCCAACCTGCCCGTGCCCCCCGGCGCGGCGCTGCCGCCCTTCGGAGTGTACGCCGCCCGGGTGCGGGTGGGGGACAGGGAATACCTGGGGGTCACCAACGTGGGCCTGCGGCCTACCTTGACCGCCGATCCCGTCCCCACGGTGGAAACCTTCCTGCCCGGCTTTTCCGGCGATCTCTACGGCCGGGAAATCACGGTGTCGCTGTACGCGTTTCTGCGGCCCACCCGGAAAATGGCTTCCCTGCGGGAAGTGGAGGCCCAGGTGGAAAAGGACGCGGAGGAGGCCCGGCGGCTGCTGGGCGGGAACGGAATGTGAATCAAACGCCGCCGGATGCTCTCCGGCGGTTTTTTGCGGAAAAAGCGGCTGTTTTTGCGATGGAAAGCAGTTGAACAAAACCCAAGAATCGTATATAATATAGCCGTGTAATTTTGCTCGGGAGGAAAGCGCGTGTTTCAAGGCTTCGGAAAGGAAATGATCCCTTTCTTTCTGGATTTGCGGTTTCATAACGACAAATCTTTTATGGACGCCAACCGGGAAAGATATTACCGCGCGGTACGGGATCCCTTCTATGCGTTCATCGGCGCCATGGGCCCGGGCATGCAGCAGATCGCGGAGGACATGGAGGTGCGGCCCGCCAAGTGCTTAAGCCGCATCAACCGGGATACCCGCTTCTCAAAGGACAAATCCCCTTACCGGGATCATCTGTGGGTCTCCTTCCGGCAGAGCGGCCGGCCCAACGACGGCACGCCCTTCTACTGGTTCGAGGCCGGGGCGGATCACGTGAACTGGGGCGTGGGCATCTGGGGCGAGACCCGGGAGATCATGGACGCCATGCGCCGGCGGATGGCCGCCTGCCCGGATGATTTCCTGCGGATCCTGCCGGTGCTGAAACAGCGAAATTTCGTGCTTGCCGGCCAGGAATGGAAGAAAATGCAGCCCCCGGCTGGGCTGCCGGAAGCGCTGATCCCCTGGTATCTGAAAAAGCAGGTGTACGCCGAGCGGCTGGGCGCGAAAATGGAGTGGCTTCAGTCGCCGGGGATCGTGGACCGGGTGATGGAGGATTACCGGGCGCTGGCCCCGCTGTACTGGATTTTCCGGGGCTGCGTGGAGGACGCGATGGAAAAAATGGACGAACAGGGAGGAAACGTATGAGCTGGGACTTGCGCACCCTCAGGAGCGGCACGGATGTACGCGGACGGGCGATGGGGGACGGCGCGCCCCTGACGGCGGCGGCAGCCGCCCGGATCGGCGCGGCGTTTGTGACATGGCTGCGGGGCAGGGGCGTGCCCAACCCGCGGATCGCCCTCGGGCGGGATTGCCGCCTCACCGGGGAAGCGCTGCTGGACGCCTGCGCGGAGGGGTGCCATCAGGCGGGGGCCCAGGTGGAATGCTACGGCATGTGCACCACCCCGGCCCTGTACATGAGCCTGATCACCGAGGGCTTTGCCTGCGACGGCGGCGTGATGATCACGGCGGATCATTTTTCCTCCGAGTACAACGGCATGAAGTTTTTCACCCAGGCGGGCGGCATCGAAAAGGCCGATCTGGACGGGATCCTGGAGATCGCCGGCGGCGATTCGCCCCTGCTGGGGGACGCGGGCCCCGTCGTGAAAAGGGATTTCATGCCTGTGTACTGCGAGCAGATGAAGGGCCTGATCCGCGGGAAGCTGAATACCGACGTGCAAAAGCCCCTGCTGGGCCTGCACGTGCTGGTGGACGCCGGCAACGGCGTGGGCGGTTTTTTCAGGGATATGCTGGATGATCTGGGTGCCTGGGTGGAGGGCAGCCAGTTCCTGACGCCGGACGGCGCGTTCCCCAATCACGTTCCCAGCCCGGACGATCCCCGGGCTGTCGCCGCCGTGACCGACGCGGTAAAGAAATACGGCGCGGACATGGGCGTGCTCTTCGACGCCGACTGCGACCGCGCCGCCATCGTAGACCGCACCGGCCGGCAGATCGACCGCAACCGGCTCATCGCCCTGATCAGCGCCGTGCTGCTGGATAAAAAGCCGGGGCTGACCATCGTCACCGATTCGGTCACCTCCACCGGCCTTCATCAGTTCATCATGGAATGGGGCGGCGAGCATTACCGCTATAAGCGGGGCTACCGCAACGTGATCAACGAGGCCATCCGCCTGAACGAGGCGGGCATCGACTGCCCCCTGGCCATCGAGACCAGCGGCCACGCCGCCCTGCGGGAAAACCATTTCCTGGACGACGGAACGTATCTTGTGACGGTGCTGATCTGCGAGGCCATGCGCATGAAACAGGAAGGCCGGGAGCTGGGCGAGCTGATCGCGGATCTGAAGGAGCCCAAGGAGAGCGTGGAGCTGCGCCTCACCATCGACGATGAGGATTTCCACGCTGCCGGCCGGGCGGCCATCGAAAAGGTGATGGATCACGCGGCCTTCGCCCCGGGCTGGCACATCGCCCCGGACAACCGGGAGGGCGTGCGTATCTCCTTCGATTTGCAGGACGGCGCCAACAACGGCTGGTTCCTGCTGCGCCTGAGCGTGCACGATCCGGTGCTGCCGCTGAACATCGAAAGCGACGTGGAAGGCGGCGTGCATGAAATGGCATCGGCGCTGCTGGGCGTGCTGTCCGGCGCGGAGGGCGTGAACCTGAGCCGTCTGGAAGAATTTGTGCAGGCATAACGAAAGATTATTATACAGGGAGGAAAACATCATGGACATCCGGCAGAAAACCATCAACAACATCCGCACCCTGGCGGCGGACACCGTGCAGAAGGCCAAGAGCGGCCATCCCGGCGCTCCCATGGGCATGGCGCCCATGGCCTACGCCGTGTGGATCAAGGAAATGAAGCACAATCCCAAGGATCCCGCCTGGAAGGACAGGGACCGGTTCGTCCTTTCTTCCGGCCATGCCAGCTCTTTGATCTATACCATGCTGCACCTGACCGGCTACGGCCTCACCATGGACGATATGAAGCAGTTCCGTCAGTGGGGCAGCAAGACCCCCGGCCATCCCGAATACCGCCACACCGTGGGCGTGGAAACCACCTCCGGCCCCCTGGGCCAGGGCGTGGCCAACGCCGTGGGCTTCGCCATCGCCGAAACCATGATGGCCGCCCATTTCAACCGCCCCGGCTTCCCGGTGGTGGATCATCGGGTGTACGCCTTCTGCGGTGACGGCTGCATGATGGAGGGCATCGCCAGCGAAGCGGCCTCCCTGGCCGGCACCCTGGAACTGGGCAAGCTGACGCTGCTGTACGACGACAATGAAATCTCCATCGAAGGCAATACCGATATCGCCTTCAAGGAAGACGTGGGCAAGCGGTTCGAGGCCTACGGCTGGCAGGTGATCCGCCTGAAGGACGGCAACGACGTGGACGCCGTGTGCGCCGCCATCGAGGACGGCAAGAAGGATCCGCGGCCCACCCTGATCGTCTGCCCCACCAAGATCGGCTTTGGCTGCCCCGCCAAGGAAGGCAAGCCCTCCGCCCACGGCGAGCCCCTGGGCGAAGAGAACGTGGCGGAAACCAAGAAAAACCTGGGCATGCCCGCCGACAGCTTCTGCGTGCTGCCCGAGGTGTACGCCCACGTGGAAGAGGAAATGAAGAAGAACGAAGCGGCGGAAAAGGCCTGGGACGAAATGTTCGCCGCGTACTGCAAGGAATATCCCGATCTGGCCGCGGAATGGGAGCAGTGGCACAATCCCGAACTGACCGACGACGTGGCGCTTAACGACGCCCTCTGGCAGTGGGAAGGCAAGATCGCCACCCGCGCCACCTCCGGCGAAATGATCAACCGCCTGGCCAAGCTGCTGCCCAACCTGGTGGGCGGCAGCGCCGACCTGGCCCCCTCCAATAAGACCTACATCAAGGACGGCGGCGATTATTCCGCCCAGAACCGGGCCGGCCGCAACCTGCACTTCGGCGTCCGCGAGCACGCCATGGGCGCCATCTGCAACGCCATCGCCCTCCACGGCGGGCTCCGGGTGTTCTGCGGCACGTTCTTCGTGTTCAGCGATTACATGAAGCACGCCGTCCGCATGGCGGCCATCATGAAGTTGCCCGTCACCTTTGTGTTCACCCACGATTCCATCGGCGTGGGCGAGGACGGCGCCACCCACGAGCCCATCGAGCAGCTGGCGGGCCTCCGGGCTATCCCGGATCTGCTGGTGTTCCGCCCCGCCGACGGCAAGGAAACCACTGCCGGCTGGCTCACGGCCCTGACCGCCGGGCTGCCCACCTGCCTGATCCTCACCCGGCAGAACCTGCCCCAGTACGAAAACAGCGGCTGCGAGGCCATGAAGGGCGGCTATATCCTTGCCGATTCCGAGAAGGAAACGCCGGACGTGCTGCTGATGGCTTCCGGCTCCGAGGTGGAGCAGATGATGGGCGCGAAGGAAGCGCTTAAGGCCGACGGCATCGACGCCCGGGTGGTTTCCATGCCCTGCATGGAGCTGTTCTTAAAGCAGCCCAAGGAATATCAGGAAAAGGTCATCCCCGCCGCGGTCCGTGCCCGGGTGGCCATGGAAGCCGGCGCCACCATGCCCTGGTACCGCTTCACCGGCCTGGACGGCAAGGTCATCGGCATCGACCATTACGGCGCTTCCGCCCCCTACGCGGTCCTGTTCCGGGAATTCGGCTTCACTGTGGAAAACGCGGTGCAGACCGTCAAGGAAGTGCTGGGCAAGTAAGGAAATCCATCATCGGCCCGGGGCGAAGACCAGCCCCGGGCCGGTTTCGTTTTGGGCGGCTTGGGAAAGAAACTTTTGCGAAGCTAACCGGATCATTTGTTTTGCCAAAAAGCTGTGACGCTTCCGTGCCTGCGGATGCGGGATTGACAAACCCGGGACGCCGCGCTATAATCAAACCGACAGCGAGCCCGACCAGAGCGGGCGGCGCTGGGGAGGCAGTGTTTGGAATCGGTTCAGTAACGGGGATCATGACGAACAAAAAGCAGCGGTGACATGACCGCTTGTTTTCTGACGTCATGGCGCGGTACGGACCTGATGCCGGGCACTTTTTTGTTTGCCCTCTTCCCGCCGCCGTCCCCGATCCTTCATCATGTCGATCAAAAACGCAAACGAGGGATCAGCATGAACAAGGACTGGATCACCCTGGAATTTGACAAAATCATCCAACGGCTGCAAGATCAGGCCGTTTCCCAATCTGCGCGCCGCCGCCTGGCGGAGACAGCGCCCATCCTGAACGAGGGCCTCTGCCGGGCCCGGATGGAGGAAACCACCGCGGCGCGGACCGTGCTGGAAAACGCGGGGACGCCGCCCCTCGCCGAAACGGAAGGCACGGAAGAGAGCCTTCTTCAGGCCGTTCAGGGCGGCATGCTGCCGCCCGCGCAGCTCACCGCCGCGGCGCGGTTCTGCGCGGCGGTCCGCCGCCTGCGCCGGTATTTGCAGGACGCCCGGCTGCTCAGCGCCGGCATCGCGTCCTGGCATACGGAATTGCCCGATCTGAGCGGGCTGGAGGAGGAGATCGTCCGCTCCGTTCGGGAGGAAGTGATCCTGGACGACGCATCCCCTGCCCTCAAGGCCCTGCGCCGCCAGCGGGAGCGCGGGGAGCAGGAGATCCGGGAGAAGCTCAATCAGATCCTGTTGCGCCATAAAAAGGAACTGGCCGACAGCTATATCACCCAGCGCGGCGGGGCGTACGTCCTCCCCGTGCAGAAGCGTTATCAAAGCGCGTTTCCGGGGCGGGCGGTGGAATCCTCCGCCAAGGGAGGCACCGTGTTTATGGAGCCCAACGCCGTGCAGTCGCTGCGGCAGGCGCTGGAAGCGCTGCTGATCGACATCGACGCGGAGGAGCGGCGCATCCTCTGGGCCCTCAGCGACCGGGTGGCCGCGGAGGAAAGCGCGCTGCGCAGCGCCATCCGGGTGATGACGGAAATGGATATCCTCTTCGCCAGGGCCAAGCTGAGCGTGGAAATGGACGCCCGGCCCGTGGAGCTCACTGCGGAAAGGCGCATCTGCCTCCGGGACGCCCGGCATCCGCTGCTGGATCCGGCTGCCTGCGTGCCGCTGAACCTGACGCTTTCGCTGCCGGACGCCGGCATCGCCGTCACCGGCCCCAACACCGGGGGCAAGACCGTGTGCCTCAAAACCACCGGGCTATTGACGCTGATGGCCCAAAGCGGGCTGCATATCCCCTGCGGGGAGGGCACGGTGATCGGCATGATGGACCGGGTGCTCTGCGATATCGGCGACAGCCAGAGCATCAGCCAGAACCTGTCCACTTTTTCCGGCCACATGACCAATGTGATCCGCATTCTGCGGGAATGCAGCCGGGACAGCCTGGTGCTGCTGGACGAACTGGGCAGCGGCACGGACCCGGCGGAGGGCTCCGGCCTGGCGGCGGCGGTGCTGGAGGAGCTGCTCCGGCGGCGGTGCTTTTTCCTGGTGACCACCCACGACCCCCAGATCAAGCAGTGGGCGGAGCAGACGGAGGGCGTGATCTCCGCCCGGATGGCCTTCGATCAGCAATCCCTCCGGCCCCTGTACCGGCTGGAAATGGGGATGAGCGGGGAAAGCTGCGCCATTGAGATCGCCCGCCGCCTGGGCATGGACCCCGGGCTGCTCAGCCGCGCCCGGCAGGTGGCCGATCACGGACCCCAGTCCGCGCCGGAAACGCGGCGCCGGCCCATGGGCGTGCCCGGGAGCCGGCTGCAGCGCCTGCAAACGAAGAAAGAAGGCGATTTCCAGCGCTTCAGCATGGGGGACAGCGTGCAGCTGCTGCCGGAAAAGAAGACCGCCATCGTATACCGGCCCGCGGATGAGATGGGCAACGTGGTGATCCAGCTGCAGGGGCGGAAGCTCACCGTGCGCCACAACCGGCTGAAGCTGCTGGTGCCCGCCGCGGAATTGTACCCGCCGGATTACGATTTTTCCATCGTGTTCGATACCGTGGAGAACCGCAAAGCAGCCCACACCATTGCCCGCAGATACGACGCGGACGCGGAAGTGGTGCTGCGGGAGGGGAAGGAAGGGCCGGAGGAAAGCAGCAAGTTGATTCATCCGTGAAAATACTGTACAATAGGGGCCGAAGGAGGGGTTCCATGAAGATCTCGACGCGGGGGCGCTATGCCGTGCGGATTCTGCTGGATATTGCCCTGCACCAGGGAAACGGGTATGTGCCCATGAAGGATATTGCAAGGCGGCAGCGGATTTCCAGAAAATACGGGGATCAGATCGGGATGCAGCTCAGCCAGGCCGGGCTGCTGCTGGCAGCGCGGGGCCGTCAGGGAGGATACCGCCTGGTCCCCGATGCCGGGGATGTGACCGTTCTGAAGGTGCTGAAAACCATGGAAGGCTCCCTTGCGCCGGTTCAATGTCTGGAAACCAGCCCGAATTTATGCGATCGGTGTTCCTTCTGCATGACGCTGTCCATGTGGACGGACCTGGACAGGGTGGTGGCCGATTACCTGGGCGGCATCACGCTGCAAAGCCTGATCGATCAGGCGCCGCCGCAGCCGGAATATGAAAACATGCCGGACTGATCATTCTGTTTTTCGATTGATGAAGTGAAACTGCAAAGGGGATGTTGCGTAAAGCCAATCTGCAACATCCTCTTTGTTTACAGGGATATTGGTTCTCATAGAAGAATGAGCAACAGTGAATACCGGGAAAAAAGAAAACCCCGGGGCGGTTTGGAGGGGCCGCAGCCCCTCCAAGCGGAATCCGCAGCAGCGACCTGAGCGCTGCGAGGAGCATTTTTGCTAAAGCAGAGCATGCCCTGCGAGAGCAAAAATGCTTTCCTTGCGCCTTTTTTTCGCCCGGGAGTCCCGCAGGGACGAAAGGAAAAGGCGTTTTAAGTCGATCAAATGGAGGATCCATTTGATCGAAGGGGCTGTGCAACAGCCCCCGTGAGGTTCAGAGGCCGCGGAGGCCCCTGCTGTATCATGCAACCGGACAGTTACAAAGCGTCTTACTGGATCGCTTCAAAGGCTGCGCTTAGTGCGGCGATCAGATCCTTCACGTTCTCCGTGCCGATGGACAGGCGGATGGTGTTGGGTTTGATGCCCTGATCCAGCAGCTCTTCGTCTGTCAGCTGGCTGTGGGTGGTGGTGTAGGGGTGGATCACCAGGGATTTTACGTCCGCCACGTTGGCCAGCAGGGAGAAGATGGCCAGATTGTCGATGAACTTCTTGGCGGTGTCGCTGTCGCCTTTGACCTCGAAGGTGAAGATGCTGCCGCCGCCGTTGGGGAAATACTTTTGATAGAGCGCATGGCTGGGCTCGCTTTCCAGCGCCGGATGATGCACCGCTTCCACCTGGGGATGCTTCGCCAGGTAATCCACGATTTTCAGGGCGTTTTCTACATGGCGCTCCACCCGGAGGGACAGGGTTTCCAGCCCCTGCAGGAAAAGGAAGGCGTGGAAGGGAGACAGGGTGGACCCGGTATCCCGCAGGAGGATGGCGCGGATGTAGGTGACAAAGGCGGCCGGACCTACCGCGTCATAGAAGGATACGCCGTGATAGCTGGGGTTGGGATCGGCGATCCATGGATATTTCCCGCCGGCCTTCCAGTCGAACTTGCCGCCTTCCACGATCACGCCGCCGATGGCCGTGCCGTGACCGCCGATAAACTTGGTGGCGGAGTGCACCACGATGTCCGCGCCATAGTCGATGGGGCGAACCAGATAGGGCGTGGCGAAGGTGTTATCCACCACCAGGGGCAGGCCGTGCTTATGGGCGATGAAGGCGATGGCTTCGATGTCCACGATGTTGGAGTTGGGGTTGCCCAGCGTCTCAATGAAGATCGCCTTGGTGTTGGGCTGAATGGCCGCCTCAAAAGAGCCGTCCGCATCCGGGTCCACAAAGGTGGTGGTGACGCCGCTGGTCAGGGGCAGCGTGTGGGCCAGCAGGTTGAAGGTGCCGCCGTAGATGGTCTTGGAGGCGACGATGTGCTCGCCGGCCTTGGCCAGCGCCTGGAAGGTATAGGCGATGGCCGCCGCGCCGGACGCCACCGCCAGCGCCGCGCTGCCGTTTTCCAGGGCGGCGATGCGGGCTTCAAATACGCCCTGGGTCGGGTTAGTCAGCCGGCCGTATATGTTGCCGGCATCCCGCAGGCCGAAGCGGTCCGCGGCGTGGTCGCTGCTGTGGAACACATAGGAGGCCGTCGCATAAATCGGAACGGCGCGGGCGTCGGTGGCCGGATCAGCCTGCTCCTGGCCGATGTGAAGCTGCTTGGTTTCAAAAGACCAGCTGGCGGAATTTTTAATATCAGACATATGTTCATGCTCCTTTTCAAATTCGTTTGTCTGCGGCGCTGCCCGGATTCTATCCGGGAATGCAGGGTTCGTTCAGCTTCGGCTCTGCCGGTTGGCGGCGCCGCACATTCGGTTCCGGCTCAGCAGAGCGGGCACAAAAACGCGGCCGCATGCGTCCCGGGCGCTTTGTTTCGTCATCCGTGAGCCCTCCTTTCTTTTCTGCAATAATTCTACCGATAAAGTATATTATTGTCCAATACGAATGATAGATAACAAGTAATAGATAAAAACTATAAGTAATTCACCGGATTGCCTCCCGGCACGGATTGCCGGCGCCGGGTTTATGAATTCAAAAAATCGGCGCAGGTTTTTCTTTTTTCCGGACAGGACAATGACGGTGCGGCGACGAATATAGAATTTAGCAAATTCCGGTAACGACGAAAGAGGAGGAATCCCCACATGCAATTCGGATACTTCGATAACCCCAAGCGCGAATACGTGATCACCGATCCCCGCACGCCCATGCCCTGGGCCAACTATCTGGGCTCGCCCGCCTACGGCGCCATCGTCACCCAGAACGCCGGCGGCTACAGCTTCGTCAAGTCCGGCGCGGCGGGGCGCATCCTGCGCTATACCTTCAATCAGTTCGACGAGCCGGGCCGGTATATTTACCTCCGGGACGAGGATACGGGGGATTTCTGGTCCGCCTCCTGGCGGCCGGTGGAAAAGCCGCTGGACGAATACAAAACCATCACCCGCCACGGCACTTCCTACACCCAGATCGAATCCGAATACAGGGGCATTGAAAGCAAAGCCCTCTATTACGTGCCCATGGACGCCACCCACGAGGTGTGGCGGCTGGAGGTGAAGAACACCGGCGAAAAGAAGCGGAAGATCGGCGTGTTCGGCTACTGCGAGCTCACCACCGAATCCTTCTATACCCAGGATCTGGTGAACCTGCAGTACACCCAGTTCATCACCGTCACCGAATTCCACGGGGATCACATCATCCAGAAGATCAACCAGTTCTGCAACGTGAACGAGGACGGGGAAAACGGCCGGGAGCGGTTCTTCGGCCTGGCCGGGGCGCCGGTGGCGAGCTACACCGGGCGGCGGGAAAGGTTCCTGGGCACCAGCCGGTTCAACGCCCCCAAGGGCGTGGCGGACGGGAAACTGGACGACAGCCTGAATTTCAACGGCAACCCCTGCGGCGCGCTGCATACCGTGATCGAGCTGGCCCCCGGCGAAAGCAAATCCGTGGCCTTCATCCTGGCCCAGAAGGGCACCCGGGAGGCCCGGAAGCTCATCGACCGGTACGCCGACGTGGAAAAAACCGTGGACGCCGAATGGAAGGAACTGATCGCTTACTGGCACGGCAAGCTGAACGGCCTGAACGTGAACACCCCGGACGAAGACCTGAACACCATGGTGAACACCTGGAACGCCTTCCAGTGCTTCACCACCTTCGTTTGGTCCCGCGCCGCCAGCCTGGTCTACTGCGGCGAGCGCAACGGCTACGGCTACCGGGACACCGTGCAGGACATCCAGGGCATCATCCATCTGGATCCCGCCATGGCCAAGGAGCGCATCCGCTTCATGCTCTCCGCCCAGGTGCATCACGGCGCGGGCCTGCCGCTGGTGAAATTCACCCACAACGCCGGCCATGAGGACACCCCGGAGCAGGACAGCTACGTGAAATCCACCGGCCATCCCCATTACCGGGCGGACGACGCCATGTGGCTGTTCCCCACGGTGTATAAGTACGTGGCGGAGACCGGCGACAAGGATTTCCTGAATGAAGTGATTCCCTTCGCGGATTACGACGAGGGCACCGTGATCGAGCATCTCCGGCGCGCCATCGACTTTACCATGCACCACCTGGGCCACCACGGCATGCCCGCCGGCCTCCATGCCGACTGGAACGACTGCTTGCAGCTGGGCGCCCAGGGGGAGAGCAGCTTCGTGGCCTTCCAGTTCTATTACGCCATGAACCTGCTGAACGAACTGCTGCCCAAGACGGCGGAATACAAAGAATACAGCCAGTGGCTCACGGAGAAGGCGGCGGAGCAGCTGCAGAAGATCAACGATTTCTTCTGGGAGGACGACCGGTTCCTCCGGGGCTACACCCAGGACGGCGCGGTCATCGGCAGCAAGAAGGATCCCGAGGCCGCCATGTGGCTCAATCCCCAGGCCTGGGGCGTCATTTCCCGGGGCGCCACGCCGGAGCAGGCGGAAAAGAGCATGGAATCCGTCCACCGGCTGCTGAATACCGAAAACGGCATCGAGCTCATGGCCCCCTGCTATAAGAAGCACTATTTTGAAACCGCGTTCATGAAGCTGTTCAACCCCACCACCAAGGAAAACGGCGGCATCTTCTGCCAGCCCCAGGGCTGGGCGATCCTGGCCGAAGCGCTGCTGGGACACGGCGGGCGGGCCTTTGAATACTTCAAGGAGAGCTGCCCCTCCGCGTACAACGACCGGGCGGAGATCCGCGAGGTGGAGCCCTATGTGCATTCCCAGTTCATCGAGGGCCATGAAACGCCCCAGCCGGGCCGCGCCCACGTGCACTGGCTCACCGGCACCGCCTCCACCGTCATGGTGGGCATGGTGGAGGGCATCCTGGGGCTGCGGCCCACGCCGGAGGGGCTGTGCATTTCGCCCGCTATCCCCGCCGAATGGGACGGCTTCACCATGGACAAGACCTTCCGGGGCAAGCGCCTCCACATCGTGGTGGACAACAGCGCCCATCACGAAGGCGGCGTGCAGAAGCTGCTGGTGAACGGCAAGGCGGCGGGCAGCGCCGTACTCACCGACGATATGATCCGGGACGGCGACGAAATCACCGTGGTGATGTAATTTCAGAGGATAAGCCTGCGGGGGAGCCGGGATCCGGTTCCCCCGCGATTTTAGGGAGGATGAAACATGAAACGGGAATTGGGGATCGCCCGGTGCGGGCTGGCGTGCTGCCTGTGCTCTGAAAACGTGCAGTGCAAGGGCTGCCACCGGGACGGCTTTGCGGAGCTTTCCTGGTGCAAGGACGCTAACTGGTGCGAAAACCGGAAGTGCGGC
The DNA here is from genome assembly GCA_902761755.1 of uncultured Eubacteriales bacterium. GTDB lineage: Bacteria > Bacillota > Clostridia > Christensenellales > Aristaeellaceae > RUG563. The sequence goes on along the minus strand of CACWLP010000001.1, from coordinate 46,429 downwards.
ATTGCAAAGGGCCTGGCGGGCTGCTGGGAATGCGGCGAAACCGAATGCCGGAAGGGGCTGTTTGCCGAAAAGATCAAGCCCCGGGGGTTCAACGAGTATGTGCGCCGGTACGGCCTGGAAGCGCTGCTGGACCGGCTGGAGGCCAATGAAAAGGCCGGCATCGTTTACCACCGGCAGGGCGTTATGGGGGATTACGACGATTTTGACGACATCGAAGCGCTGATCGCTTTTATTCACACGGGCCGCAGGGAATGACCGCGGCGGAAAGGCGGAAACCATGATTGCGCAATATCCGCCCATGGGGTGGAACAGCTGGGATTGCTGGGGTGCGGCGGTGACGGAGGATACAGTGCGCCGCAACGCGGCGTACATGGCGGAGCATTTGAAGGAATACGGCTGGGAATACGTGGTGGTGGATATCCAGTGGTATCAGCCCACGGCGGCGTCCCACGCCTACGAGCCGTTCTCCGATCTCACCATGGACGGATACGGCCGATTGCTGCCGGCGGAGAACCGCTTTCCCAGCAGCGCCGGGGGGAAGGGCTTCGGGCCCCTGGCGGATTACGTCCACGGCCTGGGGCTGAAATTCGGCATCCATATCATGCGGGGGCTGCCCCGGACGGCGGCCCACCGGAAGCTGCCCATTCTGGACAGCCCGTACACCTGCGCCCAGGCGGCGGACCCCAATTCCATCTGCCTGTGGAACCCGGACATGTACGGCACCCGGGCGGAGGAGCCCGCGGCGAAGGCGTATTATGACAGCATTTTCCGCCTGTATGCGGACTGGGGCGTGGATTACGTCAAATGCGACGATATCGCCCGGGAATATCCCCGCTGCCGAAGGGAAATCGAAATCATTTCCGAGGCCTGCCGCCGATGCGGGCGGGAGATCGTGCTCAGTTTGTCGCCCGGCCCCGCGCCCCTGGAGCAGGCGGAGCATCTGAAGCAATACGCCAATCTCTGGCGGATCACCGATGATTTCTGGGATGACTGGCGGCTGCTGAAGGCCATGTTCGAGCGGGCGGAAAAATGGTGCGTCCACGCCGGGCCGGGCCATTGGCCGGATGCGGATATGCTGCCCCTGGGAGCCCTGCGGCTGTGCTATCCCGGGGAGGAAGGAAAATGGACCCGCTTCACCCCCGCCGAGCAGCGCACGATGATGACCCTTTGGTGTATGATGCGCTCGCCCCTCATGATGGGCGGGGACATGACGAAGAACGATCCGTTCACCCTTTCGCTGCTCACCAACGGAGCGCTACTGGAGATAGAAAAGGAAAGCTGGTGCGCCCATCCCCTGCGGACGGCGGAGGACGAGGCGGTGTGGATCGCCCCGCGGAGGGACGGCGCGGGCTGCTACGCCGCGGCGTTCAATCTGTCGGAAAAAAAGCGCCGCGTGGCCGTGCCGGATCCGGGCCGCCCGGTCCGGATGGCGACGGAATTGTGGACCGGAAAAACGGGAAGGCGCCTGAGCGCCCTGCTGCCCGCCCACGATGCGGCGGTGTGGCGGATCCAATTCTGATCCCGAAGGTCATCCATCTGCCCTTCCGCAGCAGTTTTTATCACAGAAAAAAGCCCCCGGATTGCTCCGGGGGCCTTGCTTTGTTCAGGGATTGAATCAGTCGCCGTTGAACTCGTTGCACAGGCCTTCCCAAACGGGCATCTGGGCTTCGATCAGCGCAGCGGGATCGTTGCCGTAGATGTTCCACAGGAAGCCGTTGCCGATGATGTCGTTGTTGGTGCCCATGGCCAGGGTCATGTTGAAGGCGGAATGATCCGCTTCACGCAGCATGGCATAGGTCTCGTACACAGCGCGGTCATCGGTGTAGTTCAGCTTGTTGCCAACCCAGGCATTCTCATCGTCATAGCCGGGGGTGGGGTTGGTCCACATGTCGTAGATGAAGGCCAGGTTCGCAGCGGTCTGGTCGTCATACACGTCAGGGATCAGGGTGATGTTATCGGACACAACGTGCACATACGTGTTGCCCTTGGGGCCGATGGGGAACGCAACGCAGCCCCACTGATCGGCCATGTCAGCCATTTCGGAATTGTCGTTGAATCCGCCGTAGGTCTGGTACATATAGAAGCCGCAGTAGCCCTGCTTCCAAGCATTCTTGTACCAATCCCAGTTGGCGTCTGCGGGCTGGGGAGCACCGTAGTTCAGCCAGGTTTCCTTGGCCCAGGTCAGAGCTTCCATGGCCACGTCGCTGTTCATGACGGGCTGCAGCTTGCCTTCGTCATCCAGAGCGAAGAAAGCGCCGCCGTTGGAGAACACGGAGATGATGAGGAAGTCGGTGTTGTCGCCGATGATGCCGTAGATATCGTTGATACCGTCGCCATCGGTGTCACGGGTCAGCTTCGCCAGCAGTTCCACCAGGGCATCCCAGGTCCAGGTGCCAGCTTCCTGCATGTCGTAGATCTCGTTCCAGTCGATGCCGGCATCTTCCAGAACCTTCTTGTTGAAGTACAGGCACTGACGGGGTTCAGCTTCGCCAGCATAGACGCCGTAGGCCTTGCCCTGCTTGGTGGTGAAGCCCAGGTCCTGCTTGTTCCACTTCTCGGCGCTCAGGTCAACCAGATCGTCCCAGGCGCGGGCGCCGGCCTTGATGGCGTTGGCCACAGAGCCGGGCTCCAGGATGTAGAGGCGATAGCTGCCATCGGGAGCGGCCACGAAGTTGGTGAATTCGGTGATCTGGGAGCCCCAGTCGCCGCCCTGCTTCTGCACGATATGGCAGTTGTAGGTCTCATTCAGCCAATCGCGGTACGCATACAGCGCAGCCTGCTCTTCGGTGGGATCCTCGGCGCGGGCGTCGCTGCCCACATCGCCAGACCAGTAGTCGAGGATGTAAATGTCAGCACCGCCGAAGTCAACGCCTTCGCGGACTTCCGGATAGCCTTCCGGAGCTTCCGCCAGCGCAGCAACGCTGACCAGCAGCATCGCCAGCACCAGGAACAGGGAAACCAGTTTCTTCATATTGGGTTCCTCCTTTTTATTTTCCACGCATCCACCGTCCAGAGGACCGGGTGCATGCATAGATTCGGTTTTTCATCCGGTGGATACCGGATATCTCCACCCCTATTTTACTCCTTTGAGCCGGACATTGCAATACTTTCCACAAAAGTTCTCTGTGTGAAAATGTAAAGAATCACCAGCGGGATGCAGCAGATCAGCACGCCGATGGACACCAGCTGCTGCTGACGGGCCGGAGGCACGATGATGGCCTTCTCGGCGTCCTGGGAGAAGTAGCGGCTCATACGGGTGAGGATGGAGGAGAGCTCGGTGGAGTAGACCACCATGGTTTTGCTGATGAAATTGCGGGTGTAGAACAGGTCCGTCCACTGCCATACGAAGGAGAACAGGAAGCAGCTGAGCACCGTGGGCAGGGCGTCCGGCAGCATGATGGTGGTGAAGGTGCGCAAGGTGGAGCAGCCGTCCACGTACGCCGCTTCCTCCAGGGATTTGGGAATGCCCTTGAAGTACTGCCGCAGCATGTAGATGTACAAGCCGTCCTTGAGGCCCATGCAGGTGGCGCTCATGAGCAGGTAGGGGGTCAGGTTGCTCAGCAGGTTCAGCGGCTCTCCGTTGAAGGTTTTGAAGATGCCGAAGATATCGAAGTAGCGGAAGTACATGTACAGCGGGGTGGCGATGGTCTGGGGCGGGACCACGATGGTGAGCACCACGCAGGCGAACCAGAACCGCTTGAGCGGGAACTCATACCGGGCGAAGCCGTAGCCCACCAGGGTGCAGGCGATCACCTGCAGGATGCTGACGATCAGCGACGTCCATGCCGTGTTGATCAGCGACCGGGGGAAATTGGTCAGATCGAACACGATGGAGTAATTCTCCAGCGTCACGTTCCGGGGCAGCAGCACGATGGTGGAATCGTACAGGTCCTTTTCCTGCATCAGGCTGGTGCCGAAGCGGGTCAGCATGGGCTGGATGATCATGAAGCACAGTCCGAACACCAGCAGCCCGCGGACGATGGAGACCGTCCAGCGCTTGACGCCGGATTTGAACAGATAACCGCCGCTCTTTTTGTTGGCGGAGCGTTTGTCGCTGCGCGGGAGCGCTTCTGCCTTAAGTGTCATACTGCTTCACCACCCTGTTGATAATGAAGGACGCGATGCCGATGAAGGCCAGCGCCACGCCGAAGTAGATCCAGCTTTCCGCCGTGCTTTCGCCGTACCGGGTGCGGGTAAACTGGGTGTTGATCCACTCCATGACTTTGTTGTTGTTTTTCATGAAGAAGTCGATGATGGTGTAGATGGCGTTCACCAGCAGCAGAGGGCTGACCATGGGGAAGGTGATTTTCCAGAAGGCTTCCCAGGCCGTGCACCCTTCCACGTCCGCCGCCTCGTACAGGGAGGGAGAGATGGCGGACAGGCCGGAGAGGAACACGATGATCTGGATGCCGCTGGCCATGACGATGTCGTAAATGGCGTCGATCATCTGGAACAGCACGTCGAACACGCCGCTGCCCACGCCGGAAACCATCAGAAGATCCTGCAAAGCGCCGGAAATGTTGATGCCCGACTGGGCGGCGATCTCATCGGATACGCCCTGCAGCATGTTGTAGGTCAGCTGGCTTTCCACGCCGGGCAGCACGCCGGAGGCCAGGATCACCGGCAGGAAGAAGATGGCGCGCGCCACGGTGCGGCCCTTGAACTTCTGGTTCAGAATGACCGCCACCACGAAGGCCAGCACCAGGGTGGCGATGGCGTTTACGGCCATGCGCCCGACCTCCTCCACCAGATACTGGTTGAAGTACGGGTCCACGCCCATGGCGTATTTGTAGTTTTCAAAGTTGTTCCAGGTGAGCTGATAGCCCTGGCCGGGCACCAGCACCACCTTGTTGAGGCTCATCCAGACGGACTGGATCATGGGCTTGAGCATGAAGATCAGGAAGCCCAGGATGAACGGAAGGACGAAGAGCACGCCGGTGCGGGCGTTGCGGGAACGCATGGTGTCGTAATTCTCATTGATGGGAATCAGGGCCGATACGGATTCGCTCAGGCTCCAGCGTTCGTTTCTGTCTCTTTTCTTTCTGCTCATTTTTTATCCCCTCCTTCCTCTGTTCCTGACGCTTGATCGGCCGGTGTCTCCGCTGCCGGTGTTTCGGCTGCCGGCTCTTCCGCCGCCAGCTCCGGCTCCGTGACCGGATCCGGGATCAGGATTTGCCCGGCGGGGACCGTGACGGCGCCGAACGGCACGTCCGCGTCGCTGAGGTTGTAGAAGATCACTTTTTCCAGGCCATCGGGCAGCGGGGCATCGCCGATGGCGGCGCTGTCCGGCGCCCAGCACATGCCCTGCACGTTGACGCCGTTGATGGCCAGCGGCGTGGTGCCGTGGTTGACGTAGCGCCGCGTGCCGTCCGCAAGGAGGATGACCTCGGCCGTCCCGTCGGCATTCTCCGTTTTGGCCGTGCCCTTGGCGGGGATGGCGATGTCTCCGACCCGGATTTCCTTGTCGGTGCTGTTGACCCACAGATCGCCGTCCGGCAGCACCAGCACGTCCAGATCGATCTCCGCGGTCACAAGCTGGTAGTTGCCGGCGCCGGTGTTGCGGCTGTTGGTGTTGTCGGTTTTCACCAGGGCGTCGGTGAAGTTGGCGTACATGCGGCTGCCGTCCGGCAGGAAGACCACCGTGACGCCGGCTTCCGTGGGCTCCAGCACGCTGCTGTGGGCGGGGATCTCCGTATTTCCTGCGGTGATCGCCGCGTCGGAAGCGTTCACCCAGACGCGGTTCCCTTCGCCGGTCAGCAGCAGATCCAGGGCCTGGTCGCCGCTGACGGGCAGCCAGTTCAGCGCGCCCACCGTGCGGGTGCCGGGTTTCAGATCGGCTTCCGTGCGGTTCAGGTACATGCGGCTGCCGTCCGCGCGGAAGATCACCTGCACCGGATCGGGATTTTCGGATTTGATCCAGCCCTTGGCGGGCACGGTTTCGCCGTTCACCGTCAGGGCTTCATCCGTGCAGTTGACCAGCAGCACCGTGCCGTCCGCCAGGATCATGGCGTCCACGTTCTGCTCGTCCCGGATGCGCACATAGGTGCCGGCATTGAGGACGGCCGCCTTGTCGACGTTGCCGTCTTCCTTGAAGGTATAGCCGTAGTTGATGGCGGCATCGCCGTAGTTGACATACATGCGGCTGCCGTCCGGCAGGAAGATCGCTTCGGCCTGGGTATCGTCCGTGGCCCAGCGGTAGCTCCGGGCCGGGATTTCCAGGCCGCCGCTGACGGAAACCGCCTCGTCGGAAGCGTTCACGTACACGCGGGTGTGCTGCCCTTCCGCCGGATCGCTTTCCAGCGCGTCGGCGAAAATCACGTCGAAGACCTCGCCGTCCTGGAGGCGCACGGTGGTGCAGGGCCGGAGGACGGTATCGCCCGCGGTCAGGGAGACGGCGGTGAAGTTGACGAGACTGCGGGCGCCGTTGGGCTCAAAGACTGCCTGGATCTTCGCGTCGGCAACGCCCTCCTGCTCGCGGACCAACAGATAGTCGCGGGCGGGAACCACGTTTCCGTCGTCCAGGGTGTAATCGTCGCTGCCGTAGTTGACGTAAACGTCCGTGCCGTCGGCGTACGTGGTTTTGGTGACGTTCAGCGGCAGCGCCATGTGGCCCGTGATCCGCGAACGGTTGAGCCCGGCCATTTCCCGCTGATACCGGGTGATGGTGTCGATGGCTTCCTGACGCCAGGCGCCGTAGCTGGTCCCGTAGTATGCGGTGTGCATCGTATCCTGCAGGATCTTGGCGTCTTCGTAGAGGAAGGTGAAGTTCAGCCCGGCGCCGTATTCCACGCAGCGGAGGAAATCGGTGTGCCAGTCGCTGGAGAGGTTGAGGGAGGGGCCCGTGTAATCCAGGGAGCCGTGAATGGCGATCTGGTAGAAGGGCACCGTGGCGTCCAGCAGGGAATAGCTGACGCCGCTCAGATCCATATCGGTGACGATATCGGCATAGGGGAGAGCGAAATCAAAGCCGTCGCGGATCATGATGCTTTCGCCGCTGTCCCGCGCCTGCTGCATCGTATCGATGTTCATCGCCTTGACTTCTTCGCGGGTGGTGGTATCCCGGGGATCGTAGTTGCCGCTGAGCAGATGGCCGATATCCCGGAACGCCACGCCGTAGGCGCCCTTGTCCTGGAGCGCCTTGATCAGGTTGGAGGCGTTCTGCTGGGCGTAGTCGGGGCGGGTGAGGTAATAAACGGCCTGATCGTTGTCTTCCGTGTAATAGACCTTGGAATACGGCGTGATCTCCACGATCTCGCGGGTGGTGAACCGCGCCGCGTTGGCCCGGGGCGTGAAGCCCTGGAAGAGCTTGGTATCGTAGGCGAAGGCAGTGATGCCGTCGAAGTAGAGGCGCACGCCCTTTTCCTTCGCGTAGGCGATCAGGTCCTTCATGCCCTGGGCGCCGCCCAGCACGCCTTCCACGTTGACGCTGGTGAGCACGTGCTGCCGGATGCCGCCGTTGCACCAGCCGGAAGCCCGGACGCTGATCTCCTTGACGCCCTGGGAAACCAGATCGTCAATGACGGTTTTCATTTCGCTGAAGGTGGTGGTGGCCAGCACGCGCTGCACCGGCAGCCCGGCGGTCACGACGCGCTTGTCGATGGCGCCCACCAGCTCCACGGAAACCGGCATTTCCTCGGAAGCGTCGCTGGCCTGCAGCTCCGGATGGTTGTCCCGCAGATAATCGCCGTAAGCGCTGGCCATGTCCACGTAGCTGTCGCTGTTGAGGAAGCGGTAGCGCTGCCTGACGGTATTCTTCGGCATGGACTTTTCATACATCAGCACCATGCTGGGCGTTTTGTCGGATACGTTGTACTGGTCGGAATGCAGCACGCGGTATTTGGCGCTGACGGTATTGAAGCTGTTGGGGTGGAAGGCGGTGTTGGTGCCGGGCTTACCGTTGATGTCCGCCTTGATGCTGGCGTAGGAAGCGCCTTCCTCGATGATGCAGATGAAGGAGCCGCCTTTGCTGGTCAGGCCGAAGACGGGGAAGGTGATCTTCGTTTCGTTCAGCACTTCGGGACGCTTGGAGGCGTAATCCCAGCCGTACAGGTTTGCGATGTAGCTGTTCTGCTGGAGCTTTCCGTTGTTGTAGCGGATCAGCGCGCCGCCGCCTTCGGGAACGAAGAGGAATCCGTCCTCGTATTCCCCGTTGGTGCCGCCTACCGCCCCGAACATGGGCAGGATATTCAGGTAAGTGATGGGGGCGTCTTCATTATATTTGATCTCGTCGTAGGGGACTTCCACAATGAGGTCGGGGCCGTCCAGCCGGTAGACCACCGTGATGTCGAAGCGGATGGAAGAGTCCGAATCCCCGGACAGCGCCCACTGGGCGTCCCGGAGATATTCCTCGTCGGTGTAGTCGATGCCCTGCACCTTCTCGTCGCCCTTGAGGGCCTTGAGGATGTTTTCCTTCGCTTCGGCGCGCATGAATTTCGCTCTGCGGAACGCGCGGTCCAGCAGTTCCTTCCGCGCCGGCTCCGCGTCGGCTTCCTCGATCATGCCTTTGACGGCGGTGTTGTCATACCCCTCGCCGCCGGAGGCATCCAGCGCATCGGCCAATTCGGCGATCCACTTGTTCTTTTCCTTGGAAAGCTCGGCCTCGGAAACGAACTCCCTGATCTGCTCCGCAGCGGTCTTTTTATCCTCGTATTCTTCGGATTGGACCAGGGCCAGGATCGGCTCCATTTTTTCGGCTGCAGCCTCTTCCTCTTCGCCGAAGAAGTGATTGGGATTCGAGGTGATGGTGGCGGCCAGGGCCTCCAGATCCACTGGCTCCACGTTGGGACGCTCGATCATTCCCTTGAGGTCGGTCATCCATTCGATGGCGGCTTCCGCTTCCTCTTCGGGCATGTCGCCGGGGTTGTCGTCCAGCTCCTTGATTCGGGCGTTCAGCAGCTCGGACGCCTGCTTGCGCTCTTCCTCGTCCTCCGACAGCGCCCACTCGGCGAAGGATTCCAGGTCCTTCAGCGCCTCTGCGTGCTCGTCGATAACGGCCTGGACGGCCTCCCGCTGATAGGGGATGATGGAGGCGGTCTCCAAATCGTCGATGAGCTTCTGGATCCAAAGGTTTTCCTCCTGCTCCAGGGTGTCCATGGTGACGGACAGGCGCAGCACGTGGGCCGCCAGCTGACGCAGCTCCAGACGGGTGGACAGCGCCATTTCGCGGATCGTCTGGGCATTCTCGTAGTTCGGGGTGAAGGCTTTGTCCAGACGTGCGGTTTTACCGTCCGGAGAATTCTTGATACGGGTGAGGATCTCGTCGTAGCGCTCGTTGGTCAGCACCTGGGGGATGGTGGCGATGCCCTGGATCTGACCGATGGTGTAGAGGACGCGGATCTCGGTGGTCACGTCCTCGTCGTTCTTGACTTCCTCGATCACATAGGCCTGCTTGTCGATGGAGTATTCCCAGTTGTTCAGATCCTTGTCTGCCGATGAGGCGGAGTAGGACACGATCAGCGTGGAACGCATATCGTTGAGCTGGGAGGAGCCGATGGCCACCTTGCCCGGGTCGCTGGCGACGCCGCCTTTATCGGCGTCCGGGTTGGACATCCAGATGCGGCCCGTTTTCTTTTCCTTCAGGGTAAAGTGGCTGGTGGTGGGGTACATGGTGAATTCGAGATACTCGTTGGACATTTTCTTGTCCTTGGTGGTGGTATCGTACGAATTCCGGCGGATCCTGCTTTCTTCCTGTTCATTCTTGCTTTCCGCGGGCCACAGCTTCGTGCCCAGGTAATACAGCCCGCCCAGGATCGCCAGCGTCAGCACGGCGGCGATGACGCGTTTGATGATGACGGATTTTTTCACGCGCTTTTTGGGAGCGCCGTTTTCCTTTTTCACTTTACGCCACCTCCTCAACTGAGCCGGAACACGATCTCACGATACATTGAAGTGAAATAGCCGAATGCATCGCTGAGAAGGCTGAAGAATACCAGCAGCAGGAACAGAATCACCATGGCGCCGAACACCGTGGCCACGATGGAAACGAGCGTTTTTCCCGGGCCGAAATCATGCACCTCCATCAGGCCCACGAAGGCCAGGAAGAGGCACCAGAGTTCCGAAATGCTCATCAGCACCGTGTAGAAGGCGCCCTCGTCGAACGCCAGCACGTTGCTGATCAGGATCAGCGGCAGCTGAATGATGATGTAGGGCACCAGCGCGTAGCTCATGGCCATGTAGATGTCCTTGAAGCGGCCCTTGCCGTCGAACAAAGTGGAAAGGCTCCAGTTTGCCAGGCACAGGACCAGGAAGGGCAGCAGCAGCGACGCCCAGCGCTCGTAGATATTGATGTACTGGATCGCCGTGGTGATGAACTGGAAGCTGGTGTACATGAGCTTGAGCACGTAGGTCAGCAGGAACAGCAGCACGAAGGTGTGCGCCGCCGCCAGGGAGCCCCGCTTTTCATGCACCAGATCCCAGAACCCGTCAAAGGGATGGAAGATCACGTACTTGGCGTATAAAAGCGTCTCTTTATAGCGGCGCAGACGCGGATGTTCCCTGCGGGCAACGGCGTCATTTAACGACTTTGTTATGCTCATACGCTGCCACCTCCCATTTTACTTTTCGGATCGTCTTCCGGACGAAGGAGAATACCACCAGCACCGCGATGATCAGCACGACCCACAGGATGTTCTTTTCCACCCAGATCTTCCGGTAGTAGCGGAACGCCCGGCCGTAATTGTCCCGGTCGTGGGCCATCTTGAACAGGGCCATGGCCTCCTCGTATTCCTCGGCGCGCATCTTGGAGCGGCCGATGCCGATGAACGCCAGGTTGTAGTTCGCGTTGAGCTGCAGCACCTTTTCCCACGTTTCGGCGGAGCCGTCGTAATCCCCCCGCAGGTACTGCTCGGACGCCTGGTAGATCAGATTGCCGTATTCCGTGGGGGCGAATACCGTCACGCTGCAGTCCAGCTCGTCCAGTACCAGCAGGTCCGTGCCCATATGCTCGATGGAATTGGCGCGGGTAAAGACGCCTTCGGCGTTGACGCCGGTGGTGCCGAAGGACCAGAGCATGATGCCCTGGGGATCGTAGCCGAACACGCGGCCGCGGGTCTGGTCGATGGCCATGTACATGTCGTTGTCCAGCACGGTGATGTCGTAGAACTTCGAGGGCCCGTGGTCGGAGGACTGTTCCACCCATTCCAGATCGCCGATGGGGGGATACCGGTCGTTTTTGACCAGGATATCCTGGCCCACCGCGTTGATGCGGCGGATGGGCTTGGCGTTGTCCCACAGCAGGTCGTATTCGCTGAAGGAGGTGTTCGTCGCGTAGATGAAGCCTTCCTTGTCGATGTAAATGTTCTGATATTCGGTGGGCACGAAGGCCGCCTGCTGGGAGCGCTGCTCCTTGGTCATAAAGTAGGTTTTCCAGATGTAATCCCAGAGGTTGTAGGTAACGGGATTGGCGCCGATGAAGCCGGTGAAGGTGCCGTCCGCTTCAAACTTGACCAGGCCCTTGTTGATATTGTTCGCCAGGACGAACACGCGCCCGGAGGTGTCCACCACCAGCTTGTTGGGCAGGAAGGCCTGGTTCTGATCGAAGGTGGAATCGCTGGGCTTGGTGAACAGCTGAACGAATTCCAGATCCTTGTTCATCACGATGACGCGGTTGTTATCCCGGTCGGCCACGTAGATTTTTCCGTCCGGGTCCACCGACACGTCGTTGGGGTTGTTGAAGTAGGTTACGTTTTCGCTGGTCAGCACCATGGGGCCTTTTTCCGCCGCGCTGCCGATGGGCGGCTTGAGGTAATAGCTGCCGTCGTCGTCGGTCAGGTAGGTGCCGTCCTCGTTCTTCATCAGGTCGCTGGCCGCCATGAATTCCTCCAGCTTGTCCGCGCCGACGGTCACCTGGTCGATCACGCGCACCAGGTCAAACCGGGTGCCGATCCGGGTGAGCTGCAGGATGCGGTTGTTGCCGGTATCCACGATGTACAGATCCTGATCCCGGACGAACAGGGATTTGGGCGAGCGCATGGCCTTTTCCAGCGCCAGGGAGGAGCTGTAAATCACGTCGGTGACGCGGTAAGCGTCCGGGCTTTCCCGCAGCTCGCTCCAGTAATCGTAGTTATAGGTATAGGTGCTGGAATAGCCGTCTTCCGCCGCGTACGCCACGGTCATGGGCGCGAGGATGGTCAGCACGGCGAGGATTGCCAGCAGCCTTCTCATTTTTTTCACGTTCGTTTCCCTCCTGTCTTCATGATTCGCAAACGGGTCAGTCTTTCAGGCCGGAGCTTGCCATGGTTTCCAGGATCCGGCTCTGAGACAGGATGAAAATGAGCACGGGAACGATCATGACGATGACCGATACCGCGGCGGCCTGACCGGTACGGGCGACGTTGCCTCCCTGGATCTGCTGCAGGGCGTAGACCAGGGTCTTGTTCTTTTCGGTGTAGATAACGATGGACGCGCTATTGTTCCACAGGCTCTGCACGGAGAAAATGATGATCGTCAGCCAGGCGGGCTTGACGTTGGGCATCACGATGCTCCAGAAGATGCGGAACTCGCCGGCGCCGTCCAGATGGGCGGCTTCGATCAGCGCCGTGGGCAGGCTCTCCATGAACTGCTTCATCAGGAACAGGCCGATGGGCGCCGCGAAGGCCGGCAGGATGATGGCCCAGTAGGTGTCGATGAAGCCCAGACGGCTCATGATCACGTAGTTCGGGATGCCCGTCACGTATCCGGAGAACATCAGGGCCGTCACCACGATGGAGAAGAAGGTGCGCCCGCCCGGGAAATCATACTTCGCCAGGACGAAGGCGGCCATCGAAGCGATGATCACGTGGCCGAAGGTGCCCACGAAGGTGATCAGCACCGTGTTGGTCAGGTAACGGGAGAAGGGCACGTAGCTCTGGCCCATGGTGACGAACAAATCCGAGAAGTTATCCAGCGTGGGATGCTGGGCGAACACCTTGGGCGGGAAGCGGAACAGCTCGTCCAGGGGCTTGAGGGACGCGGCGATGTTGAACACCAGCGGGAAAGCCATCGCCACGGCGAAGACCGCCATCATGAAGTAGATGCCGAAATCGCCCCAGAAGCTGCGGTTTGGCTTGCGGCGCTTGGGATGCGCCAGCTTGACCAGCATGAATATCCCGTAGCAGACCAGCAGCACGATGAGCAGGAAGTGCACCAGGTTCCAGGTGGCGATGCTGGTGTCGATCTGATTGCTCGTGTCCACGGTGCGCGCGGCGGCGCCTTCGCCCTCTTCGGCGGTTTCTTCGCCGGTGTCTGCGGCCGCTGTTTCAACGGCGGCGGTTTTGGGCTCGCTGCTGTCCGCCAGGATGCCGAAGACGACCACGCCCGCCAGCAGCACCGCCAGGATGACGCACATCGTGGAAACCTGTTTTTTGGTGCGTTCTTCCGCGGGGCGGCGCTTCATCACGGCATAGAAGGCGATGGCGCAGGCGATGAGCAGCATCAGGAACACGATGCGGATGATTTCAAACGTCCGCGCCCGTTTGCTTTCCGGGGTTTTCTCCGCCGCGGCGGTGCTTCCGGCCGCCGCGCGTTCTGTGGCTGTCAGCGCCGCGCCTTCTGTGATCGAGGCGGCTTCCGTCATGGTAGCAGCCTCTGTAACAGCAGCGGCTTCCGTAACGGTAGCGGTTTCCGCAACAGCGGCGGCATCCGTAACCGTAGCGGTTTCGGTAACGGTAGCGGCCTGTGTAACAGCGGCGGCTTCCGTAACGGTGGCAGCCTCCGTAATCGTGGCGGCTTCCGTGGGCGCGTTTTCGTCGGGCGCCGCGGCGAGGCCTGCCTCCGCATTCTGCTGCGCCAGGCGCTGGGCGGCGATGACGTCCTCGTTATGCCGGTTGATCTGGTTGATTTTTGCGGAGGTGAAAAGCAGCCCGCCCGCCAGGATCGCAATCACGATGGCGGAGATCAGCAGGAAGCGCTTCACATTGAGCTTCGGCTTTTCTTCCTCGATCTCGCCCCGCAGCTGCGCCAGGAAGCGCAGCTGCTCCGTGCGGCTGCTGGTTTTGGGCTGTACGAATTTTACGATCTGCTTCTTGCTCATGTGCCCACCTTCCTCAGCATCGCCTGAATGGCTTTGTTGCACAGGATCATCGCCAGGAACAGCACCACGGCGATGGCCGACGCGTAGCCCATCTCAAACCGGGAGAAGCCGTAGTCGAACAGATGGGTCACGATGGTGCGGGCCGCGTAGTCCGTGCTGGGATAGCCGGCCAGGGCCCGGGGCACGTCGGATACGTTGAATGCGGAGGTGATGCTCATCACCGCGCCGAAGAGCAGCATGGGCTTCATCTGCGGCAGGGTGATGAAGTACAATTCCTGCCAGCGGTTGCGGATGCCGTCCACATAGCCGGCTTCGTACAGGCTGGGATCCACGCCCTTGAGGCCGGCCACGAAGGAAAGGAAGCCGGTGCCCATGCTCATCCACAGGGTAACGATGATGATGACGGTCATGATGTACCGCGGATCCAGCAGGAACAGGATGGGGGCGTCGATGAAGCCGAACTGCAGCAGGATGGAGTTCAGCCAGCCGTAGCTGTCGCCCTGGAAGAGGATCGCGAACACGGTGTACGCGCCGCCGGCAATGGACGGGGCGTAGAACACCACCACGGCGACGGTGCGCAGCCAGCGGGGCAGCTCGTTGATGAACCAGGCGAACAGGAAGGAGAGGATGTACCCGATGGGGCCCGTGACCACGGCGATCACGAAGGTGTTCTTGATGGCGGTGAGGAACACCTCATCCTGCAGCACCAGGTTGATGTAGTTCTGGAAGCCGATGAACCGGGGCGCTTCCAGAATGTTGTAGTAGGTGAAACTGTAGTAAATGGACGTACAGATCGGGAGGATGAGGAAGGTAAAGAACAGCACGGCATAAGGCAGCAGGAAGAGATAGCAGACCTTCATCTTGCCGGCTTTCCTGAGCCCGTACATGAACTTTTCCTTTTTCATGCTCCAGTAGCTTGTTCTGACAGACTGCATACGGTTTCCCTCCTTTCTCCCTTACTGGCTTTCATTGGGCGTTTTGTTCGGTGTATCGTTCGGCGCTTCGTCCGGCGTCTCTCCGCCGGTTTCCTCGGCGGGAGGCGCGGGGGATTCGGCCTCGGCGCCGGCCAGGATCTGCCGCAGCTCCTCCGCGTTGGTGGACAGCCCGAATTCCTGACGCTTGATCTTGATTTCCTCGTTGATGGTCTTGGAGTAGGTCAGAAGCGTTTCACGGGCGTCTTCCTTGGTGTTGATGACGCGGCGGATGGCGTTGGTCATGTGGCGGGTGGTGGAGTAGCCGCCGGCGATCTCCGGGAAGCCGCGGGTGTGGGCCATCTGCTCCTGCAGCACCTTGAGCTGCTTGTCGCTCCAGCCCAGCTGCACCATGGCCTTCTTATTGGCCGTGGTATAGCGGGCGGAGGCGCCCAGGATGGATTCCATTTCCCGGCCGAAATTGACCTGGGTCTGGGCGTCGGTCCACCATTGGACGAACGTCCAGGCGTTCTGGCGGGTCGTATCATTGTCGGTCTTGATGATCATGGAGCAGGTGCCGCCGGCATGCACGGTGTTGTCCAGGTAGGTCGTTCCGTCCTCGGCGGTGCGCAGGGTGCCGGGGAAGTAGGTGAAATCCCACAGGCCGCGGATTTCGGGGGCGGAAACGGCGAGGTTGTTGTACGTTCCGTAGTCGGCGACGCCGATGGGCATTTCGCCGGTACGGAAGCGGCTGACGAAATCGTAGATCGTGGGCAGGCCGTAATCGTTGTACAGGGAGGTGTAGAGCTTAAAGGCCGCTACGCCCTCTTCCGTATCGATCATGGTCTTGATATTGTATTCGTCGTAGATGGAGCCGCCCTGCTGATAGATCATGGAATTCAGGACGGACGTATCCGTGGAATTGATGTTGGGGAAGGGCACGCCCACCGTCATATTTTCGCCCTGGATGGTGGGCAGCAGCTCGATCAGGCCGCGCCAGGTTTCCAGCGCGTGCCAGTCGCTCAGGTCATCCCAGCTCTCCGGGGCCATGCCCAGCTCTTCCAGCACGTCCTTGCGATAGAACACCAGGGGGAAGTTCATCGTTTCCGGGATGCCGTAAATGCCCACGTGGGTGGGATCCACCACCTCGTCGCGGTACTGGAACGGGGCCAGGGCGCTGCGCTCGTAAATATCCGGCGCGGTGGCCTCCTCAAAGCTCTTGACGTGCACCTGATGCCCGTTGTATTCGTAATCCAGGGCTTGGAACTGGGTCATATCCTCCACGGCGTGGCGCAGGGCGTAGTTCACCGGGAACCAGGAGCCCACGGACAGCACCACGTCCGGGCCGTTGCCCGCCACCACGGCGGTGAGCAGCGTATCCGCCACCACCAGCTTGACGTTGACCTTCACGCCGAAATTGGGGGTGAAGTCCTGGTCGATCAGGGTCTTTAAGATGGTGGACTGATCGCGGCCGGTGGTGATCCACACGTCCAGCACGTCGCCGCCCTCGTATTTATTGCCCAGGGCGTCATAATCCACGGAATAGGAAGCGGCCAGGGAACGGACTTCGTTTCCGGCGCCGGCGGCCAGCCCGTCGTTGACCTTGGGCACCTGGTAATCGGCGCCGTGCACCAGGATCAGATCCACGTCCAATTTGGTTTCGGACATGTTCTGCATGGAGGTGCCCAGGGCGGTGATGTTGTCCTTGAAATTGGAGAAGGCCTGGGTGATGCGCTCGGTGTGGTTGACGAAGCCTTCCAGCTGGACGGCCAGGGTCTGGGCCACGGCGATGCGGTCCGATTTCTGGCCGGTCACGGCCACGGTGTCGTCCACCAGCTTGTAGAGGCGCTTGCTCTCCAGGTCCATGCCCTGGATGACTTCGGGGTAGATGCGTTCCAGGTTATAATCGCGGAAACGGTCGGGATTGACGCCGGTGAGCACCAGGATCTTGCGGTAGATCTGGTTCAGGCGGTAGATGGAATCGTCCATATTCTGCAGGATGGTGCCCATTTCGCCCAATGTGGCCTCCAGGCGGATGGTGTGATCGCCGGCAGACAGATAGAAGCGGTAGGGGTTTCCCTCCTGATCGCTGAGGGTGTGCATTTCCCAGGCGGTGTTATAGCTGAAGGAAATGGAGGAAACCTCCCCGAAGGGGATTTGGCCGTCGATGTACAGGGAACGGCAGGAAATGGCGCCGCGCTGATGGTTCTGGCGGGCCTTGACGGTGATGGCGTACCAGCCGCTTTCCGGCACGTTCAGCTGCCATTCGATCCACTGGCCGGCGTTGTTCCAGGCATCGCCGCCGATATAGTTGAGGATCGTGTGGTACACGTCGTACGGCTCGGTGGCGGAGGAAGAACGGTCGTAGCGGGGATAAAGGGAGGGAGAGGAGCGCCGAACGGCGTCCTCGCCCTGGATGGCGGCCAACAGCTGGTCGCTGGTGCCGGCCTGCTCGCTTTCCGGGTATTCCTGCTTTACCTGGGCCACGTACTGCTCGTAGGTATTGAATTTCTGCGGCGCCGTCAGCTCGATGGAGCGGATGTCCATGGGCTCGTTCACGGCGCGCAGGGCGACGGTATGCTCTTTGCCCGCTTCAAAATAGAAGCGGTAGGGCTCCGCCACATAGCCCATGGGATCCCGGAAGGCGACCTTCTGCCAGTCGAAAAGCTCTTCCTGCCGGGCCCGGCGCTGGTTGCCCTGGTTGTCGAAGCGGTCCTCTTCCTTTTCAAAGGGCTGATCGTGCCACAGCAGCGTGAACGTCAGCTCGGACGCTCCGCTGAAGGGGGATTTCTGGTTCAGCACCGGCTGGCCGTTTTCGTCCAGGACGGGCTGGCCGTCCGCGTCCACGGAGGGCTGGCCGTAGTCGATATACAGGGCGCGCTCAATGTCCACGCCGCGTCCGCCGTTTTCCGGGCTCAGGGCACGGTAGTCGATCTGCACGTTATACCAGCCGGATTCGGGCACGCTCACCTTCCACTGCAGGAAGGAGCCGTCGCCCGTACGCAGGAAGGTGTCGCCGCCTTCGGTTTCGATGCGGACGATCTCGCTTTCGTCCTTGTCCTTGGCCCCGGCGGAGGGCAGGATCTCGAACTGATCCAGCGGCAGCACGATGGGCTCCGCCGGATGGGCGTCCTGCGCGTCCTTATACTGCGGCTGCGCGAGATACTTGGCGTAAGTCAGCTCGCTCCGGGATACGCCCTCCACGTCCGCAGTCAGATCCTGGCCTTCATACTTGGCGGAGAAATTCTCCGCGTCTCCGCCAAGCCGCGCCAAAAGAACGATCGCGACGACGACCACGGCGATGCCCAGCAGCCACCGGACCCACTTTTTCCCGAAGAACCGGCCTGCCATGTCACGAAAGCGCTTCTTCTGCATAAGCATACTCCCCTGTCAAATTTGAAATTTGCGGTGTTTGGTCAGCCACCGCTTTCGGAGCCAATGATATGGTGATGCGAAGTTGTGATTTCCCCTATGAAATATACCTCAAATCTTTCGTTCTGTCAATGAAAAATTGCTTCAGGCCGGCAGAACGGCGGCCCGGAAAAGCCGTTCGGTCCGCCCGGTTCCCGCGTGGAATTTCCATCCCGCAGGGGGGAGAAGACCGACGGAAACAAAAACGGGTTATTTCCAATTAATAATGCGCATTCGGCGGGCGATTCTTCGGGAAAGGAATTGCAATTCCCGGCCGGATCGGGTACAATAGAAGAAAAACGGGAGGATGAAGCGTATGAAGAAGATCCTGTCCCTGATGCTGGCCCTGGCCCTGGCGCTGGGATGCGTGCCCGCGCTGGCGGCGGGCGTTACCGTGTATTCGTCTGATTTTTCGCAGGGGCCCGACGGCTGGGTGGCCCGCAGCATGGGCAGCGCCTGGATCACGGCCGAAAACGGCGCGCTGCGCATCGAGGGGCGGGAGAGCGACTGGCATTCCCCGGGCCGGGATTTCGATTTGAGGGAGGGCGTGCGCTACACCCTGCGGGTGCAGGTGCTGCAGAGCGAAATAGAGCGCGCGGATTTTATGATTTCCGTGGCGCATAAGCTCAACGGGCAGGAAACCTATGAAAACCTGGCCTTCGCCACGGTGAACCGGGGGGCCTGGACCACCTTGCAGTGCGAATACACCCCCGCGTATTTCGACAGCTACGTGCTGTATGTGGAAACCAAGGGCGCGCCGACGCTGAGCTATTCCATCAGAAAATTCGTAGTGGCGGCCCCGGACGGGATCCCCAGGGAGGGGGAAGAGGCGGTGCAGCTGCCCATCCTCAAGGATATTTACACCGGCCAGTTCGATATCGGCATCGCCGTGCCCCAGTTCGTGATCCGCAACGGCGGCCCGGCCCTGGCGCTGGTGCAGGAGCAGTTCAACATCCTCACCCCGGAAAACGAGCTGAAGCCCGATTCGGTGTTGGACGTGGCGGCCAGCAAGCGCCTGGCCCAGGAGGACGAGACCGCGGCGGCGGTGCATTTCGACGCGGCCAAGCCCCTGCTGGATTTCGCCAAGGAAAACGGCATCAAGGTGCACGGCCACGTGCTGGTGTGGCACAGCCAGACGCCGGAAGCCTTCTTCCACGAGGGCTACGACCCGGCCAAGCCCTACGTAAGCCGGGAAGTGATGCTGGGGCGGCTGGAAAACTACATCCGGGGCGTCATGGAATACATGGATGAAAATTATCCCGGCGTGGTGGTGAGCTGGGACGTGGTGAACGAAGCCATCGACGACGGCGGGAGTTACCTGCGCCCCTCCAACTGGACCAAGGTGGTGGGCGACGATTTCCTGGCCCGGGCTTTCGAGCTGGCCCGGAAGTACGCCCCCGAAGGCACGCTGCTGTATTACAACGATTACAATACCGCCGTGTCCAGCAAGCTGGTCAAGATCGTGAAGCTGCTGGAGAGCCTGATCCCCGAGGGGAACATCGACGGCTACGGTTTCCAGATGCACCACAGCATCACTTACCCCGGCATCCGGGCCATTGAAAACTGCGTGGCGCAGATCGCCGCCCTGGGCCTGCGCCTGCGCATCAGCGAGCTGGACGTGGGCATCGACAAGAACGACGATCCCAGCCTGGAGGCCCAGGCCCTGCTGTACGCCCAGGTGATGCGCCTGGCCCGGAAGTACGCCGATCAGTTCGAGGCCGTGCAGATCTGGGGCCTGACGGACAGCCTGAGCTGGCGTTCCGGGAATTTCCCGCTGATCTTCGATGGCGCCCGGAGCCCCAAGCCCGCCTTCTGGGCCGTGGCCGACCCGGACAGCTACGCGGAATAAAAGCCGGTCAGAATCAAAAAATGGCGCAGCCCGCCTGTTTCTTGCGCGGGCTGCGCCATTCTGTGTCAAAAACGCTTCCAAATGAAATCGGTATATCTTTTCCGGATCGGATCGCTTACAATTCTGTTTGAAAGGAGGGAGAAACATGGGATACAGAAACGCGCAGGACATCTTCCCGGAAGAGCTGCTGCGGCAGATCCAGCGGTACGTATCCGGGGAAGCCGTGTATATCCCCGCCCGGGAAGAAAGACGGGCCTGGGGGGAAACTTCCGGCTATCAGCGATACATCCGGGAGAGAAACGCGGAGATCCGCGCGCTTTTCGCGGCGGGTCAATCCATGGAAGATCTGATGGAAAAATACGCGCTGTCCTATGATTCCGTCAAGCGGATCGTGTACAGCAGAAAGGAGACGGCCATGCTGAAATACAGCGCCACCCTGTCCTCGGCCAGGGCGTACGCCGCGGCGGGCAAACTGGACGCCTGGATCCACCTCTACCTGAACGAGGACGGGCGGAACATCCCCTTTTCGGACGGGCTCAAGCTGTTCGACCGGTATTATATCGCCCCGGCGCAGTTTCCGGTGCGTTTGTTCCGGCGCTGCGCGGGGCCGGAGCCGGAAATGAAATACCGGATCGACCGGGACTGGTGGGAGCATAAGGTAGCAGAACTGGAAAAAGCCCTGCGGACGGAGGAGGACATGCCGCCGTTCATCGTTCATTACACCCAAGGGGAATTTGAACTGAACGACGGGAACCACCGCCGCAAGGCCTGTGAAAACCTGGGAATCGATACGGTCTGGGCCATCGTGTGGATCACGGAGAAGGCCGAACTGGACGATTTCATGGAGAAATACGGGGAGTACGTGAAGGGGTGCACGGTGATCCGCAGATGAATCAGAAAGCGGCGCCGCCGGAAGAGAGCAGATCCTCCTCGGTGAGGACGCGGACGCCGTGGTCCCTGAGGAGCTGGGCCGTGATGCCGCTGCCGGGGACCAGGGCGCCGGAAAAGGAGCCGTCGTGCACCTGCCCGCAGCCGCAGGAAGGGCTGTTGGCCTTGAGCACCGCGGCGCTGCACCCCGTCAGGCGGCAGAGCCGGAGCGCTTCCTCCGCGCCCCTGCGGTACGCGGCGGTAACGTCGTCGCCCGTCCGGCTGACCACCCGCCCGTTTTGGATCTCCGCCGGGGGCCGGGGCGTGGGCAGCCCGCCCAGCTGCTCTGGGCAGACGGGGATCAGTTCGTGGTTTTCCAAAAGCCGGACGGCCTCGGGGCACGCCCGGCTTTTGCCGTCGTAGCGGCAGGAAACGCCCAGCAGGCAGGCGCTGATCAGGATCCTCATGCGATCTCCAGCGCGATCTCCATCATCTGGGTGAAGGTTTCGCGTACCTCCTGGGCCGTCAGGCATTCGCCGGTAAAGACGTTATCGGAAATGGTCAAAAGCGCCAGGGCGTTCTTGCCTGCCCGGGCTGCGGTCAGGTACAGGGCGTAGGCCTCCATTTCCACGCACAGAACGCCCAGGTCCTTGAGGATCTGGGTGGGCTTTACCTCGCTCTGATCGTAGAAGGTATCCGTGGAATAGATGGGCCCCACGGGCATTTCCACGCCCATCCGCCGGGCGGCGGCCACGGCCTTTTCCAGCAGCTCATAGGAGCAGCACGGCCCCAGATTGCCCTTGAAGCCGAACTGGGCGCCGAAATTGGAATTGGTGTAGGTGCTCATGCCCGCCACCACGCTGCGCAGGCGCAGCCGAGGGGAGATCATGCCGCCGGAGCCCACGCGGATGATGTTCTGCACGTCGTACTGGGTGAACAGCTCCCAGGAATAGATGCCGATGGAGGGCATGCCCATGCCGCTGGCCATGACGGACACGCGCTTTCCCTTGTATTCCCCGGTGTAGCCCTGGATGCCCCGGACGTTGTTGACCAGCACGGCGCGGTCCAGGTAGGTATCGGCGATGAATTTGGCCCGCAGGGGATCTCCGGGCATGAGGACGGTGGGGGCGAAATCGCCCTTGCTGGCGGTGTTGTGCAGGGTAGGCATGAGGGATCCCTCCTTTTTTGTTGTTTCCAGGATAGCAGAATCAGAAAAATTCGTCCAGCAGGGTATAGTAGCGCAGCTTGTCCCAGTCCGGGCGGACGCCCAGGAAATCGAACAGCCTTTCCGGCTTGAAGCCGGGCACGGCATGCCCGTAATGGCCGTCGGTGTTGTGCCGGAGGCTGCGGTAGCACAATGCCAGATCCCGCCATTTATCGGCGATGCCGGCGTCCCCCAGGTCGATGAAGCCGCTGACCCGGTTCCCGTCAAACAGGATGTTGGGCAGGCAGCAGTCGCCATGGGAAAAGGCGGTTTCCAGGGGCGGCTTGTTGTCCTCCAGCCAGCGCAGCAGCTTTTCCGGGCTCTCAAACCCGCCGGGGCCGAAGGTTTCCGGCTCACATCGGGAAAAATCCACCAGCCCGTTTTCCAGGCTGTACCGGGCGTGGGCCAGTTCCCCCTCCAGGGAGCGGCTCACCGGGCAGGCGGCCGCGTCCACCCGCCACAGCATGTGAATGGCCTCTGCCAGCAGGGAAAGCAATAGCTCCGGCTGATCCAGATAAACGGGATCGCAGGCCATTCTGCCCGGCACCCGGGTCATCAGCAGGTATTCCGTATCCCGGTCCTTCTCAAACGAGAGGATGCGCGGGGCGGGCAGCCTGCCCTCCAGAAAGCGCATCACGTGCACCATGCCCTCGGTGAGCGGGCTGATCCTTCCGATTTTCAGCACGGCTTCCGGGAAGATGA
The DNA here is from genome assembly GCA_902761755.1 of uncultured Eubacteriales bacterium. Lineage (GTDB taxonomy): Bacteria > Bacillota > Clostridia > Christensenellales > Aristaeellaceae > RUG563. The sequence goes on along the minus strand of CACWLP010000001.1, from coordinate 23,477 downwards.
GCACCCGGGAGCCGGACATGCCCGTTTCGTTCTCGGTGCAGGGCAGCCCTTCCACCTGCGCTCGGATCGCGGAAGGCAGCAAAGAAAAGTCCGTCATTTTTCCCCCGTGGAGCCGAAGCCGCCCCGGTCCGGCGAAGAGAGGAATTCCACCGTTTCCAGGGCCACGTCCGGCATTTTTTTCACGATCCGGAACTGGCAGATCCGGTCGCCTTTTTCGATGCTGGTATCCCGCAGGGCCACGGCGGAAAAATACCACTGGTCGCCGTCCCCGCAGTAGCTTTCGTCGATAATGCCGATGGAATTGGTCATGAGGATGCCCCATTTTTTGAACGTGGAGGACCGGGGGGCCACGTGGGCTTCATAGCCTCTGGGCAGGCGCATGGAGACCCCCAGGGGGATGAGCCGGTATTCCCCGGACCGCATCTCCACCGTTTCGGCGGCCCGCAGGTCGATCCAGTCCCCCTGGGGCAATTTCTCCAGGGGCGGAACGTCGGCGTGATAGCGCACCTGGATGGTGAGCGGAGCCTTTTCCTGCATCAAAATCACCTCTTCCGATACGAAACAGATTGAATAGATATGCCCCCCTGTTTCAGACGGTTTTCGAAAGGGGGCCGGGGGAAACGCTTTTGACGCAAAAGCGGTTCCCCCGGATCATTCTCCCTTCACACCTCCGAAATCTCGTCCAGGGTCATGGCGAAGCCGGGCAGGCATTGGCTGATGAAATCCTGCACTTCGGGCAGGTCGATCTGGTCCAGGGATTTTTTCACGGATTTGCGGGCGGATTCAAATTCCTGGTTGCCGTACTGCTTTTCCTCCAGGCATTTGATGTAGGCGCAGATCCGGTCCGCCGCCTTGACGATCTTCCACGCCTCGGCCGTTTCGTCGTGGGCGATGAGGGGGGTGTAATAATCCCGCAGATCGGGGGGCAGCATGGAAAGCAGCTTCTGGGCGGCGATGTCCTCCAGCTTGCTGTATTCGTTCTTGATGGCGGGATTGTGGTGCTTGATGGGGGTGGGCAGATCGCCGGTGATCACCTCGCTGGCGTCGTGGTACATCGCCAGGGCCATGATGTATTCGGCGTTGTATTCCCGGCCGTAGCGCACGTTGCCCATCACGGCGATGGCGTGGGCGATCATGGCGGCCTGCAGGGCGTGCTCCATATCGTTTTCCGGCAGGGTGTTGCGCATCAGGCCCCAGCGCTGGATGAATTTCATGCGGTTGATGTAGGCGAAAAAATGATGTTCCATATCTGTATTCTCCTTGACAAACGGCACTTGCGTGCTATAATGTGTTTCGTGCATCCGCTGGGGGCGCCGCGCAAGGCGGCTGAGAGAGGACCCTTGGAACCTGTGTAGATCATCCTACCGAAGGGAAGCGGCGCGCGGGCGAAAGCCCTGCGTTCACACCGTTTCCCACGGGCTCAAGGCCCGTGGGTTTTTGCATGCGGGGATGCAACAAAAGAAAACGGAGGTAAAGCAACATGTTTCCATTTCTCGGATCGGCCCTGGCCGAAAGCGCAGCTACGGCCACGGAAATCGCCACGGTGACGGAAGCGGCCACGGTGACGGAGGCGGCCGCGAAAACGGCTGAAGCGTCTCCCACCTGGAGCGCGGAATTGGTGGAAAAATTCGGCGAAACCCCGGGTCGGGTGTGGATCGCCGTGGCGGCGCTGGCGGCCATCGCGGTGATTCTGTTCGCCATCTCCCGGTCCAGCAAGCGCTGGAATGCCAAAATGCTGTCCATGGGGGCGCTGAGCATTGCCCTGTCCTTTGTGCTCAGCTGCATCCGTCTTTTCCGTATGCCCACCCACGGCAGCGTCACCCCGGGCTCCATGCTCCCGCTGATGCTGTTCTCCGCCTGCTATGGCATCGGCCCCGGCCTGCTGGCCGGGCTGGCCTACGGCGTGCTGCAGTATTTCCAGGATCCTCAGTTCCTGAATGTGTGGCAGTTCATCTTTGATTATCTGCTGGCTTTCGCCGCGCTGGGCCTGGCGGGCATCGCCTGGAAAAAGGACGAAAAACGGCTCTATCTTGCCATTCCCGCGGCGGTGCTTGGCCGTGCCGTTTCCGCCATACTGGCGGGCATCATGTGGGCGTATGAATATCTGGATTACGGGCTGAAGATCGGCAGTATGGAATTTTCCTCGCCCATCCTTTATTCCATCGTCTACAACGGCGTTTACCTGATCCCCGAAACGCTGATCTGCCTGCTGCTGGCGGCGCTGATCGCCAGGCCGGTGATGAGAATCATGAAAACGAAATAAAACTGCGGGCACAGGCGGCTTCCCCCCGACGGGGAAGCCGCTTTTTTATTCTCCCCGCGCCGCGGCGATTTCCGGGCTCTCCTCCAGCACGCGGTACATTTCCGCGGCGTTTTCCTTGCGCACCACTTCCCGGACGTCGGTGATCTCATACCGGCCCAGGCGGTTGCCGAAGCGGATCTCCATCACGTCCCCGGCCTTGACCTCGGCCCCGGCCTTGCAGACCTTGCCGTTGACGGAGACCCTGCCGCCGTCGCAGGCTTCCTTGGCCACGGTGCGGCGCTTGATGATCCGGGATACCTTCAGATATTTGTCCAGGCGCACTTGTGCATTTCTCCTTTTTTGAAAAACAGGGGCGGATCTGGTCCGCCCCTGTCGCGCAGCCAACCTGCGGCTGAATGGGATTATTTCAGGCTGTCCTTGAGGGCCTTGCCCACCTTGAAGGAAACGGCCTTGCTGGCGGGGATCTTCACGGCTTCGCCGGTGCGGGGGTTCCGGGCGGTACGGGCGGGGCGATCCTTGCTCTCAAAAGTGCCGAAGCCCACCAGCTGCACCTTGTCGCCGGCCTTCATGGCGTCGGAAACCACTTCGACGAAAGCGTTCAGAGCCTTTTCGGCGTCCTTCTTGCTCAGTTCAGCTTTGCCGGCCAGCGCGGCGACCAATTCGGTTTTGTTCATTGTTATGACCTCCATTGATTGTAATGACAAGCCGCCGGGCTTATGCCCGGGGGCATTGTTTGCTGCCTTTCCAGTATACATCCATTTCCGATAATGTCAAGTCCTCAAAGCGTTTTCCGGCTTGTAAAATCGCTTTTTCCATGGCGCAGAAGCGGGAAATGAACTTTTCCGTGGCTTTTTGCAGGGCTTCTTCCGGATCCACCCCGGAAAGCCGGGCGGCGTTCACGCACGCAAAGAGCAGATCGCCGATCTCCTCTTCCAGCTTTTCCGGCGCGCGGGCGTTCCATTCCGCCTCCGCTTCCGCCACTTCCTCCCGCACCTTTTCATAGGCCGGCACGGGGCCGTCCCAGTCGAAGCCCACCACCCCGGCCTTTTTCTGGGCTTTGTATGCCCGCACCATGGGCGGCAGGCCGGCGGGGATATCCCGCAGCGCTTCGCCCTGAGTGGAAAAGCCGCGCTCCTCTTTTTTGATCTTTTCCCAGTTGCGCAGCACTTCCTCCGCCGTGCCGCACTGGTCCGCGCCGAAAATGTGGCGGTGGCGGAGAATCATCTTGCGGCAGATGTGGGTGGTGACGTCGGAAAGCTCGAAGGTGCCGGTCTGGCTGCCGATCTTGGATTGGAACACCACCTGCAGCAGCACGTCGCCCAATTCCTCGGCCACGTGGTCCCAGTCCTCCTCGTCGATGGCGGCGCCTGTCTCGTAGGCCTCCTCGATGAGGTATTTGCGCAGGGTGTGATGGTCCTGCTCCCGGTCCCAGGGGCAGCCGTCCGGGGCCCGCAGGCGATCCATGATCCGCACCAGATCGAAAAAGTCAAAGCGCTTCCGATCCGTAAGCGGAACGGTGGGCAAAAACACCGCGCAGGTATGGTCGTATTCCTTCTGTCGGTCGATTTCATACAGGGGCATGGTCAAATGGGAGGACAAATAGGGCCTTTCCTCCGATGAGGACGGGGGAAAGAAGCATACCGGCTGATCGGGGTCGTACCAGCGCAGCAGCTGTAATTTGCACTGGCCCATCAGCATTCGGGAATCGCATTCCAGGATCAAAAGGGGATTTTGCAGGGAGGTAATCTCCAGGCTGCTGGCGGTCTGGACCTCGATTTTGTCCTGCGGGGGGACGGCGGCCAGGTACGGCGCGGACAGGGGCACGCCGGCCACGGTGCGGATCTGCGCCTTTTTTGCCAGGGCCTTCACCGTTTCGTCCGCCGACAAATCGAACACGGCGTAGCAGATTTCCTGTTTTTCCGCCAGGGCAAGCAGATGCTCCGCGGCGGCGGAAACGAGCGCGTCGAAATCCTCGCACTGCTCGTGAAGAAAATCCAGGGTTTCAAAGGAGAGGCCCTGCTGCTCCAGCCAATCCGCGGCCTCGCAGGCCACCCGGGTGCGCAGCACGACTTTTTCTGCGCTTTTCAGCGTTTCAATGGCCCCCAGGGTCAGGTATTCCTTCGGGCCCGGGCCCAGGGAAACCACGGTGATGGGATGGGTCATTTCAAAAACCTCCTGACCTTGGCGGGGAGATCTTCCTTGGAGATGGCGCCGGTGATCAGGGCCATCAGCACGTAGATCACCACGCCCAGGAACACGCACAGCAGGATGCCCGCCGTCAGCCGGAACCCGCCCAGCTGCCCGGGATCGCCGAACAGATAATGCCATACGGCCCAGACCGCCGCGCCCATGACGGCAGCGCTGAACAGCGGCTTCAAAACCACGTCCCGGACGCTGAAGCGGTAGCCGGTGTACTTGCAGACGTAATACAGATTGGGGATCATGCTGGCGGTGTAGCACAGCAGCGACGCCCAGGGCGCGCCGTGGATGTTGATTTCCGGCCGCTGCACCAGGGTATAGTTGAGGGCGATCTTCATGGCCACGCCGACGATCAGCGTGTACATGGGGATGCGCTGCCTGCCCGCGCCCTGCAGGATGCCGCTGGTGGCCTGCACCATGGTGAACAGCACGATGGTGAGGGCGGAAATCTGCAGCAGCTCCGCCGCCACGTTGAGGTATTGCACTTCGTAGCCGCTGCGGTAGCACAGGTACAGGATGGGCTTGGCCAGCAGGCTCATGCCCACGGAGCAGGGAAAGCCCACCACCGCGGCCATCCGCAGCCCGATGCCCGTTTCCCGGATCACGTAATCCCGGTCGCCCCGGGCCAGGCCGGAGGCGATATCCGGCACCAGGTTGGTGCCCATGGCCATGGCGATGGCGGTGGGCACGTTGATCAGGGTGATCACCGGGCCGGTATAGACGCCGAAGAGGATGCGGGCCTCCTCAAAGGCGATGCCCGCGCCCTCCATCAGCGGGCGGATCATGTGGCTGTCGATGAACCCGGCCAGGGGCACGATGCAGGCCCCCAGGGTGATGGGCACCGCCACCAGGAACAGGCGCCCGAGGATGGCGCGGTCCGAAAGCGGCTCCGCGTCTTCCCGCTGGGGCATCCGATCCAGTATTTGGGCGCTGCGGCGGTGCTGGAGGAGCATATAGATCAGGGACACGCCCTCCGCCGTGGTGGAGCCCAGCAGCGCCCCTGCCACGCCCCAGGCGATGCCGCCCGTACGCATGCCCAGGATCGCCAGCGGCAGGGCCACGAACACCCGGCCGATCTGCTCGATGAGCTGGGAAATGGCCGTGGGCACCATGTTGCGCTGGCCCTGGAGGAAGCCGCGGTAGGCGCTCATGACGCACACGAAAAACAGGCTGGGAGCGATGGCCATGAAGCCCAGCCGGGTGTCCGGGTCGTTATGGGATGCGGCAAGCAAACCGGACAGGGCGAACATCAGCACCGAGGTGACCACGCCCAGAATTGTGAGGATCTTCAGCGCCGCCCGGAAAATGCGCCGGGCGTTCTGCGGGTCCTCCCGGGTGATATGGTGGGCCATCATGCGGGAGATCGCCACCGGCAGGCCGGCGGAGGAAATGGTGAGCAGCAGATTGTAGGTGGGGTAGACGGTGGAATAAACCCCCATGCCGTCCTGCGTGATAAAATTGGTCAGCGGGATGCGGTAAAGCACCCCCACCACCTTGCAGATGATGCCGGCCACCCCCAGGATGGATACGCCGCCCACCAGGGTTTTCTGTTTCTGGGTCATACGTTTTTCGCGGAGCTTCCTTTCTCAAGGGTGTCGAGGTGCGGAACGAGGACGGAAAAATGAAGCCGTGAGATCAGTCGTTCAGCCAGTCCAGGGCGTCGGGATAGGTGTATTGCAGATCGTTCTCCTTACAGTATTCCTCGGCGTAGCTTCCGCGGCAGACCGTCGCCGTCAGCTTGAAGCATTTAGCAAAAGCATCTTTTTCGATGCTGGTGACGCTTTCTGGGATCGTAATGCTGCGTAGCTGACCGCATCCCTCGAACGCATCTCTTTGGATGCTGGTGACGCCGTCAGGAAGCACCACTTCGGTCAGGCTTTCGCACCAGCAGAACGTCCAGATCTTAATAACGCTCACGCTGTTTGGGAACGAAATGGAAGTCAGTTTTCGACAGTTAAAGAACGCCCGCCCGCCCAGATCGGTCACGCTCTCTGGAATCGTGATGTTTGTCAATCCGGTATTTTCAAATGCCGAAAACCCGATGCTGGTGACGCTGTCCGGGATCGTAACGGTCTTCAGCCTGGTACAGGCAATAAACGCGCCTTCCCCGATGGTGGTGACGCTGTCCGGGATCGTAACGTCGGTCAGGCGGGAACAGCCGTCAAACACCTGTTCCTCAAGGACGGTGACGCTGTCCGGAATGACGATGCTGGTCAGGAGGGTGCCGCCGAACGCCTGCTTTCCGATGCTGGTAACGCTGTTTGGGATCGAAATTTCTGTAATTCCGGAGCATGCCAAAAATGCCTGATTGCCGATGGTGGTGACGCTGTCCGGAATGTCAATGCCGATAAGCCCAAAACAGGAAGAAAAAGCGTAATCGCCGATGATCCGGATCCCCTGGGGGATCGCGTAGGAAAAATTCGGCGAAGCGTTGCTCAGCATATCCTGGTATTTTTCCACCATGTCCTTTTGCTTTTGAATGACGGACGGGCTCTTTTCGCTGTCTGCGAGCCACCTGTCCAGCCGCCGTTGCTCTTCGTCCACTCTTTCCAGCAGTTGATCGTAGTCATAAGCGGCTTTCCCCCTGGGGAAACAGACCAACCGCTTGTCCGGTTTGGAAAACAGCACGTCGTCGATCACGGCCAGGGTGGGATGATCGGGGGATACGTAAAAAGATTTCAGGCTTTCACAGTTTTCAAAGGGGTTGGCCCCGGCGGATGTCACGATGTTGGGAATCGAAACGCCCGTAAGCGCCTGACAGCCGGAAAACGCCAGATCGCCAAGCGCTGTGACCGGATGATCGTCCAGCGTTTCAGGGATCGTCAAGATTTCCGTGCTGCCGGTATATTTTGTGATCTCCGCCGTGCCGTCCTCCAGCAGGATGTATTCGTAATCCTCGCAGGTGAACGTTTCGGGCGTCGCTTCCTCCGCCCCGGCGTTTTGAACTATTGCATATAGAAGCATGAGGCAAACAAACAAGGAAAGCAGCTTTTTCATACGTCATTCTCCTTTGACAATAGATCTTCTAGAATAATTCAGAGTCGCTTTTTCGGAAGGGGGTACAGGGGGAAACCGCTTTTTGGCCTCAAAAAGCGGTTCCCCCCTGCTTGGTTTTATTCCTCGTTATTCTCTTCGTTATTCTCCGTCTCCTCGGCCTCTTCTTCCTTCTCGGCCCGGGCCACGCCCACGATGCGGCTGCCCTCGGCGACGCGCATCAGGCGCACGCCCTGGGTGGCGCGGCCGCACACACGGATCTCGTCCACCGCGGTGCGGATGATGGTGCCGTCGTCGGTGATGAGCAGGATATCCTCCTCCGGGTGCACCATCAGCTGGGCCACCAGATTGCCGGTCTTTTCGGTGAGGGCCATGGCGATGATGCCCTTGCCGTTGCGCCCGGTTTCCCGGTACTGGTCCGGTTCGGTGCGCTTGCCGTAGCCGTTCTCGGTGATGGAGAGCACGTGGCAGCCTTCCTCGATGACGCACAGGTCGGTGACCTCGTCGCCTTCGGCCAGCTTCATGCTGTGGACGCCGTGGCTGACCCGGCCCATGGCGCGCACATGGCGCTCCGCGAAGCGGATGGCCTTGCCCTGGCGGGTGCCCAGCAGCAATTCTTCCCCGTCGTGGCACATTTCAACCCCGATCAGCTCGTCGCCCTCGTTGAGCACGATGGCGATGAGGCCGGTGCGCCGCAGGTTCTGGAATTCGGACAGGGCGGTCTTTTTGATGAGGCCGTCCCGGGTGGCCATGATGAGGTAGCGCCCCTCCGCCATTTCGGGCATGGGGATCATGGTGGTCACCTTTTCGCCGCCGGCGAGCTGCAAAAGGTTCACGATGGCGGTGCCCCGGGCGGTGCGGCTGGCCTCGGGGATCTGATAGCAGGTGAGGGTATACACCCGGCCCTTGTTGGTGAAGAAGAGGATGGGCTCGTGGGAGTTGACGATGCGGATGTTCTCGGCGTAATCGTCCTCCCGGGTGGTCATGGCGGAAACGCCCTTGCCGCCCCGGCCCTGGGCGCGGTAGGTGGATTTGGAGAGGCGCTTGACGTAGCCGAAGTGGGTCAGCGTCACCACCATGTCGTCCACGGCGATCAGGTCCGCGATGTCGATCTCGCCCTCCAGGGCGGAAATCTCCGTGCGGCGCTTGTCGGCGTATTTATTCTTGACTTCGGTGAGCTCGTCCTTGATCACGCCCAGCAGCAGCTGCTTGTCCGCCAGCAGGGACTGGAGGTAGGCGATGGTTTTTTCCAGCTCGGTGTATTCTTCCGTCAGCTTGTCCCGCTCCAGGCCGGTCAGGCGGGCCAGGCGCATGTCCAGAATGGCCTGGGCCTGCTTATCGGAAAAGCCGAACCGGTCCATCAGTTCCTGCTTGGCGGCGGCGGTGTCCTTGCTTTTGCGGATCAGCTGCACGATCTCGTCGATGTGATCCAGGGCTTTGAGCAGCCCTTCCAGGATGTGGGCCCGGGCCAGGGATTTGTCCAGGTCGTACTTCGTGCGGCGGGTGACCACGTCCTCCTGGTGCAGGATGTAATAGTACAGCGCGTCCCGGAGGGAGAGCACCTTGGGCTCCCCGTTTACCAGGGCCAGCATGATGACCCCGAAGGTCTCCTGCATCTGGGTGTGCTTGTAGAGGTAATTGAGCACCAGCTGGGCCTGCACGTCGCGCTTTAATTCGATCACGATGCGCATGCCGTTGCGGTCGCTTTCGTCGCGGATGTCGCTGATGCCCTCCAGCCGTTTTTCGTGCACCAGCTCCGCGATCTTTTCCACCAGCCGGGCTTTGTTCACGGCGTAGGGGATCTCGGTGACGATGATCCGGTCCCGGCCGTTGGCCATGGATTCGATTTCCGTTTTCGCCCGGGTGATGATGCGGCCCCGGCCGGTATGGTAGGCCTCCCGGATGCCGCTGCGGCCCAGGATGATGCCGCCGGTGGGGAAGTCCGGGCCCTGGATGTGCTCCATGAGGTCGTCCAGCGTGGCGTCGGGATTGTCGATCAGGCAGATGCAGCCGTCGATCACCTCGCCCAGGTTATGGGGCGGGATGTTCGTCGCCATGCCCACGGCGATGCCGCTGGCGCCGTTCACCAGGAGGTTGGGGAAGCGGCTGGGCAGCACCGCGGGCTGCATCAGCGTTTCGTCAAAGTTGGGGTAAAAATCCACCGTGTCCTTGTCGATGTCCTGGAGCATGGCGGTGCAGATCTTGCTCATGCGGGCTTCCGTATAACGCATGGCCGCCGCGCCGTCGCCGTCCACGGAGCCGAAATTGCCCTGGCCCTCCACCAGCATGTAGCGCATGTTGAAATCCTGGGCCAGGCGCACCATGGCGTCGTAGACGCTGCTGTCGCCGTGGGGATGGAATTTGCCCAGCACGTCGCCCACCAGACGGGCGGATTTGCGGTAGGGCTTGTCCGGGGTCATGCCCAGCTCGCTCATGTCGTAGAGGATGCGCCGGTGCACGGGCTTTAAGCCGTCGCGCACGTCGGGCAGCGCCCGGTCCACGATGACGCTCATGGCGTAGCTGATGAAGCTCTGCCGCATTTCGTGTTCCAGGTCCGTGGGGATCAGCCGGTCTTTGATATCGCTCATGGAAAGTACGTCCTTTCTGGGGATGTTGGCGGGGAAAAAGCTTACGGTCTCCCACCCCGGTCAGTTTTGCAGCGTTAATAGCACTTCCGCCAGCCAGTCGGGAATGAACTGCCCTTTGGCGGCGACTGTGCCGTTCCCGTTGGGCACAAACACGGCCAGGAAAGCGTACGACCCGCCGCAGCGCATCACGGCGAGGCAGGGGCCGTCGATGGTATCCGGGCAGATATAGGCGTCGGAAAAGGTCAGGGCCGAGGACAGCGCCAGCATGTCTGCGGAAACCATCGATCCGATCAGCAGATTGCCGACGCTCAGCCAGACGGTGCGGCGGACGGAGGATTCCAGGCTTTCCGACAGGCCCAGGCTGTTCAGCATGGGGCCGTACTGATCGGCGATCTGCTCAAGAAACGCGTCGTCGGCCCGCAGGACCGCCACAGCGGCGGGATGCGAAAAATCGTGTTTGCGCAGATTGGCCAGTTCGCCGCCGAATTGATCCTGCGGGAAATAAATTGACAGATAGCCGTCGCTGCGCAGCGCCTCGTCCAGGAGAGCGGCCAGCTCCGTGCTTTTTTCGCAGATCCAGGCATAGGCGGGGTCGTTCTCCGTCAGGGCCCGGGGCATGCCTTCCGCCAGGGCGGAGGGGACGAGCAGCATCAGGCACAGAAACACGCATAAAAGCTTCTTCAACGCAAGTCAACTCCTATTACGAATAAAAGATACGCCTTTCTCGGATGGGGGTCTGGGGGGAACCGCGTCCCTCATCAGAAATCCAGCACCGCCAGTTCGCTGTTCTGCTCGATGAATTCCCGCCGGGGCTCCACCTTGTCGCCCATCAGCAGGGAGATGATCTCGTCCGCGGCCATGGCGTCCTCCATCTTCACCTGCATCATGGTGCGGGTCTCGGGGTTCATGGTGGTGGTCCACAGCTGCTCGGAGCTCATTTCGCCCAGGCCTTTGTAACGCTGGATCTCGGCTTTATTGTCCCTGCCCAGCTGATCCAGCAGCTGCTGCAGCTCCTTATCGTCGTAAACGTAGTATTCCTGCTTGTTTTTCGTCACCTTGTACAGGGGCGGCATGGCGATGTAGACAAACCCGTTCTCGATCAGGGGCCGCATGTAGCGGTAGAAGAAGGTGAGCATCAGGATGCGGATGTGCGCGCCGTCCACGTCGGCGTCCGTCATGCAGACGATGCGGTGGTAGCGCAGCTTTTCCATGCTGAATTCGTTGCCCACGCCGCAGCCGAAGGCGGTGATCATGTTTTTGATTTCCTGATTGATCAGGATCTTGTCCAGCCGGGCCTTTTCCACGTTGAGGATCTTGCCGCGCAGGGGCAATATGGCCTGATAATGCCGGTCGCGGCCCGTTTTGGCGCTGCCGCCGGCGCTGTCGCCCTCCACGATGAAGATTTCGCACTTGGCCGGGTCCCGCTCGGTGCAGTCGGCCAGCTTGCCGGGGAGGGAGGCGGATTCCAGCACGCTCTTGCGCCGCGTCAGATCCCGGGCTTTGCGGGCGGCTTCCCGGGCCCGGGCGGCGCCCAGGCAGCGGTCCAGGATGATCCGGGCCACGGCGGGGTTTTCCTCCAGGAAGGTGTTCAGCCCTTCGGACACCAGGCTGTCCACGATGGGGCGCACCTCGCTGTTGCCCAGCTTGGATTTGGTCTGGCCCTCGAACTGGGGCTCGTGCATTTTTACGGAAATGACCGCGGCCAGGGATTCCCGCGTGTCCTCGCCCTTGAGGTTGGCGTCGGCTTCTTTTAAGATTTTGTAGCGGCGGCCGTAATCGTTGACGGCCCGGGTGAGGGCGCTCTGGAAGCCCATCAGGTGGGTGCCGCCCTCGGGGGTGTGGATGTTGTTGGCGAAGGCGTAAATATTTTCGGAGTAGCTGTCGTTGTACTGCATGGCCACTTCCACGGATACGCCGTTTTTCAGCCCCTCCACGTAAATGGGCTCGGGGAAGAGCACTTCCTTGTTCTTATTCAAGTATTTGACGAACTCCCGGATGCCGCCTTCGTAGTGGAAGGTGCGCTCGATGGGCTCCTCGGGCCGCTCGTCCCGGAGCACGATCTTGATGCCCTTGTTCAGGAACGCCATTTCCCGGATGCGGGCCTTCAGCACATCGAAAGAAAACTCGATATCGGGATCGAACACGCCTTCGGGGTTGTCCTCGCTGCGGATATCGGGCCAGAACTGCACCGTGGTGCCCGTTTCCGTTGTTTCGCCGATGACGCGCAGATCGTATTCGATCTTGCCGATGTTGTATTCCTGCTCGTAGATTTTGCCGTCCTGGCGCACCTCCACCCGCATGTGGCGGGAAAGGGCGTTCACCACGCTGGCGCCCACGCCGTGGAGCCCGCCGGAAACCTTGTACCCTTCGCCGCCGAACTTGCCCCCGGCGTGCAGAATGGTCAGGCACACCTCCACCGCGGGGCGGCCCATCTTGGGATGGATGCCCACGGGGAAGCCGCGGCCGTTGTCCTTCACCCGGCAGGAGCCGTCCTTGCACAGCGTCACCAAGATCTCGGTGCAGTAGCCGGCCAGGGCTTCGTCGATAGCGTTGTCCACGATTTCATAGACGCAGTGGTGCAAACCCCGGGCGTCGGTGGAGCCGATGTACATGCCGGGGCGCTTGCGCACCGCCTCCAGGCCTTCCAGCACCTGGATCTGCGTTTCATCATATTTCTGCTGGGGCGCGTTTTCTTCGTTCGCCGGGGCTTGTTCCTGACGGGCGGAAGCGCGCTGCTCCGCGTCCAGATTTTCCAAATCCGCTGCCATAATTTCCTCCTGATCCCGGGGCGTTTTTTCCTTGGCGGACAGAAAACTGTCCATCAATTTATTATAACACAAATCTGACAATTTGGGAAGGGTTTCTTCATAATAAATGCAAAAGAATTTTTGTATAATTTGGGCAAAAGAAAACGCCCGGGGAGGGCGGGGCGGGGAGAGAGACAATTATGTATTTCTTTTCGGATTGTTCGTCTGGCACAGGAGGTAATCGATGCTCACCTTGTAGTGATTCGCCAGCTTGATCAGCAGCTCATCGGTGAGCTGCTGCGTGCCGGTTTCCAGATAGCTGTATTTTCGCTGGGTGATGCCGATGCGGTCGGCGATCTGCTGCTGGGTCAGGTCGGCGTCTTCCCGCAGATCCCTGATCCTGTTCCGCATGCCGGCCTCACCCCCCCTCCTTTTTATCCTGCCCCGAATATAGCATAGATAAAAATTATCTATTGACATTTAGATAATATCTATCGTATTTGTGCTTATTGAGCTTTATTGTGACGTTTACACCTGATGTATCTATCTTAAGTAGCGGGGAAGAGATAGAATTTGTTATCTTTATTCATTGATAACCCTCCTGCTGCGGGCTGAAATACGTGCGTTTTCATAAAGAAAAACGGGCGGCTGATAGCCGCCCCTACGGATAATTTGAGTGTTTTGCATTTCTGATCGAATTTTATCTGTTTGTGGGTTCAATATTGATCTGATGGTTCTTAATAAACGTGAATTGATTTGCATAAAAAGGTATAAAAAGTAAGCAAGCCATCCATACGGATGACTTACTTATACGGGACTGCCCGCCGAAACGCACAACCCGCGAACGGCTCATGCCATGGTGACCGCCCATAACTATTTTAACACATAATGTGCAAAATGTAAACAGGGAGAAAATAATTATGGCAAATGCAAAATCTCGTTTGTGGATTGCTTTGCGTAGAGGATAGAATGGACGGAAGATACGACAGGTAAAAAAACAGCTTTCTCGGAAGGGGGGCGCGGGGGAAACCGCTCTTTGGCTTACAAAGAGCGGTTTCCCCCGTAAAATATTTATTGTTCCCCGCACAGGGCAGCTTGTAGCTCCTCCATGGTGCGGAACTGCCACGGGGTGTCATACCCGGGGCAGAGGCCGTCGGGATCGAACAGGGCGCAGGCGATACCCGCGTTTTTCCCGGCGTCCAGGTCGATCGTCCGGTCGCCGATCATCACGCAGTCCCCCCGGGAAAGGCCGTGCTTTTCGATCAGGTGGTTCAGCGCGTCCGGGGCGGGCTTGCGGGGAAAGGCGTCCAGGCTGGTGATCCGGTCCGCGAACAGCGCTTCGATGCCGTCCTTTTGCAGATAGCCTTCCAGGCTGGCGCCCCGGTGGGTGTAGAGATAATTGCATCCCCCCAGGCGACAGACGGTTTCCAGCACGTCCCTGGCGCCGGGGTACATGAGCACGCCGTCGATGGGCTCCTCCTCGGAATGGCGGCGGTAGGCGGCGAGGAGCTCCTCCTCCGTCCCCGCGCCCCGGGCAGCAAAAACCCGGGCACATTCCAGGTTGGACCGCTTGTTCAGGGCGTAGACCTCCTCGTAGGAGGCGTCCGCGCCCAGTTCATGCAGCCCCCGCAGGAAGGCCCGGGCAATGCGCCCGTAGGTATCGTACAGCGTGCCGTCAAAATCCCAGAAGAAATGACGGTATCGCATGGCGGTTATTTCGCGGGCTCGTACTTGGGCAGCTCGCTGGTGCAGTGGGGGCAGCGGGTGGCGTCGTCGGCGATTTCAGAGCAGCAGAAGGGGCACTTGCGGGCTTCCTTTTCGGGAGCGGGCTCTTCCTTCTTCTTCATCTTGTTGATGGCCTTGATCACCAGGAAAATGCACAGGGCCACGAGGATGAAGTCGATGACGGTCTGGATGAAGTTGCCGTAGTTGAAGGTGGCGATGCCGCGCTCCGCCGCTTCTTCGATGGACTTGGGGGCGATTTCGCCTTCGGGCACCTTGCCCAGCAGGGCGAACATGCCGCTGACGTTGGCGCCGCCGGTGACCAGCCCGATGATGGGCATGAACAGATCGTTGACCACGGAGGTGACGATCTTGCCGAACGCGCCGCCGATGATGACGCCGACCGCCATGTCAACTACGTTGCCCTTGACGGCGAATTCCTTGAATTCCTTGATGAACTTGGACATGATTTGTCATCCCTTTCGTTATTGTGGTTTCACACCGGGCCTATTATACCACATCTGGGGGAACGGGGCAATACTTTAACAGAATAAATCGCCGAAGAACAGAAAAAACCCGTTCCGTTTTGGAACGGGCGGAGATACTTTTGGTTACTGGGGCTGTTTGGTGCCGCATTCGGGGCAGAACTTGGCGCTGCGGGGGATCTTCTGGCCGCATTCGCAGCAGTATTTGGTTTCGCCGGTGTATTCCACGGGGGCGGCCTGCTGCGCCTGCGGGGCGGCGGCGGGGGCCTGCTGGAAGGCCTGGCTGATCATCTGGCCCAGCATGGCGCCGGCGCCCATGCCCGCGCCCATGCCGGCCGCGCCGTTCTGGTTGTTGGCGGCGTCATGGATGGCGGTGGCGGCCTGGTACTGGGCGTACTGCTGCAGATCGCCCACCACGTTCATGGAGGTGTGCTGATCCATGGCCTGCTCCACCTGGTCCGGCAGGGAGATGTTTTCGATCACGAAGGATTCCAATTTCAGCCCCAGGCTCTCGATGCGGGGCGCCAGGGTCTTGAGGGCGAACTCGCCCAGCTCGTCGTAATTGGCGGCCAGATCCAGCGCGGGGATCTTGCTCTGGGCCACAGCGTCGGAGAAGCCGGAAACCAGGATGCGCTTGAGCTGCCCGGTGACGCCCTCGGTGGTCATGTACGCGGCGGTGCCGAAGACCTCCTTGAGGAACACCTTGGGATCGGCCACCCGGAAGGAGTACGCCCCGTGGGCCCGCAGGCGGATCATGCCGAATTCGCTGTCCCGCATCATTACGGGGCTGCTGGTGCCCCATTTCTGATCCAGGAACTGCCGGGTGTTGATGAAATACACCTCGGCCTTGAAGGGACTGTTGAACCCGTATTTCCAGGACTGCAGCAGCGTCATGACGGGCATGTTCTGGGTGGACAGCTCGTACCGGCCGGGCTGGAACACGTCGGCGATGCGGCCTTCGTTGACCATGATGGCCACCTGGCTCTCCCGCACGGTGAGCTGCGCGCCCATCATGATTTCCTTGCCGCCCCGGTCATAGCGGTACACCATGGTGTTGGGGGAGGAATCCTTCCATTCGATGACGTCGATGAACTGGCCGGAGATCACGGAAAAAATGCCCATTTCGTTATCCTCCTATCAGGTAGATGATTGCTCCTGCCCGCCCAGCAGCCCCTGCAGGCTTTCCATCCAGGCGGAGCGGGTGACTTCCATATCCAGATCCAGGAATTCCTTGATGCGCTGGATGGATTCGGCGATGTGGGCGTCGGTGCGCTTGCCCATGGCCTCGGGGGTTTCCTTTTCCTGGCCGTGCATGGGCATGCAGACGATGCGGATGTGCCGGGGGGTGAGCACCGCCACGGCGTAGTAGATGCCCTCCACGTAGCGGCCGAAGAAATTATTGCGCAGCGCGCTTTCCAGCCGCTGCTGGGCGTGGCCCCGATGCTCGGAGAGGTATACCTCGCCCTGGGGCATATCGATATCGTACAGCACGCAGGGCTGATCCAGGCTCACGTGGGAGCGGATCAGCTTCATTTCCCGCTTCACGCTTTCCCAGTCCGTCAGTTCCCCGGCCAGCAGCTGGTGCACCAGTTCGTCCCGCTGGATGGTGAGCATGGCTTCCTCGTCGTAGTAGTCGTCGTAAATATCCGAATGCAGGCGGTTGAGCACGGCGGTGAGCTGCCGCAGGGCCACCATCTGCTTCTGGGGGTCGTCGTTGACCTCGAAGATGGGCAGGCTGGGCCGGCCGTAACGCAGGAACTTGGTCAGGGGGAAAGCGTCCTGCTTTTCCAGGCGGTAGCCCACGGCGTCGATGGCTTTCGAATTCAGCAGGTCGATGGCCTCCTGGGGGCCGTAGGCGAAATAGGGCGCGCGGCAATCCAGCCGGGCCCAGTTGATCTTATCCCGGAACATGGCCTGGATGTCCGTCCGGTCCGTGACAAGCAGCAGTTTGTACAAATTGCCTCGCCTCCATACCTGTTCAGTCAGCGTCTGCCCGCTGTGCGTGCTTTGTAATTATACCATAACAGATACTGTATGACAATCTTTTTTTCCGGCCGACGGGCCGGTATGCCGGGAAAAGCAGAAGGGCGGGGCGCGCAGGAGCGCTCCGCCGCTTCGGAGTCAGGGATGATACAGCTTATGGGTCTGATACTGGGGATCGCAGGTGATGTTCACCCGCAGGCGGCGGAAAATGTTCTCGTCCACCGGGGCCAGGATCACCGTGGAATGGGCCTCGCACCCCGCCAGCTTCTGCAGCTGGGCCGTGGCCTGGGCCGCGGATTCGTCCGTGGCGGCGCAGATAGACAGGGCCAGCAGGATCTCGTCCGAATGCAGCCGGGGGTTGTGATTGCCCAGATACTGGCATTTCAGGGTCTGGATCGGCTCGATCACGGAGGGGGAGATCAGCTTGTGGGCTTTATCAATGCCCCCCAGGGCCTTCAGGGCGTTGAGCAGCAGCGCGGCGGAGGGGCCCAGCAGGTTGGTGGTCTTGCCGGTGACGATGCGGCCGTCGGGCAGCTCGAGGGCCAGCGCGGGGGCGCCGGTTTCCGCAGCCCGGGCCCGGGCTGCGCCCACCACGGGGCGGTCGTCGTCGGACAGATTCATTTTCTGCAGCAGCAGCTCCAGCTTTTCCACTTCGCTGATTTCCGCGTGGCCCTGGCGCACCAGGCACCGGGCGGCGTAATAGCGGCGAATGATCTCCTGGCTGGCGGCCTGCCGGCACACCGCGTCGTCGATGATGCAGTTCCCGGCCATGTTGACGCCCATGTCCGTGGGGGATTTATAGGGGGACTGGCCGTAGATGTATTCAAACAGCGCGTTGAGGACGGGGAAGATCTCGATGTCCCGGTTGTAATTCACGGTGGTGACCCCGTACGCCTCCAGGTGGAACGGGTCGATCATGTTCACGTCGTCCAGGTCGGCGGTGGCGGCTTCGTAGGCCACGTTGACGGGGTGCTTGAGGGGCAGGTTCCAGATGGGGAAGGTTTCAAATTTGGCGTAGCCGGCCTGGATGCCCCGGGCCCGGTCCTGATACAGCTGGCTGAGGCAGGTGGCCATTTTGCCGCTGCCGGGGCCGGGAGCGGTGACCAGCACCAGGGGACGGGTGGTTTCGATGTATTCGTTGCGGCCGAAGCCCTCGTCGCTAACGATGAGCTTCACGCTGTAGGGATAGCCCTCGATGGGGTAATGGCGGTATACCCGGATGCCCAGGGATTCCAGGCGTTTTTTGAAGCGCACGGCGTTGTGCTGCTCCTGCCATTTGGTCATGACCACGCTGCCCACGTACAGCCCGATGGAGCGGAAAGCGTCGATGAGCCGCAGCACGTCCGCGTCGTAGGTGATGCCCAGATCGCCCCGGACCTTGCTCTTTTCGATGTCGTCGGCGTTGATGGCGATCACCAGCTCCGCCTGGTCCTTCAGGTTCAGCAGCATGCTGACCTTGCTGTCCGGCCGGAAGCCCGGCAGCACCCGGGAAGCGTGGTAATCGTCAAACAGCTTGCCTCCCAGCTCCAGGTACAGCTTGCCCCCGAACTGGGCGATGCGCTGGCGGATGTGCTCCGACTGCATGGCGGTGTATTTGTCGTGGTCAAACCCGATTTTCATGCCCTTCATCCCCCCCAGGTACAAAAAAATCACACACAAAAAGGATTATAGCATGTTCCGCGGCCCGAAACAAGCGCCGGATTGATCGAAAATTGTTCAAACGCGGCGAAAAGGGCGGCTTCGTGTCAATACTTGCGGGGCGGGCGCATGCCGTGGTATAATTATGCGGAACGGAGGAGAGGCGGCCATGAACAAAAAGAAACTGATCCTCATCGCGGACGACGAAATCGGCATTCACGAGTCCCTGCGCATCTACCTCACCCGGGAGGACTACGAGGTGTATTCCGTGTTCCGGGGAGACGACGTGATGGAGGCGTTCCAGCGCATGCGGCCGGATCTGGTGATCCTGGATATCATGATGCCGGGGCGCTCGGGCACCCAGGTGTGCGCCGATATCCGGGCGGTTTCGATGGTGCCGGTGATCATGCTCACCGCCAAGGGCGAAGAGGTGGACAAGCTGCTGGGCTTCGCCCTGGGGGCGGACGATTACATCGTGAAGCCCTTTTCTCCCCGGGAGATCGTATCCCGCATCCAGGTGATCTTCCGCCGGATGAACCAGATGCTCGCCTCCCCCGACCAGGGGAAGCTGACCGTGGGGAATACGGAAATCGATCTGAAATGCTATGAAGTGCGGGTGGCGGGGGAGATGGTGCTCCTGTCCCCCAAGGAAGTGGAGATTCTGCACCTGATGGCGGGGCATCCCCGGCAGGTGTTTTCCCGGGAGCAGCTGCTGGACAACATCTGGGGCTTTGATTTCAGCGGCGATCCCCGGGTGGTGGACACCAGCATCAAGCGCATCCGCCGGAAGCTGCCGGAGGGCACCTCCATCCAGATCAGGGCGGTGTACGGCGTGGGCTACAAGGCCGAGGTAACGGAAGATGTATAAATCCTCATCCGCCCTTTCCCGGGTGCTGTGGCTGATGTTCTGGACGATCCTGGGCATCAGCGTGGTGTTTTTCGCGCTGAGCAGCTATTTTTTCGGGGACATTTATGCCAAGGCCCACCTGAGCAGCCTGGACGGCGCCCTGGAGGAGGAGAAAACGATCCTGGAAAGGTACGCCCGGGGGGACGTGGGGCGGGAGGATCTGAGCGCGATGGTGAATCCGCCGCTTTCGGTGGACAACGGCTTTTACCTGCTGACGGATTCGGAGCGCCGGACGCTGGCCTGCACGGAGGGGGCGGAGGACTACTTCACGGCGGACGCGGTGACGCGGATGCTGGAGGAGCTGCCGCCGGAGGGCGGAGATTCGGTCCGGGCGAAAAAGGACGACGTGACGATTCTGGTGAAGGCGGAAAGGACGCCCTGGGGGTATGCGGCGGCGGGCCGGACCCTGCGGGCGTTCGACAGCGCGGCGATGTCCTTCCGCAACCGGCTGTTCATTTCCATGCTGCTGGCCGCGGCGCTGGTGCTTCTGCTCAACACCCTGCTGGCCCAGCAGGCCACCCGGCCCTCCGCCCTCATCCGGCAGATGGCCACCCAGGTGGCCCGGGGCGAAAGGGCGGCGGTGCCTGAAAATCTGCCAGGCAAGGATATCCGGGAGATCGCGGCGGCCCTCAACGAAATGAGCCTTTCCATCGCCCGGGCCATGGGCGATCTGAAATATGAAAAGGAAACCATGGCGCTGATCCTGGAGGGCCTGCAGGAGGGCATCCTGGCCATCGACGGCGACGGCAACATCCTGCACGAAAACGCGGCGGCCTGGCGGCTGCTGGGGAACGGGGAAACGGAAAGCTACCGCATGGTGATGGCGGCGCTGCGGGAGGACAGCCGGGAGGAGCAGTGGTTCCGGCGGTTCCCGGACGGCGGCAGAGTGCTGCACTGCGCGGTATCCCGCCTGCCCCGGGAGGAAGGCAAGGAAAGCCGCGGCACCGTGGCCTTGATCCGGGACGTGACGGAGGAGGAGCACCTGGAGCGCACCCGCCGGGATTACGTGGCCAATATTTCCCACGAGCTGCGCACGCCCCTTTCCTCCATCCGGGGCCTGGCGGAAGGGCTGCGTGACGGCATGGTGACGGAGGAAAAGGACCGGGAACGCTATTACAGCATCATCGCGGAGGAATCCACCCGCCTGTCCCGGCTGGTGAACGATCTGCTGGAGCTCAGCTCCCTCCAGGCCAACCCCGCGGCCTTTGAAACGGAACGGGTGGACCCCCGGGAGCTGCTGGAGGAGATCCACGGGCGGGACCGGCGCCTGTTCGAGCAGGCGGAGCTGCAGTTTTCCCTGGCCCTGCCCGAGGGGGCGCTGCCCTGCGTCCTGTCCAACGAGGACCGGCTGGCCCAGGTGCTCACCATTTTTCTGGACAACGCCAGAAAATATACCCCGGCGGGAGGCTGCGTGACCCTGGGGGCGGAGGATACGGCGGCGGGGGTGCGCTTTTTCGTAAGGGACAACGGCATCGGCATGGATGCGGAAACCTGTCGCCTGGCCTTCGAACGCTTCCACCAGGCGGAGCGCAGCCACAGCGGAAAGGGCAGCGGCCTGGGCCTTTCCATCGCCCGGGAGATCCTGCGCAAAATGAACGTGACCATCCATCTGCGCAGCGCGCCGGGAGAGGGCAGCGAATTTTCCTTCGTGATCCCCTTCGGGGGCTGAGGCGGGTGTTTTCAACTGAGCGGCGGTATGCTATAATACAGGCGTGATTCCATACAGGATCGGGGGATTTGGCATGTTTGGCAGAATGATGAACAATTATTATTACGGGAAAAGCGGCAAAGGGGATTACAAGAAGGAGGATCTGCCCCGGAATCGCCGGCAGCTGTTCTGGGAAATGCTGCGGGTGCGCTTTTCCGGCCTGATGCGCCTGAACCTGATGGCCATCGTGGTGTGGATCCCGCTGATGATCGTGGTGGGCCGGGCGTTCAGCATGTTTGTGGATATGCGGACGATCTACGTCAATTACGGCAATTATCTGGCATACGGCTCGACGACGGAGCAGTTTACCGAAGAAAGCGCCGCGAAGGTGGCTGCGAATCTGAAGAAGGATTACGGAGCCGGGGACGATACCCAGTCCCAGGCGGCGGCGCTGATCAAATTTGAGCAGGAGAACCGGGAAGCCATTTTCTTCTGGATGCTGCAGTGGATGATCCCCTGCATCGCCATCACCGGCCCGGTGAAGGCGGGCCTTGCCTACGTCACGCGGAACTGGGCCCGGGACGAGCACGCTTTCATGTGGGCCGATTTCAAGGACGCGGTGAAGGGCAACTGGAAGCAGGCCCTGGGGGTGTCGGCCATCACCGGCGCGCTGCCTTTCATTCTCTATGTCGGCTATGATTTTTACGGAAAGCAGGCGGAGACCGGCGGGCTGCTGTTCGTGGTGCCCCAGATGATGATGGTGATCCTGGGGGCGGTGTGGGCCATGGCGGCCACGTTCATGTACCCCATGCTGGTGACGTATAAGGTGACCTTCGGGCAGCTGATCAAAAACAGCCTGATCCTGGCCCTGGGCCGCCTGCCCCAGACCGCGGGGATCCGCCTGGTGCTGCTGGTGCCGGCGGTGATCGCCGGGGCGCTGTTTGAATTCACGGGCATCGCCATTTCGCCGCTGATCCTGGGGATCTATTATGCCCTGCTGGGGTACGCCCTGTCCCGGTTCGTGATGGCCAGCTACACCAACGCGGTGTTCGACCGGTTCATCAATCCCAGGCTGGCGGGGGTGAAGGTGAACCGCGGCCTGGCCGAGCCGGATGAAGACGACGACGAGGACGAAACTGCGGAAGAAACCCGGAGCGAATGAAGACGCGACGGCGGGGCATCCTTGAAACCGGAGGGGGCGATGGGATGCGGACGCTGACCAAGGAAGAACGGCTGAAATACGAGGTGGCCCGGGACCTGGGCTTGCTGCCCAGGCTGGAAAGCGTGGGCTGGGCGGGGCTCAGCACTGCGGAAAGCGGGCGCATCGGCGGAGTGGTGGGCGCCCGGAAGCGGCGCCGGAAGGAAGAAGCATGTATACCCAGTTCGCCCACGTCTACGACGAATTGATGCGGGAGGTGCCCTACGCCCAATGGGCCGGGCATTACCGGGCGCTGATGCGGCGCTGCGGCGTGCCCGAGGGCGCCAGGTGCGCCGAGTGCGCCTGCGGCACCGGGAGCCTTACCGTGCCCCTGGCCCGGATGGGCTACCGCATGACGGGGATCGACCTGTCTGCCGACATGCTGGAGGAGGCCATGAAAAAAGCCCGGGCTAACGGGCTGGATATCCCCTTTGTGCGGATGGACATGTGTCAAATGCGCCTGCCCCGCCGGGCGGACTGCGTGATCGCCACCTGCGACGGGGTGAATTACCTCACCTCGCCGGAGCGGGCGGAGCAGTTTTTCGCCGCGGCGTTTGCGGCGCTGCGGCCCGGCGGCGCGCTGATCTTCGACGTATCCACCCCGGAAAAGCTGAAAAACACCCTGGGGAACAATACGCTGTTTTCCGACGACGGGAAAATCTCCTATATCTGGCGCAACCGCTGGCAGGAGAAGACCGCCTGCGTACAAATGGCGCTTTCCCTGTTCGTCCGGCGTCCGGACGGGGCGTACGACCGCCTGGAGGAAGCGCAGACCCAGCGGGCTTACGGACGGGCGGAGCTGAGAAAGCTGCTGAAGGAGGCGGGCTTCTGCCAGATCGCCTTCTTCGGCCGGATGCGTTTGTCCCCGCCCCGGACGGGGGACGACCGGTGGCACGTGACGGCGGTAAAGCCCCGGGAAAGCACCCGGTGACGCAGTTGCAAGGCCGCGCTGATTGTGGTATGATGGGCAGGGGGAGCAGATCCCCCGCCCTTTTGCTTTGATGATTCAAGTCTGCGAATAAAAAGTCAAGCCCCTGAAGACAAAAATTTGCAGAAAAAGAGAGGAGAAAAAGAGTACGACAAACAGACCACCCCGGGAGGCGGC